>NZ_JBSHHW010000001.1:0-616110 GCF_053618655.1 Pseudorhizobium sp. NPDC055634 | reverse complement strand
TCCGAACACGGCCGTGAAACGCCCCAGCGCCAATGGTACTTCGTCTCAAGACGCGGGAGAGTAGGTCGCTGCCAGGTCTGCTAAAGGCAATCAAAAATCTTCCCGAAAACACGACAACAAAATTCCCGTCCGGGCAAAGCGCCCGCTTTCTTGGTGACGCGGGGTGGAGCAGCCCGGTAGCTCGTCAGGCTCATAACCTGAAGGCCGCAGGTTCAAATCCTGCCCCCGCAACCAAATTCCCATCGCCCAAACACAGACAGACAAACCCCCATACCTCCCGCTCCTCCGCAAACGCCGAGGAGCGTTTTGCGTTTTGGGGGCACGAGAGCTCATCGGGCGCCAGGTCCGCCAGGGGTGGAGATCACGACCTTCAGGTCCGGCACGATCCGCGTCAGGCACTATTCGACACGCTCATCGCCTCTGCCTGAGCTTGGCCGTGAGGGGAAACGGGAAGTTGGAAAGCAAATCCCGCGCCGCCGAGTGTGCTTTCTCGCATGAGTTCGATGTGGCCCTTGTGCGCTTCGATGATCGACCGGCATACGGCCAGCCCTACCCCCATTCCATCCTCCCTCATGGTGAAGAAGCTGTCGAAAAGCTGGGGGACGTGCTGCTCCGGAATGCCGGGACCGGAATCCTCGACCCTGCATCGGACCCAGGTTGCGTCCGCCGTCGTGGTGACGCGGATCTTGCGGGTGCCGGGAGGCGATGACGACAGTGCCTGTTTCGCGTTGAGCGCAAGGTTGACAATCACCTGCTGGACCTGTGTCCGATCGACCGCGGCCAGCGCATCTTGTTCAGACGGGCAATGTTCGACGTCTATCTGTGCTGAATTGAACTCATGCTCGAGAAACAGCAGGGCTTCTCGGATGATGTCGTCGAGGGAAAGGACTTTCAGCTCCGTTTCCCGGCGTATGGCCATTGACCTCAGCCGGGTGACGATATCGGCGGCGCGACGGGCGTCGGAGACGACACGCCCCAAGGCTTCCTGGACCTTGCCGGGCTCGGGGGAGCGCCTGAGCCAGCGCAAGCCCGCCTCGCCGTTGATCGCGATCGCAGCCAAGGGCTGGGCGATCTCGTGGACGATCGAGGCCGTGAGTTGGCCCATGGCCGAGACCCTCGCGGCGTGAGCGAAATTTGCCTGAACCTGAGCGAGTTGCCGCTCGGCCCGTTTCTTGTCGGTCAGATCGACAAAGGCATTGAGGGTAAGCCCCGCCTGCACTGACGCGGGCGAGGAGGTCACGGTCAGCATGCCCTCGAGGATGCGTCCATCGAGCGTGATAAAAGTAGCTTCCTCCCGGAAGGAGCGGGCGAAACGGAAACGGTTTTCGAGATGGCGCAGGTAGGCCTCCTCGCTGTTGCGCCAGAAAGGTTCGACCGGTCCAAGAAGATCCTTCAGACGCCTTCCCCCGAACAGTGTAATCGCTTCCCTGTTGGCGTGCAGGATGATGGTGTTTTGCATGGCGAACTTCAGGAAGCCGGGGTTGTCGCGTGTGTAGTCGCGTATGCTGGTGACGCCCCGACTTTTCAACTCCGTCATCCGGCGCGTCAGCCTGCCCGCCTCGACCTGGAGGAGCGGGATCGGGGCATATTGAAAAAGGTCGTCGTAACGTTGATCGCTTCCGTCCAGGTCGCAAAATGCCTGACCCGCTTGCGCGCCACGCGATGCGGGCTGAAAGTCAGCCGCGTCTTCGCCCCAATATCCAAGGGACTCCTCGACAGCCGGCGGCACGATATCAGGCGCCATGCGGGGCTCATCGACGAGCCCTCCGTCTTCCTTCCGGCAAGCGTGCGGGAACATCATTCGTCTCCATTGAGGACCATCGGAACTGATGTTGCGGCCAGAGTGGAGGAGACAAAGGAGGTGCGCCAGTTAAACGGTGTAAAGCCGCGTGTAATGGCATGGCGAAGGACGACGAGATAACTGCATTCGACAGCGAACGTATGGGCTGCCCTGATCGCGGCTGCGTGTTTCAGCCGATAGATCCGATGGACAGGGAATTCATCGACCAAAGAGGGACGGCAGGAAGAAAATGATCTCGGGCGAGCCCAGCAACAGGAGAAGGATGGCGAGGTCCATCAGCAGAAACCAGACGATGCCCTTGAAGATGGAAGAGGTTTCAACCCTGTCTCCAACCACGGCCTTGATGACGAAGACGTTCATCCCCACGGGTGGCGTGATCATCCCGATTTCCAGGAGCTTCGTGAGCACAACTCCGAACCAGACGAGGCCGAACCCCGCGTCGGACACCAGCGGCAGAACAATGGGCAGGGTCAGCAGCATGGACCCGATCGGATCGAGGAACAGGCCGAGGACAAGGTAGACGATCACCAGTCCAAGAAGAAAGAGCAATGGGTCTGCGTCGAGCGCGAGAACGGCGTCGGTGATCAAGGTGCTGGCTCCGGAGAGGGACAGCAACCTGGCCAGCATGCTTGCGCCGATCCCGATGATGATCAGAGCCGAGGTTGTCACGGCCGCTTCGCAGATCGACTGGATCAGGCGAGGGACGCTGTACGTCCTCTTGTAAATTGCAATGACGCAGGCAAGCGCGACGCTGACTGCGCCCGCCTCGGTCGGCGTCAGGAAACCACCCAGTATTCCGGCAAGAACGACGCCACCCAGCAACAGCAGATGCCAGCAACCGAGGGTCGCCACCACCCTCTCGCGGGCGGTGAAGGAAGCATCGGCAGCGGGTGCGAGATGGGGTTGCAGACGTACACGGACCAGGATGACGACGACATATCCGATCGCCGTCAGGACGCCCGCAAACAGCCCTCCCAAGAACAGTTCGGTCACGGAAACCTGGGCAAACACGCTGTAGATGATCAGGATGATCGAGGGCGGGATCAATGCCCCGACCGTGCCGGCAACTGCGACCGTGCCGGCGGCAAGTTGCGCATCGTATTTTGCGTCAAGCATCACCGGAACGGCTACGCGGCCTATCGTTGCCGAACAGGCAATCGACGAGCCGCATATCGACGCGAAGGCTGAGGCGCCAAGGACGGCGGCGATGGCGAGGCCGCCCGGTATTCGCGACAGCAGGATCGTGGCGAGCTTGAGAAGCTCATTCGATAATTGCATGTGCTGGCAGATAAAGCCGAGCAAGAGGAACATCGGAAGGGAGCTGAGTATCCAGCTTGCCGCGAAATTGTAGGGAATGATGCCGAGGGTCCCCCAGGCAACGCTCCACCCCGAAAGGCACCACAGGCCCAGGTAGGAGGTTGTCAAGAGAGCGATGCCGACCGGAACTTTCAAAAGGATCGCGACGACGACCGCAGCCAGCGATATCAGGCCGATGTTGGCGTCACCGATATTCATCTGGCTCGCCGGTTTCGCAGGGCTTCAAGCAGTCGGGCAAAGGCCAGCAACGCCATGATGCCCGTCCCGAACGGCAGGAAAAAATATCCCGGCCATGTGGGAATAAGGTGGTTTCCATCAATATGAGCGGTTCGCAGGCGCCACGCCTCTATCGCCTCGGTCATGGTGCGGACAGCCAGCACAGACATCACGATCCAAATCAGGAGGAGGATGGCGATGTCGAGAAATCTGACCCGGTGGGGTAGGATAAACCCGTCGAGAATTTCGACCGATATGTGGGCCCTCTGCTTCTGTGCCAGTGCGAGCGGAGCAAAGCTGGCGGCCAGCATGTAATATTGCGAGACGGCGACGAAGGTACCCGGGAGTCCCATGCCAAAGGCGGTACGCAGGGCAACATCGCACGTAATGTGCAGCATCATCAGAAAGATCCCGATCCCTCCGACAACGGCGCCAAGATTTACCAGCATGGACAGGAGCCGATCAGCTTTCGCGCGCATCATTGCGCATTGACCGAAGGCAGCGCGTCGGTCAAATCCAGCTTGGAGAACAGCTCCAACATGTAGAGATCCGCGAGTTCTTCCTCGGAGGTGAGCCCGCCTGCAAGAACCAGCCATCGCTCGATGATCTCGCGGAAGTCCTTTTGCATCTCGGCCGCACGGGTCACACCCCGCCCTTCATAGATCGACGCCAGGGCAGCCAGGTCCTCTTCCATGAAATTCTCGGTGAGATCGAGGAGCGCCTGGTCAGAGTGATAGACCTGGCCTCCGTTCTGACGAAAGCGGTCGAGTACTCGCTGCTCATCCTGGTGATAGGCCCAGCTTGTGGCGGCTGCACCACGAGCAACCCCCTTCACCATGGCGGCCTTTTCCTGTGGCGTGAATGCCAGCCACCTGTCCCGGTTCACATTGGCGAAGGATGCAACATAAACCCCTCCCGGCACATCCCGGGTTATGTGTTTGACCGCCGAGACGAGGCCGAAGGTCTGGATATCGGGTATCGACAGGACGACGCAATCTATCAGGCCCTGGCTGAGGGCCTGAAGCGTCTCGTCGCCGGCCATGGTCACCGGCGACGCTCCGACGGCTCCGGCCCACCTCGCCCAGCTTGCACCGCCGACCCTTAATCTCGCGCCGCCGATCTCGGCCGCGGACGAGATCGGCTTGCTGCAGTTCAGCGCATAGCGCGAGCTTCCTGCACCTCCAAGGAACACCTGGTTCTGTCGCAGGAACTCGCTGATGCATTCGGGACATCTGGTATGGATGAACTCCGTGACCGCAGCGGCATAGGCCGCGCCCACCGGCGTGTCGCCGGGAGCGGCACCGATCAGGAGCGATGAATCGAGAATGAAGTTGGTGTGAGGATATTCGGCAGGATGATAGGTGACCATGACGGCGCCCATGTCGGCCAGGCCATCCCTGATCCCGGCGGAGGTTTCGGCCATGGTAAGCAGCGACATCGGAAAAATGCGCGCTTTGACGAGGCCACCGGTTTCTTCTTCGAGAGTCCTTGCGAAGGTTTCGGCCCCTCGTGCAAAGATTGACCCTGGGGGATGGCCGAGCGAGAAGGAGATATCGCGGGCCTCGGCCGACGCGAAGCTCCACGTCAGCATGAATACGGAAAGCAGACCTCTACGCCAAGTTGACATCGCTTTTCCTCCGGGTGCCTCTACAGGCTCGCTCGCACGGCTCTTTCATTGCCAGTCGGACGTCGGGGACTTGCAGCAGCGCCCGGGCCTCCGTCAGACAGCGGGAGGTGCCGTTAAGCGCGACCGAGGCCATGAGCACTGCCAGTTCCTGATGCATCCGTTGCCCGTGCTTCAGCAGTTCCAACGACGCCTCAAGCTCGTGATGTACATCTGAATGTCGCCGTGCGACTGCTCGTGCCTCCTGAAACCACTCAACCATCCTGCCCGCAGGAGCGCTGGGGTCTCGGCCCTCGATCTGACCGGCGAGAATGTAAAGCTCGGGCAGATGGCATGAGCCCGATCCTCGCCGGGCTCTCTCTATGGCGACGTCGATCAGTCGTTTGGCCCGGTCGATCCTGCCCGATCTGCTGAAAGCATCGCTGAGGCTCCCCAGGAAGACCGGCGTCAGGATGTGGTGTTCTTCGGCCTCCAGATAGGCGATCGCGGCCTGAAGTTTTTCGATGCCGCTGTCCAGGCGATTACACAGGACGTCCACCTGGCCTGCGAGGGCGAGGCCCACCATCTCGTACGGCTTCAGCGAATTGCGCGCAGCGACCTCGAGAAGCCGCTGCGACCTTGCGTCCGCCGTTTCAGCATCCCGATCCCAAATCGCGATCGTGCAGACGTACAGCAGAGCGATACAGAGGTCGATCTGGCTGTTCTTTCGCACCGCCTCGGAGATGGCCGTTTCGGCCACCCGTCTTGCTTCTTCCGGCTTGCCGCGCAGCCACAGGGTTCGTACGAGCACGATCAACGCTCTGATCTGGTGATCGTAGCCGAAGTATCGCGTGTCCCGTGGCGAAGACAGGGGCACAGTGTCAAAGCCGCGCTCGGTAAATTCCAGCGCCTTCGCCTGGTCTCCGATGAGATGATAGGAACAGCCCACCATCCATTCGGCGGTCGCGATCCCGGCGGGGTCACCCTCAGCCCGGCATACTCTCAAGCAGTGCTCGGCGCATTCCAGCGCAGCCCGGAAGTCCCCGATGCGGGTAAAGAATATGTGCTGGCCCGACAGCAGATGGAGCGTTCTCTCGAACTGGCCGCTCCGTTCCGCAAGCTCCAGGCCCCTTGAGATGGCGCTACGGACGGTATCGTGGTTGCCGTTCGTGAACATGCTGGCGATCGCCAGCCCCTCCTGGATCGAAAGCTCCAACGGATCGTCGAGAGCAGGGCCCGACCGGGCGAGGACATGGGCACACCACTTCCCGCACTCCGTGAGCAAGCCAAGTCCGACAAAAACGGGCACCGATGCCGCGCAGAGCCGTGCCAGACACGGATGGTCCGGGGCCGCCGCCGCCCTTTCCAGGGCAAGCCGGATGTTGGGGACGTCCGCCATGTAGGAGGAGAAATCCTTCCGGGTGAAAGCGCCTCCTGAACCCGTCCCACCCAGCCGTGCCAGATAATAGGCGGCATGTTTTTCGTAGGCATCACATGCGGCGCCGGAGGCCATCAGCTTTTCCTGCGCATATTCGCGCGTGGTGTCGAGCAGACGGAAACAAGTCAGGCTGCCTTTGGCGGATGCCGTGAGGAGGGATTTGTTCACAAGCCGGGTGATGGCGTTCGATACCGCGAAGATGTCGCGCGTGTCGTTTGTGGCCACGAATTGCGCGGCATCGAGCGTGAAGTCGCCGACGAAGGCTGACAGGTACATAAGCACGTCACGATCGGTCATGGAAAGGAGATCGTAGCTCCAATCCAGCATGGTCTCGAGCGTCTGATGGCGAAGAGCGGCATTTCGCTTCCCCTCCAGTCTGAGGCTGTGTCTTTCGCCGAGTAGCGTCAGCAGGCCTGAAAAGCCGAAGGTCGAGGCGTGGCTCGCGACAAGCTCGATCGCAAGCGGTATTCCATCAAGGCGTCGGCAAATGTCTCCCACGATGGCAAGATCCTCGGCCGCTAACTCGCCGCGAAATCCGCTTGATGACACCTTGTCGAAGAACATCTCCACCGCAGGCGAGGCCCTTAACGCTCCCAGTTCGCTGTCCCCGGTCGGAACGGCAAGCGCGGAGAGATGGAAAATCCGCTCGCAGTCAATTCGAAGCGCTTCCCTGCTGGTGACGAGAATATGAAGCTCGGGGAGATGGTCCCAGAGGCTTTGGGCGAGTTCGGCCATGGCGTCGGCGAGATGCTCGCAACTGTCCAGAACCAGGAGCGCGCGTTGGCCCCTCAGATGGGAGAGAAGCAGTGCTTCAGAAGGTTGCCGGCCGGTTGCCACGCCAACGGATCGTGCCAGGGCAGGTATGACGAGGCCGGGATCCCTGATCTCGGAAAGGTCCAGAAAGAACTGGGCAGCAAGATCACTTCCGAGAAGCCGATGTGCGGTGGCGAGTGCAACGGTTGTCTTGCCCAGGCCGCCGGGGCCGACGATGCTGACGAACCTGCCCGCTGCCAGCAACTGGCAGACATCGGCGACCTCCGCTTCCCGACCGATGATGCGTGAGCGCAGCGGGGGCGGTGGAGAAGCGCTCCCGGGCGCTCCGGATACTTGTGCACCGGACGACGCTGCCGCCGGCGGATCTCCATCGAGCCACTGCACGGGTGCCACGAAGCAATAGCCGCGCCCGACGAGGTTTTCTATGTAGCGGACGCCGTCCTTTCCGCACCCGAGCGTCTTGCGAAGGCTCGAAATGTGAACCCGAAGGTTCGCCTCTTCGACGTGGATCCCGGGCCACGCGAACTGGATGAGTTCCTTGTTGGTGAGGCTCCGTCCGGCACTTCCGACAAGCGCCTGAAGAATGTCGAATGCACGGGTGCCGAGAAGGACCTCCTGATGATCCCGCATCAGCCGTCGCCGAGACGGATTGAACCGAAACGGACCGAAGCTTGCCACCCTGACATCACTACCCGCCATGTACCCTCGACAGAGAATTCTACGCTGCTCACAGGGACGAAGGCCTAGCCCCGTTCGTCACGGATCGAGCGTCTTCCTTTCCATTGACGCAAGAGTGAGATGGTTCCACCGATGGAGCGCTCCCGGTGTGGGCCGGACCCGTATCGGTACTAGAGCGGGGCTAGAGATTGCCGGCTATCGCCGCACGTCCCGCTCTTCCGGATATTCATTGTGCGCCAATGTGACCTTATCCGCGACCGGATGCGGACGATTACTGCAAATTCAGAGTATTACTGTCCCACGCCGAGACCGCAGCCCTTTAAAACCCACCGTCCCATCCTCCTGCATCCAGGAAAGACTACAACAAGAACTTTTGGTTGCAAAGGTCGCGGGGTCAGTGCCCGGATTGCTTACGCCAGGCCCTTGGCGTCACTCCGAAGAACCGCTTGAAAGTATTGGTGAAATGGGCCTGATCCGCCATTCCGATCTCCAACGCGACCTGGCTCAGCGAATAGTCTGTGCGCAGCATAAGCGTCCGGGAATAGTTCAGGCGTTGGCGAAGTACATAGTTGTAGGGAGAGTCATTGAAGCTGATCTGGAATGCCCTGGAAAAATGGCTGGTGCTCAGTTGTACATGGGCTGCCATGCTGGCGACCGAAATGGTGATGCTGAGATTGCTTTCGACATAATCGACGATCCGGGCGATCTGCCAGGGGGCGAGCCCGCCCACGCTTGCAGAGGGATCCGCAGGCTTGCGTCCGTTTCGAGCTTGGGACCTCGGTATCGGCGGTGGCCCGACCGAGCAGGCCGCATCCAGGTCTCGCATGTCATTTCCTCGGCGACCGGTGTCGAGGAAGGATGACGTCCGCAGGTCGCCGCTGCGATCACGCAGGCGTTTGGCTCGTCCACGCCAAGGTATGAACCGCCTGATCCCATAGTAGGCGGGAATCGCTTCTGGGGGTGGACTGGGCAGTGCGGCCAACCGCGCGGGGACTTGCCGGCCGTCTCCCTCATGTCACCACGTCCGACGCCAGCGGTGCCCTGTGTAGGATGGGGATGACGATGCAGGGGACCCGGCATGGTTGAGGCCACGTTTTTCCGCCACCGGTTTCATGGTATTCTCGCCGAGAGGTCGGCCGGGGCGGCATTGCGGGGTAAGGATGCAGGGGAATTCAGGGATAAAAGACAATCCGGTTCCAGTCGCGGATGCCCGGCGAGGATACTGCCTCGCGGACCGGAAGGGGATATCTTTGCCTCCTATCGATGAGGCCAAAGCATGAGGACCGATCACGCCCTATCCCGGCCTCCGATCGTTTATATCATCGACGACGACCAGGGTCTGCGCGCCGCGCTCAAGGATCTTCTCCAATCGGTCGGCTATGAGGTGGACAGCTATGGAAGCCCGGCGGAGTTCCTCGAGGCGCACCACGTCGATCGACCGGCCTGTCTCATTCTCGACATCCGGCTGCCGGGCGTTAACGGTCTCGATTTCCAGGATCACCTTACAAGCCAGGGATACACGCTGCCGATAATCCTGGTGTCCGGTTTCGGCGACGTGCCGATGAGCGTGCGCGGCATCAAGGCGGGAGCGATCGATTTCATCGAGAAGCCGTTCCGGGATCAGGACCTGCTTGACGCGGTGGGTCGCGCCCTGGAGGAAGGCCGCCGGCGCGCGGCGATCGTCCAGCGCCAGCAGGATGCCCGGCAGAGATTTGACGCCCTGACGCCCCGGGAAAGAGACGTCATCGAACGCGTCGTTCAGGGCCAGCTCAGCAAGCAGATCGCCTTCTCGCTCTCGATCAGCGAGGTTACCGTGAAGATCCACCGCGCTGCCGCGATGAAGAAGCTCAAGGTCAGGTCGCTGATCGAACTGACGCGGCTGGCCGAGGTGCTTGGTCGCTGAGACGGCAGGATCAGATGGTGATGACGGTCGCCAGCCGCGCGATCAGGGTCTCGGCGCTGAACGGCTTCCGCAGAAAACAGATCGCCCCGACATTTTGCGCCCTGGCTTCATAATCCTTGTCGGAACGGCCGCTGATCAGGATCAGGGGTTGCCTGGAAACGGCGGCTAGCTTTGTTCCCAGTTCGAACCCGTTCATCCCGCCCGGCAGGTCCACGTCACTGATCACGCAGCCGGGCCTCGACGAAAGGGCAGAGCGAAGAAACTCTTCGGCCGACGCAAATGCCGCCGACCGCAAGCCAAGGGAGCGCATGAGGCTGTCCAGTGAAGAGCGGACGGCCTCGTCATCATCGATGATGGAAATGATAGCCTCGCCCACGGAATCTCCAGTCGCTTTTGCGCAGGTGGTCATCCCCCGGGTATAGGGCAAAGCAAAGCCCGCTCCAATTATACACACGTGTTACTTAAGGAATTCCTCATATACGTAGCCGCGTCTCGTTTCGGGCCGAAGTCACGGGTGGACCGGGTGACGATGACGGTAGGTCCTATGCTTCGTTGGTTGAAGAGGCGGCCGGTTCTGCATGGGGAAGAAGAAGGCTGAAGCGCGCGCCACCCAGGACGCTTTCATTGTCCGCACGGATACTGCCGCCGTGGCTTTCCACGATGGAGCGGCAGATGGCCAATCCCATCCCCATTCCGTCATGCTTGGTCGTGAAGAAGCTCTGGAAGATGCGGTCGTGATCGTCCTCTGCAATCCCGGGTCCCGAATCCTCGATGCAGAAGCGAGCATAGCCCCCCTCGGCGTCCGTGCTGACGCGGATCTCGCGCCGTCGATCGGAGTGGGCTGCCATGGCCTGTGCCGCGTTCACCGCGAGGTTGACGACGATCTGTTGCAGCTGAGTGCGGTCAGCCGACACGTCCACCCTCTTTGCCGCAGGGTGATGCGTGACGGTCACCCCCTTCGCCTGAAGCTCATGGCGCAGCAACAGAAAGGATTCGCGCACGATCTCGTCCAGCTGGAGGATTTCCCGTTCAGGCGCACGGCGAAGTGCCATCCCGCGGACCCGGGCGATCACATCGGCGGCGCGCTGGGCTTCCGAGACGATCCGCGTCGTGAGCCCTTCCAGTTCCCGGAGGTCGGGTTGGGGGCGCCTGAGCCAGCGCAGCCCCGCCTCGCCATTGGTGGCGATTGCCGCCAACGGCTGGTTGACCTCGTGAGCGATCGAGGCGGTCAGCTCGCCCAACATCGACACACGGGCGGCATGGGCAAACTCACTCTCCATCTCTCGCACCCGCATGACCGCGCGGTTCTTGTCGGTCGTATCCACGAAGGCATGCAGCGTGATCCCGAGCTTGTCCAACGCAGGCGGAAAGGCAACCGTCAGGACCCCTTCGATGACGCGACCGTCGATGGCGGTCACCTTGATTTCCTCCTCATAGGTGTCCATGCCCCGGAAGCGATTGTTCAGTACCCTTGCGAACGCGGAGGGGTGGCTTTCCCACAGGCGGGTCATGGGGACGTGCAGATCGTCGGCCCTGCGGGCGCCAAACAGGCGGACGGCTGAGCCATTGGCCTCGGTGATCAGGGAGGATTCCATGGCGATCCGCAGGAACTCGGGATGTTCTGCCACATAGGCGCCGAGATCACTGATCCCCGCCTCCTTCAGTTCGATCAGAAGACTGCGCAGATTGCGGGTGTCGACCTGGAGAACCGGGATCGGCATATGGTCGAAGAGATCCTTGTATCTTTGCTCGCTGAGTTCGAGCTGGGTATAGGCGCGGACCCGCTCGCTGATGTCGGTAACGGCGACCAGGCCGCGGCTTCGATCATCATCCATGAACCGAAGCGTGAACTGGGCGTCGAAGATCGTTCCGTCGAGCCGCTGCAGGAGGGTTTCGATGGTTACCGCAGACCCGCCTTGAAGGACGGCTGCCAAAGCATCCGCAAAGTCGCCGATGCGCTCGCTCGGCCAGAACTCCTCCAGGGGGCGCAGCAAGGCCGGCTTATCTGTGCCTCCGAACAGGGCAAGCGTCTGCTCATTGACGTCCAGGATCCTCGCCGCTTTCAGGATGTGCCCGACAATGTCGACATTGTCGCGGAAGTACTGTCGGTAATCGGTACCTGTTTCGGGCTCATGTTTCGGGAGAAGATCCAGGACCTCGGCCAGGTCCACCTCCCAGAACGAGACCGTCATGGCCTGAAACAGGTTCTGATAACGACGTTCGCTGCGCTGCAAGGCGGCCTCGGCCTTCTTGCGCTCGGTGATGTCGATGAAGCCGACAAGGCTCTTTTCGGGCATGTCCTCGTTTCGGGCAGCGGCATAGAGGACGTCGAGGCTCTCGCCATTCATGCGGACGACACGGGTTTCCTCCTGGAAGAGATCCTGGCCGCGATAGCGTGCCACCAACGAGCGGCGCATGGTCGACCGGCTTGCCTGCCAGTAGCGCCAGACCGAGCCGCGCATTTCCTCGACCGATCCCGCCCCGAACATGGAAAGATTGTGCTGGTTGACGTCTTCGACGGTCAGCGCCTCGAGCGCCTTGTCGAGGAACTCGGGGTGTTCATCGATGTAAGCGTCCAGATCCTCCACTCCCTTCCGCCGCAGGTCGACAAACAGGGCAACGAGCGAGCTTGCATCGACCTGCGTCAATCCGATCGGCATGTAGTCGAAGAGGCTCCGGTAGCGACGCTCGCTGGCTTCCAGCTCGCGGTAGGCCTGTTGGGACGGTGACACATCCTTGAAACCGAAGATCAAGGTCGCTGCAGGATCGTCGCTTGAGCGGATAGCCGTGACATCGAAATCTACGGGCGCACCGAGCGCCGGCATCAACTGGAAAGTGCCCCGGTAGGACGACTGGCCGTTCGACAGCGCAAGCAGACAATCGGTGAAAGTCGACAGGCTTTCCTGGGGCCACATATGCTGAAACGCGTGCGTCGGATCAGTGGAACCCCCTTGGCCGAAGAGCGACAAGAATGCCCCATTCGCCTCAACGACTTTCACCCGCTGCAACATGGAGGCAATTCTGCGGGACCTTCCTGATGGGGTGCCTTTGGGTTCGACGCCAAAGGTCGACAGCTCCGTCGTCAGGGTGGTGATATTCACCTCGCACCAGGCAAGTTCCATGGCATCCAGAAGACGGAGGCTGCTCCCCTTATCGCCCATGCCCCGATCAGAATGTCCACTAGCCTCCGGTGTCGTAACCAATGCTCGTCTCCTGGACCCATTAAGAACGTTATCGCGACGGATGAGAAACCAGCGTCTCGGTGCCACGTCCTCCTCTCCTCTGGAGCGGGAAAGCGCGTGGTGATCGGAGCTGCCGGATCCCCCGGATTCAATCCCGATTGCCGGACAACGAGGGAGGGCGCCCGTTGTCCGGCTTCGGATGCTGCCGCGGTCTGGCGGGGAGGGAAGCGCGGATCAGCAATGGCATGATCCCCCAAACGGCTCCTTTGGCCTATCGCGCATTAGTAGATGCGAGCTCACTCCTGGGTATGAGGCCGATCATCCTCCCGGCCTGACATGCGTCAACGAACCGACGTGACCGGGACAGCTCGGACTGGGTGCAATCCGTTAAAAAGCGATCGCTCATCCCTGACGTTCTGTCCGGGATGAGCGATGAGCTGGATACGAGATGGTATGCCGAGCTGGGAGGCTCCGCCCTTGTGGTTTGCGACCTGGACGGGACCTGCCGATGTCTTGAATGGACTGCGTTAGATCGGGCGCTCGGCGCCGAGGTAGTAGTCGCCGCTGTTGACCGGTGCCTTCGAGACAGAGCGCATGCCGGCCGCATCGGAAACCGAACCCGTATAGCCGAAGCTGCGGTCGATGCCGACGGAGCGGGTGCTTTCGTTCGGCGATACACCTTCGTAATATTCGCCTTCGGCGGCAAAGGCGGGGCCGGATGCCATGGCAAGCAGGGCAAGGGCGGTAAGGGAGGAAAGATACTTCATGATCGTGGTCCTTTCGTTGGGTGCGCTTTGCGCGGGTTGATGAAATCTGAACTACGTCTTCATTTATCAATTGCGATAATTGTTATCGCAATAACTAAATAGGCTGATCACCTTTGAATGTCAACCTTCTCCGCATCATTTCGACCAAATGCCTCGGGCCACTCTTGATGCGCAGATATTTCTGAAGCTCGGCCGCCTTTCCAAAAACCTGGGGGAAGGAGTGCTTTGCTATCTCCGGTTTGTTCCGGCGATGAGTTGAATCTACATTGATTTTCTTCCGATCCTACTGAACTCCTGGGCGTGTTCCTCACATCTTGCGTTTAGCCCTCTATACCCAGGTATGAAGGACCGGTGACGGCAAGGGCGCAGCGTCCAGCACTCTGGTTCAGCGTTTCGGCTGCCGATCAACTCGCCTCTCAGGCTTTTCGTCGAGGAATGTTTTCCTCCGGTTACAAAACCGGCCGGTTCTTCAGCTCCTCAAGGTACCAGAGGATGATCGGACGGGCGACCGTCGCTTCCCGGCTTTTCCAGTCGCGGAAGAGTTCCGTGCTGAGCGCGAGGGCGGTATTCGGAATGGCTCCGGCGTGAACCATCCGGTCTATCGCCGTCGCATGAGCGGTCTGCGACAGGCCGCCAACCGCATCGTTGACGATGGCGACTTCATATCCCTCTGCAAGGGCTTCCACGACGGGGTAGGTCAGGCAGATTTCCGTGTAAAGCGCACCGATCATCAGCCTGCGTTTACCCGTGGCTCTGACCGCGGCCAGAAAGTTCGGGTCTTCCCACGCGTTCATCGAACTGCGGTCGATGATGCTTGAGCCTGGAAGCTCCCCTGCAATCGCCTCCACCGTGGGACCGTTGACGCCCATCTCCACGCCGACGGTCGAAAGAACGACCGGGATGTTGAACGCTTTCGCTATCTTGATCAGGAAGCGGGTGTTCAGCTCGACCTGTGCGGCAGTGGTCTCGGAGCGGATGTTGCCGAACATCTCCGGCTGGTAATCGATGAGCAGCAGCGCCACTTCGTCGTGGTTCCACACAGCCTGTTGAGCAGACTTGGGTTGCGATCGATATGGGGCGCCCGCGCCCGTCGTGGCGCCTGAAGGTTGTGCAAGCGCCGGGGCTGCGAAGAGCAGTCCGGCTGCCGCGGTCACGAAGGTGCGGCGGGGAAGCGTGATTCTCCGGATGGGAGAAACCTCATTCTTGTTCATCGGCTTGTTCCTCTGACTGGGGGGGGATCAGTTGCGGATGAGGAGGGCTGAGATAGGCAGGTCGTCGATGGATCCCTGTCCGGATTGATCTCGAGCGCGGTCCCTGACCCGAAACTGCGCCAAACGCGCTGCACCGGAAACTCCACCTGACGGTGCGTCGCTCATCCATGAGTATGAGCAAACCAACGCGGAGGTCTGTCCCTATTGTTCGGATCAGCACGTGATCGGCGTCACGGAGCCACGTCCGTGGAGGCACCGTTACCAGACGGCCGAGGGGAAGGCGTTGAGCGGGATTTTCAGGTAGCGCTTGCCGCTGGCGTCTTCCGCCGGCAACCTGCCTCCGAGAATGTTGACCTGCAGGGCAGGCAGAATAAGCTTCGGCATCGGCAGGGACCGGTCGCGTGCTTCGCGCAAGGCGATGAACTCCGATGCCGACCTGCAGCGCAGATGCGCGTTGAATTCCCGTTGCTCGGCGATCGTCGATTGCCATTGGGCGGGCCGCCCGCCGGGTCGATAGTCATGCCCGGTAAACAGGCGGGTATCCTCCGGCAATGCCAGGATCTCCTGGATGGAGGTCCACAGGTCGGCGGCGCTACCGCCCGGGAAATCAGCACGCGCCGAGCCGCTGTCGGGCATGAAGAGCGTATCATGGATGAACGCGGCGTCGCCGATCAGATAGGTCACGGACGCGAGCGTATGCCCGGGAGAATGGAGGACACGGGCCTGCAGCCTTCCGATGGGGAAACTGTCTCCGTGAGAGAAAAGCTGGTCCCAGCAGGAGCCTTCACAGGGCAGGGCTTCCCAGTCGTAGATCTCCTTCCATATGGCCTGGACCCGTCTGACGTGCTCGCCCATGGCGGTCGGAGCCCCGGTTTTCTCGCTCAGGTAACGGGCCGCGGAAAGATGATCGGCGTGAGGGTGGGTATCCAGGATCCACTCGACGACGAGTTCTCTGTCTCGGATATGCTGCAGGATAGCATCGGCATTGGTGGTGGCCGTCGAGCCGGACTTTTCGTCAAAGTCCAGCACCGGATCGATGATCGCACATCGCCGCGTTTGCGGATCCGCCACGACGTATTGGACGGAACCTGTGCGTGCATCATGGAAGGCAGAAACAGCGGGCTTCGACATGGATGGCATCCGGTGCGGTGGGAGGCAATGTCGCCAACATTCCTCGATCGGGGACTCCGGTCGGAGATGTGGCCTATGGCGCCTGGGCGGTAAGTTGCACGCATCATAACAGGGACGGGGGACGTTGCCGGGGCTTAGCCAAGCTGGACCATCTCTCTACCGTCCCCCGGGTAAGCAATCAGGCCGTGGGTTGCCTCGTCTTGCGCAGATAGGGCAGGACCGTCTCATAACCGCCAAACCGGGCGACGGCGTCTTCGTTGGACACGGCCGCGGTGATGATCACATCGTCGCCCTGCTGCCAGTTTGCCGGCGTAGCCACCTGATGGCGCAACGTCAGCTGAATGGAGTCGATCGCCCGGAGGATCTCGTTGAGATTGCGGCCCGTCGTCATCGGATAGGTCAGGATCAGCTTGATCTTCTTGTCGGGTCCGATCACGTAGACCGAGCGAACGGTGGCATTGTCCACCGGCGTCCGGCCCTCCGCTGACGTGCCAGCGTCGGCGGGCAGCATGTCGTAGAGTTTTGCGACATGAAGGTTTTCATCGCCGATAAGGGGATAGTCGACATCGAAGCCGGTCGCCGTCCGGATATCCTGCTTCCAGGCCGCGTGGCTCTCCACTGCATCGACGGAGATTCCGATGATCTTCACGTTGCGCTTCTGAAATTCATCTGCGAGGCCCGCCATCGCGCCAAGCTCCGTGGTGCAGACGGGGGTGAAATTCTTCGGATGCGAGAACAGCACCACCCAGTCGTCGCCCATCCATTGATGGAAGTCGATCAGACCGTGGGTGCTTTTTGCCGAGAAATCGGGGGCGATATCATTGATGCGCAGGCTCATGTCTTCATCCTTTTCGTTTTGTTCCTGGAGTGCCGGTGGTCTTCGAGCGGGCTGACCGCTTAGCGGTCGCCGTGTGCTCAGGGTGCAGGCCCGAGGATCTGATCCATCTGCCGGTCGCTCAGGTCGACCTGGTAGAAGAGCTTGAAGAAATGATGGACCTCCGAGCGGATATTTTCGGCCTTGCGCGCGGGAAAGAGTTTGGCTTTCAACCAGCTCAGGCCGATCAGGCGGTTTATGCCGGGAGGCTGGTCGAGCCAGCCGAAGGGCAGGGCGGGCGGTTGGAAGACCATGCCATTGCGCAGCGCCGTGATGTCGCTCCACTCAGGATTTTCCATGACAGCCTCCGCAAACGCAGGCGTTGCGGCGACGATGACCTGCGGGTCCCATTCCCGGATCTGGTCTACCGAAACCTTCGCCGTTGCCTCCATTCCGTCCGCGGTGGCTACGTTTGTGCCGCCGACCAGTTCGATCCACTCGGTATTGATCGAAGCCTGGAAGCCGGGCTCGAGCCCGTCCTCACCCTTGCCATAATAGATTCTGGGCCTCTCGGAAGGCTGGAGGGTTCCAAGGTGGGCGGCGAGGCTCCGGAAGTGCGGTCCGGCGAAGGACGCGAGTTTCTCTGCCCGCGGGGACACGTCGAGAACAGTCCCCATCAGTTGAAGGCTCTCGGGCGTTTGGGTCAGGCTGCCGTCGATCAAAACGTAGGGAATGCCTGTCTCCTTCTGTACCCGGTCGGCGAGCGACACGTAGCGTCCATCGATATTTCCGACGTCGATGATGAGATCGGGCTTCAACGCTTCGAGCGCGGCGGGCTCGATCGTGCCACCTCTGCCGGTAAGCCGACCGACGACGGGCAGTTCGCCGGCGGCGGGCAGCAGGAATGCCTTTTCTGCAGGCGACATCTCGCGGTGCCAGCCGAGGAGTTTGTCCGGGGCCACGACATAAACCATCACGGCGGCAGGCGGACCGGCCGGGAACACGCGGCTGATGCGATCGGGCAGGGTGACCGTCCTTCCGGCCGAATCCACCACCTGCCGGGCGACAACCGCTGGGCAGGTGATGAGCATGAATGAGATCGTCAAAAGGATTATCTTCAGCATGTCAGGTCCATGAGGCGATCTTGGAGAACGGGTGCGGGCCCTCATCCCGGAACCCTGGGAGACATGCGGCCGCCCCGTTACCCGATGGTTTCAGGGGCAGCCTGCGACGCTACAGATGTAGCTGGCCCGATCGGCCCGAGGCGCAACCGCTCAGGGCGGACTTGGGCCCGCCGGCTAGCGGCTGCTCGAGGCGGAGCGCCATGTCAGCTTCAGGGAGTGATCCGGGCGCACGACATAGAGCTCCTTGATCCGTTGGCCCCGGTAGTGAAACTCGTGGGTCACCGTGCTTCCGATCGGCAGTTTCGCGCGCTTCACAATCGGCTTCTCGAAGGTCAGGCTTCCCGGCAGGGCCTCCAGCGCCGAAGCGGGCCCCAAAATTCCCATCAAGAGAATACCTGTCAGGAAAAAGGTCTTCATGAATCGTCTCCTATCTTTGAACACTGACCGGCTCTTCGCCGGCTCCTCGATAAGAACGGAGTTCCGCCATGCCGCGATTTCAGGAACGGGTGAAATGCCTGCAATGGAAACGCACAGGTTGCATGCGTAACCGCCGAACGGGGAAAACACGGCTGTGTTGGAGCGGGCCAATCGAGGCTCTCGAGGCACATCCGCGTCAGGCGCCCCGACCCGTATCGCAGTCGATCAACTTCGTACCGCAACCCTTGATACCGGCGCGGCATACGCGCGTATGAGCAAAGGCATCCGATGAGGTCGAACGGATGCTCCAAAGGCCGATTTAAGAAGGTGCGGATTTCTCGGAAGCTTTCCCGGTCACAACAACCCTAGATCGGAGAAAAAGAAATGCTTCAGTCAAAGCCAACCATGATGGCCCTCCTGCTTACGGCCGTCTCCGTCGGAACTGCAAACGACGATCTTTCCGGCAAGTACTTCATGCCGGACGGGCAGGAATCCATCGTTTCCGATGCTCATCGGAATTTTGCGGGCAACAAGCCCTCCGTTCGTCCGCCGACGTCCCGCGACGACCGGTTCCGGGGGGATGACGTACGACAAGGCCGATGATCCGTAGCGTTCCGGGGTGTGTCCAGTGGCGAGCAGACGGAGCGCCGGTCCTGCCGCCAACCCTTCGTTCCCTCTCGGCACACCTCAGGAACGCCCGGTCATCGATAGCCAGAATGTACCCTGGCTACTCGTCGCCCTGCTTCGCGTCCCAGTCGCCAACCGCGGGGCCCGCAGGCCTGCCCGGCTCCCGGCTCCGAAGCACGGCCGGGACAACACACAGGCGTAAGCGCCTCATACGAAGGTTTGAGGCCGGAATCCACAGGTTCAATGGGCCTGCCATCGGTCTTCGGGCACCTTGGTATGGCTGATCGATGGGGCTTCCCGCCTTTCCGAGCTGGACCAACGACCGCCCCATGACCCGAAGGTCACGACCGTCGTCCTGCCTCGATCAGCACGCCCATCGGCTTTACCGATTTTTCTCGAACCAAAGGAACGGAACATGGAACTCCTTCAGCTTACCCTTTCCCTCAGCGGCGCAACCGCGCTGGCGCTCGCGATGCTTCTTCCGACCGCGGCTGCCGCCGAACCGGTTAAGAACGTCGTCCTGGTGCATGGCGCCTTTGCGGATGGCGCCGGCTGGCGCAAAGTCTATGACGATCTCACCAGTCGCGGATATCAGGTCACGATCGTGCAGAACCCGCTCACGTCCCTTAAGGATGATGTCGCCGCGACGACGCGGGTCCTTGATCGCCAGCAGGGCCCCACCATTCTCGTCGGGCACTCCTGGGGCGGCACCGTGATCACCGAGGCCGGCGTGCATGAGAACGTCGCCGGGCTCGTATACGTCTCGGCGCTTTTGCCCGATGCCGGCGAAACGACGAGCCAGCAATACGAGGGCTTTGCGGCCACGCCCGATTTCGTCATCGAGACGACCGACGACGGTTTCGGCTTTCTCAGCCTCGAAAAATTCAAGGCCGGGTTTGCAGCCGACACGAGCGACGCCGATGCCGCTTTCATGGCCCGCTCCCAGGTGCCGATCAACATGTCGGCATTCGGTGAAAAGGTCCAGAACGCCGCCTGGCGGAGCAAGCCGACTTGGGCCGTCATCGCCACGCAGGACAAGGCCTTCGATCAGGCCATGCTGATCCATATGGCAGAACGAGCCGGCGCAAAGATTACCAAGGTCGATGCGAGCCATGCGGTGTTTACGACGCAACCGACGGCGGTTGCCGATACGATCGACGAGGCCGCGAAAAGCGCCGTACATTCCGCGAACTGAACTGATCCGGTCGGACGGCGCAGCATCATCCGAAGCTGCGCCGTCCTCGACACTTCAAAGAAAGGCTGACGGGTGGAAAAGAACAAGGTTTTCACCGTGCATGTCATCGACGATGACACCGGGATGCGTCTTGCCCTGGACACATTGTTCCGTTCGGTCGGATACGCGACCAAGCTTTACGGCAGTGCGGCCGAGTTCAGCGGGGCGGACGACCATCTGGCGGCCGGCTGCCTGGTGCTGGATGTGCGCCTTCCCGGCCTGAGCGGGCTCGATTTTCAGGAGCAGCTTGCGGCGTCCGGCAGTTCGCTCCCGGTGATCCTGATGACCGGCCACGGTGACATCCCGATGAGCGTTCGCGGGATGAAGTCAGGAGCGGTGGACTTCCTGCCGAAGCCCTTCCGGGATCAGGACATGCTAGATGCGGTCGCCACTGCAATGAAGCGCGATCGGGAGAACCGGGAGGCCGCAAGCAGTCAGGCATCTCTTCAGGCACGCCTGGAAACGCTCTCGCAGCGGGAACGCCAGGTTGCTGCCCTGGTTGCCCGGGGATTGATGAACAAGCAGGTCGCTCACGCGCTGCAGATCAGCGAGATCACCGTCAAGATTCACCGTGGAAACGCCATGCGCAAGATGGGCGCGCGAAGCCTTGCCGATCTGGTGCTCATGGTCGCGAATCTCGGCCTGAACGATCCCCGGTAGAGGCGAGGCCGCCCCTTATACCCGGGGCGTAGTGACCCCCATCCGCAGGCCAATTGCGAAAGGCCCCCTGGTTCGCCAGCCTTGGCGGGCGCCGATCCGCGGCGCCAAGCTCAACAGAGGAGCCTCCCATGGCGCAGATCGGCACAGACTGCGGAGAAGGCATAAGGTCGGTTTCAGTCAGTCCGACTGCGGGACGCAGGTTATGGTTCTCCGTGGGGATCGGCAATTTCATCGAATGGTTCGATTTTGCGATCTACGGATATCTTGCGACGATCATAGCCCAGGTTTTCTTTCCTCCCATGGCGCCCGGGATCGGCCTCCTGTCCGCGTTGGCGATTTTCGCGGTGGGCTTCGTCTCACGCCCGCTTGGTGCCTTCCTGCTTGGGCCGATCGGTGACAGGTACGGGCGAAAGACGGTTCTCGTCATCACGGTATGCGGAATGGGGCTTGTCACCGGCCTGATTGGCCTGTTGCCCGGTTACGGCCAGATCGGCATCGCCAGCCCGATCCTCCTGATCGTATTGCGGTTTCTGCAGGGAACCATGGTGGGCGGCGAGTGGTCCAGCGCCGGGATCTATATTGTCGAAAGTGCTGCACAGGAAAGACGCGCCCTCGCCGCAAGCCTCGTTACCGCAACAGCGGCGCTTGCGTTCGTCGCGGGCATGGCAGCGGCCGCAAGCCTCTCATGGGCGCTGTCCCAGCAGGCCATGATCAGCTGGGGCTGGCGAATTCCGTTTCTCGCCTCCTTCCTTCTGATGGGGCTCGGCCTCCATATGCGGCGCGAACTGGCCGAGTCGCCGGTCTACGCAGTGATTGCGAACCGCCGTCGCTTCGCCCCGGTGGCAGCCGTTCCGGCGCGACAGAAATGGACGTCGTTTGCGGTCACCTTCGCCTTCTCCGCGGTTTTCGGAGTATCCCTCTATTACCTGATCGCCTACCTCGCCAATCATCTGATCCAGTCGGTCGGGGTGACGAGAGCTGCAGCACTGTGGACATGTGCCGCTGCCCTGGCATTGTCTGCGGTGCTTCACCCGCTTATCGGCTTCCTGAGTGATCGGTGGGGACGCCGGCCGTTCATGCTCGGCGCTTCGCTGGGGCTTGCCGTATTCGGCTATCCCCTCTTCCTCATGCTTGATACGGCGGACCTGACCGTCGTCTTCTCTGCACTGGCGATCCTAGCCGTGCTGGTCGCCGTTGCCGCGGTGATGAATGTCGTGCTGCTTGTCGAGGTCTTTCCGGCCTCCGTCCGCTCCACGCATGCAGCTCTCGGGTATAACCTTGCGCTCGCCGTCGTCGCCGGCCCGAGCCCCTTCATCGCCGCCGCGCTGGTTCACTGGAGCGGCCGAGCCACGGCAGCCGGCTGGCATCTATCGCTTGTCGCCCTCGTCTGCTTCCTGGTGCTCTTGTTCACTCTGCCTGAAACTCGGCGACGCGATATCTATCAGGGCTGATCGGGGGGCTGCCGCCTCCTGTCCGCTGGGCGCCGCCGATGGGCGGTCAATTGTTTCGCTTTCGCCGCCGCGGGTATATGAAGGGGTGTCAGGAGGCCATCTTGAGCGACATCCTTACCACAGCTCAGGCAGCAACGCTGCTCGGCGTATCGATCCGCACGGCCCAGTTGTGGGTCGAAAGCGGCCAACTGCCCTCGTGGAAAACGCCGGGCGGGCATCGACGCATTCCCCGGCCCGCGGTTCTGGAACTGATTGCCGGCCGCCCCGCTCCTCTCATCTCGGCGAGAGCCATCGTTCTTGCAGGCGAAGACCAGAGATCGTCCTGGGAAGGGCTGATCCAATGCGGTTTCGTAGTGGATATCATCGAAGATCCCATGCTGGCGGCGGCGCGTATCGGCGAGACCCTCCCGGCGTTGATCGTGATCGACGACGATGGCGCGGGCGAGCGCCTTCCGCTGATCGAGCGATTGCAGAACGTGGCAAGCCTGGCACCGGCGCTGGTTCTGTGTCGCACGGATCAGCCGATCGTCGTTCCGAAACGCTTCCACCATATCCGCCTTCCGAAAAGCGTCTCCATCTCCGAATGCCTCGAGGCCATCGTCGCAGACTTTGCGCGAAACTCTTCGGACGTCCCGCCCGCTGAGGTGGCCTATCCGCTTCCACCCAATGAAGCGGAGCGACTGAAGGCGGTGGAAAACAGCGGGCTGCTCTTCTCGCCGCGAGAACCGTCCTTCGATCGCCTTGTCGATCTGGCGGCTCGATTGTTCGACACGCCTTTGGCCATGGTCAGCTTGCTGACGGAAAGCCAGCAATGGTTCAAGGCGAGCCATGGCTATGCCGGCGATGTCACGCCTCGGGAATGGTCGCTGTGCAATTTCACGGTGACCGCCAACGGACTGACGGTGATCGAGGACATTACCCTCGATCCGCGGCTTGCCGGTCACGCCACGATCGAAGCCCCGTTCGGATTCCGCTTCTATGCCGGCGCGCCCGTGAGGGATCACCGCGGATATGCATTGGGCTCCCTCTGCGTGATAGATCGTCGGCCGAGATCCTTCGGTCCGGAGGATCGCGACGCGCTGACGACACTGGCCGACGCTGCCTCGCGCATCATCAAGGAACGAGGCCAGATGCGAGAGCTTCGGGAGGCGCAGCATTCGTCGGCATCCGTCCGGGATCCATCCATCAGGGCAGGCCAGAGAGCTTGAGTTTCAGGGCTGGGCTTTCGCTGGATAGTTCTGATAGCGATCAGGCGGCCGCAAGCGACCGCCGCGGAGACGCCGTCCATGTTCAAGGGCAGAAACGACTTCTTCCGTTTCTTCGCGATCCAACGGTCGCTTAAACCATTTCAAACGAAACTCGTTTTTTGAAATGATATATTTGATACAATAAGTATAAATGATACCGATCGTGTGTCTTCACGAAAGGATATTATCATGATGCCGATGACAGATGCATACGATCAGTCCTCCGGATCTGACCAAGTGCCGATCTTGCGGGTAAAGGACCTGGAAGCAGATCCGCATGCCGCCTTCCGCTATTGGCGCCAGCGACGCGCAGTCGTCGCCTTCGAAGGTGGGTATTTTGTGCTCCGCCATGAAGCGGTTGTTCGCCTGAGCAAGGACGAGCGCCTTCGCGCCACGGAAACCGCATTTCCCCGAACACGCGGCATTTCGGACGGTCACCTGTTCGAATTCTTCCAGAACGGCATGCTGACGGCCAATGACGGGATCCATGCCACCCGTCGCCTTCCCGTGTCACACGCGCTGGCGACGCGCTTGATCGACGACGTCAGACGTCATGCCCGCGCCTCTGCCCGTCGTTTGATCGCGGCCTTCCCGAAACAGGAACCCTTCGATTTCGTCGGTCATTTTGCAGCACTCCTGCCCATCCATGTGCTCGCCAGCCTTCTGGCCGTGCCCGAACAGGAACAGGCGGCGTTTACCGACGAGGTCCAGCAGTTCAGTACATTCTTCCGCCCATCCTCCGGCGAGAAGGATGTCGCTTCCTCATCAGACGCGGCCGGACATCTCTTTGCCCGTCTTCGATCGCTGTGCGAGACGCGACGGCATGACCCCCAAGACGACATCATCTCCCATCTCGTTTCCTCGGCGGATGATCATGAGCTTAGCGGGGAGGAAGTGCTTGCCCAGGTCACGCAGTTGATCATCGGCGGCACGGAATCGATGCGCGCGACCATTGCGGGAATGACCGGAAATCTCCTCCTGCGCCGGGCGCAATGGCGGGAGGTCTGCCAGGGACCGGAACTGGTGGCGGCCGCCGTGCGCGAAGCCATGCGCTACGAACCTGGGATTGCCGGCCTGGTCAGGATAGCCGCGGAGCCGATCGACATCGACGGCACCACCATCCCTGGCGGAGCGCTCGTCGTTCTTTCGATCATGTCGGCCTTGCGGGATGAGGAAGTCTTTCACGATCCTGACGTCTTCGACATTCATCGCGCGCCCGGGCCTTTTCCGCATCTTGCCTTCGGAGCCGGCGTTCACCATTGCGTCGGGCGGGCCCTGGGGCTTGCACAACTGGAGGAATGCCTCGCCGTCCTCACAAGCACGTTGCCGGGCCTGCGGCTTGAAGATGTTCCCGTCGTGAACGGCTTCATGTTCACCCGAGATCCCTTGCCGATGTGCGTTTCACATCCCGATCGCCTTGCAATGGACTAAGGGCCGCCCGCTGGCGAACGGGGGCACATGCCTGTCGCTCCCGTGCTCGCGGGTTCCGGTTCCATTCGAAAGACAATTCCACAGTCGTGAAATTCAGACGCCACGGGGATGGAAAGAATGGGAACTGACACCGGCTCGTGTCGGTGTGTCCCGATCATCACGATGGAGGATGGAAGATGACCACACATTTTGTGAGCCTCGACCGTCAGACAGCCAGAGGCGTTCTTTCACGGCTTGTGAGCAAGTTTACCGATGCGCTGAAGCGTCGGCGCAAACAGCAACGGGCGACCGAAGCTCTGGAAAGCCTGCCTGACTATCTGCTGAAGGACATCGGTATTTCCAGGAGCCAGATCCGGTCCGCCGTGACGCGCGATATCGAGCCGGGTCCCTTCTAGGCTCAAACGGTCCTGTCCTGGGCGCGGGCAGAACACGTGGCGCATTACTCGACGATGCGGTCCCATCTTTGGGCGCGGACATAGCTGAGGAATGCGCGGACAGCGGCGCTGGTGTGGCGTCGGCCGGGATAATACAGGTACCAACTCGGCAGCGTCTGTTTCCAGTCGCCGAGCAATTCCGTGAGCCTGCCTTGGCGGATATCCTCACGGGAATAGTCGTCGAGCAGATGAGCGATGCCTGCGCCCGCAAGAGCCGCCTGGCGCTCCTGGTGCGCGGAACTCAGCGTCAGACGACCTTTCGGCGCGATTTCCACCTCCGCGCCGTCTTTCGAGAATTTCCACGTGGCCATGGTCCCGCCGGGAAAACGGCGGCGAACGCAATCGTGCTGCAGAAGATCCTGCGGCGTCTCTGGTCGGCCGCGCCTGACGAGATAATCCGGCGATGCCACGATCGCATACTGCAGGGCAGGTCCGAGGGGGATTGCAATCATGTCCTGCGCGAGTTGGTTTCCGAAGCGGACGCCCGCATCAAAACCCTGCTCGACGATATCGATGATTGCAGCATCACTGACGATCTCGACGTTGATGTGGGGATAGATTTCCATGAACCCGAAGGCCAGCGGGCACAAGATGTGGTCGGCGGCCGGACCCGGAGCATTGATCCGCACCGTGCCGGACGGGTGCTCGCGCAACTGGTTGAGATCGTCGATGGCCGTCCTGATGTCGTGAAGGGCGGGTCTCAGCCGCTGGAGAAGCCGCTCGCCCGCTTCGGTCGGCGCGACGCTCCGGGTCGTCCTGTTCAGCAGGCGGATGCCCAGCGCCTCTTCGAGCAGACTGATCGACTGGCTGATCGCGGAGGACGAGACGCCCCTGTTCAGCGCGGCAGCCCTGAAGCCTCCGCACCGGACGACGTCCTCGAAAATCTCCAGATTGTCCAGGCGGAGCGGGCGCATTGCAAAGCCTTGCTTAATAAGCTGATCGGGTTTGATTAGCTTATCCGCGCGATCCATCCGTGTCATCCTTTCAAGGCAGGTAGTAGACGGGAAGGCGCTCAGCGCCTGCCACCGACCGCTGGAAAACAATCGGCACGAACCACTGATGGACGGGATGACGAGGATGAGCGAAATCACAGTAAACCGCCGGCGGATCATGCTGGCTGCCGCTTCGGGTGCAGCGGGGCTGATGGTGGCCCCTGGCATCGCGCTTTCGCAGGACGCTCCGGCGACGTCATCGCCTGCCCGGGGCGGAAACGTCGGGTATTACCGTTTTCGCGTCGGCGAGGATATTTCGGCGACGGTGTTGAGTGACGGGCTGATCGGCGGGCCACCGCGCGTCTATGCCAGCGACGTGCCGGAGGCTGAGCTGGAGGCGGTTCTGAGGCAGGCCTTTCTGCCGACCGATCGCCTGACGCTCAACCTCAATACGCTGCTGATCGAGACGCAAGGGAGACGGATACTCCTGGAGGCCGGAGCAGGAGAGACGATGGGGCCGCAAGGTGGGCGGGTCTTCGCCAACCTGGCGGCGATCGGTCTACGACCCGAAGATATCGACGTGGTGGTCGTCTCCCACACGCACCCGGACCATGTTGGCAACCTGCGAACGGCTGACGGCGGCAGGGCATTTCCGCGGGCGACGATCTTTGCCCCTCGTGCTGACTGGGACTTTTTCGTCAGCAACGATCCCGACCTTTCCTACATGCCGGTGCCGGAGGAATTCCGCCGCAATTTCGCAGCCGCCATCAAGCGGAGTGTCGAGCCCGTCACAAGGGGGATCGAGCTCTACGAGGCAGGGGCGGAGATCGTTCCCGGACTGACCACGCTTCCGGCAGTCGGACACACTCCCGGCATGGCGAACTTCCTCGTTCATTCCGGGAGTGACCAGCTCCTGTTGACGGCCGATCTCGCCTATCATCCCGTCGTCAATGTCGATCGCCCCTGGCTGCCTGGACCCGACCGCGACAAGGACACCGCCCTTGCATCGCGCCGCCGCATATTCGACATGGCAGCGGCAGACCGGCTCCTCGTTCTCGGCTTCCACTATCCGTTCCCGGGGCTTGGCCGGATGCTCAAGACCGATGCGGGCTATGCCTGGGTTCCGATCACCTGGCAGTTCTGACGAGGTGAGGTGACGCCTGGGCCATCCGCGCCAGTTGACATCGACAATCAGTGCGGGTTGTGTGCTCCGATAAGGACAACCAAGATATTGTTGTGGAGCGCCGCAATGACAGCGACCATTTCCGGCATCACGCATCATCGCGCGGTGGTGAACGGCACGAACCTGCATTACGTCTCCGCGGGCAATACCGGTTCGCCGGTCCTCCTGATCCATGGTTGGCCGGAAACCTGGTGGGCTTTCCACAAGGTCATTCCATCGGTTGCCGAAAACCATCGCGTGTTCGCCATCGATCTGCGGGGCTTCGGGGATTCCGATATCGCCCGACCCGGCGACACGGCCGCCACCATGGCCGAAGATATTCACGCACTGATCGGGCATCTTGGGCTGGGGCCGGTTCACCTCGTCGCCCAGGACTTTTCCGGCCCGCTGGCCTTTCGGGCGGCGGCGACCTGGCCGCAGGACGTCAAGAGTTTCATCGCAGTCGAGACCGGCCTGCCGGGTTTCGGCCTCGAAATCCTGGCCCACCCGACGATCGCCTGGTATTTCGGCACGCTCGCAAAACCGGGTGCCGCAGAGCGCTTCTTCAAGGGGCGTGAGACGGAACTGCTGAGCGAGTTCATCTTCACGCCGCCCGTAACAGTATCCAATGCCATCCAGGCTGACGACATTGCCGAATTCATTCGCGGCTATGCCCGGCCAGGTGGCTGGAATGGCGCGCAGACGATCTATGACAGCAACCTGCGAGACATCGAGGCGTACAAGGCGCTGGTCGCGACCAGGCCTCTGGCAATGCCAGTCCTAGCCATCGACCAGCAGGGGTCCAGTTTCACCGCGCAGTCGTTCAGCGCGGCTGCCCCGAATACCTTAAGGACCCGGGCGATCGCCGAGACCGGTCACTATATCGCCATGGAGGCACCGGTCTCTCTCGCCTCGGCCATGCTGGAATTCATGAGGGACATCGACCAGACCGGCTGACATCGTGTCGGAGCCTCAGGCACTCCCCGAAGATGCTCGCGGAGGCGGGCTTTCCTCGATCGCCATGTTGCTGGACAGGCGGTCCAGGTCGTCCGAGATCGCAGAGGCCGCCGACTTGAGGACGGGGGCGAAGCGGTCGATGGCCTGCTGGTCCGAATCGAAGGCGGACTTGAAGTAGGTGAGGCCGAGGGTGGCGAGGACGCTTCCTGTCTTGCCGATGATCGGAACGGCGATCGTGTTGGAGTTTCTGGGCTCCACCAGCGAGGAACGCGTAGCGTAGCCGGTCTTGCGGATCTGCTTGATCAACCGGTTCAGGTCGTCCGGGTGGTGGCTGAGCGCATTTTCGGGATCTTCCGACTTCCTGAGGCTGTCTGTGATCGCGTCGAACTCCTGCTGGTCCACGAAGGCGAGGTAGGCAAGCCCCAGGCCCCGGGTCAGCATGCCAAGCCTGCGGTTTACCGTGCTGTGGAAGGGCGAGATCGGGCTGTCCGGCACGGTGCTGAAGCGCACGATCATCCCGTCGTAATCCGGAAGGGCGATCGCGACCGGCCATTTGTGCTTGCGGGTGATGGCGATCGCCCAGGCGCGCCCGGCCTCGACTACCATCGGCCCCTTGTGGAAGCCCGAACTGAGGGAGGTGACGAGCGCGGTCACCTGATAGCCCCCCTGGCGTGCGTCATTCTCCACATAGCCGGCTTCCTCCAGGGTCTGGAGGATGCGCACGAGCGTCGGTTTGGGAAGCTTGGTCCGCGCGTGAAGCCTTGCAATCGTATTGATGGGCTGCAGGTTGAGTTCCTGCAGGACGTTCATTGCACGTTCGATCGACCGAATTCCCATGATTGTCTCCCCCTCGTGCTCCACATCGTTTCGATGCGCGGAACGTTCCGGACGATAGGTTGTCGCAGGCCCAAGTCAAGTTCTAAGCCTGCCGGGACAGAGCGAGGAGACAGCATGGCCACCGCAGATGATACGAAACGCAATCGCGAACAGGTCCGCGAACTGATTGCCGGCGTGGACGAGGCTCTTGCGGCAAGGCTGCTGCGCGGCGCACTCGATCTTCATGTCCATTCCGGTCCCTCGACCATGCCGCGTCAGCTCGACCATCTCCAGGCGGCCGAGGAGGCGGCGGCAGCGGGTATGAGGGCCGTGCTCTTCAAGGACCATCACTATTCCGTCGCCCCGTTCATCCCCTTGATGGAGAGGATCCTCGACCGCGATGGCCTGTCGATGTTCAGCGGCCTCGTCCTCAACAATTCGACCGGCGGCCTCAATCCGTTCGTCGTCGATGCCCAGCTGAAGATGGGCGCCAAGCTCATCTGGATGCCGACGGCGCAGGCGGCGAACCATATCAGGAGCGCCCATCGCAAGGTCCGTCTCGCCTCCAACGTCCAGTTGCGGGACGCTCCCGGGCTTACCGTCGTCGACGGCTACGGCAATATCCTCGACGAGGTGAAGCAGATCCTCGATCTCATCGCCGAGTTCGACGCCATTCTCTCCTCTGGACACCTGCATGTCTGGGAGATCTGGCGGCTGTTCGAGGAGGCGAGGGCGCGGGGCGTGAAGCGGCTCCTGGTCAACCACCCTATGTACGGGCTGCATTTCAGTTATGACGACATCCGCGACCTCGCCGCCATGGGGGCGCTGATCGAACAGTCGGCCGCGCTTTATGTGGACAGCCGCTTCAACGTCTTCTCTCCCCAGGAGCTGAAGGAGCACATCCTGGCAGCCGGGGTCGCACGATCGTCGATCGGCTCGGACCTCGGGCAGGTGGATAATCCGACCCCGGTCGAAGGGATGCGCCAAGCGATCAAGCTTTGTCTCGCCCTCGGGTTCACCGAGGCGGAGGTGCGTACCATGGTGGCGGACAATCCGGCTGCGCTCGTGGGCCTGACGGACTGACCGGACGAGCACGGTGAAGATCGTCGAAATCGAAAAGCCGGGTGGTCCGGAGGTGCTGCGGATCGTGGAACGACCGCGGCCTCGGCCAAAGGCAGGGGAGGTCGTGATCCGGGTCGTCGCCGCCGGCGTCAACCGGCCGGACGTCCAGCAGCGGCGCGGCCTTTACCTTTCGCCACCGGGTGCCTCGGCGGTCCCCGGTCTCGACGTCTCCGGCATTGTCGAGGAGGTCGGGGCAGGGGTCATGACGCTGACGCCGGGAACCCCGGTCTGCGCTCTCGTGAACGGCGGCGGATATTCAGAGTTCTGCCTCGCCCCCGCCGTGCAATGCATGCCGGTTCCCGCAGGCCTCACGTTCATCGAGGGGGCGTCCTTGCCGGAGGTCTTCTTTACCGCATGGAATAACCTCATCCGGCTCGGTCGCCTTGCCGAGGGGGAGACGCTTCTTATCCACGGGGGGACGAGCGGCGTCGGCATGGCCGGCATCCAGATCGCACGGCACCTGCGTCGCGCGACAGTCTTCGCAACTGCAGGCAGCGTCGAGAAACGGAATATCTGCCTGCAGGCGGGAGCCATCGCGGCCGTGGACTACCGGGGAGCCTGGGATGCGGAGATCCGGGCGCTAAACGGCGGACGCGGCGTGGATGTTATCCTCGACGCCCAGGCGGGACCGGACACGCAACGGCAACTCGATCTCCTCAGCGAAGACGGGCGGCTGATCCTCATTGCCAGCCACCAGGGGGAGGTTGCGGAGGTGAACTTGCGGACGCTGGTGCGGCGTCGCCTGACAGTCGCCGGCTCGACCTTGCGACCACGGACCCCGGAGTACAAGGGGCAAATAGCCCGCGAACTGGTGGAGGAGGTCTGGCCGCTGATCGCCGACGGTCGCATCCGGACACGGATCCACGACGCGCTGCCCTTCGGGAAGGTTCGTGATGCCCACGCCATCCTGGACGAGAACCGGCAGATCGGAAAGGTCGTGCTGGTCGTCGATCCGTCGCTGGCGGAGACGGTTCCCCAGCCATGTCATTCGTTTCGGCAGGAGAAGACAGCATGACCGGTGAACGACCGAGCTTCACGACCTTCCGCGATCGTCTCCTGGCGCGCGAGCGAATGCTCGGCACCTTCCTGAAGATCCCGACGACGCAGGTCATCGAGATCCTCGGCGCGCTCGGCTACCATTTCGTGGTGATCGACCAGGAGCATGCCGCCCTCGACCGGGGGATAACCGACCTCATGATCCTCGCGGCACGGGCGGCCAATATCGCACCGGTGGTCAGGGTTCCGGAATACAATCCGGCTGCCATCCTGTCGGCGCTCGACAGTGGCGCGATGGGGATCATGGTTCCGCATGTCACCTCCGTGGAGAAGGCGCAGGCGGTTACCAGAAGTTGCCGGTACGCCGGCGGTGGTCGCGGTTTTGCCGGATTGACCCGGGCGAGCAACTGGGGAAGCGTCGGCGGCACGGAGCACATGGTCCTGCAGGACAGCCAGGTTGCCTGCATCGCCATGATCGAGGACCAGGAAGCGGTCGACAGGGCGGGAGATATTGCCCGCGTCGAGGGGGTGGATTGCCTCTTCATCGGACGCGGCGACCTCACGGCATCCTTCGGGGCCGATCCCGATGCCGGCCAGAAGGTCGCGGAAATCAGTACGAGAGTTGCGTCCGCTGCACGGCAGGCAAATGTGCCGTTGATGATGCTTTCCGGGAGCAAGGCCGATCATGAGTTCGTGACAGGGCTCGGTGCAAGCGCCATGCTGGTTTCCAGCGACCACGGATTCATCCGGCAAGCCGCGGGAAAGGCTCTTGCCGATTACAGGGAATAGGCGGTCTGCTGCGTTGGAGGGGAGCGGAAGAAAATGTCGGACAGGATCAAGATCCCCGAACTGCCGGTGCCAGGGGTAAGCGTCGTCACGGGCGGAAGCAGCGGGATCGGCCGAGCGACCGCCGTGCGGCTGGCCGCGCTCGGCGGGACCGTGGTCGTCGGCTACAACAGCCGACTTGATGCGGCCGAGGATGTCGTGCGCGGACTTGCCGGGAACGGCCATGTGGCGATGCGGATTTCGATCGACGATCCGGTGTCGATTTCAGCCGCGGTCGCCGCCGTCACGGAGCGGTTCGGAAAGGTCGATGCGCTCGTCAACAACGGCGGCGCGACCACGCCCGTCCCTGCCGGGGACCTCGATGGCCTGACGGACGAGATCTTCGACCGGACCGTCATGCTCAACCTGCGCGGTCCGTATGCGATGATCCGGGCCTTCCGCCCGCTGCTCGAGCGCGGGGACAAGGCGGCGATCGTCAACATTTCCTCCATTGCGGCGCGGACGGGGATCGGCAGCAGCCTTGCCTATCTCGCGGCGAAGGGCGGGCTGGACTCGCTGACGATCGCTCTCGCCAAGGTGCTGGCACCGAAAATCCGGGTCTTCTCCGTCTCGCCGGCGGGGGTGGACACCGACTTCGTGCCAAACCGGACGCGGGAGCAGCTCGAGAAGGTCGCCGAGAAACTGCCGCTGGGACGAGTTACCACTCCGGACGACGTGGCCCGCGCGGTCGTCGCCTGTATCGTCAACCTGACGAGCTCGACAGGCATCATCGTGCCGGTCGACGAAGGCCGGCACCTGTGAGGCGGGCAGGCGCCTTGCCTTCAGGCATGTTCCGCCGGCTCCGTCAGGCGGAATGGCACCGGGAACGCGTTGCGACGACGACTGAAAACTGTACTGTCCTCAAACCCAAGCCTGCGGTCACCCAATGAGCCGAACCATGGAAAAGCTGAAATTCTATATCGACGGTGGCTGGGTTGATCCGGCCGTGGCCGCCGAGACCGGCGTTATCAATCCGGCCACGGAGGAGGAGTTCGGGAAGATCAGTCTCGGCACGCGCGAGGACGTGGATCGCGCCGTTCGGGCCGCCCGGTCTGCCTTCTGGACCTACAGCGAGACGAGCGTCGCGGAGCGGCTCGAGTATCTGGCAAGGATCATTCGCGGGTTCAGGGCCCAACTGCCCGAACTGGCGAGGCTGATGACGCTGGAGATGGGATCGCCCATCACCTTTTCCACCGAGCGCCAGGCTACGGTGGCGCTGTTCCATTTCGAGGAGGCGGTCCGCGTCCTGTCGGCCTATGAATTCGAGCAGAGAATGGGCAGCGGGATCATTCGCCGCGAGCCGATCGGGGTTTGCGGTTTCATCACGCCGTGGAACTGGCCCCTCAACCAGGTTGCCTCCAAGGTCGCGCCCGCACTGGCCGCAGGCTGTACCGTCGTGCTGAAGCCGAGCGAGCTGGCGCCGTTGAGTTCGATGCTGCTCGCCGAGATCATCGACGATGCGGGGCTGCCGTCGGGGGTCTTCAATCTGGTCAACGGCGACGGCCCGGTCGTGGGCGAGGCGATTGCGAGCCATCCCGATATCGACATGGTCTCTTTCACCGGCTCGACCGCTGCCGGCATCAGGGTCGCAAAACTCGCCGCGGATACGGTCAAACGCGTCGCCCAGGAGCTCGGCGGAAAGTCGGCCAACATCATCCTGCGCGATGCCGATATCGAGGCCTCGGTGACGGCGGGCGTGCACGCCTGCTACACGAATGCCGGCCAGAACTGCCAGTCGCCCACCCGCATGCTCGTTCACCGGTCACAGCGCGATCTGGCGTTCGAGGCGGCTCGAAAGGCCGTGGCCGGCATCCGGCTGGGGGATCCGCTCGATCCCGGTACCACGATGGGACCACTGGTCAGCCGTGCTCAGTTCGAGAAGGTCGAGAGCCTTATCCAGGCGGGGGTGGACGAGGGTGCGACCCTCGTCGCGGGCGGACCCGGCCAGCCAGCCGAACTCAACCGGGGATACTTCGTCCGCCCGACGGTCTTCGGCGACGTCACGCGCGGGATGCGGATCGCGCGCGAGGAGATTTTCGGCCCCGTCCTATCGATCATCAACTACGAGACGGAAGAGGAAGCGATCGAGATCGCCAACGACACTCCGTTCGGCCTTGCCGGCTTCGTCCAGTCCTCAAATCCGGACAGGGCCCGACAGGTTGCCAATCGGATAAGGGCAGGACGGGTCTATCTCAACGGCGCGCCCTTCGACCGCAGCCTGCCGTTCGGAGGCTACAAGCAGTCCGGCAACGGCCGGGAGTTCGGCCTTTTCGGCTTCGAGGAATATCTCGAGGTCAAGGCAATCCTTGGCTACCCATCCTAGCCGGCCACCAACTGCAGCCGCTTCGACGAGGAGGTCGAGCGGCTTGCAGCAACATTGCTGAATACGGGCGACCCCGGCCAAACGGGACTTCTGCGCGTGTTCGTTTCGGGAGGTTTCGCATGAAAATCGGCCAGGACAGCTTGCTCGGGTTCTTTTTTACCCTGACCGGCTGCGTCGCGTTCGCGATCGCGATCCAGTATCCGTTCGGTACGTCCGGGCGCATGGGGCCGGGATATTTCCCGGTTATCGTCGCGGGACTGCTGGTTCTGACCGGAATAGCCGTTCTCGTCCGCTCCATGTCTTCCTCCGGGGAAGAACTCCAGGCGGTCCGCTGGAAGCCAATGCTCCTGGTGCCCGGGGCAATCGTCGTTTTTGCCCTCGCCGTCGAGCCGCTCGGGCTTCTGGTGGCGGTTGTTCTTCTGCTCGTTCTCAGTGCTGCAACCAGCATCAAGTTCCGCCTCGACCCCAAGGCGCTCGTCGGATCGGTGGTCTTCGCCGGCGTCTGCTGCATCCTGTTCGTGCAGTTGATCGGTCTTCCCATGCCGATCCTCGGCACCTGGCTGCAATAGACGACGCGGAAGGAGAGCTCTGACATGGACATATTCGACGGACTTCTGGTGGGGTTCTCGACGGCGACCACCCTTTGGAACCTGCTCTACTGCTTCGCGGGCGTCCTGCTCGGCACGGCGGTGGGTGTCCTGCCGGGGCTGGGGCCGATCGCCACGATTTCCATGCTCCTGCCGTTCACCTTCGGCCTCCCGGTCGACACCGCGTTGATCATGCTGGCCGGCATTTTCTACGGCTCGCAGTATGGCGGCTCCACCACGGCCATCCTGATGAACCTCCCGGGCGAGGCTTCCTCGGTCGTCACCACGCTTGACGGCCACGAGATGGCGAAGCAGGGCAAGGCAGGCCGGGCGCTGGCAGCTGCGGCGATCGGCAGCTTCTTCGCGGGCACCGTCGGCACGCTTTTCATCGCCATCTCCGCGCCGCTTTTGGCAAGTCTCGCACTCACCTTCGGCCCGGCCGAGTACTTCTCCCTGATCATGCTCGGGCTGATCACCTCCATGGTGCTGGCAAGCGGATCGCTGCTGACGGCCTTCGGAATGGCGCTCTTCGGGATGATGCTCGGCATGATAGGCACGGACGTCAATTCAGGCGCGGCGCGCTTCACCTTCGGGTCTCCAAACCTGCTCGACGGGTTGAACTTCGTCGTCGTCGCGACGGGTATCTTCGGGCTCGGCGACATTCTCGCCAATCTGGAGAACGAACGGACCAGGCAGGCCGGAATTGCCCCGGTCAGCAGCCTTTTCCCGACCCGCGAGGATCGGCGCCGGATGGTCGCCCCGATCCTGCGGGGCACGGGTCTCGGCGTCGTGCTCGGCGTGCTGCCGGGTGCGGGGGTGCTGCTTGCCTCCTTCTCCGCCTATGCCCTAGAGAAGAAGGTCTCGCGCCATCCGGAAGAGTTCGGCAGGGGCGCCATAGAGGGGGTGGCGGCGCCGGAGGCGGCGAACAACGCCGCAGCCCAGACCTGTTTCATTCCCATGCTGACGCTTGGACTTCCAGGAACCGCGACCATGGCGCTGATGATCGGGGCCCTCGTTATTCAGGGCGTGCAGCCGGGACCGGAAATCCTGTCGCAGCAGCCGGCCCTGTTCTGGGGGCTCGTCGTGTCCATGTGGCTGGGCAACCTGATGCTGCTTTTCCTGAACCTGCCGCTTGTCGGCCTCTGGGCGAAGCTTATCTCGGTGCCCTACCACTTTCTCTATCCGATGATCTGCGTCTTCGTCGCCATCGGGGTCTACAGCATCAACAACAGCGTGTTCGACGTCTACATGATGGCCCTGTTCGGCGTGCTCGGCTATTTCTTCCGCAAGGTGGGAGCGGAGCCTGCGCCGCTTATCCTCGCCATGATCCTGGGACCGATGGCGGAGGAGTACCTGCGACGCGCGCTCCTGCTCTCGCACGGTGATGCCAGCGTTTTCGTCACCTCGCCTCTCAGCCTCATAACACTGATCGCGGCGGCCCTCCTGCTCCTTTCCATCGTCTCGCCGAGGTTTAGGCGGGTACGGGAGGAAGGCCTGCAGGAAGCGGACTGAGCGAGACGATCTTCCATTCGTCCCCCGGAATTGATGCGCGCAGTCGCAGGAGGAAGCCATGCTGCAGGATACCGATACTCGCCTGAGGGCACATCTCGACCGCGAGGAGCTTTTCGATCTGGTCCGCCGCGAGCGGTTTGCGCGGGACCAGCGCCGCTTCGAGGTGATGCGGGCATGCTTCCATTCGGACGCCTACGTGCGCACAAGCTGGTACGAGGGACGCGGCGGCGACGCCTATGTCGAGGCGACCCGGACATGGATGGGCAATACCGGCAACAGCAAGCACTGGGTCTTTCCAGCCTTCGCCCAGGTGGTCGGGGACCGGGCAACGGTGGAAAGCCCGGCGATGATCTTCAACCGGGCGCGGGTGGAGGACGTGGAAGTGGATTTTCATGTGTTTTGCCGCTTCTTCTCGCGCGCGGTCAGGGAGGAAGGGCGGTGGCGGCTCGCGTCCTTCGAGGTGCTGTTCGAGAGGGACGTCATGAAACAGGTCAATCCCGCGGATACGCTGCCGATCGACTGGCAGGTGCTTTCCGGCATGAGACCCTCCTACAAGTTCCTGACCTACATTCAGAGCCTGCGCGGGGTGATGGTCAATCCCGATCTACTGGGAGATGACCGACCGGAGCAGTTGACCCGGTTCCACGCCGGCGAGGATCATTGGCTTGCGGGTGATGAATGACGGTGTCTGCAGGCTCGCGGTTCCGTCAGGCGAAAGACCGGAAGTCGGCCCTTCGGCGAAAGGCTTCACCACGCTATTTTCGATGAGGAGGCCCGCCTAGCGGGCGGAGGGAGGAGCAAGAGATGAACAGACGTGAATTCATGGTGCTGGGCGGGACGGCAGCCATGCTGGCTTCCGGCCGGTTTGCCCTGGCCGATCAATGGCCGAGCAAATCAGCCGTCGTGATATCCGCATATCCGCCGGGCGGGACGAGCGACATCATTACGCGACTGGTGGCCGACCTGCTAACGGCAAAATTCGGCCAGCAGTTCGTCGTCGAGAACCTCGCCGGTGCCGCGGGTGCACTGGCGGGCGGTCGGCTCGCCCGGTCGGCGCCGGACGGCTATACCATCATGGTGAGCGGCAGCGCGCCGATCGCCGCCAACAAGGTCGTCCAGAAGAACCTCGCCTATGATCCGCAGGTGGACTTTACCCCGATCACGATCATCGCCCAGAGCCCGGCACTCCTGACCGCCAGCGCGTCTGCCCCTGCCGGTACGTTGCAGGAGCTTGTCGCCTATGCCAGGGCCAATCCCGGCAAGGTCAATATCGGCAATCCCGGTGCCGGGACCAAGGGCCATATAGCGGCGGCGATCATCGGCCAGATGGCCGGCGTGGAGATCAACCACATTCCCTACAAGGGATCGCCGCCCTTGCTCGCCGACCTTCTCGGGGGCCACATCGACTTCGCCCTCGATGCACCGTCGAACTACCTGCCGCATGTGCGGGAGGGGAAGGTCCGGGCACTTGCCGTCACCTCGGCCGAGCGCGCGTCGGAACTTCCGAACGTGCCGACGGTCGGGGAGCAGGGCTTCAAGGATTACGAGCAGACGCTCTGGTTCGGCGTGGTCGGTCCGAAGGACTTGCCAGTGGAGATCGTGAGCGCGATCAATGGCGCCATCAAGGAATGGGCCGACACGCCGGCGGCCAAGGAGAAGCTCGCAACGCTCGGCCTGACGCCCGTCGTCAATTCCCCGCAGGAGATGAGCGAGGCGATACAGCGCGAGATCGACGCTATTCGTCCGCTGGTCGATGCAGGGCTCGTCCTGCCCACCTGAACGATCGCGCCCGGGGTTCGTCCGCTGGACGCGCGCCCCGGGCCGCCGTTGCCGATGAGGATGCCCGGGACTCCTCCCGGGCATCGCCGATTCAATCCTGCTGCGGTCTCATCGGATAATCGTCCTCGTTGAGGACCCAGCCGGGCTTCAGCGAAAAATCCAGGCGTGGCGGCGCGAAGATATCCACGAGCTGGTTCACTCCGCTCCCCTCCGCCGTGGTCGTGTGGATTGAGGGCGGCGGGATCACGCAGATCGACGGAGACTCGCAATAGAGATGTTCGTCCTCGCGCCAGACATTCATGTTGGTGGTCCAGGGCCAGCGCAGGTGGTGCGTGAAGGCGCCGCTCAGTGCCAGCGAGCACTGCTCGAAGTCGTCATGATGATGCGGCGAGACCTTATCCCGCTCACGGGGTCCGATCCGGGGATTGAGGTAGTTGATCATGAAGGTCGTGCAACGATAGATCCGCCCGAAACGCGACGGATCGTCCGGCACGTCGAGCGTGTACCACCTGAGCTTCAACCCGCCCGGCGGCTCCGGCCAGGGTTCGAAGGGCGTCACATTGGGATGAGGCTCGCTGAACGCCGCTGCATTGGAGGCGGACGCAGCCATGTCGGCAGATTTCGGAGTGAAAAGCCGGATGATCGGCCCCGGGGCCAGCATTCGGATCGTGCTCTCGCCCGGCGGCACGAAGGCGACCGAGTAACCGGGGACGGTGGTGGTTCCCTCCGCCGTGGTGATCTCGACCGACGTGTCCTTCTCGGGGAGGATGACGGCATACTCGTCAGGCTGGCCGCTCCGCGAGAAAAGGCCGCCCTCCGCGCCGCGGCTGTAGGCCACCACGAAGCTCCCGCCCCGGCTGATCCAGGTGTCTCCGTGGTCGTCTGAAACCTGTGGCTCGGTGCCATAGAAGAGGCACAACTGCGAGCCGAAGAATTTGTCGTGCGTCTTGCCTGCCTTCGGCTTTTCGGTCGCGGCAAGGGCGGATCGCGGGTCGCTCTGGATGTACATGCTGGGGCTCCAGTTATCGTTGAGGATGATGCGGGACCGCGATTGGTTTCGGGCGAGCCCGGCCTGTCGGTCCGCCGGTCAAGCCGCCTTGGGCAGCTGCCTCTTCAGGCCGAGGATCTCGCGGGTTTCCGCCGGCGTGGCGATCGAGCCCCCGAGGTCCTTGACGATTCGGGCGGCCTTGCGCACGAGTTCTGCATTGCCTTTGGCAAGTACGCCTTTTTCGAGATAGATGTTGTCCTCCAGCCCGACCCGGACGTGGCCTCCGAGCAGGAAGGCCTGCGCCAGCATGGGGAATTCCCAGCGGCCGATGCCGAAGGCAGCCCAGTGGGAGCCGGCAGGCAGAAGCGATTTCATGTAGGCCAGCGTCTCCGTCGTCGCTATCGCGCCATAACGCACGCCGAGCACGATCTGGAAGAGGGCAGGGGCGTCGAGCCTGCCTTCCTGGATGAACTGGTTCGCGAGCTGGATGTCACCGCTGTCGAAGACTTCAAGTTCCGGACGAACGCCGGCATTGCGTATGATCTCGGCCATGATGGCAAGGTTGCGCGGCGTGTTGATGACGACGGAGTTGCCCGAATACATGGTGTTGAAGTCAAGGCTGCAGAGTTCCGGGCGCAGCGCCAGTATGTGCTCTACCCGCCGCTCCGGCACCATGAGAGTGGTGCCGGAAGCGGCGACCGCCGGATCGGCTTCGCTCGGAACGTATCTCTGTCCCGGACCGGTCGTGAGGTTGATGATGACGTCCTCGTCGGCCGCGCGGAGCCGATCGACCACCTCGCGGTAATGCTGCATTTCCATGCTCGGACGGCCGTCCGGATGACGAACGTGGATATGAACGATGGCGGCCCCGGCTCTGACGGCCTCGAGGCTGGAACTGGCGATCTGCTCCGGCGTCACGGGCAGGTAGGGCGTCGAATCGACGGTTGTGATGTTGCCGGTGATAGCGCAACTGATGATGGTCGGCTGAACCAATGCTCTCTCCTGCGTCGTGGAGCATCGAACCTGCCCACCGCCCGGTCGTCGCATTGTCTCGAAGGGGACGCAAAAGCTCTTCCTCGGCGTTTCGCAGGAAGAAATTGGCGCGCCCTCAGGCTGCCTAGGCGCTAACCCAGTGGCCGAGATCATTTCCATCCGCCGGCACCGCCTTGTCGACGCTGCGACGGTCAGGACCCGGGAAACGACGGCGTCCCATCATCTGCTCGCGCCACACCTTTGGCGTTACGCCGTAGAACCTCTTGAACGTGTTGCTGAAGTGAGCCTGATCGACCATCCCGATTTCCAGCGCGATCTCGCTCAGCGAACTGTCGGTGCAGAGCATGAGGATCTGGGAAATGTTCAGGCGCTGGCGCAGGACGTAGTTATAGGGCGAGTCATGGAAGGTGAGCTGGAACGCTCTGGAAAAATGGCTCTCGCTCAGCTTGGCATGGGCAGCCATCTTTGCGACCGAGATGCAGATGCTGAGGTTGTTTTCGACATAGTGAAGGACCCTGCTGATCTGCCAGGGGGTCAGGCCGCCGGTGACCGCAGGTGCGTTCGCCGTTCGGGCGATGCGGCGGATACGCTCCTTCCGCAACGGCAATGTAACCGGCACCCCCTGAAAGTCTTGATGCACGTCTTGCATGTAACCGCTCCTAGTTGATGCCCGTCCGGAAGAACGGCTCCCTGTCGCTTCAGGCGAAATCGCGCGTGGTTCCATACGTTGCGTCCCAGGTCGGGACGCTGCGAGTATGTTACGGACGCCGATACTGGAAATGCATGGCGGTGATGTCCCCGCGAAAGATGGGCGCATCTTTATATTAAAGCGATGACGAATGTACCCCTCGCCGTCGCAACAGTTTGTTCCTCTGGACTAGACAATCAAAGAAAATACTCGTCACGCCCCAAAGCCAAAGGATTGCAAATGAAAGGCTGTCGGCGGAGCGCGACATTTGCGGCCAACAATCTCTGGCTAGAAGCGGGACGGCTGCGTGTGCAGCCGCGAGCTGAAACCAGGAGTAGCGCCGTGCCTATTTTTTCCTTTCGTCCCAGAGTATTGGCATGTCGATCCACATTGGCCCTCTGGGGTCTGACCACGCTTCTCCTGCCGCAGCCGAGCCAGGCAGAATCCATTGCCAGCCTTCTGCAGAGGGGAGAATATCTGGTCACCATCGGCAATTGCGATCACTGTCACACGCCCGGACATTTCCTCGGAAAACGACAGGATGCGCAAAGGCTGGCGGGGTCGGATGTAGGCTTCCAGATTCCGGACGTCGGCACGATTGTGGGACCGAATATCACCCCAAGCAAGACGACCGGTATCGGCAACTGGACCAGGGCGGAAATCATCAAGGCCTTGCGGACGGGGGAAAGGCCGGACGGCCGGATTCTCTCCACCATCATGCCGTGGCCCGATCTCGCAAAACTGACCGACCGAGACATGGAGGCCATGGTTGCCTATCTCCGCTCCCTCCCGCCGGTAGAAAGGCAGACGCCAGGCCCGTTCGGACCCGGTGAGCCCGTGTCGGTCCACGTATTCCAGTTGATGCCGCCGGATGTCGATTAGTTGAAGCGAAGGGCCGCCCATCAGGCGATGGGTGTGGCCGGAACTCGCGTCTCGATCAGCAGCATGCCCCATGCTGACGGATGGCATTTGTAGCGGTTTGCGGTGTTGCCGAAACCTGTCTGTAACAGTCCCGCAGCAAACGTTCCGTCGCCCGGTTCCGCCTGCGAAAGGTAAGACAATGCAAGGCAAATCCGCTGATCCGATTGTCTGCGTCGCAGGTGCGGGGTCCATCGGCCTCATGCTCGCCGGTCGGCTGATGATCGGCGGTGCCAGGGTCAGGCTGGTCGCAAGACAGGCCAGCGTCGATTTCATCCGCCAGTACGGCTTGCGTCTGGTCGACACCGACGGCACGCATCACCTGCGACCCGAGACCGGGGTGGCGTCGCATTTTTCAGCGGCAGACATCCTTTTCCTCTGCTCGAAATCCTATGACCTTGCCGAGCTTGCGGTCTCCGTTCGTCATCTGATCTCTGCCGACACCCTTGTCGTTCCGATCGTCAACGGCGTCCCATGGTGGTATTTCGATGGCCGGAACGATGTCTGGGACGGGCAGCCGATCCTCGCGGTCGATCCGGAAAACCGGCTGAAGACGGTGATATCGTCACGCCAGGTAATCGGCACCACCACGATGGTCACCGCCGAGAGGCTCGATCGAGGCACGGTCCGGATCATGAACGGGCTTCAAATGACCATCGGCGAACTGGATGACCGCGTAACGCCAAGGCTGGCGGAACTTGGCCTGCTGCTTGAACGAAGCGGCTTTCGTGTCGACATCGTGCCACGGATAAGGGATGCGGTCTGGAACAAGGTCGCGAAGAACCTGATCTCCAACCCGTTGACGGCGATTACCGGTGCAAGCCTGGGCACTGTTTTTTCCGAACCCGTTCTGGCCAAGGTGTCGCGCCAGATGCTTCACGAAGTAACGCCGCTGATCGAGGCCCACGGCGCACGGCTCGATATCGATGAGCAATCGATTTTCCTGCAGGGCGCGAAGCTCGGAGCGTTCAAGACGTCCATGCTCCAGGATATCGAACGGGGGCGTCCGCTGGAATTGGCGGCCATCTGCGATGCGGTGCTCGAACTTGCGGCGGGCCACGGTATCCCCATGCCCGTCGTCGAGGCAGTCCGAAATATCGCCCATTACTGCTCGGAGCGACCGGACGAGGGCGTGCTCCTGCCGGTGGAGAGTGCACGACCGGCGACGGCGGAGGTCGTGAAAGGCGATTTCTCCCGGCGTCAATAGGGAGGCGGGGCGATTGCGGCGAACGCCTTGTGCGCAGACGCGAATGCCGCCTTCAGGGAACGCTTGACGAAACGCCAGATTGTTCGCGGGATCATTTCACCCTCCGGGTCGCGCCCAGTCGGCGCAACAGGATGGTGATGGCTGGAGATCAACCTTTGATCACAGGTCGACGGCAAAAGGTTGCAGGTGAAACGCCCGTGAATCGTGGAGGTACGGCTTTCTCCAACGGCTGAGGGTCCGCACGATGCGGCAGTTTCAGGCCCGTTCCGTGGCAACTCGGCGACAAAGATGTCGTTGCTCCGATTTCCCGGTTCCAATCGAAAGACAATTCCAGCCCCCTGAAATCCCGAGGCCATCCCGATGGAGAAAATGGGCATGCAACCGGTGATGCCGGTGCATACCGCTCATCACGATGGAGGATGAAGATGACTACGCATTTGATCGGATCATTCGCAGGGAGTACGAGAACTCAAGGCAGGGCCTCGCGGCTGGTCGCCGGACTTGCGGCGGCTTGGCGACGATGGAGCCGACGGCGACGCGCGGCGGAAACCCTGTACAGCTTGCCTGATTACTACCTCAAGGATCTCGGCATTTCGAGAAGCGAGATCGAAGGCGCGGTCCGAGGTGACTTCAACCGAGGCAGGCTCTAGCGCGACGGGTGTCCAGCCCGCATATGCCTTCGAAGCCTTGGTTCATCCGGACCGGGCACAATGATGCAGACGCGATCGCGTCCAGGGCATTTTCGAGGATGGCGGCAGCATTGCCGCCTCGAACGCCAGGCTATCAGGCGGACGACGCGTCCCTGCTGGTGTCCCGAATTTCCTGGAATGCTTGTCCCTGTTCGGCATCCCATGCCGGACGACGGTCGCAGCGAGCCTCGCCGGCTCCTGAGGTTATTTCCGGAGATTTCAAATGAAGAAGATCGAGGCCAATATCCCGACCTTCCGCCTGCTCGAGGTAAGGGAGGCATTGGCCGTCCTCGGGATGTTCGAGTTCCTTGCGATCGATGCCAATGACGTGGCGCAGGCGGCCGGGCTGATTGAACTCCATCGCGGGCTTGCAGCGGAGAGCGATTTGCGCCCCGTCCTGCGGCTGGAAATCCTCGTGGAGGATGATCTCATCCGGCCAGCCATCGCGGCCATCGCCTCCGGAGTGGCTGGTCTGAGGGACTGGGACCTTCCTGGCTCTCACAGATATCCAGAGCGTCACGACCATCGACGGTACTCGACCTGGTGCAGTGCCATTTACCGCGTAGACGCCGCGGATCCCGACTTCCCGTCTCTCGACAGGCCTCAATGAGCTGGCGTCGACGATCTTCTTCCCGCTACGGACAGTTCGGGCTGGCCTTCAGGTCATCTTGAGGGGCGGCTCCGCTCCCACGGCGCAGAGATTCCCGAGGGCAAAAAGAAAGGGCCAACGGAAACCGAAGGCCCTTCAAAGCTGGAGGGACTGGGCCTCCAGAGGGAACAGCCGAGACCATCCCGGGAGAACATGGCCTCAACGCTTTTCATATCAGCCTTCTTTTTCTTCAGCACAATAGCTCCCGCATCGGGTGTTAGTTTTGACATCAATATCCGTGGTTTGTAACGCCCGGTTAATCGAGCCGGACCGCTTCCGGTTTCAGATTACACGGCTTCATATCGTTTGAAGCCTCGCGCTCGCGAAGCGAAATTTCCCGACCATCGGCACGAACTAGGACTTCATCCGCGACGCCGGCCGTCTCCTCGGACGGCGGCCGAAACGAAGGTTGGACCACACGGAGGAGGTGGTTATGAACTCTCTCGCCAGACTGCCGGGCGAACTCGATCCCTGCACGCTTTTTTCCGCGGCATTGCCCCGCCGGGCGCCAGTGCCGGCTCGCGCCCATGCAGCCGGCATCCCGATTATGTCCCCACTACCGTCGATCGCGCGTAACGGCTTCGAGGAGCCCGTGTGATGCTTCCCGTCATCGATGGCAACCCCGTCGCCATAGCCGCGGCAGGCTTCGGTGCCCTCTGCCTCATATCCTGGCCGTTCTTTCCCAATCGTCGGCTCATGCTCCTGGTTCAGCTTGGAATAGGCTTGGGCTTTGGTGCTCATTACGCGCTGATAGGGGCCGGGACGGCAGCAGTTGCAAACTGGCTGAGCGCCTTGCAGGTCGCCTTGTCGCTGCGGCTGCCAGCCACCGGGTGCTGGCGCTGGGTTCCCGTTTCTCTGCTGATTGCGGCCATGCTGGTTGTGGGTTTGCTCACCTTTGCGGGGCCATCCTCCATGTGTGCAATGGCGGGGACTGTAATCCTTGCGATCGGCAGGATGCAGATCGACGAACTCCGCCTGCGCATATGGGTGATGGCCGGCACCATACCCTGGCTTGTGCACGACCTCCTGGTCGCGTCGCCCATTGCCGTCGTCGATGCAGTCGGCATAGCAACGGCTCTTTTCGGGATCTGGCGATCGCGCCGCGCAATCCCCGCGTGTCACTCATGAGAGTACGGCACTGCTCCGCTGAGGCGGGTCCGGCCTCGCCTCGTTCAGCGGGCGGTGTTCATCAGATCAAAGATCGCATTTGCCAGGGCCCTGGAGCTGAAGGGCTTCTTCAGGAATGACGCGGTGATCTCCGGATTTGCGACACATTGCTTGCGGTCATCCTCGACCAGCACGAGGTAGCGGCCAGCCGACAGCGATGCGGCGAGAGAATGAGGGGGGCCGTCCAGGGAGAGGGAATCGGCGTCGATGATCATCAGGTCGGGCGAGGTGCCATTGCCGTGAATGGCCTCCTTGAGGGTCCTGATGTTCTGGTAGCCCAAGGCTTCGTAACCCAGCGCGGCGACCTTCTCCTCGTACATTTCAAGCAGGGATCGGTCGTTGTTCAGGATCACGACGCGCTCTCCGTTCCCGGTCGGGACGGCGCGCTGGTCGAAGAAGCTCTTGATCGGCAAAGGCGGGAGTGAGCTGGCCGGGAAATAGAGTTCGAAGCGGGTCCCCGATCCCGCTGCGCTCTGGACGTTGATGCTTCCGCCCAGGCTGGTGACGCTGCCATGAACGGCCGACAGGCCGAGCCCCGTCCCCCCGACAGTCGATTTCGTGGTGAAGAAGGGTTCGAACACATGGGGCAGAACATGTTCCGCGATGCCCGGGCCGTAGTCTTCGACCGACAGATAGACATAGGTGCCGGGCGATATCTCGCCGTGAGACAGGGTGCGCCTGCGCCTCACCTCGATCGTCTTGACCTCGACCACCACCTCCTGTCCCCGTGACGAGGCCTCCATGGCGTTCTTGCAGAGGTTCATGATGATCTGGTGGATCTCGATCGGGTTGCCTTCCACGACGGCGGGCTGCTGGCTCAGGTGCGCCATGAGCGTCACCTTGCTGCCGAGGGTGACCTCGATCAGCGGCAGGATGTCGGCCACCGCCTCGGTGACGCTGAACGGCCTGATCGCCCGTTCGCGCTTGCGGCTGAAGGTCAGGATCTGGTCGACGATATGCTTTGCCCGCTCGCCGCTGATCAGAATTTCCTGGACGTAGTTACGCGTCATCGAGGGCTTGCGCAGCAGCTGGAGAGCCATCTCACCATAACCCAGGATGGCGCCCAGGACGTTGTTGAACTCGTGGGCGATGCCGCCGGCGAGCGTGCCGACGGCTTCGAGCCGCTGCGCATGTTCCAGCCGGTGCTCGAGTGCCTCCCGCTCGCGCTGGCTGTTGTTGGTCTCGACGAACTCGATCAATGTCTGAAGGCATCCCTGCAGGAAGGTAATCTCGTCTGTACCCAGTTCCGGGCGCGGGAGATCGAAGAGCAGCAGCAGGGCGGCCATCTGCCGGTCTGGCATTGGGGATCCGACGACCAGCCCCAGGATCGTGGCATCGCGGGTGTAGGTCAGCTCGTTGGGCCGCAGGAGGCTGACATAGGGGGAACGGTCATGGGGCGCAGGGGGAGGGTCCTTTGCCCGAACGTCGCGGATGAAGTCGATGATGAGGGCGCGATTTTCCTCGTCCTCCTCCGCAAGTCCGTAGACCTGCTTTATCTCCTCGCTGTCGAGATTGACCATGGCCAGCGAGCACGAGTCTCCGGTGAAGAAGGACGTCATCCTGTTCAGCGCACCGTTCATGAACTCGGCGAAATCGCGTGGTGCTGTATTGAACATCTCCGCCTTGCTCTCGGCGATGACCTGTTCGTACTGCAGGCGCCGCTTCAGCCTTTCGGTCTGGTTGCGCAGGCGATAGACAAGAACGAAGACGTAGAGGCACAGCGCAATGGCCGTCACCGCGAGCAGCATCCGGCTGGCTGCCGCGCGTGCATTGGCCTCCCCTGCCACCTCCAGATACTTCGCCTGCAGGCGTTCGGCGCGCAAAGGGGTGGCGGAGGCCTGCATCGAGGCGACCTTGGCATCGACCGTCGGAAGGATCGACAGGATCATGCGGGCGTGGGCCGTCAGCGTCTGTATGTCCTTTCCGACCGGAAGGACGGGGATCGACTGATCCAGCCGGGCCAGGCGAATTCCGATGGCTCGTTTGAGATCAAGGTCAGGCCGCGTCGAAAACCGCATCATCAGGTTGCCGAGGTCGCTGACCTCATCCAGCACCGACTTGACCCCGTCGTCAGGCGACTGATGCAGTTCCGTCAGGGTCTGCCCGAACACGCCGATCGAGTTTTGCAAGAGGGCGTTGCGCGTCTTGAAGCGCTCCACAAGGGTTTCGTCCGCGTCGATCGCGGCTTGAAGTTCGGACAGCAGAGCTTCGAGCTCGCCGCGAGGACCGAAGTAGCTGTTGGCGAACAGCTCGTGAAGGGTCGCTGCGGTCTTGCGCAGCGCGACCACGGAATTGACCAGGGGATCGTAGGACATCAACAGGCCGGCACGCGCCCGCAACACGTCGCGCTGAAGCGAGGCGTGGTTGACGTCGACGGCTCTCAGGTTCAGCATCACCGCTTCATGCGCCGGGCGTCCTGCGTCGCGACCGACCGCGATGACCGCGAGAAAGATCGCAGAAAGCGTCGCAAGGACGATCAGCCAGGCTTCACCGGCGATCTTCTCCGTTAGAGGTTTGAAGCCTCTTGCCATTGTATTCTCCGGTCAGGCTTTCAAGAAATGCGGTGATTGCGTCTATTTCAGTGTCGGCGATTTCGCGTCCGAGCTGGCTTCTTCCCATGATCGCCACCGCTTCACGGAGCGTCTCGGCCCTGCCGTCATGGAAATAGGGGGCGGTGACCGCGACGTTGCGCAGGCTCGGAACGCGAAACGCTTCCTGGTCCTGGGCGATGTCGTTCAGCGGCCATTCCGGGGAGAGGGTTGCCGAGAGCCTGTCGGTTTCGGGGTCCGCAAAGACGCCAAAAATCTGGAACATGTTGCCGCCGATATGTGCTCCCTGATGGCACGACATGCAGCCATATCCCTTGAACAGCTCGTAGCCATGTTTCTGCTGCGCCGAAATGGCGTTGGTATCACCCTGCAGGAACAGGTCGAACGGTGCGTTCGGGGTCGTCAGCGACCGCTGAAAGCTGACCAGCGCATCCAGGACGGATTCCCGATCCGGTACGTTGCCGTACACCCTCTTGAACTCAGCGCCGTAGTAGTGATGTCGACTGAGGCGCGGGAGAAGGATGCCCCACTCGTTGGCCATCAGGTTGGGATCGATCAGGACCCTCTCGTTCTGCAGGGCAAGGGAGGTGAACTTCCCGCGCCAGCCGAGCCGGTAGTTATGACCGACGTTGAAAATGGTGGGTGCATTGAAGGCATGCATCCGTCCGTCATAACCGATAGTCCGCTTCAGCGGCACGGTGCCGCCGATCGACAGGTCGTGACAAGAGCTGCAGGAGAGCGTCTGGCGACGCGACATGATGGTATCGTGAAACAGGCGGCCGCCGAGCGCCACCCGGTCCCGATCCAGCGGCGGGGTAGCCGGCAGAGGTGCCAGCGGCTCCGACGGAGCAAAGCCGCGGATCTCCTCCGCGCCGACCAGTGGTGGTCCCGGTACGGCGAGAGAAAGGGCCAGAAGGGCGATCAGGTTCACCCATAGCCGCATGGCCGGCTGGTTCACGTCCGGGCTCCCGCGGCCTGATTGACGGCCACCTCCGCATCGAAAGTATAGCCTATTCCCCGCTCCGTCTTGATCAGGCGGGGACGCGAGGGATCGGCCTCGAGCTTGCGGCGGAGCCTCAGGATCAGGACGTCGATGCTTCGGTCGAAGACTTCTTCGCTATGGACGCGGCTCGCCGACAGTAGCTGCTCGCGGGAAAGAACCTGCATCGGCGACTTCAGAAAGGCGCAGAGAAGATTGAATTCGCCGGCCGTCAGCTTCACCTCATCGCCCTTGGGACTGAGAAGACGGCGCAGCCTGACGTTCAGGTTCCAGCCCGCGAAGGCGTAGCTCTTGTCGGAACTCGTTCGCCTCGGCTGCTCGTCGGTTCGTCGCAGGCAGGATCGCAGGCGAGCGAGAAGCTCGCGAATGCCGAACGGCTTGGTGATATAGTCGACGGCGCCCAGTTCCAGCCCTACGACCTTGTCGGCCTCTTCAAGCCGGTCGCCGCTGATGATCATCACCGGGGCATCCGAGGACGTGGTTAGTGTCCGGACGATCTGGAGGCCGTCTTCATGGCCGAGGTTGAGATCGACGATGACCACATCGGCCGGATCATTGGTCATGATGCGGGTCAGGTGTTGGCTGTCGCTGAGGCCGGTGACGCGGAACGCATGCTGGGACAGGAAATCGACCAGCATGGATCGTATGGCCGGATCGTCATCAATGAGAAGAACATGCTTCATGTCGTCATGTCCACGGAAGCTTCTGACATCGTTTGCGGCCCGGGAAGACGTCCTGAAGCAACGCCCCTGATTTAACGTTGCCGCCAGGCCCGAATCCTCGCCGGAGCGACTGCGTAACCCCGCTCCGTTTCATTTGTGTTTCAGAATCTTCCCCGCCGTTGCCGATGGAAATCTGTGCAGCCGGCGCATTGGGACTTCGTGCGCTGAAAGCCGTGCCGAATGCTCCTTGCGGGTACATAGCCTGCCAATTCTCCCGAAAGCTGACGGACGTGACAGTGCGAGAGGGTGGTCGCCTTGCGGCGTCATCCCGGTTCGGGTGCACACATCCATGGCGCGCAAGCGCGCCCCGGCGTCAACAAAACCGCAAACCGCCCCGCAATCTTGCAAGATTCGATCACAAAGGGGTGGCGATCACGTGCAAGCGGGTCACGTACGCGAGCGTCCCCAGTGAAAGCCTTCTGCGGATCCCTCCAGGAGATAGGGATTGCGGTACAGATAGTGGCCAAGGCAGAAGGTGAGGAAGGCGATGAACAGGATGTAATAGGCTGGCGCCATCGGCTCGAACTGGACCAGCCAGGCTACCAAGGCGGGGGGCAGCCCGCCAAAGACCGCTAAGGTTATGTTGTACGCGGCCGACACTCCGCTTGCCCTGACGCGCGGCGGAAACGACATGACCATGATAGAGGGTGCCGCGCCCAGCAATCCGACCGTGAACCCCAGGGATGCAGAGAGAATATAAAGGAGGGGGAGGGACCAGCCTGCAAGGGAATAGAAGGAAAAGCTTGTCAGTGCGCAAAGAATGCTGCCCCCCATCATGCAGGTCGCGGGGCCCAGCCGGTCGAAGAGGAGGCCGGAAATAAAGGCGCCCGTCGTCAGGCCGAAGGCCGTGATGCTCACCGCGAGGAGGGCGTGTTGCGTTGTCACGCCGTAGACCGTCTGCAGGATGACCGGCGTCATCAGCAAGATTACGATCATACCGGCCGATATTACCCAGGTCAGCAGAATGGAGAAAGCGAGCGCAGGCCGATGGTCGTGCAGGACGGCGTGCAGGGGAAAGCTCGGCATCAATACCCGATTGCCCTTGAGCGCCGGATATATCCTCGTTTCCTTCAGCCGACGGCGAAGACAAACCGCCGGCACGGCAAGTGCAGCCCCGAGTGCAAAGGGGATGCGCCAGGCGAAGGCTTCCATCTCGGCGACGGTGAAGATCAGGTTGAGCGCCGTTACGATGACGGCGGCGAGAAGCATGCCCCCGATAAGGCCGGCGGAAACCGCGCCGCAGGCCAGCCCCACCCGCTCGCGCGGCACCTGTTCCGCAGCAAGCGTCCATGCGCCGGGAATGTCACTTCCGATGGCAATTCCCTGCAGCGCCCTGAACGCCAGCAGAAGGATCGGTGAGGCAATGCCGATCGAGGCATAGCCGGGCAGAACCGCGATCGCGAGCGTCGCGCCGGACATCAGGAGGGTGGAGAAGGCGAAGATGCGTTTGCGCCCGAAGAGGTCGCTGTAATGGGCAAGGACGATCCCCCCGAAGGGGCGGAAGACATAGCCCGCGGCAAAGATGCCAAAGGTCTGGACCGAGACGAGCCAGGGCGAGATTCCGGAAGGAAAGAAGATCTTGCCGATGACCGGGGCAAGGAAGGCGAAGACGATGAAATCGTACGTGCCGACTGCCCCGCTGAACGACACCAGCCCAACCGTTCGAAGGCTGTCCTGCATGCGAATGCCTGGGCCTGGCTTTTGCTGGGCGCTTTCCGGATACTCTATCCTGTCCGCCATACCATTTCCCACCCCCTTTGCGCGTTGCCTATGCACCATTACCCGCACATGTGAGGCGTTTGTTTCAGGGCCGGCAAGGCTTTGTTACAAAGGTAACGAAGCGAGGATGGATAACGCCTTCGCCATGGGGGAGATCGGGATATTAACTTGGGCACCACTCCCCAAGTTCAATTCGTCAGCAGGCTTTGGGTCGCGGACGATCAAGCAGCGCGACATCCGCGTTGAAGACATAGCCTGCGCCTCGTTCCGTCTTGATGAGGCTAGGGCGGGAAGGGTCGATTTCGAGTTTCCGGCGCAGCCTGAGGATCAGGACGTCGATGCTGCGATCGAAGACCTCCTCGTCGTGGACGCGGCTTGCGGCCAGCAGTTGTTCGCGGGAAAGGATTTGCCGGGGTGATTTCAGGAAGGCCGTCAGCAGGTTGAATTCGCCGGCGGTCAGTTTCACCTCCCTGGTTTCAGCGTGAACAAGCTTGCGCAGCTTCATGTTCAGCACCCAGTCGCCAAAGGTGTAGACCTTCCGTTCCTTCCTGCCCGGATTGCTGGTGCGCGGCCTCATCGAGGCGCGGACCCGGGCCAGGAACTCGCGGGTCCCGAACGGCTTGGTGATGTAGTCAACCGCACCGAGCTCGAGACCAACGACCTTGTCGGCTTCTTCTATGCGATCCCCGCTGATGATGATCACCGGGGCATCGGAGGAGGTGGAAAGGTTGCGGACGATCTCCAGTCCATCCTCGTGACCAAGATTGAGATCGACGATGACAAGATCGACAGGATCTGTCCCCAGAATGCGGACCAGATGCTGACTATCGCCTATGCCGGTAACCCTGAAGGCATGCTGGCTGAGATAGTCGATCAGAAAGCTGCGCATGCTTGTATCGTCATCGATAATCAGAATGTGCTTCAAAATTCATGCTCCTGGCGGCAAGCCCGGGGGCTGCGCGCTCCTCACCGACCGTGATGGCGCCACAGAGTTGCCGAACGGGCACGTGTAGGTCGCCGGAAACCATAGTCTCCGGGGCGGCTTTATTTGACACTCCAGATGTCACCGCGATTTCATATCCGCGGAATTGAATGCATTCGTAACATTTCCGCTCCGGAGGCGGAGGACAACAATTCCCAAGGGTAGTGTTCTCCTTCCTGAAGGCCGAGATCCAAGCATGAAGAGCGGTCGTTGCAGATGAAGCCCAAGTCAAGGCCTTCGTAATCATCCGTCAATGCAGGAAAAACAACGATCGTGACGTCAACGTCACGAGGAAGACCATGAACGATACCTGGACAAGACGAAGCCCGCTGTCGGCCGCTGCCCTGGAGGCATTTCGGCTGCATTTCGGCGAGGCGGCCATCTGGCCGGACAGCCCGCTGTACGAGAATGCCCGCAAGGTCTGGAACGCGATGATCGATCGTCGTCCCGGCCTGATCTTGATGTGCTCGAATGTCGTCGACGTCGTCACCGCCGTAAGGCTGGCGCGCGCCTACGACGTGGACGTCGCCGTACGCGGTGGCGGCCACAACATCGCCGGGCGTGGGGTCTGTGACGACGGTATCGTGATCGACCTCAGTCGAATGAAGGCGATCAAAGTGGACCCGGCGCGTCGGGTGGTCGAGGTGCAACCGGGCGTGACGCTCGGGGAGCTCGATGCGGCGACCGCACCTTTCGATCTCGCGGTGCCGACGGGGATTGCCCCGCCGACCGGGATCGCCGGCCTTACGCTCGGTGGCGGGATCGGGTGGTTGACCCACAAATACGGGCTGACATGCGACAATCTCCTGCGCTGTGAAGTCGTTACCGCCGAAGGTGCCGTCCTGACCGCAGACAAACACGAAAACCCGGAGCTGTTCTGGGCGCTTCGCGGCGGCGGCGGGAATTTCGGCATCGTCACTTCCTTCGAGTTCCAGGCGCATCCCGTCGGGAAAATCTTCGGCGGAATAGTCCTCCATCCCAGGGATCACGCACGGGGCGTCCTTCGGGTCTATCGCGACCTCATGGCGGCGGCTCCCAGGGAACTAACCGCTTACGCAGGCGTGATGTCGGCACCCGACGGAACGCCGGTGGTTGCCATTGCGGCGTGCTATTGTGGTGATCTCGACGAGGGGAAGGCGGTTCTGCAACCCCTTCGGGAGTTCGGCCACCCGATCATGGACATGATGGACATCCTGCCCTTCGTCGAGATGCAGAAACTCGGCTACCAGCCTGGCAACGCTCCCACCCACCACTACTGGCGCTCCGTTGTTGTCGACGAACTGCCGGACGCGTTAATCGACCTGATGATCGATCGCACGAACCTCGCGGCGTCCCCCCTCAGTGGATCCTTCATCCAGTTTATGGGTGGAACCGCAGAGCGACTGCCTGACGAAGGGACGGCCTTTGCGCATCGCCAACGGCGCTACAGCCTGGGTATCGAGGCGCAATGGAGCGAGAAGGGCGAAGGGGATCAGCATATCGCCTGGGCGCGCGATCTGGCGAAGGCTCTGGAGCCGTTTTCGAAGCCGGGCCATATTCTCAACTTCCTGAATGATGAGGGCGAGAGCGCCAACAGGGCGAGTTTCGGGGAGAATTACGAGCGTTTGCGTGCCATAAAGACCCGCTATGATCCGGGCAATTTCTTCCACCACAACCAGAACATCCTGCCCCTGGGTAACGGCGTGCGGTGACGCGGGAAGCTCCGTCGGTGACGACCCGCGAGTGGACCGGGGCTGCGGCCGATGCCTCCGCCCCGGGTCCTTGGCCTAATTGGGACGAACCGCCCCTTCGTAGTAGTCCCCGCTGTTGAGGTGGCCATCGACAGGCCGCCTCTGGGGTCTCGGGTAGCTCATGGTCCTGGGGCTCTCCGCCGGAACAGCCTGACGGCTGAACGGCTGCCCATCGTCCAGTAGCGATGAGTTCGAGCTGTCTTCGATGGTCTCTGGAACGAGTGCGAGGCGATGATGCGATCGACCCATGGAGCCGACCTCGTGGTCTGGCACCGGAAGAGCCCACATCGGCGCATCGAAGGCACCGGCCGATGTGGATCCGAGCAAAAGGGCGAAAGCGGCAATGGGAAGTCTGTTCATGGTATTCTCCTGCTTCGACGGTCTTGGGAGGTCGTCGGGATTTGAATGATGCCGTCGCGGCGCGGAATTCGGCGACGCTGTCGGCCATTCGATAAGAACGGGCGCGTGCGACGGTGCGATTTCAGATCCGGGAGAAGCGCCTGCAACGATAACCTGCCGAATGCAGATGTAACGGCGCGAGGTGCGCGGTGACCTGATCGGCATGCCCTGGCTCGATCCGACCGACGTCCCGGGCGGATTGATCACGGGACGATGCGCGCGGGGTATGACCGGTATGACCATTGCCCATAAGGAGGATACCAAGTGAGCGAAGCGACCTCGGTAACAGGCCGGCTCCTGCACCCCGGGCCGGCGAATCCGATCCGGCGGCAGGTCGTAAGGACCTCTCTTGCACCGGTCAGCGGCAGGCTCGAACCCGGCGAGACGGTCATCGAGGGTGTCACGCGCGTCGTTTCCGGGGCCGGATGCCGTGGCGGCGTCCTGTTCTTCGAAGATGGCGCGTGCGATCCCTTCCGGTATGTTCTGCCCGCACTCTCGCGCGACCCCGATCATGCAGCATGGTACAGCGAGACACTTGGGCCGCATGCCGGTGCGCGCTTCGTCAACGCCACCGCCACGATCGGAGAAAGGAATGGCGCTCCCTTTCTCCACTGCCACGGGCTTTGGGATGTCGGGGAGGGCGCCTTGAGGATGGGACATCTCCTTCCCTACGATAGCCTGGTCAGTAAGCCGGTGCCGGTCCGCGGTTACGGCAGCTTGTCCGCGAGCTTTGTTTCATCTCTCGATGCCGAGACCAATTTCGCCCTGTTCTCGGCAGAGGGGCGGGCAGGAAACGGTGGTGATCATGTCTTCGTGCGTTTGCGACCCGAGGAAGATGTCTGCACGGCAGCAGAGGAAATCTGCGCCGACCTGGGCATCGAGCGGGCTCGCATATACGGGCTGGGCAGCATTTGCGCGCCGGTTTTCAGCGGTGGCCGCAAGGTGAACTGCTCCGCCACGGAGGTGGTCATCCAGGATGGACTTCTCGAGAGGGGCTCCCTGGGCGTGAAGGCGATCATCGACACGGCGCTCGTCGACATGGACGGAACCGTCCACTATGGGCGCTTGCGCAAAGGCGACAACCCGGTGGCCGTGACATTCGAGCTGGTGATCGTAAACCTCGACGGGCGCTGATCAACGCCCATCGCCCCAAGAGCGATCCGAGTCCTGCTGAGGGACGCCGATGTGCGACGTGGAGGGCGGAGCCCGTATGGAAAGGGCCCCGCTGGCCGGATCGGCAGGCTTACTGCACGGTCGTATAGGTGATCGAGCCGCTGCTGTCGGGACCCCACTTGTAGACGGTGTAGTCCTGGTCCCTCCGGTCGCCTTTTCCGTCGAACATGATCGGGCCGATGGCGGTCTGGAAGGCCTGGTCGGAGGAGAGAAGGAAATCCGCGACGGCCTGCGGATCGCGCGAGCCTCCGCCCTCGATGCCCTGCTTGAGAATCTCCAGGGCGGCATAGGCGTAGAGAGTATAGGCTTCCGGCTCGAAGCCGTTGGAGCGGAAGGCCTGCACGATCGGCGTTGCCGTCGGATTCTGTCTCGGATCCGGCGCAAAGGTCATCAATGTGCCTTCTGCGGCAGGGCCCGCGATTGCCGCAAATTCACTGGATGCGATCCCATCGCCGCCGATCAATACCGCTTTCAGGCCCTGATCGGCCGCCTGCCGGACGAGCAGGCCGGCTTCCGTATAAAGGCCTCCGAAGTAGATCGCCTGGACGCCCTGTTCCTTGAGCTTCGCGATCAGGACGGAAAAGTCCTTTTCACCGGGGTTGATCCCCTCGAAGGTGACTTCCTTGACGCCCGCCGCGTTGATGGTCTTCTTGACCTCGCCGGCGATGCCCGCACCGTATGCAGTCTGGTCATGGATGATGGCGAGCGGCTTGTCCTGCAACTTGTCGACGATGTATTTCCCCGCAACTGCCCCCTGCTGGTCATCCCGGCCGCAAATGCGGATGGTGTTCCAGAGGCTGCGCTCCGTAAAGACGGGATTGGTGGAGGCCGGAGTGATCTGGAGAATGCCGTTCTCGGCATAGACTTCCGAGGCCGGGATGGAGACCCCCGAGTTATAGTGCCCGATGACATAGGTGACGCCGTCGGCAACGAACCTGTTGGCAACGGAAATTCCCTGCTTCGGGTCAGAGGCGTCATCGCCAAAGGACAGGACCACCTGTTCGCCGTCGATGCCGCCATTCGCATTGATCGTCTCGGCAGCCATCGTGGCGCCGCGACGGAATTGTTCGCCCACGGCCGCGTTCGGCCCGGTCAGAGGCCCGGCAACTCCGACCAGTATCTCGGCGTGTGCGGTCTCGGCGCCGGCCAGGAGGCCTAGCAGGATGGGCAGATATTGATAAAAGTGCGTCATTGGAACGACCCTCGCGTTGAAGTTACGGCGGGTCTTAAACCGACTCAAGATGATCGGTTTGTATCCAAACAGCAGGAAATGATGTGAACTGTAACGCGGCGCCATTATGGGGCAAGATGCCGCGACTGGCTTGGGACCAAGTCTACCCGGGCGCCGAGAGCGGCCGCAACTTCGAACGTCAGCAGCATCCCCGCAGGGAGCGCAGCCGCAAGGCTGGGTAGGCGCCGTAGTGCGGTCTGACCGCGAGGCGGGCGTGCCCACCAATGGTGAAGGTTTCGGGCCTTCTGCGGCATTACATTTTAAATTGAACCAGCGGGAACTGAAATACGCGGGAGACTTCGCCGCCTGATCTTCCGACCCGACGAGAACCGCTAGAGGAAGACGCCGTGACCCAGCTGGAAATGAATCGAACCGCCGCACAGCCGCCCGTTGTCAGCTTTGAAGAGTTGAACAGCCGGCCGCATGACGTATTCCGGACCTACCGCGGCGACTATCCAGTTATTCAGCGCGACGACGGAGTTTTCTTCGTGCTGAGGGCACGTGACGTTGAGGCTCTCGTTGCCGATCCGCGCACTCGTCAGGTGGCGACGGAACTGTTGGCTGCGCGGGGCTTGACCTCCGGTCCGGTAGTCGATTTTCTAGCCAACACCATGCTTTTTGCCGACGGTGCTGTGCATCGGCGACGCCGCAAGCCGTTGTCCCGATTGTTTGCCTATCGCATGATGGCCGATCTCCGTCCCAGGATACGGGAACTCGCCGAGGACCTGCTCAAGGAGCCGTTGCGTAACGGAACACTGCGTGTGGGCGAAGAGTATGCATCGCTCGTTCCGAGCATTACTATAGCGGCGATCCTGGGCATCCCACGTTCCGACGTGCCGCATTTCACCAAGATCGCCTACGACGTGGCAAGATCCCTGACGACTTCCTGGACGATGGAGGACGTGCCGGGCATCGAGGCCGCGACCGACGAACTCCTTTCGTATACCGCGAACCTAATCGAGGAGCGGCGCCGTTCACCCAAGGACGACTTCCTGTCGACTTATGTGCGAAACGTCGATGACGCGCACGAGTTATCCGCCATCGAGGCAATAAACCAGATTGCCGGCATCATTATTGGTGGTAGTGACACCACCCGTGCTGCGATTGTCATAGAGACCGCTTTGCTGGCGGAGAGGCCCTCGGTATGGGAGGCGGTTTGTCAAGATAGTGATCTTGCAGCACCCGCAGTCATGGAGTGCCTGCGGTTCGAGCCGCCTGTTGCCTCCTTCACTCGTTTCACGTTGGCGGACATCGAGATCGATGGTTACCTCATCCCCAAGGGGCGGCCGCTCGTCATGTCCTCCCTTTCGGCCATGCGTGACCCGGCGGTTTATGACGATCCCGACGAATTCGACATCATGCGTACGCAAGTCCGGTGGCATCCGGTGTTCGGCGGAGGCGCGCACCGATGCCTGGGGGAAGCGCTTGCGAGGATCGAATTGGAAGAGGCACTTCTGGCACTAGCGGCGTCTGGCAAGCGATTGGAACTCGCCGGCGAGCCCTTGAGAGTTCAGGGACACGGCGGCATCCGCCGGGTCGATGAACTGGAAGTTCGCTTCGTTTGAAAAGATAAGCCTCCATTAGGCCTGCAACGCTGCCAAAGCCGGACCCTGCAAAGGGGGGGAGCCGGCAGTGCCGGCGTTCTTGGACTGAAGGCGCGTCAGGAGATGTCGGCTTGCCAGCCTGCTCCGGGCGCGCAGTCCTGCTTCAGGAAATCCACGAAGGCCCGCACGGTCGGCGACAGCACGCGGCGACTGGGAAACACGGTCGAGACTTCGACCGGCGGCATCGACCATTCCGGCAGCACCCTGACGAGCCGCCCACTTTCGAGGTCCTCGCGGCACAGGTATCCCGAGATGATCGCTATTCCGGCGCCGTGCAGGCAAAGCCGATGGATCGTCAGCGCTTCGTTCACGGTGATCCTGGGCGTGAGCCGGACCTCGGCTGTTTCCTCTCCGCGCTTCATGGCCCAGGTTCGCCCCCTGCCGTCGCGTCCCGGCATCTCGATACAGTCGTGGTTTTCGATATCCGAAGGAACGTGGGGCATGCCGCGTTCTTCAAGATATGCGGGCGAGGCGCACATGTATCTCGGCAGTCTGCCGATGCGGCTGGTGATGAGGGAAGAGTCCGTGATCGGACCCATGCGGATCGCCACGTCCACCTGTTCCTGCACGAGTTCAGCCTCTCGGCTGGTGAGATCGAGCAAAACGTTCACCAGGGGATAGCGACGCGTGAAGGCCGGGAGGCACTCCGACAGGACATTGATGCCGAAGCCTATTCCGGCACTGACGCGCAGAAGCCCGCGAGGCTCGTCCGCCAGGCGTGACACGAGGTCGATCGTCTCGTTGGCATCCGCGAGCAGGAGTGCCGACCGGTCTTGAAGCAGTCGCCCCGCCTCGGTCAGGACCACGTCCCGGGTGGTCCGTTGGAGAAGCCGTATCCCCAGCGCGGCTTCCAGTCTCGTGACGCTTCGGCTGACCGTGGATTTCGGCATTGCCAGAGACTTGGCAGCCTTGGAGAAACTCCTCAGGGCTGCCACGCGTTCGAAGATGCGCAGGTCGTTCAAGTCGATCATGTCTTGCCGCTGCCAACCAAGCCCGTCGCCGGAAAGCATCCCGTTTTTCGCCCGAAGCGTCAACGGCGTGCGTGTTCGCGAACACTCTCATCCCATCCTGCGGAGGATTTGTTCCGGAAACGGGACAAAGCTTACACCGCGAGGAACGATCCAAAGCCCGAGTAGCACGTTGTCGGCTCCGTGAAGGACAGGAGACCGCGCCGGATGCCTCGTGGCAGGCGCTTCATCGGAGGAGACCGGAGGATGAAGACGGGCAGGATCGTTGTCGTGACAGGTGCGGCGGGCGGAATGGGAAAGCTCTTCGCCGCCCGCTTCCTGGCAAACGAGGACATCGTCATCGCGAGCGACACGAGCGAGGAAGCGCTGGAAAAGCTGCAGGCGGAACTCGGTCACGAACGGCTGCATGTGAAGCACGGCGACATCAGCGACGAGCGCGACACGCAGGCACTTGCCGATCTCGCGCAAGAGGCGGGCGGCAGGGTCGACGTGCTGGTGAATGCAGCCGGCTGGTTCCCCATCCAGCCTTTCGAGGAGGTCACCGCGGACGATTTCCGCAAGGTCGTCGACATCAATCTCACCGGCACGTTCCTGGTGATCAAGGCGATCTATCCGCTCATGAAGAACGGCTGGGGCCGGATCATCAATTTCGGGTCCGGGTCGACGTTCGTCGGCGTCGCGACGCAGGCTCATTATGTTGCCGCGAAAGCCGGCGTCACCGGCCTTACGCGCAGCATCGCCCGAGCCCTGGGCGGCGAGAACATTACCGTCAACGTCATCACGCCGGGGCTCACGGTGACGCCTGTCGTGAAAAGAACCTTTCCATCGGAACTTCTGGACGCATCGGTGAAGGCGAGGGCGATCCAGCGCGAGGAGATCGCCGAGGATCTGGTCGGCGCCGTGTTCTTCCTCGCGTCACCCGATGCGGATTTCATCTCGGGGCAGACCATCAATGTCGATGGCGGCGCCTTCATGATCTGACACACAACATCCGGAGGAGACCATGACCGATCTTTTTTCGCCGATCACAATCGGCACGATGAACCTGCCCAATCGCGTCTTCATGTCCGCAATGACGCGGACGCGGGCGACCGAAGACAATGTTCCAACGGCACTGATGGCGGAGTATTATTCGCAGCGCGCTGCGGCCGGCCTGATCGTGACGGAATGCACTGCAGTCTCGGCTCAAGGCAAGGGCGTCATCCGCGGGCCGGGGATCTGGCGGCAGGACCAGGTGGAGGGATGGAAACAGGTCACCCGCGCCGTTCACGAGGCGGGCGGGAGAATATACTGCCAGCTCTGGCATTGCGGCCGCGTCGCACATCCGGACATGAGAAACGGAGAGATGCCGGTCGCGCCGTCCGCCATCCCGGCCGAAGGCAGCTTCTTTCTCGACAGCGGACGGGTCGACTTCCCGGTCCCGCGGGCGCTCGAGAGGGACGAGATACCCGGCATCATCCTCGATTTCGCGCAGGCGACGCGCAACGCCCGGCAAGCGGGCTTCGATGGCGTCGAACTGCATGGCGCCAATGGCTACCTGCACGACGAGTTCCTTCAGGACAATGCCAACCGACGTACCGATGAATATGGAGGCTCCGTCGAGAACCGCGCGCGCCTCATCATCGAGACCGCGCAGGCAATGATCGATGCATGGGATGCAAGCCACGTCGGGGTGCGCCTCGGGCCTTCGATACCGCTTTATGGGATCAACGACAGCAACAAGCTTGAGACCTTCAGCACGGTGATCAAGGGCCTGGATGCGCTGCGGCCGGCCTATATCTGCCTTCTGGAGCCAACCGCCAAGGACCTCAAGGAGGGGGTGCAGATCGAGCATGTCGCAAGGACGTTCCGGCCGCTCATCTCGGTTCCGCTTGTCGTCAACACCGGGTTCGACAAACGGTCCGCCGACCGCGTCATTGCGAACGGGGAGGCCGATGCGGTCTCCTTCGGCGTCCCCTTCATCGCCAATCCGGATCTCGTTCAGCGCTTCCGCCTGGATGGACCGATCAACGCGCCGGACCCGCAGACCTTCTACGGCGTCGGTCCGAAGGGATACACGGACTACCCATCCCTGGCCCGGGCATCGTGAGCCGGCTTTCTTCTTTCAGCATCGGAAAAGGATGAAATGATGGACAATCGTGACAGAATGGATGCCGAAGTGAAGCCCATCCCGGCCGATGATCCCGGTCGTGAGCTGACGCATGTCCGCCGAGACGGACCGGGTGTCGAGCACATCCACCTCGCCGGCGGGACCTACACAATTCTGGTCAGCGGCGCAGACACCAACGGCACCTATTGCCTGATCGACATGCTGGTTTCTCCGGGTGGCGGGCCGGCCCCGCATCGGCACGACTTCGAGGAGATGTTCTACCTGCTCGAGGGCGAGGTGGAACTGACTTTCCGGGGCGAAAGAGTTACGGCCAGGGCGGGCGAGACGATCAACATACCGGCAAACGCGCCGCACGCCTTCCGCAACGTCTCGACGCGAGCGGCGCGGCTCTTGTGCATGTGCACGCCCGCCGGCCAGGAGGATTTCTTCCGCCAAGTCGGCAGCCCCGCCGGAAGTGCAGAGGAGCCGGCGCCGAAGCTGACGCCGGACGAACTCAAGGCATTCGTCGCAAAAGCCGTGCGCCTTGCCCCGATCTATCGCTCGGAACTGCTGCCTCCCGCCTGAGGCAAGGGTGACGCATCCCTCATCCTAGCGCTTGCCGTCGAAGCATTCCTGCGCGGCGGCAAGGTCGCCCTGATGATCCACCGCCCAGTCATAGAGGGCCAGGAACGGGTCCTGCAGCGTCCGGCCCAGCGGGGTGATGGAATATTCCACGGCAATGGGGGAAGTGGTCGTGACGCTGCGCGCGATGAGGCCATTGCGCTCGAGCTTTCGGAGCGCCTCGGTCAGCGACTTCTGGGTGATCCCGTCCAGCCGGCGCTTCAGGGCGTTGAAGCGTTTCGGCTCCTCGCAGAGGAAGGTGAGGATCAGGATCGACCACTTGTGCGCAATCTGCTCCAGCACCGGCCTTACGCCCGGAAGCGTATCGAGAACCTGTTCTTCCGTGTAGGCCATCCGGTTTCCTCCATCATACCTAGGATACAACAGGTGCGTAATTGACACCTAGTATACGACATATACCCATGGAGGCCCTTCGTCACCATAGGAAAGAGAGCGCCGTGACAGTCCTTCATTCACCCGAAATCGGCACGGCCATCGTGACCGGTGCATCATCCGGCATCGGCAAGGTCTATGCCGAACGTCTTGCCGCCCGCGGGCACGATCTTGTCCTGGTCGCCCGAAGGCGCGATCGGCTGGAGCAGATCGCAGATGACCTGCAGGCGCGGTTCTCGATCAGGGCGAGGCCCCTGGTGGCCGATCTCTCCACCGGCACGGGGGTCGATGCGGTCACGGACCTCCTGGCGACCGACCCTTCCGTCTCGCTCATCGTCAACAATGCCGGGTTCTCGGCCCTGAGGCCGCTGACGCAGACACCGGAAGACACGGTCAGCAGGATGATCGCGCTCAATGTCACCGCGCTGACGGCGCTCTCCAAGGCGGCGCTTGCCGCGTTCAAGGCGCGCAACAGGGGAACGATCATCAATGTCGGTTCCGGCGCCGGGTTCAGTCCCTATCCGGGCATTCCGGTCTATGGTTCGACCAAGGCCTATGTCTTCCTCTTTACCCAGAGCTTGCAGCAGGAAATCGCGGGAACTGACGTGCGGGTGCAACTCGTGCTCCCCGGCGCTGTCCTGTCGGAGGGCTGGGAGGTCGCCGGTGGAGGGGATCTCGATCCCTTGCCCGACAATCTGGTCATGACGGCCGAAGATTGCGTCGATGCGGCTCTTGCCGGCCTGGACCAGGAGGAAGCCATCTCCGCCCCGTCGCTGCACGACGTCTCCCTCCTGTCGGAATACGTCGCCCTGTCCGGCAGGCTGTTGCAGGCGGTGTTCGATGCGACGCCGGCCGAGCGATACCGGCTGCGCAGATAGCGGGCGGCACCCGCACCATCCTCGCCAACCGAGCGGATAAGTATCCAAAAGATGGCCGCTGCTCGCGGCCATCTTCATGTGCGGAACAGATGGGGAGCCGGTCGTCAGTCCAGCGGCTTGTAGGCGATGACGTCCATCTCGACCTTGGCGTCGACCATCATCGGCGACTGGACGGTGGAGCGAGCCGGCGGGTGGTCGATGAAGTGCTTCTGGAATACCGCGTTGAAGCTCGAGAAATCGCGGGCGTCATCGAGCCAGACGTTGACCTTGACCACGTGCTCCAGCGTGCAGTCCGCAAGGGCGAGGACGGACTTGATGTTGGCGATCACCTGTTCGGTCTGCGCAACGATATTGCCGACGATGACCTCGCCATCGACCGTCGGGACCTGGCCCGAGACGTAGACGAAATCGCCGGCGCGAACCGCCTTGGCGAAGGGGCGGCGCTGGCCGCCGGCCTGGTTATCAGCGACATCGTAGCGGATGAGGTTCTTGCTGCTCATGGTTCGGCTTTCTGTTTTCGTTGGGGCAGGTGCGGCGACGGCGACCTAGGCGATTTCCTGGACGAGATGCCCGGGCGAGACTTCGCGGTAGATCCGTTTCGGCACGACATAGTCGAACGGCCGGACCGGGCTCTTGATCTCCTCGGAAAGCGGCGGCGCCATCTGACCCCGGCGGGTCGGGTCGGGGACGGGCACGGCGGAGATCAGTCGACGGGTGTAGGGATGTTGCGGGTTGTCGAAGATGGCCGCCCGCGGCCCGATCTCGACGATCTCGCCCAGGAACATCACCGCCACGCGGTGGCTCATCCGTTCGACCACGGCCATGTCGTGGGAGATGAAGAGGTATGCCAGGCCGTGCTTCTGTTGCAGGTCCAGGAGGAGGTTGGAGACCTGCGCCTTCACCGTTACGTCGAGCGCCGAGACGGCTTCGTCGGCGACGATGAACTTGGGTTCGAGCGCGAGCGCCCTCGCGATCGAGATGCGCTGGCGCTGGCCGCCGGAGAACTCGTGCGGATGGCGATCGGCCATCGCGGCGGACAATCCCACCTGTTCAAGGAGTTGCGCAACGCGCGCCTTGGCATCCCGGCGGCCCATCAGGCCATGGGCGAGGATCGGCTCGGCGATCGCGGACCCCACCGTGATGCGCGGATTGAGCGACGCGAACGGATCCTGGAAGATCATCTGCGAGGTGCGCCGCATGACGCGCAGGTCGCGTGTTCCGGCTTTCGTCACGTCGTTGCCGTCGATCACGATCGAACCGGCGGCCGGCGTCAGCAGGCGGATGATCGCCCGTCCGGTCGTGGACTTGCCGCAGCCGGATTCACCGACCAGCGAAAGCGTCTCGCTTGGCCGCAGGTCGAAGGATACGTCTTCGACGGCATGGACGCGGCCATTCGGAAGGTCGAAGCGGACCGCGAGATTTTCGACCTTGAGGATCGGCTCGACCGTCTGCGGCACCGGACTTGTCTCGATGCCGTCCGTCGCCTCGCCGGTCAGCGGGTCGACCTCGGGAAAACGTCTCGGCGCGACGGCAGCTCCCATCGTGCCCAGACGTGGAATGGAGGCGAGCAGCGACTTCGTGTAGACGGCCCTCGGCTTTTCGAAGAGGTCTGCGGTCCGGCCGGTCTCGACCATGTCGCCGCGGAACATCACGACGGTGCGATCCGCTATCTCGGCGACGACCCCCATGTCGTGGGTGATGAACAATATCCCCATCTTCTCTTCACGCTGCAATTCGCGCAACAGGTGAAGGATCTCGGCCTGGATGGTCACGTCGAGCGCCGTCGTAGGCTCGTCGGCGATGAGCAGTTTTGGCCGACAGGCAAGCGCCATGGCGATCATGACGCGCTGGCGCATGCCGCCAGAGAACTTGTGCGGATATTCGTTGAGCCGGGCCTTCGCCGCCGGAATGCGGACGCGTTCCATCAGGCGCAGGGCTTCCGCTTCCGCTGCCTTCCACGACAGCCCGCGATGCAGGACGAGCGCCTCGGCGATCTGGTTGCCGATCGTGAAGACCGGGTTGAGCGACGTCATCGGCTCCTGGAAGATCATCCCGATCGAACCGCCGCGGATGGAGCGCATGGTCTTTTCGCTCGCCTTCAGGAGGTCCGTTCCATCGAGCAGGATCCGGCCTTCCGTGCGCGAGCGCCCGGCGGGAAGAAGACGCATGGCAGACAGGGCTGTCACGCTTTTGCCAGAACCGGACTCGCCGACGATGGCAACCGTTTCGCCGGCGTCGACATGCAGGTTGATGTCGCGAACGACCGTCTTCCATCCCTGCGGCGTCTTGAAGGAGGTCGTCAGGTTCTCAACCGCAAGTACCGGCCGGGCGATGATCGTGGAATTGGTCATGATCAGGCTTCCTTGGCCAGTCTCGGGTCGACGAGATCGCGCAGACCGTCTCCCAGCAACTGCAGGGAAAGGACGGAGAACACGATCGCAAGTCCTGGAAACACCATCAGCCAGGGAGCATTGTTCATATACTCGCGGCCGGATGCCAGCATCGTGCCCCAGGTCGGCATGTCTGTGGATACGCCGACGCCCAGGAAGGAGAGGCTCGCTTCGGCCAGCATCGCGGATGCGAAGACGAAGGTCGCCTGGACCAGGATGGGGGAGGCGAGGTTCAGGAGAACGTGGCGGACAAGGATCTGCCAGGTCGGCAGACCCATGGCGACGGCCGCTTCGATATAGGGCAGTTCGCGCAGGACGAGCGTCGAGCCGCGTACGATGCGGGCAAGGCGCGGCGCATAGGTGATCCCGAGTGCCAGGATCACCGTCGAAAGCGATGGACCGAGCGCCGCTACCAGTGCGATCGCCAGCAGGATGTCCGGGAAAGACATCATCGCGTCGAGCAGGCGGGAGATCGGTGCGTCGAGGCGTCGGAAGAAGCCGGCGGCCACTCCGAGGATCACGCCGAGCACGGTGGAGATGAGGACGACCCCCAGGCTGACGAGCAGCGAGATCCGCCCGGCAAAGACGGCGCGGGAGAAGATATCGCGTCCGAATTCGTCCGTCCCGAAGAAGTGCGCCATCGACGGGGGCTGGAGCTTGTTGACGATCGAGAGCTTGTTCGGCGCGTAGGGCGCCACCCAGGGCGCGAGAAGGGCGGCGAGGACGACAAGCGCGAGGATGATGGCGCCGACGAGGATGGTACGGTTGCCGAAAAGGCGGCGAAGACCGGAGGCGAGAGGCATGGAGACGGAGGCCATGGCGGTCATTGGCGCACCCGCGGATCGACGAGGATATAGAGCATGTCTACAACGAAATTGATGAGCACATAGATGGCGGCCACGACGAGCAGGGCTCCCTGGATCACCGGATAATCGCGTCTCAGCACCGCGGAGACGACGAGGTTTCCGATGCCGGGAAGGCCGAAGACGGTTTCCGTCACCACCGCGCCCGCCACGAGCATGGCGACCGACAGCCCGATGACGGTGATGATCGGGATCAGCGCATTCTTCAATGCGTGCTTCAGGATCACGCGACCTTCGCCGGCGCCCTTCGCCCGTGCGGTACGGACATAGTCGTCGCCGAGGACGTCGAGCATGGCGGCGCGGGTGAAGCGCGTGATCAGCGCGGAATTGACGATGCCGAGGGCGACGGCCGGGAGAACGAGATGGTGCAGCCGTTCGAGGAGCGGCGTGTCGGGCCCGCCGTAACCGGAGGCGGGAAACCAGCCCTGGCTGACCGCAAACACCTGGATCAGCAGCAGGCCGAGCCAGAAGCTCGGAATGCTCGCCGCCACCATGGTGAGCGTCACGACGATCTGGTCGAAGATCGTGCCGCGCTTGACGGCGGACAGGATTCCGACCGGCAGAGCAATCGCGATGGCGATCAGGATGGAGAACAGGGTGAGAAAGAAGGTCGGCTCAGCCCGTGCGGCAAGGGCCGTGGTCACGGGCTGATTGAGGAAGATCGACTGACCAAGGTCGCCCTGCAATATGCCCAGGACGAACTGGCCATACTGCAGGAGGAGCGGCGCATCGAGCCCCAGGCGGGTGCGCAGTTGCGCGATGTCTTCCGGGGTCGCATCCGACCCCAGCATGACGGCGGCAGGATCGCCGGGCGTGACGCGAACGATGATGAAGACCACCGTCACGACCAGGGCGAGCACGATTGCCATACCTCCCAGCCGTTTCAACAGTGCCTGTGCGACCCTTGCCATGGTTCGGTCCTTACTTCTTCGGGCTTACGTTCCAGAAATGCGGCCAGTAGGTGGGCTCATAGCCTTCAATGCCATCGGCGAGACCGGAAACTGCGTTGAAGTTGCCAACCTTGTAGAGCGGCGCGTCATCGTAGATGACGGTCTGGATGCCTTCCCATGCCTGCTTCTTGGCGTCGTCGGTCGTGGCGTCCATGTAGGTCGCGACCGCCTTGGCCTTCTGCTCGGACACATACCAGCCCGGATAGCTGTCCGTGATGGTGTTGATGGTCGTCGGATCGCCCGGGAAGTTCGAGTGGGTGATGAAGATGTCCCATTCCTTCGGATCGGCGCGACGGGTCGTGAGCGTTGCCCAGTCGACCACCTGCAGGTCGACCTTGAAGCCCGCGGCTTCGAGGTAGGCCTTGGCAACTTCGCCGATCTTGTAGTGGAATTCGTACTGGCGGCTGGTCATGAGGCGCAGGGGCGTGCCGTCATAGCCACCCTCTTCCAGAAGCTTGGCGGCCGCTTCCGGATCGCCTTCGCCATAGCGCTCGACGCCGGCTTCGGTGTGCCAGAAGGAGCTTTCCGGGAATATCGAGGCGTCGACGCTGAAGAAGCGATCATCGGAGAAGGCGGCCAGCATCATGTCGTTCGGGTTGAGCGCAGCCTGTACGGCCTGGCGGAATTCCTTCTTAACGAGAAGGCCTTCCTTCATGTTCATGTTCATCGACGCCCAGCCGGCATCCTTGAAAATCACCGGCTTGGCCTTGCGGCTCTGCTCGACCCGCTCATAGGCGCTCACGGGAAGCGCATCGGCGTAGTCGAATTGTCCGGAGATCAGGCCTTCGACGCGGGTATTGGCGTCGGGAACGGGCACGAAGCGGATTTCCTTGGCGATCGCCTCGCGCTTGCCGGCATAGTTGCTGACTTCGCCTTCCGGAGACTTGTAATCCTCGAAACGGACGAGCTGCGTGTACTGGTCGGGCTTCCGCTCCTTCAGCGCATAGGGGCCGGTGCCGACGAATTCGGTCAGCGTGTCGGCGATCTTTTCGGACGGCATGATGACCGAAGCCTGCGACAGCGTGGCGAGCAGGGGCGCGTAACGCGACTTCAGCTTGATCACGACGGCATTGTCGCCGTCTTCCGTGATGTTCTCGACGATTTCCGCGACCTGCTTGCCCTTGGAGTTGATCGCCATCCAGCGCGTGAGCGACGCGGTCACGTCCTTGGCGTCGAAGCTGCTGCCATCGTGGAAGGTCACCCCTTCACGCAGCGGGATGCGGTAGGTGAGCCCATCTTCGGAAAGCTCCGGCATGCCGGCTGCCAGCAGCGGTACGGATTTCCACTGCGCATCATAGGTGTAAAGCGTCTCGAAGATGTGCTGGTCGATGGTGAGGACGATATCGGTGGGCGTCTGCATGACGTCCAGCGTCGGCGGTTCGCCGATCGTTGCCACCGTCAATACGCCTTCGCTCGCCTGCGCCAGGGCCAGGCTGCTGGTGCCGGCAAGCGCTGCCGCGGTCATTAGAACAAGTGCACTCTTTTTCATGGTAACTCCCCTTCGTTGCATCAAGTGGTTCTTCAGTTCCGGCCGGCTTTCCTTCCGGCCGGAAGTTCAGGCATGGTCCAGTCCCAGCGGATCGGCGACGCGCGGCCAAAGTTCGAGACTCGCCTTTCGGTAAGGCGTTGTCGCCGGGTCGGTGGGATAGGAGGTCGGCGCGGCGATGTAGACGATCTCGGACGAGATCGGCTGGAAGCCCGCATAGAAGTGGTTGGTCGACTTGATCAGCAGATAAGCCTTCCCGGAGACGTCGACGCCCTGGTTCGTAAAGATGTCGGGCTCGTAGGTCTGCGTGCGGCTGGTGATCAGCACGATGTCGATATTGGTGCCGACCGGGCGCACGACGGCTGTGCTGCCGAGCGTTACCCGGCTGTTGCGGAAGCTCTGCGATCCGGCGTCGAATACCTTCTCGACAGTCACCCTGAGGTCGAGTGGATCGCCACCCTCAGGGGCCGACTTTCCGCCGAGGCGCAGATTGAGCTGCGCTCCCTCTCCCGCCGCATGGCAGAAGCTGACGGCGATCGGATCCCATATGGTCGCCACGGCGAAATCATCCATGCCGCGTTCCATCATCCGGCGCAGGATGTGCGTCGCGTCGCCCGCCACGCCGCCGCCGGGATTGTCCCAGATGTCGGCGATCGTGACCGGCCTTTGCGACTGGGCGGTGCGGATCGCCACCGCATGGTCCAGGCCTGCCTCGGTATCGAACATCGGCATGGCCGTCGTCTTGCGCAGGCCATAAAGCTCGTGCCCCAACCGGGCGGCCGTAGCGTCGCCCTTTGCCTTGTCGTTGTCGGTTACGACGACGATGCGTGTACCCATGTCGGGCAGGTCGCCCGCCATGAAGCCGTGGATGACGGAGGCGGAGAGGATCCCGTCCGTCCCTTCCATGGCCTTGAGGCGGTCCACAAACGATCGCATCGGTTCGCGGCTGGTCGGGAAGATGGTGATCATCCGGCAATCAAACGTGGAAATGACCGGCTTGATCTCGCCGCGCAATGTACGGAGCGCCAGATCGACGACATGCTCGCCCCGCTCCTCGAAATCCGTGTGGGGGAACTCGAGGAAGGCGGCCATGATGTCGAGATTGGCGACGCGCAGCGCCGTCAGATGGCTGTGCGGGTCGAATTCCGCCGCGATCAGGACCTCTTTGCCGACGATTTCCCGGACACGGGAAAGAAGGTCGCCTTCCGGATCGTCATAGCCCTGGGCGGCCATGGCGCCGTGCAGGCCGAGCACGACACCATCGACTGGCAGTGCTGCCTTCAGTTCGGAAAGGATCAGGTCGCGGAGCGTTTCGTAGGTCCGGCGCTGGATGAGGCCCGCGGGCTCTGCCCAGCAGGACGTGCCCTCGATGACGGTGAAGCCTTCCTCCCGTCCGCGGCGGCGCAGGATGGGTACGACCGAAGAGCAGAGCGTCGGAGTGTCGGGGTGCTCGCCCGGTGCAGCATAGAAGGCTGCCTTGAAGGCATTCATGTCTGTTGGAACGGGGGAGAAGGTATTTGTTTCGGTTGCCAGCGAGGCGGTGAAAATGCGCATTTTACTCTAGTTCCGAATACACTCCGGCCTTCGGGCCGTCACTAACCGGTCCGCCGCCGTGGTTCTGTTTTTCTGTGTGCAAATCCCCGAACTGGCGGACTGGTCGGCGTCTTGTTCAGCCGCAGCCGCGCTATCCCCGGTTCTCGATCTTCCGTCGTCTTCTGTTCACCCGCTCACCGTCTCGGTGTAATTTATTTTCTTCATAATGCGTCAAAAACGTTCCAAGTCAATGTTGCCTGGTCGTAACAGTGGGGATTGTGTAACAAATTTTCTTATACGGGAAAAATCTGCGAAATTTTCATCAGGCGCTCGCTTGGTCGGAGTCGCTATTCGAACGACCTGGATCGGGCAATCGCTTGGATAATCATGGCGGTCACACAGGCCGGATCGTTTTGAAGGTGGCCTGCAGGCATCGCTAGAGGTCACTAGAGAATGAAAAAGCGCGCCCATAGGAGGCGCGCCATTTTCATGGTTTTGCCCGTAGCCGGTCGGCCGGGCATTCAACGCCTCTCGAGGGAGGGTAAGAAAATGTAACGCAGATCACCAGACGGTGCCGCGCGCGTCTACCTTCTCGACCCGCGTGACGATGCCGCCCCGGTGAAAGACCATGCGGTCGAAAAGGTTGGTCACGACGCATGTGTGGTTCGGAACCACTCTCACCATGGTTCCGATCTCCGGGAAGGCGCTGCTGCACTGCGAAAGGTCGACCACCGCATGCTCTTCCGACAGCGACACGATCCGGGCTCTTTCGAAGCCGTCGATCGCTCCGAAATCGGCAAAGCCGAGAAGGTCGGAGGTCAGGGCCTTGGAGCCGCAATCGAGCACGGCCCTGTCGGGTGCCGGGCGCGAGACCACGGTGGCAAGGACGTGCATGGCGAGGTCGTCCGAGCTGCAGTGACCAGCGCGAACCATGCTTCGGTCGTTGTAGACATAGGTGCCGGCCCGATGTTCCGTCGCAGAGGGCACGAGATGGGCGGCGAAGAGATCCGGCGATCCGCCGCTGGAGCGGACGGGGCAGTCGATGCCCTTCTCTGACAGGAGCGCCATGGTTCTGGCGAGGAAAGCCTCGACCTCGGTGGCGCCGCCGATTGCCGGATAGGTCATGACGCCGCCGAAGCGCAGGCCGGGGGCGGCTGCGATCTTCTCCGCGAGCGCGACCGCCGCCTCCGGCGACTGCACGCCGCAACGCCGGGCACCCGTGTCGCATTCGATCAGGACGGTGAGGGGACGGTCTGCCGCGAAGGTAGAAGCAAGGCCGGCAACGGTGATCTCGCTGTCGGCAACCACTGCAAGTTTCGCCATCCGGCTATTGAGGGCCTTCAGCCGTGCGAGCTTCGCCTGCCCCAGAATGTTGTAGGTGATCAGGATGTCGTCGAAGCCGGCATCGGCAAAGACCTCCGCCTCGGTCACCTTCTGGCAGTTGATGCCGACAGCGCCGGCTTCGATCTGCTGGCGGGCAACGGCTGCGATCTTGTGGGTCTTGATATGAGGCCGGAATGCCTTGCCGTGCTGATTGCAATAGGCCTGCACGCGCGCGATGTTGGCGGCCAGGCGATCCTCGTCGATGACCGGCATGGGCGTTGCGATCTGGTCGAGCGGAGTGCCGGCTTGCGGCCAAGGGTAGGTCATTCTGGTCCTCGTTGGAAAAGACGCGCTGCCGGTGCATCACGGAAAGCGCAGGAAGTTGCATTTATTTTCTTTGCCGGGGGCAAACAGTTTGATGCCCGTCTCTATAATGCTATCAAAAGAGCGGCAGTGAAATTTATTTTCAGCGGATTTCGTTTTTTCCACCGCCGCGGTTACAGGGTACGCTCGAATGGACTTGTTTCATGCGCTTTCCAACGAGGACGGCCGACTTTCCGCCCTGGAGGCCAAGCTTGCGCAGTTCGCGCTGGAAAACGTGGATTTCGTCGTCAACTCTTCCATCGTCGAACTCGCTGAGCGGGCAGGCGTCTCACCCCCGACGGTCACCCGTTTCTGCCGGCGGCTGGGTTGCCAGGGTTATTCGGACTTCAAGGTTCAGCTTGCCAAGCTCGCCTATGTCGGGCTGCGCTACCTGAAACCGGAAGCGCCGACGGCAACCGCCGAAGAAGTGGCGCACGATATCGTCTCGAAGGCGCAGAACGCACTGTTCGAACTGCACCGGCAGCTCGATCTCGCGGCAATCGAAAAGGCGGCGCATATCCTGCGGGCGGCCGAGTTCATTCAGGCCTTCGGTGCCAGCGGCAACTCGACGATGATCGTCAATGAGTTGCACAATCGCCTTTTCCGTCTCGGCTGCCGCATCAACGCGTCCAACGATTACGGCATGAACCTGATGATTTCGGCGGCGGCGCAGCCCGGAACGGTGGTGTTCGGGTCGTCCTTCACCGGTCGCGACATGGGCCTCGTCCATTGCCTGGAGCTTCTGCGCCGGAACGGGATCCCGACCATCGTGATGACCCAGCCCAATTCCCCGGTTGCGGCGGCCGCGGACGTGGTGATCGCGATCGAGATGCCGGAAGGAAAGAACATTTTCCGCCCGACATCGACGCGCTACGCCTATCTTGCCGCGATCGACATCCTGGCCAACATGGTTGCCTATGCCGATCGCAACAAGGCGCTCAGATCACTGCGAAGAATCAAGGAGGAACTCGTGCGTAACCGGGATGGCGACGACCGCCAGCTTCTCGGGGACTAAGTGCCGGCGAAGGACCTCGGAAGCCCGAGGCGTCAGCGACAGATCAATAGGACTTGTCGGAGCGACGATGGTTTTCCCCGCCGCCATCAGGTCTATATGAAAGAGGATGCAGGAACTGCATGCCGATCGAGCAAATGCGTTCTGAGAATGACGTCCAATGATCATATCTGATGGCCTAACCTCTCTGCCGACGGCAGACGTCTGCATCGTCGGAGCGGGGCCCGTCGGCCTTGCGCTGGCCTTCAAGCTCGAGACACTGGGGCGAACCGTCCTCGTGCTCGAAAGCGGACCCTCGGCGCCTTCGCTAGGTTTGACCGAATTCACGGCGGGCAATCATGCTCAACCCGCCCTGTCCACCTCTCGCGGGATTGGCGGAACCTCGGCGCTGTGGGGCGGGCGTTGCGTGCCCTTCGACGACCTCGACTTCCAGCCGCGTTCCCATGTGCCCTATTCCGGCTGGCCGATCCCGCATTCCAGCGTTTCGCGGCACTATGCGGACGCAGCGCGGTTTCTTCAGGCCGGTGAGGTCGGCCTTCCGCCAGGCACACGGGGCGAGGAGGAGGACGAAGGCGACGAGGGCTTCACGCTCGACGCGGTCGAGACATGGAGCAGGAAGCCGGCGATCGCGCCTCTCTACGAGCCCGGATTGATCCACTCGCAGAAGATCACGCTCGTCACCGGCGCCGCCGTCACCGGGTTGGTGCTGGGGGAGAACGGCCGGGTGAAGGCACTGCGCCTGGACGGAAGGGGCGACGTTCCCATGCCGAACCAGGTCGTCCTGGCGGCCGGAGGCCTGGAGACTGCAAGGCTGCTTCTGGCTCTCCAGGGGGAGCATCCCGCGTTGCTTGGTGGTCCGGAGGGACCGCTCGGCCGCTTCTACCAGGGACACCTCACCGGATATCTCGCCGTCGCCCATCTGGAAGACGGGGCGATCATCCGGAAGTTGTCCTTCGCATCGGACGGACATGGCCATCGCAGTCGTCGGCGTCTTCAGCCCAGCGAAAGGCAGCAGACGAGCGAGGAATTGCTCAACATCGTGTTCTGGCTCGACGCGATCTCGATCTCGGACCCTTCGCACGGCTCGGGCCGACTGTCGCTGCTCTATCTGATCCTGAAGTTTACCGGCACCTATCGGTGGCTCTCGCAGGGGCTCGCTCCCCGTTCCGGGCCGACGAAGCCGGAAGAGGCCTTCCGTCACCTTCGAAACCTGAAGCTCCGGGACGCCTCGCCGGCGCCGATCCTCCGAATGCTGAGGCATCTCTGGAATGACGGCGAGCGGGGGATGCTGATGAGATCGTCCGGACGATTTCTGTTGCGGTACCACGCCGAGCAGGCGCCCAATGCGGAAAGTCGGGTGAGGCTGCGGGAGGGGGACGGAGGAGCGTCCACTCTCCAGGTCGACTACCGTGTCGAGGATCGGGACATCGTCTCGGTCATCAAGTCTCACCAGCTGCTCGACGAGTGGCTGAGGGCGAAAGGCTATGGACGGTTGGAATATCTCCAGCCCGACGAGGAGCGTTTCCGCAGCGTCCTTGCCCAGGCTTTTGACGGCTACCACCAGATCGGCCTGGCGCGCATGTCGGAGGATCCGGGGCTCGGCGTCGTCGACAAGGAATGCCGCGTGCACGGAATCGATAACCTCTACCTTGCCGGCGCTTCCGTATTCCCGACCGGGGGTCACGCCAATCCGACGCTTCCCGCCGTCGCCCTGGCGCTTCGGCTGGCGGAGCATCTGGCCGGGGTAACCGAGCAGGCAAGACCGGCCGCCACAATGCAGGAGGCTAGGGGGCGGGAGGAGGCGTTACCGCATAGTCGGCCCTGAAGCGGCGGCGCTTCACCAGCCGCTGGATCGGCTTTTCGATCATCTCGTAGGCCACGACCCCCGCCAGAGTGCCGGCGACGATGCCCGCCGCGGCGACGGCCGGGGCCGGCAGGTGAAGACTGAAGCCGACCTTGGTGACGACCGCCAGAGCGAACGTGTGCCAGAGATAGGTGGAATAGGAAGCATCGCCGAGATAGGCGAGCATCGGGAGGCTGGGCAGCTTCCTCCCCGTCTCGACGGCAAGGGTGCCTGCCACCAGCAAGACGGCGAGCGGGCCGCAATTCCAGGCGCCGAACTCCATCCGGCCCAGTTCGATAATGCCGAAGCCGATGAGAGCTGCAAGGATCATCGCCACGCCCGCTCCGGGACCAGGCGTGATCCCTCGCAGCCACAGTCGTCCCAGCCATGCGCCGGCGGCGAACTCGAGGATGATCGGTTGCATGTAGAATTGCAGCAGCGGGTTTTGAGGATGCGCAACGGCTCCTACGACGACCAGCACGAGCAGCGTGCCGGCGAGCCAGGGCAATTGCCTCCCCGGCGGCGCAAGGAGGGCCATCGCGAAGACGAGGTAGAAGAAAATCTCGTAGTTCAGGGTCCATCCCTGCACAAGCACCGGCCAAAGATGGCCGCCGTTCGGGGACGGGATGGGCACGAAAAGGTACGACCCGAGGACGTGAAGGGGCTCGATCTGCAGGTTTGGAAACAGTCCGGCGACGGCGCCTGCAAGCATTACCGCGGTCGCGATCCAGTAGCTGGGGACGATGCGCAGCAGCCGGTCGCGCAGGAATTGCAGCGGCCTGACGGGGCGCCTTGCGGCTATCACCATCATGATGAAGCCGCTGACCACGAAGAAGACATCGACGCCCGCCGCACCGATGTTGAAATGGAGACCCGTGCGCTCGGCCGCGTGGAACACGACCACCGCACAGGCGGCGATGGCGCGCAGGTACTGGATGCCGTAGAGCGTCGTTGCCGGAGGGGTGGTGCTCGGGTAGCGGATGGACGACATCTCGGCTAGCCTGTCCCGACGGGGATCTGGCCGATATCCCGACCCTTGCGCCCGCGCGAAGATGCGGGAGCAAGGCGATGCTCCCGTTGCGCAAGCGTCAGGCTTCCCGCCGCGAAATAGAGCAGGAAGGAACCGACCTGGTAGGGGTGCATGACATCGATCTCCACGAAGGATCGGATGATGAGCAGGATGGTCACCGCGAAGAGAAGGGCGGCCTCGGGGCTGCGGTCGAGGACCAGCAGCCGGCGGAAATGGCCGGCCGTGGTCCGCACGAGGACGAAAACGATGAAAACAGTGCCCAGGAGACCTGTTTCCACCATGGTTTCGATGTAGGTGTTGTGGAAGTGGAAGCCATTGCGTGACCCGATGAAGAACTCATCCCACAAGCGCTCCGCTTCGGGAAAACCCTGCACCCAGTAGCCCTGATAGCCGACCCCGATCCAAGGCGAAGTTCCGGCTGCCTCGAGGCCCTGCTGCCAGAGGTAGGTCCGCCCGGTCAGTGTCGTATCCTTGCCGAAGGCGCCGAGCAGAGCATCCATGGCTCCCGACTGAAGAGCGAACGCACTACCGCCGATCGCGACGATCATGCCGGCAACGAAGAGAAATCGTCTCTGCCTTGGAGAAACGCGGAGCATGACCTGCAGGGTGCCCGCCAGGGCGATGATGGCGACCGTGGTGATGACCGAGGTTGCCGATTGCGAGGCCAGAAGCGAATAGGCGGAAATGATCCCGACGACGGCCGACAGTGCCAGCCAGATGCCACGGGCGCGAAAGACGAAGCACGTGGTGAAGGTGAACAGCAGGCCGAGCGAGGCGTAGAGGCCGAGCTGGTTCTTGGAAGAGAAGGCGCCGACGAAGCTGTAGCTGCCGTCGAGCGGATCGTAGTGGTAGCTCCCGACGAGCAGCGAGTAGATCAGCACCACGGCGCAGCCGATCATGGCGCCCCGCGAAAGCGTCCGGGGCGCCAGTACCCGCACGGCGATGAGGGCGCAGACGACATGGGTGAGGTACTGGATGGAGGCCCTCAGCGACGTGCCCGGCGCCGCCGACCAGAAGCTCGACAGGAAACACACCGCCGCGAAGGCGAAGATCCATCCATAGCGCGTGTAGGGCCCCAGCACTCTCCGGTAGTCGATCAGGACGAGAGGGAGCCAGAGCGCATAGTAGAGGAGGATGGCGACCGGCCCGAAACGGGTGGAATAGGCAAACACGAAAAGCGACAGCGTGACCGCGCCAAGCCCGTAGGCCTGGTTACGTTGCGGGTCCACGATTGTCGCCTTGGCGATCTTCATCGTCGCCTCACTGCATCAGCAGTTCAGAGGCAACCTTGACGACATCGCCGGGCTTGAGGGGCGTAGTCTCGTCGACGGGCATCTCCTCCGGTCCGTCTTCTCCTTCGCGCACCACGATGTAGTTGATGGTGGCCTTCGATGCGTCGAACTTCAGGGCCTCAGCCGATTGCGCCAGGGCTTCCGACATCAGTTGCCTGCTCGTGGTCAGTTCCAGGTCAAGCTTTTCGAGTTCCGCTTCCGTGTCCTGGAGTTCCTTGGCCCGCTGGGCCTCCCAGTCGTTGCGAAGGTTTATTTCGTCCTGGTTGGCCTTGCTGATGTCCTGCTTGGCCCGCAGCGAGGCCGTATCTATGTCCAGCAAGGTCGATTCGACGTCGGCCGTGCGTTCCTCGATGGAAAGGCGACGCTGGCTGGTCGCAAGGCCCTGCTCGCTGAGACGGGAGATGCGCTCCCTGTCGCGCTGGGCGAGCGCAAGCTGCTCCTTTTGCGTTTCCGCCTTCTGCGCGAGGGATTTCACCTCGCTCTCAAGCAGTTCGCGAAGTTCGGCGAGCGCCTTGAGCTGGAGTTCATAGCGCTCGCGGCGGGACTTCATGAGCGCACTCTCGCTTCCGAGGAGCGCCGGAGCGTTCGGCACCTTTTCCAGGGATGCCGGCATCGCGATCTCCTCGGCGCCGTCGATCTCCGCCAGGAGCCGAGCCTTTCGGGCGAGCAGCCTGCCACGCTCGCTTCCGGAGACGGCGGCGTCGCCGCTGGCGTTGATGAAATCCCGCGCAAAGCGCTGGCCGGCGTCGGAGCGCCGCAGGCCGCCCGCAAGGCTGACGGCCTTGAGCACGGTCATCCCCGGCGCGTATGGATATTCACCGGGCGTCGTCACGTCGCCCGTGAGGTAGACTGGCCGAAACCTTGCGATCTCGACGGACGCCGATGGCTCCGTCTTGAGGGCGAATTCACTCTGGAGGCGTTGACCGATCTCGCTGGCGACGTCGCCGGTCGTCTTCCCGGCAACCATGAGTTCGCCGATGAAGGGCAGCGAGATGGCGCCTCCAGGGCCCACGGCATAGTCGCCGCCGATGACGCCCCAATCCCTGACGGTCCCCTCGGCCGGTTGCCATTCCGCAACCCGGATCCTCACCTGATCCATGACGCCCAGGTGATAAGCCGTTTCCTGGGCGCGGACGCCCGAGGGCGCCGCCAGCACGGCTGCGAGAGCGCCCACGGCGAGCATGTTAAGAGCGGCTGAAACCGTCTTGTCGCGCATGATACCTCCTTGGTTGGCAAACGATGCGGCGCGAAGGTCCCGGGACCTCCGCTGACTTGCCCGGAACCTGGAGCAGGAATCCGGGCAGTTCCTAGTAGCTGCCTCTGGACAGGCAGACTGCCGGCACGGTCTTCGCGATGATCAGGACGTCCTGGATCAGGGACCAGTTCTGTACATACTGGGTGTCGAAGGCGATGCGGGTCTCGTAGGACACGTCGTTCCGTCCGCTGATCTGCCAGAGGCCCGTCAGCCCGGGACGCGTGCTGAGGTAGTAGACCGCATGGGCGTCGTAGAGATTGAGTTCCTCGTCCACCACGGGACGGGGACCGACGACGCTCATCTCCCCACGAAGAATGTTGATGAGCTGGGGGAGTTCATCGAGGCTGAGCTTGCGCAGAACGTTGCCCACCGCTGTCACGCGGGGGTCGGAACGCAGCTTGCGCGTTGCACGCCATTCCTCGGCGGCAGACGGGTTGGCGTTCAGATAGGCCCTCAGAACCTCGTCGCCATTCGGGACCATGGTGCGGAACTTGAGGCAATGGAAATATCTTCCGTTATGGCCGACCCGTCGGTGGCCGTAGAAGATCGATCCCCCGTCGGAGCACTTCACGAGTGCCATGATCAGGAGAAAGATCGGGGCGAATGCGATCAGCGCAAGGGTTGCGATGGTCACGTCAAAACCGCGCTTGGCGACTCCTCCGGTCGCGAAGCTGAAGGACGTCTTGTCGGGAATGATGAACGGCGATCCGGCCGAACGTGTCGCTGACTTCATAGAGGAAACTCCATCCAGTTGTGCGCGGGATCGGTTGTCTTGCGGCGTGTCTGCAGTGCGAAGAGAATAACAAGTATGTGTTCGGAATTTGTTGGCAATGCGAATTCTGACACTGTCTCGCATCGGGAGCCAATTTCCCATGTTGATTCTGCCGATGTTTCACGGATTTACCATCCGAAGCGACAAGTGACGTTCAGTGTAGTTTGAATAAGTCTTTCAGAGAATCTGTATGGCGGCATGATATGCTGTGAAAAATGGCGTTGATCATCTTTTAGAGGGTCGAAATGTTTATCGCGGATGCACGCGAATTAGGCGGCGGATACTACCATCCAAGCGACCGAGCCTAAAAATGTTGCGCTGCAATACAGTGCTGCAGCGCGGTAGTTGTGATCAGTTGGCGCCACACCCTGGAAATAAAAGTTGATTAAAATCAAATCTCGTGGCGACGGCTGGCGCCGGAGGTCCGTCCTTTGGTTCCCGACGGGAGAGATGCGGGGTCGATTCGCTGACGGTGGTGGTAAATGTGTTCGCCCGGAAGCCACAGTTTTCCAAAATTACGAAAGTTTCAACGCGATCGCTGCATATATACGGCGAGATACGTATACCCGCGCCCTCCGATATGGTTCAATGATACGGTGAGGCAGCGGACACTGAGATCTGCAACTCCGGGAGGGTGAAGGCCATGTATGCGCCGCGCGTCTTTTTCAGCATGATCTGCGTCCTGCTGGTATTTGCGGTCGCAGCCTATTGGATGACGGGATCAGTCGCCCAGGTGCTTCTGGCAACCATAGCCTGTGCCATGCTGCTTCAGGTGGGCTATTTCATCGGCATCCTTTACCTGGTCCGCCAGGAGAAACAGGAGCGTCGCGAGACCTCCTCGTCGCAAGCGGGCGCGCATCCGGTCAGCGACGTCGGCAACACGAACGATATTCCCGGGGACGTCGCGCGGCATTGATGCCGACTTGGCGAGCTGTCGCCACTGTTCCATATCCAGGTCACTTTTGCCGCGTCTAGTGCGGCCGGATGTCAGCCTGGAGAGAAGCAATGCCTGAGCCCACCCCCGAGGCAATCTGCGTGATCATCGCCGCGAAGAACGCGGCAGCCACGATACCGACGGCCATCTCTTCGGCCCTTTCGCAACCCGCCGTCGCAGAGGTCGTCGTCGTCGATGACGGTTCCACCGATGACACCGCTTCGGTCGCCGAGGGTGCCGACGACGGGAGCGGACGGCTCCGGGTCCTGTCCCTGCCGCGCAACGTCGGACCGGCCGCTGCCCGCAATCATGCGATCGCCCACTCGCAGGCCCCGCTCATCGCGATCCTCGATGCCGACGACTTCTTCTTCCCGGGCCGTTTCGAGGCGATGCTGCGGCACGCCGGATGGGATTTCATCGCAGACAACATAGCCTTCACGCGCCATGCGTCCGCGCAGCATGAGCCACAGGCATTCGAGGCTCGGGCGCGATCGCTGTCGACAGTGGAATTCATCCAGGGAAACATTTCCGTCCCCGGATCACGCCGCGGCGAGATCGGTTTCCTCAAGCCGGTCATGCGGCGAAGCTTCCTCGACAGCCACAATCTCCGATACAACGAGGATCTGCGGCTCGGGGAGGATTACGATCTCTATCTGCGGGCGCTCGTGAAGGGAGCCCGCTACACCGTCATCGAACATTGCGGCTATGGCGCCGTGGTGCGAAGCGATTCCCTCAGCGGCCGCCATCGCACCGAAGACCTGCGCCGACTTTATGAGGCCGATCGGAGCGTGCGGGCGACTGCCGGTTTGCCCGCCGACGTCATGGCGGCACTCAGGGAACACGAGCGCCACATTCGCGGCCGGTACGAACTGAGGGCTTTCCTGGACAGGAAGCGGAGCGGGGGTGCCGCGGAAGCGGTCGCCTATGCCATACGCAATCCGCGAGCCGTGCCGGCCATCACGACCGGCGTTCTCCGAGACAAGACGCGCCGCTTCAGGCAGGAGCCGGACGCCGCACCCGAAACGGGCCTTAGGTACCTTATGCCGGGTATCCCGATCCCTCAGAAATAATCCCGTCGGACACCTTCCAGAACCTCGTAGAACTGCTGCTTCCGCGATTCCAGTGCGCCGTCCGGGCTTAGCTGGGGTTCCTGGCGACTTGCCTGCCAGAGGGCCAGCACGGACGGTGCGGCGAGAAACTGCTTCACCATGCCCCGGACACCTTGCCGCGAGCGTTCGGCCCTGACGAGGAGTTCTCCCGCGGGAACGTCATCGGCCGTCGCTTCCCTATTGCCGCCATCGAAGGGGAGGCCCCAGAAGCGTGTCTTCTTGGCGATTGCCTCGGCGCGCGTCGAGACCGGCACGAACCGCGGCCGGTAGGTCGCCCCGACGCTGCCGGCCCAGTCGTTCCACTTGAAGTCATTGATCGACGATGAGGTGGTCACCGCGATCCACGGCACCCGGAATGCGTCGGCGAGGATCGCTCCGTGCATGGATTCCGCGACGACCATTTCCGACTGGGCAATGTGCCGGATGACTGCCTTCGCCTCGCCGCGCGGGTCGAGATAGGTGAGCCCCGCGGGTTCGCAGACGGCATTCCAAATGCCGAATTCCGCAGACTCCCAATGGGGCACGAAGGTCTTCTTGTGAAGCTTGGGGAGGTCCCGGAACTCCTCCATGTCGCTGATCATCACCGCCGGATCGACGATCCCCTTGTCGGGGGAAAGACCAAGCCTTTCCGCTGTCTTCGGCCCGCGGACGCAGCGGACATCCCATTCGCGCGGGTCGCGTATGTCCGGCGGATCGCCGTATCCGTAGCCGCTGCCGATGACCAGTTTGTGGACGCCGCCGGGTAGGAGGGCCGGATTGAGCACAGTGCCGACGCCAACCAAAAGCGTTTCCTCCCGCACCTCCCGCACGCCGGGAAGGAGGGCGTCCCATAGCCAGAGGTTGAGGTCGTCACCGAAATTGCCGTGATGCGAAGGCCAGTGGTACGGCTTCATCGCTGTTCTCCCCGTGCCTGGTTGCCGCGTGCGAACTTGCCTGCTCCGAGTTCCATCAGGGTGCGCAGCAGGGCCGGATCCCGCCATGCCCAGCGTGCAAGCAGGCTGACCTCGGGAGCGCTGCGCCGCCGCACCCGGCCCGCCTGGCTCCATAGGGCCTGTTGGCGCGCCCTGTTCTTGTAGGTGGTGATGGAGGCGACATCGTCCGGCCGGCGGGAGAAACGCTGCTCGAGCCGGTCGAGCGCAACCCAGGTATTGAACTGCTGCTGCAGGAACTGGGGCGACTGGTTGTCGATGCTGTGGAAGATGTTCAGGCCCATTCCCCGGGCCGCGCCCGGTTCGTCGCAAAGAAGGCTGCGCTGGGAGGCGAGGATGCAGTCGCAGAAGAACAGGACGTCTTCCGCCGCCAGCCGGAGGGCGGCGTCGAACCGGATCGTCTCGAAGAGGTTCCGGGCGAGGACCATGCAGGAGAGGTGGAGGAAGCTCCAGTTCTTGAGCATCACGCTGGCCAGATCGGGCACCTCGATCACGAGCGGCTCGTTCGACAGCCGGTTGCCTCCCTCCTTCGCCTCCAGTTCGGCCATGCCGAAGTGGTAGTAGAATTCGTCGCTCGCCTGCATCGAGGCCCAGTAGCAGTCGCCGTCGAAACGCGTCATGCAGTCGTGGGCGTTTTTCAGGTGGTCCGGAAGCCAGAGGTCGTCGGAATCGAGGAAAGCCACGAAGCGGGTCGCGGCCGGCACATTGTCGAGGCCGGTATTGCGTGCGCCTCCGGGACCTGCGTTCGCCTGCCTGATGACGGTGATCCGCGATCTTGCCTTTGCATCGAGCGGCTCCAGTTCCCTCTCTGCCTCCAGGGGAGACGCGTCATCCACCACCAGGACGTCGAAATCCTGGAAGCTCTGCTCGAATACCGAAGTCAAGGCACGCCGCAGAATGCCTGCCTCTCGTTGATAGAACGGAATAACTACCGTGAATGTCGCCATCTTTTCGCCCCTGCTGTCGCTGAAGGAATGCAAGTTCGCTGGTAAAAGGCTGTCCTAGGCTTTCGCCAAACGACCCAGCTACGGGATCTTATCTATGGCTCCAGTTCATGGCGTGAAGACGATCACGACAAATGTCGGATGGAGCGTCCTGTCAAAGACCGCCACATTCGGGCTGAAATTTGTCACCGTGCCCATTCTCGCGCGGCTGCTCACGCCCGACGAGTTCGGCGTCGTCGCGGTGGCGCTCACCGTGGTGCAGTTCCTCGCCATGATCGGCGGTGCCGGACTGACGGCGGCGCTCGTAATGCAGCAGGACGCCGACGAGGAAACCGTTCACAGCGTCTTCTGGGCCAACCTGTTCATGGCGCTTCTGATGTCGCTCTGTCTCTACGTGTGGGCCGCGCCGCTCGGGAGCCTGATGGGCGCCGTCGAAAGCGCTCCCTTATTGCAGATCATGGCGCTTCTGATCCCCGTGCAACTGGCGGGAGACGTTGCCTACACCCTGCTGGCCAAGCGCATGAACTTCAGCAAGGACGCGATGTGGAGCACGATCTCCGAGTCGACCGCGGCGGTCATGGCGGTGTTCATGGCCTATCTCGGATTCGGCATATGGGCTCTTGTCGCGCAGCTGTTCTGCTCGGCGCTGATTCGCCTGGTCGGGCTCTACTCGGCGGCACGTTATATACCCAGGCTCGTCCTCCGTCCGGCGAAGCTGAAGCCGCTGCTCGCCTTCAGTTCCGGGGTCATGGGGTCCGAAATCGCGAATTTCGCGACCTTCCAGTCCCCCATGATCATCGTCGCGCGTCTGCTCGGGCTCTCCGATGCCGGTGCCTATTCCGTGGCAAACCGCTTCGCCAGCATTCCCAACCAGGTGGTGCTGACGGCGGTCATGGGCGTCCTTTTCCCGGCGTTCAGTCTCATGGGGGACGATCGAAAACGGCGCTCCGATGCGTTGATCCTCAGCACGCAGGTCACCACCGTTCTTCTGGCGCCCGCCATGTTCGGGCTCTGGGCGGTCGCCGAGCCGGCGATGACGGTCATCTTCGGCGCGTCGTGGGCCCATGCATGGCCGGTACTGGGGCTATTGGCGCTCTCGAAGGGCATCGTGACCCCATGCAGCACGTTCATCCCCTATCTGAAGGGCGCCGGCCACGGGCACGCACTCTTCTGGTCGGCCGTCATCCGTGCCGTCGTGACCACCGTCGCCGTCGCGATGGCTGCGTGGTACGGCACGCTGGTCGACGCGATGATCGCGCTCTGCGTCGTCAACGCAGCCACCCTGATCGGCTATTCCTGGGCGGTCTTCCGCGTCGATAACATTCCCTTCCTCAGCGGCTTGCTGACGACCAGCCGTTCCATGATCAACGCGATGATCATGGCCGTCTGCGTGCGTATTTCGCTGGGGCCGATACAGGCGCGGCTCGACCACGAGTACCTGCAACTCGCGGCGGGCGCCGCGATCGGCGCAGTAATCTACGGCGCTCTTCTGCTGCTGACGGAGCGGACGCTGTTGCGCAAGCTTTTCCGACTCGTCCGGACAAGGGGCGTGGCTGCGGCCTAGCTGCCCGATTGGAGCCACATTACATCCCCTCGGTGCAGGATATGCTTCATGCACCCGAGTTCCACTTCCCCTACAGCGGAAGAAAAACATGCCGTTCCTATAATTGAGACCTACCTAACATGCCTTGGTTCCATGGAGGTTAGCGCAACGGCAATGCCCCTCAAATGACATGGTGGAATCTTGGGTCTGGCCTTTTTGCTGCGCCGCCACATTTTGCTCCAATCCGACGTCGATGTTTCCAAGGACGCGGGCACCAGTCTGCTTTGACTGAACCGGTGGCGAGGGAGGCGCTGCCCAAATAGGGGTGACTCATTTGGCGGTTGATCAGAACCTGTCTTCCCGCATCAACCTGATGCGCATCCTTCTGATCTGCGGCATCGTGTTTGTCCACGTGCCTTTTGATCCTCAGACGAGCCCGTTCCTGGGGCAGTTCGGGCTGTTCGACTGGCTCAGGGTCTTCCTCGGCGACAGCCTGTTCCGGATCGGCGTGCCCTGCCTGAGCGCGATCTCCGGCTATCTCCTCTTCAGGCGGGGGCTTTCCGGCTTCCGATATCAATCCGTCGTCCGGTCGAAGCTCGATACGGTCGTGTTGCCGTTCCTGCAGTGGAACCTCACGCTCTTGCTGCTCATCCTCGTCATGCAGCTTGCGCAGGTCGGCATCGGTTACTTCCCGGATTTCTGGAACAGCGGTGCTGCCGAGTTCGCCAACAGCGCCATCGCGCTCCAGGGATACCCGATCAACCTGCCGCTGTACTTCCTGCGCGACCTCTTCGTCTGCATCCTTCTTTCGCCGCTTCTGGCCGCACTCGTCGCGCGCGCTCCCTGGCTCACCTGCGGCGCCCTCTTTCTTCTCGCGATCCTGCCGGACGTGACCATCGGCCTGGTGCTGAAGAAGTCGATCCTGTTCAGCTTTACCTTCGGCATTGCCCTGGCGGTGCACGAAGTTGACGCCAAGGCGTTGGACCATCACGCCCGGATCGGTGTCGTCGTGACATTGGTTGCTGCGGTGCTGCTGGCCTCGGCCCTTTACCTGACAGGCCCGGACTTTGCCTTTTGGCTGAAGCTGGCCCGCAACATGCTCTCCATCGTCGGGGCACTCGGCGTCTGGCTGCTGTCAGCCCTGCTCATCCAGACAGGGTTAGGACAAAGACTGGCGAAGACGGGCAGTCTCAGCTTCTGGATATTCTGTGGCCATTATCCGGTGCTTGTAGCCCTGTGGATGGTCTGGAACCGGGTCGGCACGGCCGCTGAGTATTCGCTGTTCTACATGGGGGCGATCCTGGCCACCTTTGCGATCCTGATTTCCTCCAATGCCGTCATCAGCCGCCTCCTGCCTGGAATCTATCAGGTCCTGACGGGAAGCAGAGATCGGATTGCGCGGGCCTTGCCGGCGCCCCGTCGCCTGGATGATCCCGACGCTCTTGCCGCAAACGGCGGCGCGTTCAGCCAAGATCGGAGATAAGCCATGTCCAAGATCCTTTTCGCTGGAAGGCGAACCATGCTCGTTGCTGCCATCGGACTTGCAATAGGGGCGGCAGGCTCCCAGGCCCTCGCACAGGACAAGACCGCGGGCGCCTCCTTCGTCGAGGAGTTCGACAGTCTCGACAGCTCGTTCTGGTACGTCTCCGACGGCTGGAGCAACGGCAATCACCAGAACTGTGTCTGGTCCAAGAAGCAGATCCGCATCGAGGATGGAAAGGTCCAGCTCGGTCTCGAGAAAGCCGATGTCCGCGACCGCGAATTTGCCTGCGGAGAGATCCAGACCCGGGCGCGATACGGCTATGGCACTTACGAGGCGCGGATGAAGGCCGGGGAGGGCTCCGGCGTCAATTCGGCCTTTTTCACTTACATCGGCCCAACCGACAAGAAGCCGCACGACGAGATCGATTTCGAAGTGCTGGGCAAGAACCTTCGCCAGGTGCAGCTCAACCAATATGTCTCCGCCAAGGGCGGCAACGAAAAGATGGTGGGTCTTGACGAAGAGGCCGATACGACGTTCCACGATTATGCCTTCATCTGGGAAAAAGACCGATTGCGCTACTTCGTGAATGGCGAGCTCGTCCATGAGGTCACGGATCCTGCGAAGATCCCTTCCAATCCTCAGAAAATCTTTCTGAGCTTCTGGGGAACCGACAACCTTAGCAGCTGGATGGGCCACTTTTCCTACGAGGGACCACGGAAGATGGAGGTCGAGCGTGTCGCCTTCACGGCGCAGGGCGATGAGTGCCAGTTCGCGGAATCGCTCCTCTGCAAGCTCAATTGAGAGGCTCTCCACCCGGACACAACGCAGCAAGGGAAAGCGTGGACATGACAGATGTTCTCTATCTTGCACATGACCTGAGCGACGCTGCGGTCCGTCGGCGTGTCCTGATGCTGAAGGCCGGCGGGGCACGGGTCACCGTGGCCGGGTTCCAGCGGGCGGGCAACCTGCTTGCCGAGGATCCGGACGTCCCGGTCATCGTTCTCGGCCGGACAGCCGACGCGCGACTGGCCCAGCGGGTATCAGCGGTCCTCGGGGCGTCGGTCGCGCTTCGGCGAACGCTCGGAGAGATGAAAAGGCCTAGCCTGATCGTGGCGCGCAATCTTGAAATGCTCGCTCTCGCCGGGCGTGCATCAAGCCTGTTCGGCGGCAAGGTCCCCATTGCCTACGAATGCCTCGATATCCACCGGCTGCTTCTCGACGAGGGCGGCAAGGGCCGCCTGCTGCGGATGGCAGAGGGCTACTTCGGTCGCAATGCCAGCCTGCTCATCACCAGTTCGCCGGCCTTCATCGAGAACTACTTTGCGCGAAAATCGGGACTGGATCTTCCGACCCTGCTTCTCGAAAACAAGGTTCTCGATATTCGCGGGGGCTTCGAAGGCCTGCCACGCAGGACCGCTCCGCTCCCCGGCGAGCCATGGCGGATCGGCTGGTTCGGCGCGCTTCGCTGCCGTAAATCGCTGCAGATCCTGATCGATCTGGCGGCGCGCCTTCAGGGGCGGGTCGAGATCATCCTTCGGGGCCGGCCGGCCTACAGCGAGTTCGAGGACTTCGACGATCTGGTCCGGCGGGCGCCGCATATCGACTTCCGCGGATCCTACCGCAATCCCGAAGACCTGGCCGATATCTACCGGGACGTCCACTTCGTCTGGGCCATCGATTTCTTCGAAGAGGGCCTGAATTCGGAATGGCTCCTGCCGAACCGGCTGTACGAAGGCTCGCTGCATGGCGCCGTTCCGATTGCGCTGGATTCCTCGGAGACAGGCCGCTTCCTCCGGCGAAAGTCGATCGGGCTTACGCTCGGCTCGGTGAAGCCTGACGCACTGGCCGAGGTTTTCGAGCGGATGGATGCGCAGCGCTATGACGAACTTGCCGAGGGAATTGCGGCGATCGATCAGGACTGCTGGGTAACTGGGCCGGAGGAATGCCGTGCGCTGGTCGAGCGCCTGTCGTCGCTGTCCAGGCCCCTGCATTCGGGAGGCACCCCATGACGCCTGCAGGTGAACAACAAGCGGCGCTGATCGCGATCCCCTGCCTCAACGAGGAGGGGAACATCGAGCGCCTGGTGCGTCAGCTCGTCGATGGACGCGGGGGGCGGAGCATGCCGATCGTCGTGGTCGACGGGGGCAGCACCGACAGAACCCGCGACATCGTGGCGACACTGGCGGAAGAGTTCCCCGATCTCTTCCTCCTCGACAATCCCAAGCGCCTCCAGGCGCCTGGCATCAACCTTGCGGTAGAACGGTTCGGCGACGGCTGCGAGTTTCTCATCCGGATCGATGCCCACGGGGATTATCCGCCGGACTATTGCCAGGTTCTGCTGAAGGAAGCCGCGGCGCGGCAAGCCGATTCCGTCGTCGTGGGGATGAAGACGGTCGGCTTCGGCTTCTTCCAGAAGGCAACCGCGATCGCCCAGAACTCCTTGCTCGGGAATGGGGGTTCAAAGCATCGCGAGGGGCGCGGCGGCCAGTGGGTTGATCACGGGCACCATGCGCTGATGCGGATATCGGCCTTCCGCGCGGTCGGGGGCTACGACGAGAGCTTCAGCCACAACGAGGATGCGGAGCTCGATCATCGACTTCGCGCTGCCGGCTTCCGGATATGGATGACCGGAGAGACGTTCATGACCTACTATCCGAGGTCCACCGCCTGGTCTCTGTACCGTCAGTATCTCGGCTATGGCCGGGGGCGGGCGAGAAACCTGCTGAAGCATCGGATGAAGCCAAAGCTCAGGCAGGCACTTCCGCTGGCCGTCGTCCCCGTTTTCGTCGGTGCCCTTCTGGCATTCCTTCACTGGGTGGCGGCGGTGCCCTTCATCCTTTGGGCCGGCCTGTGCGTGGCCTACGGCTTCTGGATCGCGGTGTCGCAGAAGAACCCGTACGCCCCGATGGCGGCGGTGTCCGCGATGATCATGCACTTTGCGTGGTCGGCCGGCTTCTGGTGGGAACTGCTGCGGCACCGGCAAAGGAGGTCCGTTCAGTGATCGCGACAACCCGTCCGCCGCTCTCCGTGGATATCGCCGTCTGCACCTTCCGCCGACCTGCGTTGAGGCAAACGCTGTCATCACTCTTCGGCTTGAGCCTTCCGGAGGGATTCCGGGTGCGGCTGATCGTGGCTGACAATGATGCGGAACCGACCGCGCAGGCGCTGGTGCACGAGATGCGGAGCGCGTCGCCCTTCGAGATCGAATACGTGCATTGCCCGAAATCGAATATCTCGATCGCGCGGAATGCCTGCCTCTCCGCCAGCAGAAGCGACTATCTTGCATTCATCGACGACGACGAAGTTGCAAACCCGTCATGGCTGCAGGAACTCGTCCAGACCATCCGGGCTACGGGTGCAGATGCGGTGCTGGGACCTGTCCGGGCGATCTATGACACCGATGCGCCCGGATGGATGAGGCGCGGCGACGTGCATTCCACCATGCCCGTTTGGGTGTCCGGAGTGATCAGGACGGGCTATACCTGCAACGTGATCCTCGACATGCGCTCGCCCCATGTTGCTGGTCGCCGGTTCGACCTGTCGCTTGGACAAAGCGGTGGCGAGGACACGCAGTTCTTCTCGGCGATGACCGATGAGGGCGGCAGGATCGCCTTCGCGCCGGGGGCGTTCCTCGACGAGCCGGTCCCAGCGGCACGGGCGAGCTTTTCATGGCTCGCCAAGCGCCGGTTCCGGTCAGGGCAGACGCATGGACGTATCATCGCGAGCAAGTCCGCGGGCAGCGGACGGTTCGCGCAGGCCGGGCTTGCCCTCGGGAAGTCGGTTTATTGCACTTTCGCAGCGCTGATGACGGCCCCGATGCCTGTCCGGCGCAATCAATTCATTCTGCGCGCAATCCTGCATGCCGGCGCCGTCGCCGGCCTTCTGGGGATGCGCGAGGTTCGTCAGTACGGACTGGTGGAGGTATCATGAGCGACGCATCGCAACAGCCTGACGTCACGTTTGTCATCGCCGCCTACAATGCGGAGCAGACGCTGCCCCGCGCGATCGAAAGCGCTCTTTCGCAGGTATCGGTGGATGTCGAGGTCGTCGTGGTGGACGATTGCTCCACCGACGGGACGCTCGAAGCCGCCCGCGCCTTCAACGATCCCCGGGTCCGGGTGATCCGGCAGGCAAGTAACGGCGGACCGGGCAGGGCGCGCAACATCGGCATCGCCACTGCGACCGGCAAATGGATCGCGGTCCTCGATGCCGACGATGCGGTGCTGCCGAGGCGTTCAATCGCGATGATCGAGCGGGCGGCCGCAAGCAGCGCGGAGGTCGTGGTCGACAATCTCGAGGTCGTTCCCCCCGGCGAGGGCCAGGCCTATCGCATGTTCGAGGACGGGGCGCTTTCGTTGCGCAGGGAAATAACCCTCACGGACTACATCGATTCCAACGTGATTTTCCGCGAGACCTTCAACTTCGGCTACATGAAGCCGATCTACCTGCGCGAGTTCATCCAGCGTCACGACCTTCGCTTCGACGAGAGCCTGAGGATCGGCGAGGACTACATCATGATGGCCTCCGCGCTTGCCAGCGGAGGCCGATGCGCGGTCGAGCCTTCCGTCGGCTACGTCTATTATCTGATGCAGGGCTCCATCTCCCGCGTGCTGGAACTGCACCACGTGGATTCCATGCTTGCCGCGGACCAGGCTTTTCTCGACCGTTTCCCGCTGAAGGGAAGCGCTCTCGCCGCACAGTATCGCCGCACGCACAGCCTGATGGAGGCACGCGCCTTTCTGGTGCTGGTCCAGGCGATCAAGAGGCGGTCGCCGGCCGGGATTATCCGGACGGCGGTCGCTCACCCGGCGGCGCTGCGCCACCTGCGGATGCCGATTGCCGTGCGGCTTCGACGCCTACTCTCGCGCTCATCCGTATGGCAGCGACGCGCCGGCTCCCGGAAAGGCGGGGTCCGGCAGGCAGGATAGAGGCCATGCTGATCAGCCGTGACCGCACAAGAACCATCCCGAGGGCTCAGAGGCAGTTCCTCGAGCCCGAATGCAACAGGTTCCGCATCTTGCGGCCCCAAAAGAATCCGAGGTGAAGCGACATGGACCAGATGAGTTTTCGATCGCGGTCGATGTTCAGGAACAACGAGCCGGACGGCGACAGTTTCATCGACCTGGACAAGCTCTGGGCAGCCGTGGTGCGGCGGCTCGGGATCATCATCGCCTGCGTCATCGCGTCGATGGTCCTTGCCGGGATCTATCTGTTCGCGGCGCCGCCGACCTATACCGCGATGACCCAGATCCTCATCGACGACGATCTCTCGCGTTTCGCCGAAGAGCAGACCGACGTGCAGAGCGCGCAGCAGATCGACAATCGCATGTCGAGCGCTGTCGAGATCCTCAAGTCCAAGGCGCTGGCGCTTCGCGTGGTGGACGATGCCCAACTTGCGGACAATGAACTGATCACCGATCCGCCGCGATCGCCGGTCGATTTCATCAAGAGTACCGTAAAAAGCGTCGTCTTCGCGCTTACGCCCGCGAAGCCGCCGGTGCCTGAGGAACAAGCGCGCAACGGGCGTCGCGAAAAGGCGGCCGCCGTCCTTCAACAGTCTCTCAACGTCAACCGGGTCGGTCGCAGTTCCGTCATCGCGCTCGCCGCCGCATCGCCCGATCCGCTGCTTTCCGCGAAGATCGCCAAAACCTATGCCGATGCCTACATCGAGGAGCAACTGAACGCGAATTTCGACGCCAGCGAGAGGGCCTCGGTCTGGCTTCAGGAGAGGCTGAACGATCTCAATGCGCGCTCGCAGGAAGCATCGCTGGCCGTCGAACGTTTTAAGCGGGAGCACGGGCTCGTTTCCCCGCGGGGTGAATTGCTCTCGACGCAGCAACTGGCGGACCTCAACAGCCAGTTGATCGTCGCCCAGGCGGACGCCGCCACAGCCTCTGCCCGTTACCAGCAGTACAAGGCGATCATCGACCAGGGACCCGAAGCGGCGGTCAACAATGCGGTCGTTTCCACCAGGGAAACCGACAATTCGATCCTCCAGGACCTTCGCAAGAGATATCTCGCAGCCCATCAGCGGGAGCAGGCGATCGTCGAGCAGTTCGGTGCGGAGCACCGCCAGGCGGTTGCCCTGAAGGTGGAGAAGGAAGACCTTTCCCAGCAGATCTACCGGGAACTGGAGCAGTTGACCGGCAGCTTCCGCAACGAGTTCGAAGTGGCGAGTTCGCGCGAAAAGTCGCTGCGCGAGAGTATCGAAAAGGTCGCGGGCACGAATTCCGAGGCGAATGTCTCCATGGTCCAACTGGCCGAACTGGAGCAGAAGGCGGCGGCGCTGAAGACGCTCTACCAGTCCTATCTGGCCCGATTCGAGCAGGCATCACAGCAGCAGTCTTTCCCGATTGCGAAGGCGCGGGTGATTTCCGAGGCGGGCGTGCCTACGGCCCCGTCCAGTCCCCGCAAGACCCTTACCATGGCGCTCTCCATCGTGCTCGGCCTGATGGCCGGCGGTGGGGTGGCGGGCTTCCTCGAAATGCGCGAACGCTACTTCAGGACGGGCGAGGACGTGCAGGCTAAGCTCGGCATGCGCTTCCTCGGCTATCTGCCGCTGATCACGGCCAAGAAGCTCACGGCCCAGGCGCCAACGGGCGAGGAGGGGGAGCAGCCCCCTGAAGGCCAGTCGATCGATTTCCGCGAGATGATGCGCTACGCGGTCGATGCGCCGCGCTCGAGCTTCGCAGAGACATTGCGGAACACGCGACTTGCTTGCGACGTCGTTCTGCAGGGGAAGAAACCCCGGGTCATCGGCGTCGTCTCCTGCCTTCCCGGCGAAGGCAAGTCCACGGTTGCGGCGAACTTCGCCGGACTTCTTGCTGCCAGCGGCGTGCGAACGCTTGTCGTGGACGCGGACCTGCGCAACCCCGGGCTCACCCGCATGTTGTCGGCCGAGCCGAAGGTCGGGCTGGTCGAGGTGGCGCTGGGGCAGGCCGAATGGACGCAGGCAGTGCGGGTGGATCGCCGCTCGAAACTTGCGATCCTGCCGGTCGCGAGCGGTTCCACCAAGCTTTCGCATACGAGCGAACTTCTGTCCTCTTCGGGAATGGCGCAACTGCTGGACAGTGCCCGCGAGACCTTCGACGTCATCGTCGTCGACCTCGCCCCGCTCGTGCCGGTCATCGACGCGAAAGCCATCGAGCCGCAGGTGGACGGCTTCATCTTTGTCACGCAGTGGGGCGTCACGCCGGCGACGACCGTGCAGAACGTTCTGGCAGCAGAACCCCAGATCGCTTCCAAGGTGATCGGCGTGGTCCTGAACAAGACCGACATGGAACGGTTGCACCGCTACGCCGATCCCGGGACCCCGGAGCAATTCCGGCAGCGATACATGTTCTACTACGAGAGCTGAGAGGGCGGGGCGACCTTGCCGCCCGGCGGCTAATCGAGCTCCTGCACGCCGCCGCCGGACACGGTGAGGATCTGGCCGCTGATCCAGGACGCCGCGCCCGAGCACAGGAAGAGTGCGGCATAGGCGATATCGTCCGGCTCTCCCAGACGACCGAGCGGGGTGTGCTTCAGCATCGCCGCCTCGGCTTCCGGCGTCAGAACGGAGGCGAGGGCGGCGGTCCGGATCGCCCCGGGCGCAATGGCATTCACCCTTACTCCCATCTCACCGAGGTCGAAGGCGATGTTTCGCGTCAGATGATTGAGCGCGGCCTTGGAGGAACTGTAGGACGCCATCCGCACGTTCTTGTTCTCGCCCGCCATGGAGGAAATATTGAGGACCGCCCCGTTGCCCGCCGCTGCGAGGTGAGGGGAGGTAAGCTGCGCCAATCGAAAAACCGAAAAGACGTTCAGTTCATATGCCCACCGGAAGTCGCTCATGGGCATGTTGAAGGGTTTGGGTCCCCCGCCACCGGCATTGTTTACGAGGATGGAAAGCTTGCCGAAACGGTTGATCGATGTCTGGACCAGGGCCTGCAGGTCGTCATCCTTGGTGACGTTGCAGGCGACCCCTATGGCATTCCCACCGGCCTCCCTGATTTCGGCCGCCACCGTCTCGGCGGCATCGGCGCGCAGGTCGCTGATGACGACACTCGCTCCGGCGCTTGCGAAGAGAACCCCGATGGCACGGCCGATCCCGGCACCGGCGCCGGTGACGATGGCCACGTGCCCGTCCAGACGAAACTTCGCGCCATCGAACATTGCGTGCCCCCCTCCAGTGCTGGGTGCGAGCCTGACAATTCAGGGGCCCGGAACTTCCCTGCCGACTGACGGCCGCGCCACGGTTCCCGTCACTAGACCCCATTCTGCAAGGGGGCTCATTGCTCACGGTCAATTCCGTATCCCTTGCGGGAGGCTACGCGTTGCCGCCACCTGCCGGCCGACCAATGGCGCTCCTACAGCGAGTAGCGCGCTTCCATCAGGTCGATCTCGCTCACAAGCCGGCGCATGAGGTCGTCGGGAATTTCTCCCTTGCGGGCCAGGCGGAAGTATTCGTCCCGCTGAGCCCTGAGGGCTCCAAGCCGGAGACGGCGGTCTGCCGCCTCAATCTTCCGAAATGTATCGATCTCGTCGTTCGTGCCGGCCCGCCCGTCGATGCGACGGCGATACATTTCCGTCAGCCTCGATGCGACATCGGCGTAAAGCTCGGAGTCCGGACCCTCTTCCGTCACGGCTTGCTGAAGGCGGCTGATCATCCGGATCGCAGCCTCGGCTGCGCTCGCGCGGGCCATGTCCTCGGCGTGGCGATGGTTGGGTTCCGGAGGAAGCTCGATACCCTTCAGCACCATCGGAAGTCCTATGGTCGCGGCAATCAGGGATAGGACGATGACGCCGGCTGCGAGGAAGATCGCCAGGTCGCGGGCGGGAAAGGGCGTGCCGTCGTTCATCAGGAACGGCAGCGTCAGGATGCCTGCGAGGGTGACCGCGCCGCGGGTTCCTCCAAGGGAGGTCGCGACCAACAGGCGCCAACCGGGCCTGGAGGCGTGCTTTCCTGCAGGAGCCGTTCCGAACCACGTAAACCGGAACGACACCCAGACCCAGGCGAAGCGCAGGAGCGCGAGGCCCGCGGTGATGGCGATCACGTAGACCGCCAACCACACCGGGTGAAGATGTCCCGTTTCGCGGACGATCCTTGCCGCACCTGACGCGATCCGCGGCAACTGCTCGCCGAAGAGAACAAAGATCATTCCGTTCAGCGCGAAATGCAGGGTATCCCATACGGCGTTGCGGCCGACACGGGTCGTCGCCATCGCCGCACCGCGCAATTCGACGTAGCTCATGGTGATACCGGCGGCCACTGCGGCAAGGATGCCAGAGCAGCCCAGATGTTCGGCCAACAGATAGGCGCCGAACGGCAGCACGAGGCTGAGAAGGATTTCCGAACCCGACTCCTCTCCGTATCGGCGCACGAGCGCCTGCTTGACGGTCATCACAAACAGGACGGTGCCGGTTCCGAGTGCCACGCCCCCCAGAGCGAGCCACAGAAAGGTTCCGAAGGCGTCCAGGAGCGAAAACGTCCCGGTCAGGGCGGCGGCAACCGCAAACCGCATGCAGACGAGGCCCGACGCATCGTTCAGCAGCGCTTCGCCTTCGAGGATCTGCATAAGCCGGTGCGGGATGGGAACGCGTGCGGCGACCGCCGAGACCGCGATCGGATCCGTCGGCGAGAGGATGGCGGCAAGCGCGAACGCAACCGCCAGCGGCATCGCCGGGATCATCCAGTGGATGAGGAAGCCGGCGCCGAGCACGGTGAAGACGACGAGGCCCATGGCCAGGGAGAGTATCGTCCCCTTGTTGCGAAGCAGGCCTTCCTTCGGGATGCGCCATCCGTCCAGGAACATCAGCGGCGGCAGGAAAAGAAAGAAGAATATCTCGGGTTGAAGCCTCACCCCGCTATGGGTGAACCCGGCTATGGCTGCTCCCAGCGCGATCTGGACAAGCGGCAAGGGGATGGCGACCGGGGACAGGCGCGATATCGTGCCGCTCAAGATCACTGCGAGGATGAAGATCAGCGCGATCGTAATGCTTTGCATTTCCCGCCCCATTGTTTCCGCAAGAGCGGCGTGGATAGGAGATACGGCGTGTCGATTGGCGAGAGCTATCCGGCGACCATCAAGGTCTCTTCCCGGCCATAACCTGCTCAACGCCTCCAGCATTTCCGGCTCCGGAAGCCGGTTTTCTTCATCACGAGATGGATTGCTAAGTTAGCTGATGGTGATGGAGGCGGCAATCTGCGAGAAGGCGGGATAGACGATGAGGCTGGTTGGCTGGAGAGCCCAATTGGCCGGCGGGGGCAAAAAATTCAGTGGGGGATGCAAGATGGAGCCGACCGGCTCCGTATACTCCCACATGAACGACAGGAAGAGCATGCTCGACGTACTGGGGCAACTGAATGCATTGAGGCGCTACGCACGTTCGCTGTCCCGCAATGCGGTCGATGCGGAAGACCTCGTGCACGATGCGCTGATACGAGCCTACGAGCGGCGCTCGACCTTCCGGCCCGGAGCCAATCTCAGAGGCTGGCTGATGTCCATCCTCCACAATGTGCATGTAGACCGGAGCCGGTCCGACACCGCACGCGTGCGGCGGGAGGCGGAAACGCGGGCGGAAGCGGATATCGCTTATCCGCCGCACCAGGAGCACGGCGTTCAGCTCGCTCAGGTGCGCCGGGCATTCGAACGTCTTCCTGAGGAGCAGCGCGAGGCGCTGCATCTCATCGCCGTGGAAGAGCTTTCCTATCAGGAAGCGAGCGAAGTCCTCGGCGTGCCCGTCGGCACGCTGATGTCGCGCGTCTCCCGCGCCAGGGCGACGCTCCGCGGCTTGGAGGAAGACGCCGACAGGCCGAGCCATTTGCGATTGGTCGGAGGTGACCATGACTGACAACATGATTTGCAGCGAAACGGATATCCTGGCCTATGTGGACGGCCAGCTGGACGCTGCCGGACGCGCGCGGGTCGAGGCTGCGTTGTCGAAGGACCCCGAGCTTGCTGCGCGGGTGATGGCGGATCTGAGCGTCAATACGCGACTGAAGCTTGCCGCAAGCGAAGACGAGCCGCGCTTCCGGCCGCGGACGCGCCAGGCCGCCCGACATCTGCAGGCGGGACTTTCGGAAGCCGGCCTTTTCGTCGCCCTGCGGAAAGTGGCCGCGGTCGTGCTGCTGATCGCCATAGGCTGGTCCGCCAGCACATCCATGGGCGCACGCGACGTGAATGCCAATGCGCATCCGCCCGCCTTCGTCGAGCAGGCAATACGGGCGCACACCACGTCGCTGGTTCGCTCCCGCATGCATTCCCAGCCGGAGGTGAAAGCATACGACCGCAGCGATATCCGCTCGGCTACCGGGATCGTCATGCCGCAACTTCCCGACAACTGGAAGGTGGCGGATGTCCAGGTTTTCCCGTCCGAGCACGGTCCGAGCGTTGAAGCGCTGGTGCATACCAGCGAGGGCACGCTGATCTCGCTGTTTGCCAACCGGACCGGGACTTTCGCGGTCGAACCCGTAGCGGACATCAACCTCTCGGGCGCCGAAGCCGCATGGTGGCAAATCGGCGACGTCGCCTACGCCGTCGTTTCAAGCACGCCTCAGACCGGCCTGGTCGACGAGGCTCAAACTCTCAAGAACTCTCTCTACTGATCGCGAGGAAATCATCATGTATCCAAACCAGAACCGCTTCGGTGGCGTCAGCCAGGCGTCTGCCGCCGCCTTTGACGAGGGCCTGCGCCAGCACATGCTGCGCGTCTACAACTACATGGGCCTCGGCCTCGTTTTGACGGGACTTGTCGCCTTCATCGTCGGCAACACGCCGGCGCTCTACGTCCCGATCTTCTCCTCGCCGCTCAAGTGGGTGGTGATGCTGGCGCCGCTCGCCTTCGTCTTCTTCTTCTCCTTCCGCATCCAGACGATGTCGGCCTCGACTGCCCAGATGACCTTCTGGGCCTTCTGCGCGATCATGGGGCTGTCGCTCGCTTCCGTCTTCCTGGTCTTCACGGGAGCGAGCATTGCGCGCACCTTCTTCATCGCGGCCACGATGTTCGGCGCCACGAGCCTCTACGGCTACGTGACCAAGCGTGATCTGTCGAAGTTCGGCTCCTTCCTGATGATGGGCCTGATCGGCGTCCTCATCGCCTCGGTCGTCAACATCTTCCTCGGTTCCAGCGCCCTGCAGTTCGCCATTTCGGTGATCGGCATCGTCGTCTTCGTCGGCCTCACCGCCTGGGATACGCAGAATATCAAGGAACAGTACGCCGAGAACTTCGACCAGGAGTCGCAGCAGAAGATCGCCGTCTTCGGGGCGCTGTCGCTCTACCTGAACTTCGTCAACATCTTCCAGCTGCTGCTCAACTTCACCGGCCAGCGCGAAGAGTAACCTATCCGTGAAAGCGCCCTGCCGTATCTTGCGGTGGGGCGTAACGGCTCCGACCAGTTGATATGAGTATCAGTGGTTGTTCAGGATGATGTGCAGGTCGCGGATCATGCCGGCGGCGAGCAGAAGCGCCTTCCTGACAAGCTGGTCGTCCTCCGACTTCTGGCTGATGGCGATCTCCACCGCCTGAAGATAGGCGATGGCCTCGTCGGCCTTCTTGGTGCGGGGAATGCCAGCTTCCTCCCTCAGCTCGCAGATGGTAATTATCGCGCGCTCAAGCAGCTGACCTTTTTTGAAGCGAGTGTCGCTCCCGGTGTCATTTGCCGCCTTCACTAGTTCGGCTATGAAAGCGTTTACCCTGCTCATTTTCCACAACCCGCAGGATGGAGTTCGTGACGTGCGTGCAGCGTCTACAGACCTCTGTCTGTCAGAAATTGCCAGGTCCTGGTCCCGACAAAGGGTCAACGTCGGTCAAAACGGGAAACAGGCCACAGGCCCGGCAGCCGATGCCGAACATCGGCACGCCGGTGATCGAAGGGTGGTTGCTTTGCGGTGTCCGACGATCTATTCGTGGAGGCCGAGCGCGGCGAGATCCACCGAGGGCGCCTGTTCGAGGTTTTCCTTGGTCAGCGTGGGCGCCGTGATGAGCAGCTTGCGGCCATTGTCTTCGGGCGTGATCTGGAGGGTCTTCCAGTTGACGAGCACATGCTTGGCGTCGATCCCGAGGAAGCCGCCGACCTCCAGCGCCACGGCTGCGACCGTGCCGTCCATGTTGAGCAGCACATCCTCGATGTCGGCGATCTTCTTGCCGTCGGCGCCGTAGACGTCGTATTCTTCCAGGGTGTTGGCGGAGGTGTAGCTGGGCAGCCCCTCGACGACGACGATTTCCGAGAGCACGACGAAAGGTCCTTCGGTGGCGGTCTGAGCGAATGCGCTGCCGGCCAGGAGTACCGCAGCTGCGGTCAGGACGATGGTCTTCATGAGCCTTCTCACTTCCAATCTAGTCGCCCGACCGGGACGGCCGCGCTTCATCGCCACAACGATACCCACGTCCCCGCCTTGCGGCATTGATTGCAAGCAATGAGGGACAGCGCGTGGGATCCGGCCCTGCGGCGCGTCTATTGCTGCCGCTTGCCTCCGCTAAGCGCTCCACCCGTGGCCAGTCCTGCCAGGACGGCGAGGAAGCCGATGACGAGGCTGGCGACCGCATAGGTGACGCCCACCATGACCCCGATCTCCGAGGTGGTGAGAAGTACGAATGTCGCGTAGACGAAGCTCGAGAAGGTGGACATGCCGCCCGTGAGACCGGTCCCGACGAACAGATTGGCGTTAGTCCCGATCGATCCACCGGAATGAAGACTGTTCGTCAGTCCCAGCACGTAGGACGCGACCACGTTGGCGACGAAAATGGAGTAGGGAAAACCCTCATGCCCGGTCGGTACCGTCAGCATGAGAAGTTCCCGGAGCGTCGCTCCGACCGCACCTCCCAGGAATACGAGGATCACCTGCTGGAACATGGGTTCTGCCTTCTTCCGACTTTCACTAGAGCGAGCCGCGCCAGGCGCTAGCCGCTCAGCCTCGCCAATTCCGCTCCGAGCCCCGCGGCAACTATCCCGAAGACGACCGAGCCGATCAGGTAGGCCGCCGCCGTTCCCGCAGAACGTGCCTTGCTCAGCTTGGCGGCATCCAGCTGCATCGTGCTGAAGGTCGTATAGCCACCGAGAAGGCCGGTCAGGACGGCCGAATTCAATGCGCTGCCGTAGCGGTCGTGCCATTCCACGGAAAACAGGACGGACAGGTATCCGATCACGAAGGCGCCGCTGACATTGATAAGGATCGTCGACCATGGAATTCCGTCTGCATGAGTGGGGACGAGTTTTCCCACCAGCCATCGCAGCAACGATCCCACTCCCCCGCCAAGTGCTACTAGAAGGACGTCAGGAAGCTCCATGTCAACGACCTCGCAGGCAAGTATTCCGTCTTAACTATTTCCCGCTGGTATAAAGACATTTCCAGAATTGAAATTGCGTACGATCAACGACAGGTCACCTGGCATATCGTTTAGTGAGGACATCACTTGGGTCGCACGAGCCCGTCGCGATCGCCAAAGAACATATCCATCTACAGGAGGCAGTTACATGAAACGGTCCCCGGTTTGTCTTCTGGCTGCCCTTTCAAGTATTATCCCAAGCGTGGCTCTCGCGCATACAGGTGCTCACACGAGCGGTTTCGCACATGGGTTCGCTCATCCCATATCCGGTCTGGACCACGTTCTCGCCATGGTCATGGTTGGGCTGTTTGCCTACCAGCTTGGCGGGCGTGCCCTGTGGATCGTCCCTCTTGCATTCGTCTCGGCAATGTCCGTCGGGGGAGTCCTCGGGCTTGCGGGTATCGGCGTACCATTCATTGAAATCGGCATCGCGCTCTCGGTGGTCGTCCTGGGAGCCCTCGTAGCCTCGAATGCACGAACCCCTGTCATCGCGGCCGTCGCGATGGTCGGCTTCTTCGCCATTTTCCACGGTTACGCTCACGGGGCCGAGATGCCGGCGAATGCAGCCGCTCTCACCTACGCCATCGCCTTCCTCATCGCCACGGCGCTGCTCCACCTGACAGGTGCAGCCCTCGGGCTCGGTATCGACAAGGCGGGTCAACGGACCGGTTCCGCATTCGTGCGCGTGGCCGGGGCGTTCGGGCTGGTTGCGGGTCTGGGGATCTTCACGGGCATTCTCTGAGGCCGAGCCGCGACCGAGGACGAACGATATCGAGCATTGGACGCGGAGGTCTCAGACCCCCCGCATCCGCATCATCGTCTGCAGGAAGCTAACTCCAGTAACGTCCGAGGCTTGAGATGCACATCACCCCGCGAGAATTCGACAAACTCCTGATCTACATGATGGCCATGGTCGCGCAACGGCGCAAGGACAGCGGCCTCAAGCTCAATCACCCCGAAGCGGTATCCCTCATCACGACCGCAGCGCTCGACAACGCCCGCGCCGGCAAGAGCCTAGAAGAGGTCATGGACATAGCGCGCAAGGCGATCAAGCGCAGCGACGTGATGGAGGGGGTCGCCGACATGATCCCCTATGTCCAGGTCGAGGCGGTCTTCACCGACGGAAGTCGCCTGGTCACCGTTCACAATCCCATCCAGTAGCTTGAGGAGTGGTGGCCATGGCCCCGAAGACAAAGAAGGCAGGCGTCGGTGGACTGGTGCTCGCCGACGGCGACATAGAGATCAACGCCGGCTATCCGACAACCAACCTCAAGGTGCGAAATACGGGTGACCGTCCCATCCAGGTCGGTTCCCACTTCCATTTCTTCGAGGTGAATGCCGCCCTCGAGTTTGCGCGGGAGGAGGCGTTCGGAAAGCGCCTCAACATACCCGCGACGACCGCGCTGCGGTTCGAGCCCGGCGACGAGAAGGATGTTGTTCTGGTTCCCATACAGGGCAAGCGCCGCGCGATCGGCTTCAATGGCCTCGTGAATGGATGGGTGGGGGAAGAGAGCTACAACGACAGTCGGCCACGCCTTGCGGATGCGATGGTGCGCGTCGAGCGATACGGATTCAAGAACAAGCCTGAATGACGTCGAGGATACCTCCTTAGGATAGGTCAGACCATGGCAAAGATATCGAGAGCGCAGTACGCGGACCTCTATGGTCCCACCACCGGCGACAAGATCCGTCTGGGCGATACCGAACTTTACATCGAGATTGAGAAGGATCTGCGCGTCTATGGCGAGGAAGCCGTCTACGGTGGCGGCAAGACCCTTCGCGACGGCATGGGGTTCGACAACGAACTGACGAGTATTGCCGGCGCACCGGACCTGATCATCACGAATGTCACCATCGTCGATGCCATCCAGGGCGTCATCAAGGCGGATGTCGGCATCAAGAACGGCAACATATGCGGCATCGGAAAAGCCGGTAACCCGTCGACCATGCCCGGGGTTACGCCGCAACTGGCGCTCGGGCCCGGCACCGACGCGATCTCCGGCGAGCATCTCATACTCACCGCAGGCGGTATCGATGCACATGTCCACTTCATCTCGCCGCAGCAGGCCGAAGCCGCGCTCAGCAACGGCATCACGACCCTGTTCGGCGGCGGTATCGGGCCGAGCGACGGCACCAACGGAACCACCATAACACCCGGGACATGGAACATCGAAATGATGCTCCGCTCGTTCGATGCCTGGCCGGTCAACGCGGGTGTCCTCGGAAAGGGAAACTGCTCCTCGCCGACCCCGTTGACGGAACAGATCCACGCGGGGGCAATGGGGCTGAAGATCCACGAAGACTGGGGAAGCACTCCCGCCGCCATCCGCACGGCGCTGAAGGTGGCCGACCAGTACGACGTGCAGGTCTGCATCCATACCGACACGCTGAACGAAGCGGGCTTTGTGGAAAACACGATCGCGGCCTTCGAAGGGCGCACCATCCACACCTACCACACGGAAGGTGCGGGTGGCGGACACGCGCCGGATATCATCCGGGTGGCCGGCCAGCCCAATGTCCTGCCCAGCTCGACCAATCCGACCTTGCCTTTCGGGATAAATTCCCAGGCTGAATTGTTCGACATGACGATGATCTGCCACAATCTCAACCCCAAGATCCCCACCGACGTGGCGTTCGCGGAAAGCCGCGTCCGGCCCGAGACCATCGCCGCAGAGAACGTCCTGCACGATCTCGGAGCGATCTCGATCATCTCGAGCGACAGCCAGGCAATGGGTCGAGTCGGTGAAAGCTGGATGCGAACGATCCAGACGGCTCACCTGTCGAAAGTTCGGCGAGGGGCCTATTCCGGCGACACGTCCAACAACGACAATGAACGGGTCCTCCGCTTTGTCGCAAAAGTCACCATCAACCCGGCCATCGCGCAGGGCGTCAGCCAACTGATCGGCTCTATCGAAGTGGGCAAGATGGCGGATCTCGTGCTTTGGGAGCCCGCATTCTTCGGGGCAAAGCCCAAGCTGGTGATCAAGGGCGGCTTCATCTCCTGGGCGCTGATGGGCGATCCCAACGCCTCACTGCCGACGCCCCAGCCCGTCCGGTACCGACCAATGTACGGCGGCATGGGATCGGCGCTGCAGCAGACGCGCGTGACCTTCACATCCCGGGCGGCCTTCAACGACGGCATCGTCGATCGCTACGGCCTCCAGTCGAACGTGGTTCCGGTCTCCGGCACACGTATCGTCAGCAAGACCAACATGGTGCGCAATTCGACGCTGCCGGTCATCGAGGTGAACCCGGAAACCTATGCGGTGACGGTGGATGGCGTGCACGCCACCATCGAGCCGGCCGACCGGCTGCCGCTTGCACAACTGCATTTCTTCAGCTGAGCCGCGCGGGCTGTCACGAGCACGCGCCGGCCAGGAGCAACCGGAGAATGAGATGATCTTGATCGAGAAGACGCTTGGAAATATCCGGGAGCACAAATGGAACGGTGCTGACGTCGAATACCTCACCCTTGAACAGTGGGAAGCACCGAAGACGAGGCTGCGCAAGCACACCCGCAGCGGCCTGGAACTGGCGATTTCCCTGCCTCGCACGGATCATCTGCACGACGGAGACGTCCTTTATCACGACACCCGGGAGAACCGGGTGGTCGTCGCCAAGATCGCGATGAAGGAGGTCATGGTGATCGAGCTGGAAGACGTCGAAGGAATGCCGCCCACCGAGATTTTCAAGCTTGCGTTCGAAATAGGCCATGCGCTCGGAAATCAGCATTGGCCGGCCGTCATCAAGGGGACGACGATCTACGTGCCCCTCTCGGTGGACAGGAAGGTAATGGCCTCGGTGATGAGGACGCACGCCTTCCAACATGCCGAGATCCGGTTCGAACCGGGAGAGGAGGTGGCGGCCGGGCTCGATGCCAAGGAGATCAGGCTTCTGTTCGCCGGGGCCGACGCCACACCTCACCATCACCACCATGAACATGGCTAGATGCGATGAACGCCAATGCGAAGTGGCCCAGTTCAGCCATGACCCGGCTGGCGCACCTGTTGCAGTTCTCGGATTCGACGCTGCCGGTCGGCGCGTTCGCCTTTTCCCAGGGGCTGGAGTCCGCGATTCAGCTAGGCGTGGTGACCGACGCGGCGAGCCTGAAAAGCTACCTCGCGCTCATCCTGCGGCAGGCGGCACATTCGGACGGGATCGCGCTTCTGCATGCGCACCGTGCTGCATGCGAGGGCAATTACGAGAAGGTACGTGAAGCCGACCAGGCCCTCTGGGCGCGTCGCGTCGGCGAGGAGCAACAGTTGATGCTGGCGCGGATGGGCAAGAAGTTTGCGGAACTGGCGCTGGCGATCGAGCCCGCGCCTCTTCTCGGCCGCTGGCTCGCGGACGTCAATCGCGGCGAGACGCCGGGTTGCTTCCCGGTTGCCCAGGCGATCGGATTTGCCCGACTGCAGGCAAGCGAGGCCGAAGCCTTCACCATCCATCAGTACGGCCTGTCGTCGATGATCCTCAATGCCGCGCTTCGGCTCATGAGGATCGATCATCTCACGACGCAGAAGATACTTTTCGAGGCGCAGGCCACCGTGGACGGCCACTACGAAGCCATCCGGCCGCTCGAACTCGATGAAATGTCGAGCTTCGCCCCCGTCTACGACGTGATCGTCGCTCACCACACACGAACGCATCTCCGGCTGTTCATGAACTGAACGGCCCAAGGAAGGACCAGCCATGAAGAAGATCACGCGCATCGGTATCGGCGGGCCGGTCGGCTCCGGCAAGACCGCGGTCATTGAAACCATCACGCCGCGGCTCATCGAGTTGGGAGTGAAGCCGCTGATCATCACAAACGACGTGGTGACCACCGAGGATGCGAAACAGGTCCGCCGCACCCTGAAGGGCATTCTCGTCGAGGAAAAGATCGTCGGCGTCGAGACGGGTGCGTGCCCGCATACCGCCGTGCGGGAGGACCCCTCGATGAACATCGCCGCGGTGGAGGATCTGGAAGAGCGCTATCCGAACAGCGACGTGGTTCTGATCGAGTCGGGCGGCGACAACCTGACCCTGACCTTCAGCCCGGCGCTGGCGGATTTCTACATCTATGTCATCGACGTGGCTGCCGGCGACAAGATCCCCCGCAAGAACGGCGCCGGCGTCTGCCAGTCCGACATCCTGGTGATCAACAAGAAGGACCTGGCTCCCTACGTGGGAGCAAGCCTCGAGGTGATGGATCGCGACTCGCGACTGATGCGCGGCGACAAGCCATTCGTCTTCACAAACTGCAAGACGGGCGAGGGGGTCGACGCGCTGATGGACCTGATCATGGACATGGCGCTCTTCGACGTCAAACCCGAGACGACGGCCGTGCGAATGGAGGCAAGTGCATGAGCCTCCACGAGCGGCTGGTATCGATCGACAAGTCCCGGGAACTGGACGGCTTTCATACCGAGCCCGCTCAGATGCGTGCAGCCGGGCCGGGAAAGGTCGGGGAGCTGCGCCTCGGCTTTGCGATGCAGGACGGACGATCGGTGCTGCATGATCTCTATCGGGTGACGCCGTTGCTGGTGCAGCAGGCCCTTTACTGGGACGAGGCGATGCCGGAGTTGCCGGTATGCTCGATCATCTCGATCGGCGGCGGGGTGCTCCAGGGAGACCGCTATCGCATCGACATCACGGCTGAGGCGGGCGCGTGCGCTCACGTCACGACGCAAGGCGCAAACCGCATTCATCGCATGGATGCGAACTACGCGTCCCAGTACATGGACCTGCATCTCGCTGCGAATGCCTATCTGGAATACCTCCCGCACGTCACGATCCCCTATCGGGACTCCCGCTTCGTCAGCCGGACGGACATCACCATCGACGAGACTGCGACGCTTCTCTACGGCGACATGTTCATGTCGGGGCGGAAATACCATCACGCATCCGAGCGCTTCGGGATGGACGTCTTGTCCATGCAGGTATGCGCGAAGCGTCCCGACGGAACGGTTATCTTCGCCGAGAAGCTTCTGATCGAGAGGGGCAACGAGACGATCGACTTTCCGTCCGTCGCGCAAGGCTACGATGCCTTCGCGAATGTTCTCTGCCTGACACCTCCCGAGATTGCGGCGCGCATCAGCGAGCGCATCGAGATCAACGCTGCAGCCGGTTCTTCCCGCGCCATGTCAGGCGTGTCGAAGCTGCCGAACGCGGCAGGGCTGATGTTTCGCGCCGTCGGGGTGGAAACCTACGACGTGCGCGCCGAGGTCCGCCGGTTCTGGCGTGTCGTGAGAGAGGAAGCGCGGGGACGGACCTTGCCTGAAGAGTTCCTTTGGCAGTGAACCTGGAGGCTGCGTGCCATGCAAGTCAACGAAGGAAACTTTCTGATGGTTTGCCTGAAGGGGGCCGGACAGGTCTTCTTCATGGAGAACGCGGTGACCGGGGCGCTGTTTCTCGTGGCCATCGGTTACGCCTCCTTCGAGACAGGGGTCTGGGCCACGACGATCGGCGCGGTCATAGGGTTGCTCGTCGCGACCGCCGCGGCCAAGGCGTTCAGCGTCGATCCTCAATCCTATAGATCGGGGCTTTTCGGTTTCAACGGCATTCTCGTAGGGGTGGCACTTCCGACCTTCATTGCCGTATCGCCGCAGCTCTGGCTCTACATCATCCTCGGCGCTGCAATCAGCACCGTCGTGACCAGCGCCTTCAGCGCGACGATCACCAAGAGCTGGGGAATTCCCGGATCGACCGGACCCTTCGTGCTGACCGCCTGGCTGCTTCTGGCGGGCGCCTACCAGTTCGGCTCCCTCAGGGTGGTCGGCGAGACGCCCAAGTTCACGACCGACTACACGCTGGGAACGGAAACCATCCCCAATGCCCTCGAGGTGGTCGAGATCTTCTTCCGCAATATCGGGCAGGTCTATCTTCTCGGAAGCTGGGTCAGCGGCGCCATCATCCTGATCGGGATCATCATCGCATCGAGAGCGGCGGGAATCGCGGCCATCGGGGGATCGCTTCTGGCGCTGGCCACCGCCTATGTGATGAAAGCCGATCCCACTGTGGTCTCGCAGGGGCTCTACGGCTTCAGTCCGGTCCTCACCGCCATTGCCGTCGGGACGGTCTTCCTCAAGCCGTCCTGGTCGGTGGCCGCCTACGCGGCCCTGGCGACGGTGACCACCGTGTTCGTGCAGGCGGGCTTCGACGCGCTGATGGCACCGATGGGACTGCCGTCCTACACGGCACCCTACGTGCTGACCATGTACCTGTTCATCGCGCCGAGAATGTTCGAGGCACCGCATCCGCACAGTCCGGTCACGGAACATTTCCTGAATGAAGAACAGGCTCCACGTTCGCAGACGGGCGCACAGGCGTCATAGCTGGAGAAAGGAAAGAGCAATGAGTGCCATCAATCCCGGCGATACCGCCTTCCTGCTGATATGTACTGCGCTCGTTTGTATGATGACGCCGGCGCTCGCGCTGTTCTACGGCGGCCTCGTCAGGGAACGCGACGTCCTGTCGATCATGATCCAGAATTTCGTCTGCATCGGTGTCGTGGGGATCATATGGGTCTTCGGCGGATTCAGCCTCGCCTTCGGCCCGTCCATAGGCGGCGTCATCGGCAACCCCTGGACCTATTTCGGCATGTATCACATCGGTGTCTCTCCCGACCCCAGATATGCTGCGAACGTGCCTTTCATCCTGGTTTTCGGATACCAGATGATGTTCGCGATCATCACCCCGGCGCTGATGACCGGCGCCTTCGTCGGCCGGATAAGGTTCGGGGCCTATCTGTGGTTCATCGCGCTGTGGACCATCCTCATCTATCTCCCGGTGGCCCACTGGATCTGGGGCGGCGGCTTCCTGTCGCGTCTCGGGGTCGTGGATTTTGCGGGCGGCATCGTCATCCACGCCTCTGCCGGCGTCTCCGCGCTGGTGACGGCGCATTACCTCGGCAAGCGGGTCACTGGCGACGGGGAGAGTTCGCCGGCGAACCTGCCGCTGGTGGCGCTAGGTGCCGGCCTGCTCTGGTTCGGCTGGTTCGGCTTCAATGCCGGCGGCGCCTACGCCGCGGATGCGCTCGCTGCCTACGCCTTCACCAACACCATGCTTTCAGGCTCGATCGCAATGCTGGTCTGGATGTTCTGGGAATGGCGGGAGACCGGCCGTCCGTCGTTCTCGGGCGTCCTCGTCGGCGCGGTGACGGGACTGGCCACCATCACGCCGGCATCGGGCTATGTCGACCCGATGGCTGCGCTTCTGATCGGGGCCATCGGTGCCACGGCGTGCTATTTCGCCAAGTACATCCAGTCCTGGCTCAAGGTGGACGACACGCTCGAGGTCTTTCGGGCCCATGGCATCGGCGGGATCACCGGCTCGCTGCTGATCGGGATCATGGCGAGCTCCCACATCAACGCCGTCTCGGCAAGCCTTCGTCAGTTCCTGGTGCAGGCGCTCGCAATCGTGGTCGTCGCCGTCTACTCGGCCGTCGTCACAAATATCATCCTTCGCCTGATCGACAGCATGGGCACGCTCCGTGTTCCGGAAGAGGTCCAGAGGCAAGGTCTCGACGAAAGCCTCTATGGCGAGCACGCCTACAGCTGGTGGAACATGAAGCCCGGAATGAAGGATTGATCAGAGCTTTGTCTGGCAGAGCCCATCGGTTCCAGGCGGTCCAGGGATGAACACAGATCTGACCGATCTCACCGTCCTGATCTTCCTGCTGGTCTACCTTGCCATGGCGCTGGGGACTTTGCCTGGCCTGCGGGTAGACCGGACCGGCGCGGCGATCGTCGGCGCGCTGGCGATGATGACGATCGGCAGTATTTCGCCCCGGGCGGCCTGGGATTCGATCGACTACGCCAGTCTCGGGATGCTCTTCGGCCTCATGCTGGTTTCCGCCGCCTTCGTGGTCTCTGGCTTCTACGGGTTGACGGCGCAGAAGGTGGCGAGCGCGCAGGTATCTCCGCCGGTCCTTCTGGCGATCCTCATCAGCGTCGCCGGCGTGATGGCGGCGTTTCTGACCAATGACGTCGTGGCAGTAGCGATGACGCCTCTCCTGATCTCGATCGTCCTTGCGCGCGGGCTCAATCCCATCCCATTCCTGCTCGGCTTCTGCTTCGCCGCCAATGCAGGTGCGGCAGGGACGATCATCGGGAGCCCGCAGAACATGATCGCGGCGCAACAGCTGAACCTCTCGTTCGCGGGTCTCTCGGAGATCACGGCCGCCCCCGCCCTTATTTCCCTGGTGGTGATATGGGCGGTGATCTGCGTCCTTTACCGCAGGCGCTGGCGCCTCTCCACCCAGGTCAACCAAGTCACCCATCCGTCCGCCCCCGCTGCTTCCCAAGCCCCGCCATTTTCCATGGGGGAGACGATCAAGGCATTTCTTGTGGCCATCGCGGTCGTGCTGGCCTTCATCTTCAGCGACTGGCCCCGGGACCTCATTGCCCTGACCGCCGCCGGTTTCCTGCTGCTCAGTCGGAAAGTCTCGTCGAGGGACATGCTCAAGGAGGTGGACGGCGACCTCCTCCTGCTCATCATGGGGCTGTTCGTCGTCAATGCGGCGCTCTCCAACACGGGGCTGCCGCAAGTACTTCTGACCCGGCTCGCCGATACCGGCATCGACCTCAACAAGCCTTGGACGCTCTTCCTGGTGAGCAGCGTCGTCAGCAATATCGTCGGAAACAACCCGGCCGTTATCATGCTCGTGCCGTATCTTCACGCCGAAGGGAACGCGAACGATCTGGGTGCCGCACTCTCGCTCGGCACGCATTTTTCCAGCAACCTCGTGGTGTTCGGAAGTCTTGCGGGGATCATCGTCGTCGAAAAGGCCAGGGAATATGGTCTGAAGATTTCGCTTGCCGAGTTTTCGACCGCGGGAGCGATCGTGACCGCGCTGACGATGGCTGTAGGGATCGCTTGGCTTCTTGCGTTCTAAGCCGCGGCGTCATGCCGTCCGTGCTCCTTCAAGGGGACCTTCGCTGACGCGATGACCGTTCTTATCGGCCTCGAGATGCTGCAGGATCCCGAGCAGCGTTTCCACCGCATATCTGATCTCGTTGTCCTCGGGGCGTGTTTCGCTCCCCTCGATCCGTATCGTGTCAGCGAACTGGGGCTCGGGTTCGCCTGGTGAAGGGCTCTCTCCCACCAGTAGCCGCAGGCGATCCCTGATTTGGCGGAGGGCTTGAGCTTCATTGGCATTCGGCGGGTTGTCGCGAAAGGCGTGCTGCAGGAGATGTGCCGCATGGGTCATGAAATAGGCGTGCCGCATCATGTTCACCGTGTGCACGTCCGTGCTGCCGAGTGTCCATGCGCTGCGCATCGGCTCGCAGGCCGTCAACACATCGGTATAGGCGTGGTCCACGGCGTTGATGCCGGCTGTCATCGATTTCGCGGGTTTCCGGTCGTCGATGATGATCTCGATCAGGTCGAGAAGGGCAACGGTCAGACCATGCATCGTCTCCTCCGCTTTTCGCACCGCGCTGACCGGAAGTATCATCAGCGATACGAACATCCCGGCGGCCGCGCCCACTGCCGTCTCGAGCAAGCGCAAGAGGAGGAGCTCAGGCGTGAATATCCCGATATAGCCGTAGATGAGGGAGATGGCGATGTTGATGCAGAACATCATAGTAACATAGGACAGACGCGTGATGTAAAACGCCGTGAAGATGGCGATCGCAACCAGCGGAATGGTCCAGTACGGGTTGCCATGAATGAGCGTTGCCAATGCGATGCCGACAAATATCCCTGCGGCCGTTCCGAGGGACCGGTTCACCGCGCGGATCGCCACCGCTCCCCCGGACTGGGTGTTCATGAAGATCAGAAAGGCAGTCATGACCGCCCAGAACCAGCGCTGGGAGGATAGCAATTCCCCACCCGCCATTGCTATGCCGCACGCCAGAGTGACCTGGAGAGAACGGCGCAGAGGCTCGTCCTTCAGCCATTGCCCGGGAGCGGGAAACAACTTCGCCTTTCCTGCAGGCGGCTTGGCTGAAACGTTCTTGGGCAAGGAGTCCGGGAGGCTTTTTACCGCGGCCCGTATGGCTTCCTCAGATTGCCTGAGTTCCTCTGTCGCATGAGACAGGTCTCCCGCCTGGGGACCGCGCCGTCCCGCAACCTCAGGGATACAGAGTTCTGTAGCGGTTTCGGCGGCAAGCTGCAGGTCGAGAAACCGCAGGCCGATCGCGGACGTCGGGTCGGCGTTCTTGTCCTCGGTCTGAGGCGGAAGATAGCTCTCGCACATCATGATGGCGTTGCGGAGACTCCGCATGATCATCATGATGTCCTTGCTGCGGGGGCTCCCATCCGCGACAGGCGTCGTGCCTATCGCCTGCCGCAACTGCCCGGAAACGTAAAGCGTCGTGCCCACGACGCGCCGGAAGTCACGGCTGGCGATTTCCGGCATGACAAAGTTGCGAACGAGATGGGCAGTAAATCCGGAAATCACCAGTGCTATGGCAATGTCGCGGAGATCCGCCTCCGGCGCCTTCAGGTATGCACCCACGATCCCGCACATGAAGGCGAATACTCCGACCGCCTGCCAGCGGAGGCCAAGGCGGCTCACATATATCGCCAGGAAGACGACGAGCAGCACGACGAGATCGAGTTGCAGCACTGATTGCCTGACGACGGATATGGCGGCAATGACGACGAACGCGGCGATCGCGGCATAGACGCGCGTCACGGCTCGGCCCGCGATCGTGGGATCCCGGATCTGGGCCGCTCCCTGGACGGCCGACAGCATACCCAGCGTGAGTGCCGCCGTCGGCATATGCAGCCAGCGATCAACAATGATGAGAACAACGCAGACCGCGGCAAGCGTGAGAACGACACGGACGCCTACCCTGAGGTTCACCCGGCCTGGATCGGATGCCAGAAGATAGAATTTAAGCCTGTCTACCGGTCCCATGGCCGTCAAGCTCTTGTCCGAGTAAGAGGGATCCGGTTATCGGAAAGCCCGGATTGCGAAGTTCGGCCGACCAAGCCCGTCTCGGGGACTTATACAGGTTCGCCTGCCGACGGCGACTGAGTTCCAATCTTCTTCGTCTGCTCATCCAGTGGGGCGGTAATCGTGTCGTCTGAGGTGGAATCCTTGTTGCCGTAGAGCGGGTGACCAAGAAGCCTCGCGTGACCCCACTCCCGCACGCGCTCCAGGACAACGTAGAGCATCGGGATCATGAAGATCCCGACGACCGCGCTTGCGATCATTCCGCCGAAGACGGTCGTGCCGACGGAGCGTCGGCTTGCCGCGGATGCGCCAACCGCAATCACCAGCGGGACGAGGCTGAGGATGAAGGCGATGCTCGTCATCATGACCGGGCGGAACCGCTGGCGCGCGCCCACGATTGCCGCCTCGTCCACAGACATTCCTTCCTCTCGCCTGTCCTTGGCAAACTCCACGATCAGGATGGCGTTCTTGCTGGCGAGAGCGATGAGCACGACGATGCCGATCTGGGCATAGATGTCGTTTTCCAGTCCTGTCGCCAGAAGCGCGACGAAGGCTCCGAAGACACCGACGATCACGGAGAGAAGCACGCCGAGGGGAATGGTCCAGCTTTCGTACAATGCCACCAGGAACAGATAGGCGAACAGCACCGCCAGCCCCAGAACGATCGGGGTTTCGCCGGCGGCCTGCAATTCCTGCAGGGCAGTGCCCGTCCACTCGTATCCATAGCCGGAGGGAAGGGTGGCATTCGACACCTCCGCCATCGCCGCCAGGGCTTCGCCGGAACTGACACCCGGCGCCGCGTTGCCGTTAATGGCCACGGCCCGATAATTGTTATAGCGGGTGATGAAGAGCGGACCGAGGCTCTCTTCCACGGTGACCAATGAGCGTAGCGGGATCATGTCCCCGCTGGAGGAGCGTACGAACACCCGGTAGATGTCTTCAATCGTCGTTCGGTCGGTTTCCTCTCCCTGGACGATGACCTGCCATGTCCGCCCCAGTGTGTTGAAGTTGTTTACGAAATATCCGCCCAACGTGGATTGCAACGCGTTGTAGATGGCGACCGGCTGCACGCCGAGACTAAGCGCCTTGTTGCGATCCACCTCTAGCGAAAGCTCTGGCGTGTCCGTCGCAAAGGTCGTGAACACGGCCGAGAGTTTCGGATTCTGGTTTGCCGCGATGACAAGCGCCTGGGCGACGGAGGCAAGCTCCTGGGGCGAACTGCCTTCCCGATCCTCCAACTCGTACTGGAACCCGCCCGACGTACCGAGTCCGATGATGGGGGGGAGATTGAGCGAGATGGCCGTGGCGTCCGTGAGCCCTGCAGTGCGCTTGTTGACCTCGTCGATCACCTTGAAGACGGTGATGTCGTCCTTCGTCCGCTGGTCGAACGGTGTGAGCGCCACCATCAGCAGCCCCGCATTGGATTCCGCAAGCCCGTCGATAAAGCTGAAGCCTGTGACGCTCGTGACGTCTGCCACGCCGGGAATATCGCGTATCATTCCCTCGACCTGAGACACCACCGCCGACGTGCGTGGCTGCGATGCGGCGGGCGGCAGGGTGACCTGCACGAAGAACAGCCCCTGGTCCTCGGAGGGCAGGAACCCGGTCGGAGTTATTCGGTTGAGATAATAGCTTCCCCCGGCAAAAAGCAGGACAAGGGGGATGCTGATCGCCGCGACGCGGACGAGCCTGCTGACGATCTTCGCGTATCCCTCGCTGACGTGTTCTATGCCGTTGGACAGCTTGGTCATCAGCCGTCCGTAGGCACTCGTACTGCGATGGCTCGGCTTCAACAGGACGCCGCACAATGCCGGACTGAGGGTGAGGGCGTTGATCGCCGATATGAGCATCGCGACGCTCACCGTGACCGCAAACTGCGAATAGAGCTCGCCGGTGATGCCGGGGATGAAACCGACCGGTACAAAGACGGACAGAAGGACAAGCGTCACCGCGATGATGGGAGCGGTAATCTCGCGCATTGCCATCTTGGTCGCTTCCTTCGGGGGAAGCCCGGTCGTCGTCATGACGCGCTCGACGTTTTCCACGACGATGATGGCATCATCGACCACGATGCCGATGGCAAGGATCATCGCAAACAGTGAAATTGTGTTGGCGGAATAGCCGAGTACCAGGAGAACCGCGAAGGTTCCGACGAGGGATACCGGCACCGCGATCGTCGGTATGAGCGTGGCGCGAAGGTTGCCGAGGAAGAAGAAGACCACCAGCACCACCAGCACGAAGGCCTCGATCAGCGTCTTGATGACCTCGTCGATGGTCGAGGAGACGAAGACCGTCGTGTCGTAGGTGATCTTGTAGTCGAGCCCTTCCGGGAAACCTTTCGATATTTCCGCCATGGCCTTGCGCACGCCGTCGGCGGCGGCAACCGCGTTTGAACCCGGTGACTGGTAGACGGCAATGACGGAGGCAGGTGCGCCGTTCAGCCGGCCCATGCTCTCGTAGGACTGGGCGGCGAGCTCGACGCGGGCGACGTCGCCAAGCCGTACAAGCGAGCCGTCGGGATTGGCGCGGATGACGATCTGTTCGAACTCGTCGACGGTGGTCAGCCGACCCTGGGTCGTCAACGTCAATTGTATCTGCTGCTGGTCGCTGATGGGCGGCGCCCCGATCCGCCCGACCGCGGCCTGGACGTTCTGATCACTGACGGCATTGATGATGTCATTCGGTACGAGCGCAAGGCTGGTGAGCGCATCGGTATCCAGCCAGATGCGCATGCTGTAGTTCATCGTTCCGAAGGACTGCGCCTGGCCGACGCCGGATACGCGTGCAAGGGGATCGATGACATTGAGAACCGCGTAGTTGTTGAGGAAGAGCTCGTCGTAGACGCCGGTCGGCGAATAGAGCGTGACGACCTGCAGGAACGAGCTCGACTGCTTCTTGACGAAGACGCCGACACGGGTGACTTCCTCCGGCAGGAGCGTCTCCGCAATCTGGACGCGGTTCTGGACGTTGACCGCGTTCAGGCTGGGGTCCGATCCCACCGCGAAGGTGATCGTCAGGTTGTAGGAGCCGTCGTTGCCGCTGGTCGAACTCATGTAGATCATGTTGTCGACGCCGTTGATCTGGGCTTCGATGGGCTGGGCTATGCTTGCCTCGACAACCTCCGCGCTCGCTCCGGTGTAGGTCGCGGTCACAGAAACCTGCGGGGGGACGATGTTGGGGAACTGCGCGATCGGTATCGCCCGCAGAGCGATGATCCCGGCAAGCGCGGTAACGATGGCGATGACGATGGCGAACCGGGGGCGATCTACGAAGATTGACGACAGCATGGTTCAATTCCCCGCTGCTGGCGGGGTTTCCGGCGGGGTTACGGGGCTCGTCGCCGCCGGCTGGGGGTCGATCGGCTGGGGGTCGATTGGCTGGCCGGGGCGGACCCGTTGCAGCCCGTCGACAATCACCCGGTCTCCCTTCTGCAGTCCCGACCGGATGACCACGTCGGTGCCGACCGTCTCGCCCTGCGTGACCTGTCGTTGCGCGGCCTTGTTGTCCTCGCCGACGACGAAGACGTAATTGCCGCTCTGGTTTGTCAGCACCGCTTTCTGCGGGATAACCAGCGCCTGGACCGGGCTCTTGATCTCGGCGGACACGCGCGCGAACTGTCCGTCGAGCAGCCTGTTGTCCGGATTGGGGAAGACCGCGCGGATGAGAACCGTATCGGTATTCTCGTCGACCTTTACCCCGGTGAAGTCGATCTTGCCCGGGTGCGGATAGGTTTTGTTGTCGCTCGTGACCAGCTGTACCGTGATTTCGTTCGTAGAAAGGTCCGCGCGGTTGCCCTGGGTATAGGTGAGGATGGTGGCGTCACTGACCGGAAATGCCGCATAGATCGGATCCTGGCTTATGACGCTGGTCAGAGCGCCCGAACTCGGACCGACCAGGGCACCGATGCTGAAATTGGAAACCCCGACGCGACCGTCGAAAGGAGCACGGATATCCGTGTAGCCGAGATTGATCTCGGCCTGTTTCAGCGAGGCTTGAGCCTGCTGGACGGCCGCCTTGGCCTGCAGTTCGGTGGCGACGCGATCATCGAGCGTGCTCTGCGAGATGGTGTTCTGGGAATAGAGCAGGCGGGCCCGATCTGCTTGAACCTTCGCGTTGTTCGCGTCGGCCTCCACCTTGGCGAGGTTTGCCTGGGAAGCCTGGAGGGCGGCCTCCAGCGGGGCCTTTTCCAGAACGAAGAGGAGATCGCCGGCCTTCACGGCCTGGCCTTCCGTGAAGGTCCTTTGAACCACGAAGCCCTCGACGCGGGCGGTAATGTCGACGGTATTGACCGCCTGGACCCGTCCCACGAAGGACATTCCGGGGTGGATGGGGCGTTCGACCACGTCGAACACGCCGACGCGGATCGGGGTAGGAGCCTCGCTGCTTGCGGTCCTGGTTTCTTCCTTGCGGCAGGCGGCGGTGGCAAGCGCAATGGCAACCGCGAGAGTTGCGGCTGAAAGGCGCCGCACGAAATGGTCACTGGGATGAGAAGCCTGATGCATCAACTGTTCCCGACGATGGAAAGGCGGCTGACGGTAAAATCTTACCAGAGCCCGCGGCGGTGCGGCCTGCGGCAGACCTGTGATCTTCAGAGGCCTCGGATGTGGCCGATATTCGATCGGACACCTGGGAAGAGGCCGGATCTCCACGCCCTCTCTGTCATTGATCGCGCACGGATCGCGAAATGATCGCTGGGAATCTCGCCGAGGCGTCCCCGGCTCCTTCGTGCTGCGGAACCTCCGCGACGCTTCGAACCCATCGTCCGGAGGTGCGGAAAGCGCTAGTCGCCTAACGCCTTTCGCCCTGTTCTCCGCGTCTTGGAAGCAGTGACCGCCCCATGACTTTGCTGATGTCGATGGTCGAAGTGGACCAGTCAGGGCGTCAGGCCAGGCCGACACCCACATCAGCTGGTGGCGTCACTTGACGTAGACGATCTTGCCGCCATCCGCCGCGGTCTGGATGCCGACGACGTTCTTCAACTCGACGTTCTGTCCTTCCAGGATCGATTTCAGGGAAGGGTTCGCCTCGATCTCGGCTTGAGCCTGCTGCTCCGTCTCGGCGTTCAGCGGAGGAAGCGGCTGGGTCTTGTTGTCGCGGGTGAGGTCCGAATTGACGAAAACAACGTTGACCTGAGCAGGCGTAAGCGTGGTCTGTGCATTCGCTACTCCAAGGAAGGACAACGCAGATACAGAGAGTGCGAAGAAAAGCGTACGAGTTCTCATTGTAATCTCCAAGATTTAAGAGCCGGACAAGTCAACTCGCGCCAGATGGCGCAATTATATCTCAGTCGCGCTATGGATCTGCGGAAGGCTCGGCGGCGACAAATATATCTCCCGCGGTAGCAGATGTTCCCAAGCAAATTCACGATAGCGGAGGCTCATGCGAGTGTAATTGATCATGAGCAATTGAGACGGGGCACCCGGGTCGCGGTTACTCGGCAGGTTTCCTGCTTCCCGCGTTCTCCAGCGTACGCGCCAGCAATTGCTCGTAGATCGGCTTGCCACCCAGCCAGTTCGCAACGAGGCTGGCCGCCAGGCAGGTCGCCAATAGGGGAACTGTGTGGGCGTATGCACCGGTCAATTCCACAGTGAGAACAACGCCGACCATGGGCGAACGAACGGATGCCGTGAAAAGTCCCCCCATGGCTGCAATGGCAAATGCGGCGGGAACGACACCCCAGTCGACCCCGAAGGCACTCACCAGAGCCGCAAAGGCCATCCCGACACATCCGGCTAGAGAAAGCATGGGCGCGAAAATGCCACCCGGGACGCCGGAAGAGTAGCTTGCAACCGTGGTGAAGAAGCGCGCGGTGGCCAGCAGCAGCAGCACGACCAGACCAGGCTGTTCGGCGACCAGCGCCGGAACCAGGCTTTCGCCTCCCGTGACGCTGTGCGGGTAAAGCACTACCAAAGCCCCGACGACCAGGCCTACCATGGCCGGGTAAGCGTACGGAGCCCTGGACTGGGCAGTCGCCGCAAAGGCCAGCCCTCGCAGGACGGCGGCGTTGAACAGGACGCCTATCACGCCCAGGAGACAGCCGAGAACGATGAAGAGCGGCAAGGCAAGAAGAGGGGGGGCATCGGCAGACATTGAGAGGTCGGGCCCCATGCCGCCGATCCACTCCGTCATGGCGGTTGCCAGCAGGCAGGCGGCGATCACACCCATATATGTCCGGAACGTGTAGGGAAACTCGCTGCGGGTCTCCTCTATGACAAAGAGGATGGCCGCGACGGGCGCGTTGAATGCGCAGGCGAGCCCGGCCCCGGCGCCGGCTGCAAGCAACCCGCTGCGGTCGGTTCTGCCCGTTCGGAGGACGTCTGAAAACATGGCGGCCACGGAGGCGCCGATGTGAATTGTCGGTCCTTCGCGCCCCAGGACAAGGCCGGAGCCTATCGAGGCGATGCCGCCGAAGAATTTTACGGGAAGAACCCGCGCCCAGCGGACCTCCCTCAGGCCCACCATCGCACCCTCCACCTCCTGGATACCGCTTCCACCGGCTTCGGGAGCGGAGTGGCGAACCAGCGCGACCACAGTTACGGTGATGAGCATGGTGATGAGGGCGGCGCAGATTACGAGAAGGGGGCCCTCCAGCATCTGGCGAAGGTGTGACGGCCAAAGGAGAAACGCGTTTATCGCCAGATGAAAAATCGATCCGATTGTGCCGGCGATGACCCCGACCACGCAGCAGAGCGCCACATAGCGGCCATCCGCTAGGTGCCGTTCCGGTGATCCTGCGCCGCTGGCATCGGACATCATCGGTGCTCCGGTTACTTATGGCTTCTGGAAACCCGCCGAGGGCCGCAGAGGATCGGCGGCAGGCCGCCGCCGGCCGTCTCCGGATCAAGCGGCGCAGCCCACACGTCTCGCCGGGAATGGTACCATCATTTGTTGGGATGTAACTGATCAGGCGCAGGTATATCGGAGCTCTTACACGGCGATTTCGAGTATCCTTGCCGCGCCTTCAGGAGCCAACACGGGCAATGCTTCCCGGCGGAGTGGGTACTAGTGTTGCCGGGACATCGGCCGGAATTGATCCTAATCACGCAGGGATTGGCATTGAGGGAGTAAGCTGGTCCGTGAACCCGTGCGGCCAGGCCCAAGCCGGGGCTGCAGCGTGGGCCAAGGCAATCCATGGGAGACCTAGCGCGTGTCAGGGCCGTCATTCTACCTGTTCGGAGCGTACTTCCCGTCCTGGATGCTATGCCTGCTGGTTGCGGTGATCTTGACGCTCGTCGTCCGCGCGGTCTTCATCTGGGTCGGCATCGACGACATCCTGCCGTTGCGTCTCACGGCCTATACCGCGATGGTCGTGACGATCGCCTGCGCTGTGCTGCTGTTGGTCTACGGTCGGTAACATGGACAGCAACGCCTACAGCAAAAGAAGATACAGCATCGTCGGGGTGTTGCTGACCGGCATCCTCGTCGTCGCAGCCTTCACGATGACCTGGCTCTATCTGCGCAAGGCACGCGACAACCCGCTTTCGGAGGATGCGGTCATCGGGGCCACCCTCGTCAATATATCGGCGAGCGTGGCCGGAAGGGTCGTCTCCATCGATGTCCGGGAAAACCAGGCCGTCAAAAAGGGGGATGTCCTTTTTGTGATCGATCCAAAGCCTCTTCAACTCATCGTCGAGCAGACGGCGGCGGATCTGGCGATCGCCGAGGCGGAACTGGAAAACCAGCGGCGCGCGGTCAAGGCAGAGGCCGAGAATGCAGGGATCGCCGACCAGCAGATCGCGCGGGCCGAGTCGAACCTTGCTCTTGCGGAAGCGACGCTCAAGCGACTCGAGGCGCTGAGCCCGAAGGGCTACGTGACGCGCCAGCAGGTGGAGGATGCGAGGACCGCGCGGGACGATGCACAGATCAGCCTCGGTCAGGCCGTCCAGCAAGCCGCGGCAGCCAAGACGCTTGTCGGCTCGCTCGACGGAGCCGAAGCGCTGGTGCGCGCCCGCCAGGCGGCCCTCGCGCTCGCCCAGCACAACCTGGACAACGCCGTCGTTCGTGCACCCCATGACGGCCGGATCGTCGGTCTTCTGTACGGTACCGGGCAGGTCGTGGCGCCCGGCCAGTCAATGTTCACGCTGATCGATACATCGAGCTGGTACGCTTCGGCGACATTTCCCGAAACAGAACTGAGGAGCATCAGCAAGGGTGACTGTGCCGAGGTGCGGATTCTTGCCGACAGCTCGATCGTCGTCAGGGGCACCGTCGAGGGTATCGGCTGGGGGGTCTCGTCGGAGGACGTGGTCAATATCCCGCGCAACCTGCCCTATGTGCCGAAAGACCTCGACTGGGTGCGGATCGCCCAGCGTTTTCCCGTCAGGGTAAGGTTGATCGATCCACCCGAAGACCTCACGCGCTCAGGCGCCTCGGCCGTTGTGACGGTGATCCATGGAACAAATTGTTAGACCGACGCTGGCGGATGCAATCCGCGAGACGCTGGCGGATCTGATGCCGTTTCCGGGGCGCATGGCGACGTCCCTGGGTGTCGCCGTCGTGTCCGCCATGGTGGCGGGCATCGCGATGATGTTTCACATCCCTGAATCGGCGCTCAGCTGCTACCTCGTCATGTACCTGATGAAGGCCGACGGGGCCGAGAATACCGTCGTGGCCACGGCGGCAATCCTGGGCTTCGCCTTGCTCGTTGTGCTGATGATCCCGATCCTTCAATGGACGGTCAGTTCCGCTCTGTTGCGGATCCTGGTGATGATCGCGGTATCCTTCGTCTTCATCTTCCTCGGTGCCGCAAGCAAGCTCGGCGAGGGGGGCAGCGTCGTTGCGCTCATCATTGCCTTCATACTGAGCCTTGTGAACCAGGTGCCCATCAATGGCGTGATTTCCTATGCGCTGCGTTACGCCGCGGAGATGGGGATCATGCCCATGTTCGTCATCGCCGGTTTCAGCCTCTTTTTCGGCCGCTGGAGCCTGGCGCTCTTGCGCGATGAGATGCGCGAGCGTTTCCAGGTGGCGCGCGACGTATTGCTCGCGAGGAATTCGGGGACGCTGTCCGCCTTGCAGGAAAAGCTCGGAGCGGCGAACGAAGAGCAGGACAAGCGCCTGATGCTGGTGAACATCCTGCATCAAACGACCCGCGGGAGAGCAGCCAAGATCAAGGTCGACATTCCGGCATCCTACCAGCTTCTTTTTGCCGTATCCGCGCTGCCGCCCGAAACATCGGCCGAACATGAAAGGAAGTATGTCGAGCACCTCGATGACATGGCGTCGGCGCTCGATGCAGGCCGGCCGCTTCCACCTCCTTCGCCGGAACTTGCCGTTTCGGGGAGCCGGCAGGAAGCCGCGATGTTGCAGGCTCTGGAAAACCTCGCCGGCACCGGCAATCACGCTTACGCCTCCGGTGGTCGCGACAGGCTGTTTGCCGCCGACGCCTTCACCAACCCGATATACGAGCGTTTCGCGATCAAGACGACGATGGCCGCGATACTGTGTTACATGTTCTATGCCGCGATAGACTGGCAGGGCATCCATACGGCGATGGTGACCTGTTACGTCGCCTCGATGGGCACCGCCGGGGATACGATCCACAAGCTCGGCCTGCGCATCGCCGGGTGTCTCGTCGGGGCGGCGATCGGCGTCGGTTCGCTGATATTCCTGATACCGCACCTCGAGACCGTCGGCGGGCTGATGGTCCTCGTCTTCGGCGTCGCTCTCCTTTCGGCCTGGGTCACGGCGGGCAGCGAGAAGGTTTCCTACGGCGGGCTGCAAATCGGCCTCGCCTTCACGCTCACCGTCCTGCACGGCTTCGGTCCCTCCACCGACCTCGACACGGCGCGCGACCGCATCATCGGCATCCTGGTCGGCAATTTTGCGGTCTACATCATCTCCACCATGATATGGCCGGTGCCGGTCGCGACGGTCATCCGACAACGTCTCTCGCAGGCTGCTCGGAAGGTCGCGCAGATTGCCGCAGCGCCCTCCGAGCACCGCTTCGGGATGATCGCCACCGCGGCGGAAACCGAACGGCTGCTTCAGGACGTGCGCTACTGTTTCTACCTCCTGCCATTCGAACCCAGCGCCCTTCGACCGTCCGCTGAACGGGAGGGCGCGCTCCTCTTTGCCGCCAACAAGCTTGCTTCGCTAAATAAGCATGTTTACTTTTCAGCCGAGGCGATGCCGGATGCTGTCGCAAGACTAAACAGCTTATCGTCGCAACTCGAAAGATCCCGGCCACCGGGGGAGAGCTCGGTCCGCGATCCATCTTCTTCTGCTTCTGACACGGAGACTGCGGGGATAATGCAAATCCACAGGCATATCACGGACCTGGAGGCAGCCCTGCAGGACAGTCGCTTATGAGAGCAACTGCGGACGCATGCCTGCTCGTCCTGCCTCTCCTGATCGCCCTCATTCTGACCGGCTGCGCGACGGAAGCGCTGGAACTGGCGCCGGAAGCAGCGGACAAGCCCTGGAAGATGACGGCGGCGCGCGGCGAGCCTGCAAGTGCGACCGGAGGGCCGGATGATTTCAGCGTCCCGTCCAATCCGTCGCTTGCCCGGATTGCCGATCCCGTGGCGATCGATACCAATGCCCGGTACAACCTCGCGCAACTCATCGATATTGCCCAGCGCAGCAATCCCACGACCCGCAACGCCTGGGAACAGGCGCGCCAGGCCGCGCTCAGTGTCGGCATGGTGGAGGCCACCATGCTGCCGGTCATCACCGCGAACGTCATCGGGGGTGTCCAGGAAACCACGGTCCCCGTCGAGGTACCGCTGCTCGGTCGGCGCGACATCGACACGAGGGTGGAAGGGGTGACACCTTCCATCGCGCTCCAGTGGCTGGTTTTCGATTTCGGGCAACGCGCCGCCCTCGCGGATGCCGCCGAACAGGTCTCCTTCGCGGCGAACGTGACCTTCAACGCGGCGCATCAGAAGGTCATCTTCGATGTGACGCGAAGCTATTACGTCTACAGCGCCTCGGTCGTGGCGAACCGGATCGCGCAGGAAACGCTGCGCAACAGCGAGGCGGTGGCGGCTGCTGCCCAGGCGAACTTCGACGAGGGACGCGCGACCACCGTCGAAACCGCACTCGCCCGCCAGCAGGTCGCCCAGTCGGAACTGAGGATCGTGCGGGCGCAGGGCCAGCAACAGGATGCCTATCAGGCCCTTCTCGCGGCCATGGGCGTGAACGCGATGCTGAAGATCAAGATCAACGGTTCGCTGGACGGAAGGCTGCCCGCCGGTCTCGACAGGATGACGCAATCGGTGCTGGACGCGGCACTCTCCCGCCGTCCTGACGTGATCGCCAGTTTCGCGGCGCTCCAGGCAAGCAGGGCGGGCGTGCAGGCCGCGGAGGCGGAGTTCCTGCCGAAGATATTCGTTGCCGCAACGCTGGCGTCGACATCCGACAGCTTCGACGTCGGCAACCTGCCGGCCCTCGGCAACCAGGCATCGGGCGTCGGCGTGCTTGTGGGTGCCACGGTGCCGCTATACGACGCCGGCCTGCGTGCAGCCCAGTTGAAGAAGGCACAGTCCGCGGTCGGCGCCGCAGCGGAGACCCTCCGCCAGGTTCAGCTGGAGGCGGCGACGGAAATCATGGTCGCCTCGAACGCGCTGCGGACTGCCCTGGCTGCCAACAAGGCCGCCGGCGTTCTCGTCCAGACATCGGAGACCGCCTTCGATGCCGCGCTTGCATCCTACAAGAACGGGCTGGGAACGGTTACCGTGGTGAACGAGACCAACAATGCCCTGTTGGATGCCAGGCTAGCTCAAACCGATGCGCGGGCAGCGGCCCGCATTGCCGCCGCCAACCTTGCCTTTCTTACAGGGGCCTTGACCTCCAACCGCAGCGTGCTCCCCGGCGTCACCATGGCGGGTTCTCCGTGATGGTCGCGTCGTCAAGGGCGATGAGAGGGTAGAGGCCGAGCAGCATCGTTTGTCCGTTAGAGCCAGAGGAGGTGCGCCAGATGCAGAGATCGGGTTCGATAAAGACCGAGGACTTGGGGCTGGAATCGGCACAGCTTCTCTGCCCGAGATGCGGAGGTCATCAGATCACCCACATGGGAGCGACCTTCTTCGAGCGCGACCAAGATGCGCCGCAAGAAGTGGTAACGGCGGTACAGGGACAAACAACGTCCGTATCCGTTCAGAGTGCCACCGGAACCCTTAATCCGAGTGCCCGTCGTCACGGGGTGCTGATGCATTTCCATTGTGAAGCCTGTTCGGGGAAGGGCGTGCGTATCGATCTGGCGTTCGCGCAGCATATGGGCAAGACGGAGATCAGCTGGCGGTTCGACCCGTTTGGCCCTTGAGCGCAGCCGCCGCTGGAAGGCAGGGCCGTCAGCGGGCGCGATTTCGGGGAGGAGCGCCTGTCAATGCACGACGGGCGGGGGATAGCTTCGCCCGATCGAGTGCAGGTATGCGGTTATCTGCGACTTCAGATGATCGCGCTTGCCGTATTTCTCGGTTATCCGCTCCAGTTCCGGCTCGACCGTCTTGAAGACATCATCGGGAAGGTCGGCATCGGCGATGACGTAGATGTGGCCGACGGCGCGGATATCGCAGCCGGTCGCCAGGATCTCGTTCACAAAATCCGGTATCTCCTCTTCCGTCATGCTTTTCATGCCAATTCCTTTTCCGTGCCCGCCGACACATGGAGAAGACAGATCGACTGCAAAAATTGACAACAATAGGAAGGCAAACCCATTGTGAAATGGGGGATCGGCGTAATCGCTCTTCAAGATTTCTTGACAGGTGCGTCATGCCAATTCCTTGACTGCAATCAAGCAGCAAGGAATTTCCGCCCGCAGGCTTCAGGGGAAGGGCGGACGGCGCCGAAGCGGTTCTCCTTGCGGGCCCCGCCAAGCTCTTCGCATTCACATAACGTGACTCGACTCCGTAAGTGGTGAGCGTAGGCTTTTTCTATCGCCAACCATGTAGAAGGGCACTGGCGACAGGGAGCTGGCAGCTCTCGCCCCAAACGGGGAGCCAATCCTATGCAGGATCATCATTTCAATGGTGGGGTTCCGGGTATCTTTGCCCCAGAAGACCTGGATCGAATGGGGGTAGCGACGGCCGCCGCCATTGCCCGGCTGGCGGACGAGGATGCGCCGGTCGAGAAAGAGGCGATTGCTCGCGTTGTTCTCCGGTTCTACCGCCGTGGGCTCGTGGATCCCAACAAGCTCACAGATGCGGCCGTGATGGTCGCACATTCCAAGCTTTTTCAACGCGTCCCGTAGCGCTGCCGGGTCTCCGGCAGCGCGGTAACGCCCACTGACCGCGGCCGCCAGGTTGCGGAGGCCGGTTTGTTATGGCTTACCAGCCGAAGCCCGGTCCCCAGGGGCCGAAATCGTAGAACTGGCCCGGTCCCCACACATCCCAGTTCCACTGCGCGTCCGCATAGGTCTGGGCCGCCCACAGCTCTCTATTGGCAATGCGCTCCTGCTGCTTGGCCCGACGATAGGCGTCATAGGCCTGCTGGTTGCCGACGTAGAGGCAATTGCAGTTCACCGGGTCGGCGTAGACGTAGCTTACGTTGTTGCCCCGCGTGCGGATAAGGAACCTGTTCGGCGGTAGGCGCTTCAGCATGGCCTGCCGCGCCGGCGTATTGGCGGGACGCACGACGAAGCCTGCCGCAGCCAGATCGTCCTCCGTGCTCTGGATATTGGACACGCACGACGACAGCACCAGTGCAACGGCGATCGCCGTTGCCGTTGCCATGGGCGCCGTAGAAAGACCGGATCGAGTGGAAGGTGACTTCGCCATGATTACTGCCTCGCTTAAGATTTGTTGCGCCGAACAGTTTTCCGACAGATCGATATCTCACTGATATTCTGGATCGTTTCCAGGAAAGACATGATTGCGCGGAATTTCTATGGGGTATTCCTGCGACGTTAGATGAGGGGATTGATCGCCGCATTGCGTGTAGGCAATTCGGGTTTCGAAGCATCCAGGGGCGCTCACTGCCAACTTAGCATCGCGCGTGGTGCACGGGGTGACGCTCGCTTTGGGCGAGGGGGCATGGCGAATTGATTGCAGTCAATGCCCCGCGTTGCGCGGCAGTCTACGTTCGTCCGGTGAGCCAGGGTTATCACCAGTTACTCTTGTCAGATGTGGAAGAGAAAATGACGGACCTAGTTGCCATTTCATTTGCCGACATGCACGAAGCCGATCGTGTTCTTGTTGAGCTCAACAGGCTGCAGAAAGAATACTTGGTTGATCTTGCCGATGCTGTCGTGGTCATCAGGCAGCCCGATGGAAAAATCAACCTGAAGCAGAGCTTCAACGTGGTTGGTGCCGGCGCGGCTTCCGGAGGTCTTTCCGGTGCCGTCTGGGGAACCCTGGTGGGGCTGCTGTTTCTCAACCCGCTTGCGGGACTTGCGGCGGGCGCCGTCGTCGGTGCCGGCGCGGGTGCGTTGTCGGGCTCTCTTGTCGATTACGGTATCGATGACAAGTTCATCCGGTCCGTGGGCGAAACACTCGCGCCGGGCAGTTCGGCTCTTTTCATCCTCATTCGAAAAATTCGCCCGGAGAAGGTTCTCGACGAACTGGCCAAGTATCCCGGCGGCAAGGTGTTGAAGAGTTCGCTTCCCCCGGATCAGGAGCGGCGCCTGGAAGAGGCACTTTCAAAGGCGGCCAAGAGCGAGAACGCCAGCAGCGTCTGACCGACTTCATCTGGCGGCGAGAGGAGTCCGGAGTGAAATCTGTCCTGATCTTGGGAGGCGATGGGTTCTGCGGATGGCCCACTGCCCTTCACCTGTCTGCGAACGGGTTTCGGGTCGGAATCCTGGACAATCTCTCGCGCCGGATGATCGACGAGGAGCTGGGGGCCAGCAGTCTTACCCCGATCGCGTCGATCGAGGATCGCCTGGCAACCTGGGCGAAGGTGTCCTCCAACAAGATTCCCTTCTACCCGATCGACGTCGCCCGGGATTATACAGGCCTCGTTCGCGTGCTGTCGGACTTCAAGCCCGATGTCGTTGTCCATTTCGCGGAGCAGCGGTCGGCGCCCTACTCGATGAAGAGCGCGTATCACAAGCGTTACACCGTCGACAACAACGTGTCGGGCACACACAATCTCTTGGTGGCGGCCGTCGAACTGGGGAATGACATCCACATCGTCCATCTGGGTACGGTGGGTGTCTACGGCTACAGCGGCAGTGATCTGGCGATGCCGGAAGGATATCTGGACATCATCATCCGCGGACCGAGCGGAAAGGAGCTCGAGCGCTCCATCCTTTATCCGACACAGCCCGGCTCGGTCTACCACATGACCAAGTCCATGGACCAAATACTGTTCCAGTACTATGCCGAGAATGATCGATTACGGATCACCGACCTCCATCAGGGGGTCGTGTGGGGAACCGAAACCCCGGAGACCTGCCGCGACGATGCCCTCATCAACCGGTTCGACTATGATGGCGACTACGGAACGGTCCTCAATCGCTTCCTGGTTCAGGCGGTCGTCGGCCACGCTCTTACCGTTCATGGAACAGGCGGACAGACCCGCGGCTTCATCAACATCCAGGATACGGTGCAATGCGTGAGGCTGGCGATAGAGCATCCCCCGGAACGCGGTGATCGCGTGAAGATATTCAATCAGGTGGCGGAGACCAAGCGGGTCCGCGACCTTGCCGAGATGATTGCCGCAATAACCGGCGTTCGCGTCGCTTACGTCGACAATCCTCGCAACGAAGCGGCCGAGAATGAGCTTGAGGTCACCAACGTCTCTTTCCCGGCGCTGGGGTTGAACTCGATTTTGCTCGACCAGCAATTGTTCAACGAGACGATGAACATCGTGGAGCGGTTCAAGGCGCGCTTCGATCCTGCCGTGGTCCCCGCGAGATCGCTTTGGACCGCACGTCACAAGCCCGGAGTGGTTCCCGAAATGTGAGGTTCTCCGATGCGCGACTTCCTCAGACTGATCGCACTCGCACTGGTCGTGTTCGCCATCACATTTCTGGCTTTCATGTTCAGCAACCCGGAAGCTTCGCGGACCCTCGGTCAGCGGTTGGGGTTGTCGGAGCGGCTTGACTTCACCGATCGACTGGGACTGTCGGAGGGATCGGCTGCCAACACGCCGGAGCGCCTGACCGAGAGCGAGAGGATCCTGCGTCTGGGGAGCGCGAACGGCACACGCTGGGACGCGCTCCTTGGATTTCCCTCCACGTCCCAAATCCGGTTCGACATTCCGGAAGAGCTGGAGCCGGTCCGGGTGCAACTGCAGCTTGATCTGCAAAGCGAACTCATCGCACACGGCGACGGGCTCGTCCGGGTGCAGGTGAACGGCAATCTCGTGGATGCGATCCTGCTTGAGCCGGGACGCGCCGAACATCGTCTTACCTACAACCTGTCGCCGCTCGATATCGCTACAGGGGAGATACTGGTCACGCTCGAAGGCAACGGCACGACGAACTACGGTCAGGTCTGCCCGACGAACGTGACAAATCTCGGCTCGATCGTCCAGGTGCTGCCAAGCACGGCGGTAATGCTGGAAGTGGTCGAGCCCCTTTCGGACCCCGAGGTCTATGCGGAGCTCCTCCCGTCTCCCCTACAGATCGAGGCTGAAGGCGATGTCGTCCCGGCCGCCTGGGCGAGCCAATGGCTGACCAGGCAGGGCGTTGCGGCGGAGATCACCGGAACCGAGGCTCCGAAGGGGATCAGCGTCATGCCGACGGACGGCGAGCCGCCAATCACGCTGGCCGAGGACAAGCTTTCCGTTGCCGGACCGACGGGCCTGTCGGAACTCCTGCGGCTGAGGGGCGGTTCGCTTCCCTCCTCCTACGGACAGTCGTGGCCGTTGCCGGTATCGGCGCTTACGACCGACATCCTCACCCATACCTTCCGGGCATCCACCCGGTGGCAGCTTAACTACAAGCTTGCCGATCTCCCGGAGGGCAGGGCGCCAGATGCGTTGGAGCTTCACCTCAAGACAAGCCAGTTGAGAGGCGAGAACTACTGGTCGCTTCGAGTGGTCTTGAACGGAATGCTGGTGAATTCCACCAATCATCCCGGCACCGGCAATGATCTTCTGCTTAGCGTGCCCCTTCCGGCCGACTACCAGCGGCTCACGAACCAACTGGTCGTGACGCTTGTCGATAACACGCCCAATCAAGGCATATGCCGCGCCGGACCGGAGCAGGCAGCGCAACTTCTGCCCTCGACCACGCTGACCTCCGGCAACAGTCCCCAGGGGGACGCGCAGATCCTGGTTCATCAGCTGGCGGTTGCCGACAGGGTCGGCCTGCAGGCGGTGGAGGGATCGGGCCTCGAAACCGCGGTCCAGCTTGCAGGCATGCTCGACCTGCTGCTGCCGCTCGACACTCCCGTCGACCTTGCGGGCGGGCAGGGACAGGTTGCCATCCGGGCAGGACATGGAGAACGCCTTGCCGGGCTTCTCCAGGAAGTCAGCCAGAGCGCCAATATTCTTGTCGTCTGGGGAGGCAGGCCGCCAGATGGAGTTTCGTCGGAACTCAATATGCAGCGCGTCGTCCCGAATGCGCCGCCGCCGCAAGTTCCCGCCGGAAGCACTGGCCTGATCGTCACATGGTAGAAACGATCGACGGCCACGCGCTCAGACGCGAGCTTCAGAAAGATCAATATGCCTCGGAGGACTCCAGTCCCGGCGCCCTGTCCCACCCCGTGCCATATGATGTCGCGCCGCGGGTGCTGGCGATCTTCTCGGTGGTGACGTTCTGCCTGATGCTGCTCTTCAACCGGACACCGATCGTGCAGTTCTTCCCCGAGCGTGACCTGTTTTTCTCGCGCTACGATGGAGCGCTTGCCGTTCCGCTCCGGTTGTTCATCATCGGTTTCGTGGTCGCATTCTCTTCCGCGATCGACGCGGGATGGACCGTGCGGATCAGGTTCGGCGGCAGGCTTCTGCTCTTCTTTCTCGCGTTCTGCCTGATCTTCGACATGGCGAACCTGGCGGCTTTCGCGCTTTCCGGCGTCCGTCTCACGCTGACGACGGCGGAACTCGTCTCGGCCCTGATGGGATTTCTCATCTTTTCCCTACACCTTATCCGCACCGCGGACATGCCGGCCCGTTCGGACGCACCTCTCGGGAGGCGCCTGAGGCTGCAATCCTTCCTGACCGCGATGGCCATCCTCGCGATCTCTGCGGCAGTCTCCATCAGGGTCGCGGGCTATGAACTGGATTTCATCCAGAACCTGAGGGACGTGGCGCTCATGGGCGGGGTTAGCGTGGGCATATTCCTGTTCGTGCCGCTGGTATATTTCCTGCTCAACGTGCTCGCATCGTTGCAGAGCATATTCCGGAGGCACCGGACATATCAGCCTCCGATCACCCTGATCATCCCCGCCCATAACGAAAGCCATGCCATTGGCGCGTGCATAGCGGCGGCTGACGCTGCTGCCGGCAGGTATGGCGGACCGGTCACTCTGTTCGTCATCGACAACGCTTCCATCGATGATACATCCGAGCAGGTTCGAGCAGCCCTGGCGGACGCGCGTCACCTCGAGGGGGAACTCCTGCACGAATCGCGGCGGGGAAAATCCTTTGCCCTGAACCGGGGGCTCGACGCGGTCGAAACCGGCTATTTCGCGCGGGTCGACGCGGACACCCTGCTTTCGCAAGATGCTCTCATGCGGGCATTCAATCATTTCGGGGATACGAAGGTCGGTGTCGTCGGCGGGCTGGCGCGGCCTCCCGGCAATGGTCCCTTCGACGGACCCCGATACATCGAGGTCCTGCTCAAGATGGGCTATGATCAGGTGGGTCTCGGCGCAGCGGACTGTATCGTTGGCATTGCCGGCATGTTCGCCTGCTACGACACCAGGGCGGCGCGCTTGGTCGGGGGATTCGCCGTCGGAATGAACGGCGAGGACACCGACATCGCCTTCCGGATCGGAGAGGCCGGCTACCGCCTGCTGGTGGATCCGGCCGTGACCTTCATCTCCGAGGTGCCGCGGACCTTCAGCCACCTGCGCGAGCAACGGACACGATGGTTCCGTTCCATCTTCCATGTCACGGCGAGAAACATCCAGGATTTCCTGCCGCCCAGGATATCGACGCGGGGATGGCTGGTCCTTCCCTACATGCTGACGAATACGGCAAGGCGGGCGATGGCGCTTCCGCTGGTGATATTCTGCGTGAACTTCCTCATCCTGGACGCGGACCCCTACGCCACGCTCAGGGCAATCTCCATACTTGCGCTGTTCATAGGGACCCCCATGGTCAACGCAATTCTTGCCATCGTCGTCAACCTCAGGCTGGCGGCGCTGATCGGTATTCCATCCTACATCGTCTTTCGAATGCTCCGCTCGTATCTGACCCTCGAGGCTCTCCTGAGCATGAACTTCAACAACTACTCTTCCCGAGGTGTGTCGGGATCGGTGCGCGTTGCCACGGGAGGGTAGGGCTGGTCCGTTTCGCAAGGTCTATCCGGAAAGATGCCGGAGTCAGCTTGCCGCGGTAGACGATCCTTGCAGATCCAGCACCATGCGGCCATCGACCCGACCTTCCTTCAGTTTCGCAAAGATATCGTTGATCTCCTCGAGAGGCGCCGTGCGGATCGTCGCGTTGACCTTGCCGTCGGCCGCGAAGGCGATCGCTTCGTCGAGATCCCGGCGTGTGCCGACGATGGATCCGCGTATGGTGATGCGCTTGAGGACGACGTCGAAGATCGGCGTCGGAAAATGGCCGGGAGGAAGTCCCACGAGACTGACCGTCCCCCTTCGCCTCGTCATTCCGATCGCCTGCGCGAAGGCCGGAGGCGAGACGGCAGTGACCAGGACCCCATGCGCGCCGCCGCCCGTGGCCTCGACGACCTCCTCGATCGCGGTACCGGAACCTGCATCCACGGCAAGATCGGCACCGAGTTCATTTGCGAGGCGGAGCTTGTCCGCGCTCACGTCCACCGCCACGACCTTCAGGCCCATGGCCTTGGCGTATTGAAGCCCGACATGTCCGAGCCCGCCGACACCGGAGACCACCACCCATTCACCGGGTCTTGCTTCCGTTTCCTTCAGCCCTTTGTACGTGGTCACGCCGGCGCAGAGGATCGGGGCGATCGCGGTGAAATCGACATCCCGGGGAAGCGGCGCCGCGAACGCGGCGGCAGCGATGACATATTCGGCAAAGCCGCCGTTGCAGCTGTAGCCGGTGTTGTGCTGTTGCTCGCAAAGCGTCTCCCATCCCGTCTCGCAATATTCGCAGTGAAGGCAGGCGTCATGGAGCCAGGCAACTCCGACCGCGTCTCCTTCCCGGAGGTTCGTCACGCCGGGCCCGAGCTTCGCGACGATGCCGGTGGCTTCGTGGCCCGGGATGAACGGCAGGGTCGGCCTCACCGGCCAATCCCCCTCCGCCGCATGAAGGTCGGTATGGCACACACCGCAGGCCATCACCTTGACCAGGACTTCGCCCGGCCCGGGTTCGGGTATCGGGACCTCCTGAATGGTAAGCGGCTTGCCGAATTCCGTAACCACCGCGGCTCTCATCGTACTGGACATGGATAGAACTCCTGATCTGGTGCTACCGGGGTCTGGCTAGGATTTGCGTTCGATCGGTATCCGACGACGAACCGTGCGACTGTTCCGGATCGGTGCCGTCGCTTTCCGGGCCTGGCGGCTCGCCGAGGAGGCGGGCCTTTTCCGCGAAACGAACGAACGCCTCCTTTGCAGCCTCGGAAGGCACGCGGCGCCTCAGGGCCTGGGAGCAGGCCAGCCTGGCCGAATGATGAAGGCCGTCCTTTTCGCCTCCCCAGGCGATCGTGAGAAAGGCCAAGGCTTCCGCGGGATTGGTTATCTGGGTCGTCCGGTGCGACGTTCCGGTCTGGAGGACTACCGGGAACAGCCAGTTGCCCCATGTCGGGTCATCGGTCTTCGGAGGCTCATTTCGACGTCGGGTCATGCCAACCCTCCGCATTGCAGGCCTTCGATCTCAGGCCTTGCTGCTTCGTTGAACCGGCAGGGTGGAGAAGACTGTCCGCTCAAGGGGACGATCCCCGCATCGCCCGGGCGGGAGTTTCGGATTCCGGATGGTCAAAGCATGTGCCGCCAGGTCTGCGGCACCCTCGTGGCCATGATGCTTGCATATGCTTTCCCGCATCAATCCCCAGGGGCGGTCGGACCGTGCTGCCCCAGAAAGCACAGATATACTTCAAGCGTCCCGCCTTGGAATTGACTGCAAGCAATGATCGCAGGCCCGGCAACACACAGAATGATTGCAGGCACGGAGAAGATTCCCGTGACCGGCGTTTCAGTCGGCTGTAGCGGCGCCGCCTCAACAGGATGATCAGAATGTGGAAGATAATATTATGTGCGTGTGGGCTGACGGTCATGCTGACCGGCTGCAACCAGAGCCGCTATGTCAACCTGCCGGGATACGCCCACGCAACCGATCCCGACTGCCGCAGGACCCAGCCGCCGTCGAAATATGATGCGAAATGTGACTGCCCGAAGGTCGGATTCTCGAACTTCACGCCCCCGGACTGCCCCGTCTCGGGAATATAGCGGAGCAGCTCATCTCCTTTTCCCGAAAGCGTCGATTGCCCCGTGCTGCGGGAGCGTACTTATGGCCCCGCGGTCCACGGTTCGGCCGGCTCGGCCTTTCGTAGACGGGACGTTCTTTGATCAGGGTTGAGAGAAGGTGATGAGGGTGACCCGGCAATTGAGGCCGAGCGGCGGACGACACAGGTCTGGTCAGCCCAGCAATCAATGAACGATTGCAGCACCCCCTCGTCAGCACACGTCCGACCTCAGGAGGGGAAGGCCAGTAGCGGACTCTTTGTGCCGACTTCCTATAAGGTATTGCGATGTGCAGGGATTGTCGTTGCTTGCGATCAATCCGTATTACAGCCATATCTTCGGAAAGATCTGTCGTCAGACCGGTAATGGCCCGCTTATTCTCGGTTTTCGGGCTCGATATGTGCGCGAATATCGAGGTTTGGTCCGCGGTAGCAACAGGCCCGGCAGCCGATGCCGAACATCGGCGCGCCGGTGATCGAAGGGTGGTTACTTTGCAGTGTCCGACGATCTATTCGTGGAGGCCGAGCGCGGCAAGATCCACCGAGGGCGCCTGTTCGAGGTTTTCCTTGGTCAGCGTGGGCGCCGTGATGAGCAGCTTGCGGCCATTGTCTTCGGGCGTGATCTGGAGGGTCTTCCAGTTGACGAGCACATGCTTGGCGTCGATCCCGAGGAAGCCGCCGACCTCCAGCGCCACGGCTGCCACCGTGCCGTCCATGTTGAGCAGCACATCCTCGATGTCGGCGATCTTCTTGCCGTCGGCGCCGTAGACGTCGTATTCTTCCAGGGTGTTGGCGGAGGTGTAGCTGGGCAGCCCCTCGACGACGACGATTTCCGAGAGCACGACGAACGGTCCTTCGGTGGCAGTCTGAGCGAATGCGCTGCCGGCCAGGAGTACCGCAGCAGCGGTCAGGACGATGGTCTTCATGAGCCTTCTCACTTCCAATCTAGTCGCCCGACCGGGACGGCCGCGCTTCATCGCCACAACGATAGCCGAGGCGGAACCTGCGGCATTGATTGCAAGCAATGGGGAAGTTCGATTGGGCATGCCGGCTCGTCGGACGAGACCGGAGTCGGTCTGGCGTCTCAGTCGCGCTGCGGCGGCGTCGACTTGAGGTACTGGGCGACGGCCCGGAAGGCGGGGATCGACGTCGGGTCGATGAGGGGGTTTTCCGACCGCGGGAAGGAAGCAAACCTGACGATGACCATGCGCGCGGTGAAATCCACATAGATCGTCTGGCCGTGAACGCCGCGCGCCGCGATGACCTGGTCCTCGCCGGGATAAATCCACCACAGGCTGGTGTAGCTGCCGCCCGTCAGGGCAGGATAGGCGGTCCCGAACTTTGAAGGGTCTCCTCCGGCCCGTATCCTCTGGACCACCTCCGCGGGAAACAGTCTCTTTCCGTTGATGACGCCCTCGTTCAGCATGAGAAGGCCCAATCGACCGAGATCGCGCAGGCCCGCGCTCAGGCCGCCACCCGCATAGGGAACGCCTTTCCCGTCGACGGTCATGTAGGCATCCTGATCCGCCCCCATGGGTTTCCAGAGGCGCTCCGAAGCCAGTTCGCTGACGCTCTGCTCGGCGATCCGGGCGACGATCCAGCCGAGCATGTCGGCATTGACCGTCTTGTAGTGGAAGCCCTCGCCATGCTGCCCCTCGGGCTTCACCTGCTGCAGGTATTCCCAATAGCCGTTGGGTCCGTCATAGCTCTCAGGCTTGGGAAGCGGGCTCGCCGCAGCGGAATATTTCCAGATATCGGCGTTCGGGTTGGCGTATTCCTCCGAGTACTGAAGGCCCGTCGTCATGTCCATCACCTGGCGGACGGTCGCATTGGCGAAGGCGCTGTCTCCAATCTCCGGGATGATGTCCGATACGAGCGCGCTCTCGTCGAGGCGGCCCTCCGCAACCAGGATCTGCGCCAGGAGCCCCGTCAGCGACTTCGTCATCGACATCGCCGCATGCTTTCCGGCATCCGTGAGGCATCCGAAGTATCGTTCGTAGACGACCCTGTTCTCGTGGAGAATGAGCATGCCATCGGTATAGTTGGCGTCAAGAGACTCCCGCCACGTCATCTCCCCGTCCGCGCCGATCGGCGTAAAGGTCAGAGCGTCGATCGCGGCGCGGAGGTTGGCGAATTCCAGCACGTTGACGTAGTCGAGGGGGACCGGCGCTCCAATTCCCCGGCTGATCTCGACCGTGGGAAGAAGCTCCCGGATATGGCAAACCGTCCACCGCAGGCGGGGAAAGCTGAAATACACCGATTCCGGCTGGGTGATGATCTTGTCCGGGGCGGGCGGGAAGCCCTGCATCCATCCCATCACCCGGGGATCCGATTCCGCCGCCGACAGGACCGGCGCCTGGGCGGATACGTTCGATGTCGTTGCAGCTGCCATTGCGACCCCCAATACAAGAGTGATCAACCTAGAAATCGACGACGACATTGACGAAGCCTCCTGGTCAGGTGACAGCCTGCTTTCCCGAAGAAGTGCCTGCGGACGGGGTGCCGAACTTCGACAGCGTGCCACCCGACCGCCAACAGGACTACTTCGCCGTGCCCGCCTCAAGGATCGAGACGATCGAGAAAAGGGTGAAGCATACGGCTCCCAATCCGGCGAGTACGCGCGCGGGAACGAAGAAGTTTGCATCCGTCATCGCGGTTTCGGCCAGAAACGCTGAAAGGAACAAGCACGCCAGGCACGTCATCACGGGGATGAGCGGGACCCTGTTGGCCAGCGGAAACCGGCGCCGCCAGACCGCCGCCAGCAAGAACACCTTGGAGACGATGCTGAAACAGACCATGGCGAGCCCGAGAAGGATGTATCCCGGAGCAATCCGTTCCACCCTGTCGGACCCCAGCAGCACGTACAGGCCCCAAAGAAGCGTTACGGATCCCATCAGCAGGACCCATAGGGTCCAGTACCAGCGCTCCGGCTCGTCGAACCGGTTGCGCACCTGGCGCACGACGGTTGCGACCAATGCGATAAGGCTGGAGCAGATCGCCGCCAGGCCCATGAGGACATGGCCGGCGACATAATGGTCCGTGACGGAGGCATCCCTCAGCAGGGCTGCAGCCCAGAGCCCGTTAATCAGCGTTGCGGCCACGGGCACACAGACGAGCAGCCAGCCCGTGCCCGCGCCGTAGACGGTCGCTGGCGGTCCATCCTCGCGACGGCCGGCGGCGTTCTTCGGTATGAGGGTGAAGCTGGAGGAGGCGGCGGCGACGGTGGACACGCAGGCCGCTATCATCCCGACGCCGAACACGACATGACCGGCGACGAAGGCATCCGCCGCGCTTCTCGTCCCGATCAACCAGAGACCCCACAGTGCCGTCGCAAGCGCAACCCCGTATCCGAGGGTCGGTAGTGCGTACTTCCATTTTGGCCCGAAGGTGTGGGTCAGTTGACGGATGATCATTGCGGCGGTGGTGAACAGGGCGATGCAGATGGCTGTCAGGGAAGCGAGCACGTGGCCGGCGACGAAATGTGCCGCGTCCGCCTGGCCGGAGAGGACGTAAAGGCCGAGGCCCAGGCAGACGGCCCCCATCATGAGGGGTATGGCCCGAAAGAGAACACTGATCCCGTAGTTCATCGCGGCCTGCTTTCTGAAGACGGGCGGCCCGCTGCGGAGCTTCGTTGCGGACGAAAATCCTACTGCATCGTACGACGAGAGAAATGATTGCGGTCAATTGCGGCGCCTCTGAACCAGATCGCCTGGAGCCAAGCCCCGGACTGCGCGACGCTACTTTACTGAAGAAAGCGCCGGAACCGCTTGAGGGCGAGGATGAAAAGCACGATCGATATTGCCAGGAGGGATGCAAGCTGCGGCCAGACGACATCGATGGACGCGCCCCTGAACAGCACTGACTGCGCCAGCATGACGAAGTGCGTGTTCGGGGTGAGCAGCATGATGTCCTGGACGAAGGCAGGCATGCTCTCGCGGGGCGTCATGGCGCCCGACAGGACCTGAAGCGGCAGCAGCACGAGGATCAGGAGGAGGCCGAACTGGGGCATCGAACCGGCCACCGTGGCGAGGAAAATGCCGAGCGAGGTCGTCGCCAGGAGGAAGAGTGCCGTCCCGAACAGGAATAGCGGTAGGCTTCCCTCGATGGGAACCGCGAGAAGGCCCTCGACCACCACGATCAAGGAGATGGCGGTCGCGACAAGGACGACGAGCCCCATCGAGAGTATCTTGCTGACCATGATCTCCGCCGGTGTGACCGGCATGACGAGGAGATGCTCCACGGTTCCCCGTTCGCGCTCGCGGATCAGGGCGGCTCCCGTCAGGATAATGGAGAGCATGGTGATCGAGGTGATCACGTTGGTGATCGACCCGAACCACGCCTTGTCCAGGGCAGGGTTGAAGCGCATCCTTTGAACGAGCTCCACAGGCAGCGCCGATGATGCCCGGTATCCCTCGAGGAATTCGTTCACCTCGCTCGATATGATCGACTGGATGTAGCCGCTCCCGGTGAAGGCCTGGCTCATGCGGGTCGCATCCACGTTCAGCTGGATGACGGGTTGATCCCCGGCGAGCAGCTTCCGCTCGAAGTCCGGAGGAATGTCGAGCGCGAAGGTATCCAGGCCGGCATCCATTCGCTGGTCCATTTCCGCGATTGAGATGGATTGCGGCGGCGTGAAGTAAGGCGGGAGAAATGCCCCGGTAATGCGGCTGGACAGCTGCGACTGATCCTCGTCGACGATGGCAATCGCCGCATTGCTGAGGGCCTCAGGCAGCGCATGCGATCCAGTGTAGATCTCCAGGGTGAATGCGTAGATGATCAGAAGCAGCAACAAGGGATCACGTGCAAGTCCCCGCAGTTCCTTCACTCCCAGCTGGTACACCGTCGAGAAGAACATCGTCATCGCTCCTGCTTCCTCAAGAGGATCGCGCCCAGGGCGACCAGCAGCGGTATGGCGACAAGCAGCGGCACAAAGGAACCCGATAGTCCGCCAAAATCCAGGCCCTTCGAGAAAGTTCCCCGCGAAATCGTCATGAAGTGCGTGGTCGGGTAGATCTTTCCGATGAAGGCGCCCGCGCCGCGGAGGGAGGATACAGGATCGATCATCCCCGAATACTGGGTGGCCGGAATGAGCGTGAGAAGTGCCGTCCCGAATATCGCTGCCACCTGGCTCGACATGAATGTCGACATGAGGATGCCGATCGACGTCGCGATCGTCACATAGAGAAGGGCGGCCGACGTGTAGGTGATCATGCTGCCCGTCAACTGTACGCGGAAAATCACGACCGCAAAGGCGACGAGGAGGAAGAAATTGAGCATGCCCAGCGCGATGTACGGGATCTGCTTGCCTAACAGGAACTCCAGCCGCGTCACCGGCGTCACGTAGAGGTTGATGATCGATCCAAGCTCTTTCTCGCGAACGACGCTGAGCGCGGAGAGCATCGCCGGAATGAGCATAAGGAGGAGCGGGATGACGGCGGGCACGATCGCCACGAGGCTTTTGACGTCCGGGTTATATCGATACCGCGTCTCGATCGAGAAATCTCCCTGCGCGGCGGCGTCGCCCAGCGTCTCGGCGGCTTTTCGCGTGAGCCACTGCGAATGCATGCCCTGCACATAGCTTCTGATCGTTTCCGCCCGCTGGGGCATGGACCCATCGACCCAGGCACCGACCTCGACATCGTCCCCCCGCATCAGCTTGCGTCCGAAGCCGGGCGGAATTTCCAAGGCAAGGGTGATCTCGCCGTTTCGCATGCGTCTGTCCAGGTCCGCATAGTCGGCGAGAGGCTCCTGCTCGATGAAATAGCGCGAGCCCGCTATGTCTAGGACATAGTCGCGGCTGATGGGCGTGTCGTCGCGATCGAGGACGGCGAAGGTCAGGTCCTCGACATCCATGTTGATGCCGTAACCGATCACGAACATCAGGATTACGCTGCCGAGAATGGCAAGCGTCGCGCGGATCGGATCGCGGCGAAGCTCGAGCGTCTCGCGCCACGTATAGCTGAACATGCGGCGGACGTCGAAGTAGCGGCGTATGCCATCTCCTCGCGCCGGTGTGGTCGGGTGCGGGGGCGTGCCAAAGGCGATCTCGCCAGGTTTTTCCTCGGTGTCGCCCGATGGCTTTGGCGTTCCGGCCGCCTCCTCCAGGACGGAGATGAACGCCTCTTCGAGGTTTGCCGCGTGTCGCTGTTCCACGATCGCCTGCGGCGTCGCCGTGACCAGCACCTTTCCCGCATGCATGAGGGAAATTCGGTCGCAGCGTTCCGCCTCGTTCATGAAGTGCGTGGAGATGAAGATCGTGACGTTGTCGTTGCGGGAGAGATCGACGAGGATCCGCCAGAAATCATCGCGCGCTATAGGATCAACCCCCGACGTGGGCTCGTCCAGGATCAGGACATCGGGGGAATGAATCAGCGCGACGGCAAGCGACAGGCGCTGGCGGATACCAAGGGGCAGACTGTTCGGCAAGGTATCCAGGACCTCCTCGAGGCCCAGCCGACGGGCCAGTTCGGAAATCCGTTCCGCAACCCTTTCCGTGGACAGTTGGAACAGGCGCCCGTTCAGTTCCAGGTTCTGCCTTACCGTCAGTTCGTAGTAGAGCGAAAACGCCTGGCTCATGTATCCGACGCGGCGCCGGAATGCGATGTTCTCGCCGCCGACCTTCTGACCGAACAGGCGCGCCTCGCCCTCGCTGGCGATCAAAAGCCCCGTCAGCATCTTCATGGTCGTCGTCTTGCCGCAGCCGTTCGAGCCGAGGAATCCGAAGATTTCGCCGCGAGAAATCTTGAAGCTCACGTCGTCGACCGCGGTGAAATCGCCAAATCTCATGCTGAGATGGCTGGCCTCGATCGCATATTGTTCGCCCCCGAGGACCTTTCGGGGTGGGATGACCAGGGCTACGTGACCCCGGGAGACGTCCTGCGGCAACAGTGCGATGAAGGCTGCGTCGAAGTCCGTCGTCCCTGTCCTTGCCATGAGTTCGGACGGGGTGCCCGTGCCGATCACCTCGCCGGCGTTCATCGCGACGACCCAGTCGAAGCGGGCAGCTTCCTCCATGTAGGCTGTTGCAACCAGCACGCTGAGGTTCGGGCGTTCCGCCCGGATCGCGGCAATCAATTCCCAGAACTGCTGGCGTGAAAGGGGATCGACCCCTGTCGTCGGTTCGTCGAGGATGAGGAGGTCCGGATCGTGGATCAGGGAACAGCACAGTCCGAGTTTCTGCTTCATGCCGCCCGACAGCTTTCCCGCAGGCCTGTCGGCAAAGGGAGCAAGCCCGGTACTTTTCAGGAGAAGGTCAATCCGTTCGGCGCGCTCCTGCCTGTCCTGTCCAAACAGGCGACCGAAGAAGTCGACGTTCTCGAAGACGGATAGCGTGGAATACAGGTTCTTGCCCAGCCCTTGCGGCATGTAGGCAATTCGCGGGCAGACCTCCCTGCGGTGGCGGGCGTCGGCGATGTCGCCTCCCAGTACTTGGATCTGTCCCTTCTGCATGGCACGCGAGCCGGAGATCAGGGAGAGCAGCGAGGACTTGCCGACCCCGTCCGGTCCCACCAGTCCGACCATGCGCCCGGAAGGCAGGGACAGCGATATGTCATTGAGAGCGATCACTCGTCCGAAGGCGAGGGTGGTGTGGCGTACCTCGACGACCGCCTCGATCTCGTTGCCGGGCTTGTCGCTTCTGACCTTGTTGCCTGGAGAGGCGCCGTTCATGATGGGCCCTCAGTCGACGAGGTTTCTTTCGAGGCTTTCCGGCCATTCGGCCTGGGGATCAAGCCGGACATATGCGGTTCCCGGGAGCCCGGTCTTGACGTACTCGATGTGTTTTTGAAGCAGCTCCTTCGGTATTCTTGCCCTCACGCGAAATGTGAGCTTCTGGCGCTCGTCCTCGGTCTCCACCGTCTTCGGCGTAAACTGCGCCACATCCGCGACGAAGGAGACCTCCGCCGGAATGGTGAGCTGGGGTGCTGCGTCCAGCACGAGGCGCGCGTCGGAGCCGATCGCCAGCCTGCCCGCCTGTTCGGTGGGCAGGAAGAATGTCATGTAGACGTCGCTGAGATCGACCATGGTGAGGACGCGCCCGCCGGCCCCCAGGACTTCCCCCGGTTCCGCCACGCGATACTGCACGCGGCCGTCCCGCGGCGCCTTCAGGATGGTGTCCTCAAGGTCTGCATCTATGCTTTCGATCGCGGCCTTGGCCGCATCGACGGCGGCTTCGGCGTCCACGACCTGCGCCTTGGCGGCGTTGATCGCAGCCTCCGAACTGGCGAGTGCCGCCTGAGCGGATGCAAGCGTCGCTCGCGCGGCCTGTTCGGCGGCCTCGTTTTCGTCGACAACCTGCTGCGAGACCGTCCTGTTGCTGAGGAGCTGCTTCGACCTTGCATTGGTCTTTGCCGCCGAATCCAGCTGCGCCTTGCGCTGCTCGATTACCGCGAGAGCGGATTCACGCTCGGCTTCCCGTTGCTTGACGAGACTGTTGGCGGTGTCGATTGCGATTTCTGCACGACGCAGATCGGCTTCGGCCTGCCTCTTTCGCGCCTCCAACTGGGCAGTGTCCATCTGTGCCAGGACCTGGCCCGCCTTGACGAAATCGCCCTCCTTGACGTCGATCTCGCGAAGCCGTCCGCCGGACTTCGTGGCGATATCGATCTCGACGGCTTCGATGCGGCCGTTACCGGAATAGAACCCCGCAGGAAGGCCTTGCTCGCGAAACGCCGTCCAGGCCCAATAGGCCAGGCCAAGAGCGAGAAGGATCGTAACTCCGGCTATTAATCCATACCTCGACCGGGCGGTCGGCATCGCGCTTCTCCTGGCACCTGCTGGCGTTCGGCGCGGCGAAATCCGGATCGTCGGAGCGACCGCTTTCCGATTCTCGCTTGCGCTCTTCTAATCTATCAGAAATTGGAGCGCGCGCGGCCGGATAATCTCGACAATTCGCGGGGTTCGCAACTTTATGATGCCCTTGAGGCGCAGGAAGGTGAAGACGCGGGAAATGGTTTCGATGCTGAGGCAGAGATGGTCGGCAATATCCGCCCGCGGCATCAGAAGCTCGATCGTCCCTGTCCGTCCCTGCCGGGAATCCAGGTCCGAGAGGAAAGCAGCCACGCGTTCAACCGGGTCGCGGTAGCCGAGCACCAGCACGTTTCGTTGCGTCCTCTCCATGCTTTGCAGCCAGGAGGTGGCGTCGCTCGGTAATTGATCTCCCATCTCGTTGAGGGCGCTGATGCGTGTCGGGCTGATGGCTTCCGCAAAGAAGACATGCGTCATGTCCGTTTCGAAGCCGAAGGTATCTCCGGAGAACTCGAAGGAGCATATCTGACGGCGGCCATTGGAAAGCAATCGGTAGATCCGAACCGCGCCGTAATCCACGGTGTAGATCCCCCGCCTTATCTCGCCAGGCACATAGATCGTGCCGTTTGGCTCAAGCGTTCGGGTGCTTTGAAGCGTCTCGGGAGGTTTGTGAGCAAACCCCTTATTGACTTTCGCGGTACGCGTGACTGCCGCTAACCTATCCATGCTACTCCTCCCGACCAACTTTTCTGGGGCAAAGGGCAAGTAGTCCGTAGGATGGGCCGGGATAGTCAGCGGCTTCGCAACTCAACAGAGCTAGATGACCATATTCGCCGATATTTGTTACGCATTTTCGTCTCCAGCCTTCGCGGGAAGGCCGGTCTCCCGCATATTCTATTATACTAATGTCTATGGAAATATAACTCCTCCCTCACGGCTTTGTTCCTCTATCGGATCGCTTCTCCTGCTCAGCGCATTGCCGGGTGAAAGTCCCGGTTTCACAGGCGTTCTCAGTGGGCTCTGCGGCATCATTATCCGTGTCTCACCCATATGTAGCGGAAGTAGCCCGGCCTCTCAGAACCCTGGCCGCGTCGAATGGTAACGCGCTGGTACGTGCCGTCCTCACGGGGCTTCGTCGTCATGGTTGCCACGTGAGGACCCGTCTCGATATTCCGCTGAACCCAGATGGACGTGTCCTCAAAGTCAGGATGCGTCTTCGGGCATCGGCCAAGCCCCCACATGCTTGGCCGTCCCGTCGCCGTTGCCGTCCTTCTCACCGGCTCGCCGTCGTAGCTGAGGATATGGCAGTCTGGCCATTCGTCCAGTTGGGCGAGGTCGAACCCCTCGCTCGTGGTCGTGGTCGTACAACTGATGAGTAAAGCGGGGACAAGAAGGACAGATGGGAAAATCCGACTGCGCACTGTATTCCTCCGGTGGACGTGCCACTCATTGCACCACGCGAACCTGTCGTTGCGTGACGGCTTCGAAGGCAGGCCCCGTAGGTTCGACGGAGCCTGTAGGGGAAGGGCGCTTCAGGTGCGGATGTCGATCCGCCTGGTTTTCGAACTGGCTTTCTCGCTCTTTGGAAGCGTGATCTTCAGCACCCCGTTCTCGAAGTGAGCGTCGATCTTGTCGTCCTCCAGCTCGTAGCCGATCGGGATCCGCCGCTCGAACCGGCCGTAGAAGCGCTCGGAAAACTGGGTGCTCTTGTTTTCGGTTTCGGATGTCTTCTCGCCCTTCAGGGTCAGGACGCCATCTTCGAGGGACACTTCGATATCCTTCTGCTCCATGCCGGGCAGGTCGGCAACGATGCGGACTTCCTTCTCGTCGTCGGTGATATCGATCTTGGGCCAGACATCGGACCCGCTACCGAACCATTGCTGGCCCGACGTGCTCAACCGGAAGACCTCGTCGAACAGGCGATCGACGTCGTTGTGCAGCGATTGGAGCGGATCGCGACGGGATCCGGCGAGTGAACTCGGTACGTAGCTTTCGTGTCTGCGATGCCAGGGGATCAAACCGCGAATGCTCATTGTGCTGTCCTTTCCACGGTAGTTGTTTGATTGTCTTCGCTCGCCGTATCGGCCGCCTTCGTAACGTTCTCCCGCTTCGCAACCTGTTCGAATGAAACCTTGAGGTCTTCCGCATCCCAGCGGGCGCGTACGTGATCGCCGTCATGGATCTCGTCGCCCAGCATGGCCTTGGCGAGCGCTGTCTCGAGTTCGGCACGGATAAGGCGGCGCACTTCTCGCGCACCGAACTCGGGCCGGAAGCCGGCATCCGCGAAATGGTCCAGAAGCTGTTCGTCTATATCCAGGGTAACCCCCTGGGCATGGCTCGTGCGCTTGACCCGCTCCAGTTGCAGTTCCAGGATCGAGCGGATGTTGCTGCGGCTTAACGCATGGAAGATGATGATTTCGTCGATGCGGTTGAGGAACTCCGGCCGGAAATGGCGACGCAGGACCTCCATGATCTGAGGCTTGAGGTCCTCAGCGTCCTCCTCGGCGTCTTTCTCCGGCTCTCCCTCCCGCAGCCGGCTCTGGATGATGTCCGAACCGAGGTTTGACGTTGAGATCAGGATTGTGTTCGTGAAGTCGACGACCCTGCCTTTGCCGTCCGTCAGGCGACCGTCATCGAACACCTGCAACAGGATGTTGTGAACGTCAGGATGAGCCTTTTCTATCTCGTCGAGCAGGATGACGCTGTAGGGACGACGGCGGACCCTTTCGGTGAGCTGGCCGCCTTCGTCATATCCGACATATCCGGGAGGCGCGCCAATCAGCCGTGCGACGGCATGCCGTTCCATGTATTCGGACATGTCGATGCGGATCATCGCATCCTCGTCGCCGAAGACCGTCTCGGCGAGCACCTTGGCAAGTTCCGTCTTGCCGACGCCTGTTGGGCCGAGAAACATGAAGGTGGCGACGGGGCGGCTGTCTTCGCCAAGACCCGCCCGGGCGAGCCTTACGGCGTCGCTAACTGCTTTTACCGCCTCTTCCTGGCCGACCACGCGCTGCTGGAGGCGCTCCTCCATGTTGACGAGCTTCTGCCGCTCCTCGGTCGTCAGTTCGCTGACGGGCACGCCGGTCAGTTTTGAAACCACCTCCGCCACGTGTTCGGTACGTACCTCGGCGCTTCCCGATCCGCGCTTGCGGCGCCAGCGCGCGCTTGCCTTCTCCAGCGCCTTGCTTTTTTCCTCGTGCTGGCCCTCGAGCTCGGATGCGCGGTCGTACTGCTTGCGGGAGGTCGAATAGTCCTTTTCCCGCTTGAGCTGGCGCACTTCCGCCTCCAGTTCCTGCACGTCGGCGGGGCGGGACGTCGCGGAGATCTTCACCCGCGCGGCCGCCTGGTCGATGAGATCGATGGCCTTGTCGGGCAGGAAGCGTCCGGTGATGTAGCGGTCGGAGAGTTCTGCGGCGGCAATGATCGCCTCCTGGGTGATCGCGACCTTGTGGTGTGCTTCGAGCACGTCCCTCAGTCCGCGGAGTATCATGATCGTCTGCGCGACCGTCGGTTCCGGCACGAACACGGGCTGGAAGCGACGCTCGAGGGCCGCATCCTTCTCGATATGCTTCTGGTATTCGTTGAGGGTGGTGGCGCCGATCAGGTTAAGGTCGCCCCGTGCGAGCGCCGGCTTGAAGACGTTGGCAATATCAAGTCCTCCTTCGCCCCCACCTTGTCCCGCACCGACGATGGTGTGGATCTCGTCGATGAACACGACCAGTTCCTCGCGGTGTTCGGTCACTTCCTTCAGCACGTCCTGGACGCGCTCCTCGAACTCGCCGCGATATTTCGCGCCGGCAACCAGTGCGTTGATGTTGAGTTCGACCAGCCGCTTGCCCGCAAGCGATTCCGGCACCTCGCCGGCGACGATCCGCTGGGCGAGCCCTTCCACGATCGCGGTCTTGCCCACGCCGGGCTCTCCGATCAGCACCGGATTGTTCTTCCTGCGCCGGGCGAGAACCTCGATTGCCGTCTCGATCTCCTTCGCGCGACCGATCACCGGATCCAGTTGGCCGTCGCGCGCGAGCTTGGTCAGGTCACGGATATACTTGTCGAGGTTGGGCGTGTTGGTGGGCGTCTCGACCCGGCCGTCTTCCGCGCCGCGGCCGACGACCTTGGTAACCTGCTGGCGAATGGCCTGGGGTGTCAGCCCGTAGCCTTGCAGGATGTCGGCCGCTATGCCTTCGCCTTCTTCCGCCAGACCGATGAGGAGGTGCTCCGGGCCCACATATGAGTGGCCCATTTCCGCCGAGGCCTGCAGGGCCCGCGACAGGGCATCCTTCACGCGCGGGCTTACCCCGACCGCTTCGTCCTCGCTCTTGCGCTCGCTCTTCGGTTCCTGTTCCTCGATCTGGTGACGCAGATCGTCGACCGACAGCTTGAACTGCTTGAGAATGGTCGCGACGACGTCACTCTCCGTCAGGGCGTAGAGGAGATGCTCGGTGTCGACCTCACTGCTTCCGTTCTCGCTCGCACGGCGCGCGGCAGCCTGCAGGAGTTCCTCCGCGTTCTTGCTCAGGCGTTCGCCAAGGCTTCCCGCGGCGCGGCCGCCCTTGGTTTCGCGACGAGATGCGGGCGCACCCGCATCTTTCTCGTCGTCGTAATCCGCAAGCCCCGCCGATCCGAAGAAATCATCGCCGAAGAAGTCGTCGAACAGGCTTCCCCGCCGGGAACTGAAGAGCGACTCCAGCGGCGAGACGGGGTGACCCTGGCTTCGGCTCAGCCGGCGGTAGTCGACGTCGCACAGTTCCAGGATTGCGGTTTTCCCGTTGGAAACGACCCGCGCACGGACGACGGCGGGGCGGATGCCGCAAATGTCGCAAGTTCCGTTTGCCATGTCTTGGCTCCCTTCGCGAAAACTGCAGCAAAAGCGGTGATGCGCTCATCAATGAGTGTCGCTGCACGCCGCTCACTGCCTTTAGCCGACGCTGCGGCGGCTCACTGTCCGCCGAAGGAAAGGCGCGTCGCAGGACAGCATCCGGCTTGTTATTGCTAGCATTTGCCGAGCTTTGGCGAATTGACCGCACGCAATTACAACGAGGCAAGATTAGGGCAGCCTCATCAAGCCCATACTGCAATAAAATCCCCCAATCGGAGCAGCCCAATGTCCGACCTGCCGGCTGATTACTCTTCCAGCGATGCGAGCACGCCTGCCATCCGGACCGGAAACCTTACGCTGGTCCCGCTCATCGGCCTCGTCATAGGCTCGATGATCGGTGGGGGCGTCTTCAACCTCCCGAGCGACATGTCCCGCGGCGCCTCGCCACTTGCGATCATGATCGGATGGCTGATCACCGGCATCGGCATGCTGATGCTTGCCTTCGTCTATCAGGGTCTTGCGCTGCGCAAGCCACACCTCGATGCCGGGCCTTATGCCTATGCGAAGGCCGGCTTCGGCGATTTCATCGGTTTCAACAGCGCCTGGGGGTACTGGATCAGCGCGTTCCTCGGGAACGTCGCCTATGCAGTCGCGATCTTTTCGGCGCTTTCCTATTTCGCGCCGGTCTTCGGCGAAGGCAACAACGCGGTGTCCATCCTCGGGGCGTCGATCTGCCTCTGGGCGGTGCATTTTCTGGTGCTGAGAGGCGTCAAGGAAGCCGCGTTCGTCAATGTCGTGACCACCATCGCGAAACTCGTTCCGATCACCATCTTCATCCTTCTGGTGATCATCGCCTTCAACTTCGACATCTTCCTTTCCGCCTTCGACAACATGGGCCGTCCCACCGCCGACAGTCCCGGCCTCGGAAGCATGCTGGAGCAGGTGAAGAGCACCATGCTGGTGACCCTTTGGGTGTTCATCGGGATAGAGGGCGCCAGCGTCTATTCGGGGCGTGCGGCGAACCGGAAGGACGTCGGACGTGCGACCGTCATCGGCTTTGCCGGTGCCTTGCTGATCTACGTCCTGGTTTCGCTGCTCTCGACCGGGATCATGAACCAGCCCGAGCTTGCCGCGCAGAAAGTGCCATCGATGGCGGGCGTGCTCGCCCATGTCGTCGGCCCCTGGGGTGCCGGGCTCATCAATCTCGGCCTGGTCATCTCCGTGGGCGGCGCGTTCCTCAGCTGGACGCTCCTTTGCGCCGAAATCCCCTATACCTGCGGCAACGACGGGACGTTTCCGCGGTGGTTCGCCAAGGAGAACAGCAAGGGGGCGCCCGCCAACTCGCTTTGGGTCACGAACCTGGCCATCCAGGCGTTCCTGCTTCTCACCTACTTTGCGCAGGACGCCTACAACTTCTTCTACTTCATCGCCTCGGTCGCCATCCTGCCGCCCTACGTCTTTTCCGGGGCATATGCGCTGAAGCTGGCCCTGAGCGGTGAAAGCTACGAAGGGCAGGACGCCCAACGTCGCCGGGATATCTTCATCGGCGGGGTCGCGACCCTCTATGGCCTCTGGCTCGTCTATGCGGCCGGCCTGGAATTCCTCCTCATGGCGATGCTGCTCTTCGCGCCGGGCCTCATCATCTACGCCATCGCCTGCCGCCAGCGCAACGTCCGCGCCTTTGCCGGCATCGATCTGCTCGTCGCGATCGCCATACTCGGCCTCGCCCTTGTCGCCCTTTACCTGATCTGGACCGGCGCAATCAGCCCGTTCTGAGGGAGCATGATCATGGTGCGTCAACGAGACACCGCAAGGAGGCTTGGTGTTTCCGCGTGCACGGCGCTGGTCGTCGGAAACATGATCGGATCCGGCATCTTCCTCCTGCCGGCATCGCTCGCCTTCTATGGGCCGATCTCGATTGCCGCATGGGTTGTCACCTCGATCGGCGCCATCGCCCTCGCCATCCTCTTCGGGCGCCTGGCGCGCATGGTTCCGGGGACGGGTGGACCCTACACCTATACGAGGGAGGGCTTCGGCGAATTCGCCGGGTTCCTGATTGCCTGGGGATACTGGATCGCGCTTTGGGCCGGCAATGCCGGGGTGGCGGTCGCGTTCACCGGCTACCTCGGGCATTTCGTGCCGGGCGTATCGAGCGGGCCGCTTGCCCTTTTCGTGGCACTGGCAGTACTCTGGTTCATTGCATTGGTGAACATCCGTGGCGTCGGGTTCGCGGGCGCGGTCCAGATAGGCGCGACGCTGCTGAAGCTGCTGCCGCTTCTGGCGCTCGTCATCGTCGGTGTGGCGAGCGTGGACGTGTCCCGCCTGACCCCCGTCAATCCGAGTGGGATGGAGCCGCTTTCGGCCATTGCCGCGTGCTGCGCGCTGACCTTGTGGGCCTTCCTCGGTCTGGAGTCCGCGACTGTGCCGGGGGATGAGGTCGAGAACCCAAGTCGCACCATTCCCCTGGCCACGCTGGCCGGGACCTGCTTCGTGGCCGCCATCTACATCCTCGTCACCATTGTCGCGTTCGGGACCGTACCGCTTGCAGAACTGAGCGGCTCGAGCGCTCCGCTCGCGGTCGTGGCGGAAGAGCTATGGGGCACGTCCGGCGCCCTGCTCATCGGCGGCGGCGCCATCATATCGACGTTCGGTACGTTGAACGGCTTCACTCTTCTCGCCGGGCAGGTTCCCTACGGGGCGGCGCGGGACGGCGTATTTCCGGCGATCCTGGGCAAGGTCACCAAGGCCGGCGCTCCCGCGAACGCCCTGATCGCGTCAAGCCTGCTGTCCACGATCCTGATCACGATGAACTTCCAGCGCAGCCTCGTCGAGCAGTTCACCTTCATCATCCTGCTGGCGACGATGACAAGCCTCGTTCCCTACCTCTTCTGCGCCCTGGTCGAGCTTCTTCTCTACGCCACCAAGCCGCTGGTCTACCTGCCACCCGCTCGCCTCGACCACCTGGTGGCGCTCGCGACCGTCGCATTCCTCTTTTCCATGGGAGCGATCTACGGAGCCGGCTCCGAGATCGTCTTCTGGGGCTTTCTGCTGCTGATGAGCGGCCTGCCTGTCTTCGTCTGGATCAAGCACAGCAACCCCAAAGTAGTGCCTCTAGAAAGCCGCGCCGAAGCCGTCGCGCCGGCCCAACCGCTAAGGAGAGCGTAGATGTCGTTCAATCTCAGAAATCGGTCACTGCTCACGGTCCAGGACTACACGCAGCGCGAATTCCAGTACCTCCTCGACCTGGCGAGAGATCTCAAGCGAGCCAAGTATGCGCGCACGGAACAACAGCATCTGAGCGGGCGCGAGGTCGTGCTGATCTTCGAGAAGACCAGTACCCGCACGCGGTGCGCCTTCGAAGTGGCCTGCCACGATCAGGGGGCACATGTCACCTATCTGGATCCGGCCGGCTCGCAGATCGGCCACAAGGAATCTTTCAAGGACACTGCCCGCGTTCTGGGGCGGATGTTCGATGCCATTGAATATCGCGGCGCTTCCCAGTTCGGCGTCGAGCAGCTTGCGGAGTATGCGGGTGTTCCGGTCTATAACGGGCTCACCGACGAGTATCACCCAACCCAGATGCTCGCAGACCTGATGACGATGCGGGAGCATTCCGACCGGCCCGTGCACGACATCAAATATGCCTATGTCGGCGACACGCGCTCGAACATGGGCCACTCGCTCATGATCGCGGGCTGCCTCATGGGCATGGACGTGCGTCTGGCCGGACCGAAGGAGCTTTGGCCCTCGGATGAATTCACGTCCGTCGCCCGCGATCTCGAGAAGCGATACGGAGCGAAGCTCACCATCACCGAGGATCCGCAGGAAGCCGTAAAGGATGTCGACTTCATCCATACGGACGTCTGGGTCTCCATGGGCGAGCCGAAGGAAGTGTGGTCCGAGCGGATCAAGCTCCTGAAGCGCTACCAGGTGAACGCCGAGCTCATGAAGGCGAGCGGAAATCCGCGTGTGAAGTTCATGCATTGCCTGCCCGCCTTTCACGATACCGAAACGACGGTCGGCAAGGACGTGGCGGAGAAATTCGACATCCACAATGGTCTGGAAGTGACTGACGACGTCTTCGAAAGCGAGGCCAACGTGGCGTTCGAACAGGCGGAGAACCGGCTTCACACGATCAAAGCGCTTCTTGTGGCCACGATCGGGGAGTAACGCCGATGCTCATCGTAACAGCCCTCGGCGGCAACGCGCTCCTGCGGCGCGGACAGGCCCTGACAGCGGAAAATCAGCGGGAGAACGTTGCCATCGCGGCGCGTTCTCTTGCCCCAATCGCAATGGATCACAAGCTGGTGGTCGGTCACGGCAACGGGCCGCAAGTCGGGCTGCTGGCGCTTCAGAGCGCGGCCTATGCGGAGGTCGATCCCTATCCCTTCGACGTCCTCGGTGCACAGACCGAGGGCATGATCGGTTACATGATCGAGCAGGAACTCGGCAACCTTCTCCCGTTCGATAGACCGATCGCCACCCTTCTGACGATGGTCGAGGTGGACGCCAGCGATCCTGCATTCAGCAATCCGACTAAGTTCATCGGCCCCATCCACACCAAGGCCGAGGCCGATGCGACGGCCGCCGAGAAGGGATGGACGTTCAAGGCGGACGGCGATTCCTATCGCCGCGTCGTCGCGTCGCCCATGCCGAAGCGGATCTTCGAACTGCGTCCCATCCGCTGGCTGCTCGATCACAACACAGTCGTCATTGCTGCCGGTGGTGGTGGCATCCCGACCATGTACACGCCCGAAGACGAACGGCGGCTGGTCGGCGTCGAGTGCGTGATCGACAAGGACCTCGCGGCGGAGCTGATGGCCCGCGAACTCGGAGCGGACTTCCTCGCCATCCTGACCGATGTGGATTCCGTCTACGTCGATTGGGGAACCCCTACGCAACGCGCCATCAGAACCGCCTCCCCGGACGCTCTCGATGAGGTGAAGTTTCCTGCGGGATCGATGGGGCCGAAGGTCGAGGCGGCCTGCCGCTTCGTCCGCGCAACGGGAAACCGGGCCTGCATCGGTTCGCTGAAGGACCTCTCCGCCATGATCGAAGGCACTGCAGGCACCACCGTCACGCGAGACACGTCCGGGATCACGTACGTCGCGTCAAATTGAGGAGAAAGAACATGAGAGAATTCGGTGTTCATTCCGAAGCCGGCCGACTGAGGACGGTGATGGTGTGCCGCCCCGGGCTGGCACACAAGCGACTGACCCCGGGCAATTGCCGGGAACTGCTCTTCGATGACGTGCTCTGGGTGCAGGAGGCACAGAAGGAGCACTTCAACTTCTGCAACAAGATGCGGGAAGTGGGCGTCGAGGTCCTGGAGTTCCATGATCTGCTCGCGCAGACGCTTCAGGACAAGGAGGCGCGCGACTGGATCCTGGATCGCCGCGTCACTGCCAATCACGTCGGGCCCGGCATGGTGCCGGAACTCCGCCAGTGGCTCGACGAGATGCCATCGCAAAAACTCGCGGAGCATCTGATCGGCGGCATCGCCCGCTTTGAGCTGCCTTTCGAGACGCGCGCTATGTTCGGCCATTATCTGGAGCCGACCGATTTCGTTATACCGCCGGTGCCCAACACGCTGTTCACGCGTGACAATTCGTGCTGGATCTACGGCGGCGTGAGCCTCAATCCGATGTACTATCCGGCGCGCCGTCCGGAGACGCTCCTGACGACGGCCATCTACAAGTTCCACCCCGAGTTCAAGGGCGGGGACTTCAAGGTATGGTGGGGAGATCCGGACCAGGACTTCGGGCCCGCCACGCTGGAAGGCGGCGACGTGATGCCGGTCGGAAACGGGGTCGTGCTCGTCGGCATGGGCGAACGCAGCACCCCCCAGGCAGTCGGCCAGCTTGCGACCGCGCTGTTCAAGCAGGAGGCGGCCACCCGGGTTGTCGCCTGCCAGATGCCGCGGTCACGGGCCGCCATGCACCTCGATACCGTCTTCACGCTTTGCGATCGCGATGTGGCCAACATCTTCCTCGAGGTGTGCAGCCAGATCAAATGCTACAGCCTGCGTCCGGGCGACAAGGAAGGCGAGATCGACTACGCCGTCGAGGACAAGCCCTTCCTCACCGAAGAAGGGACGGGGGTCGCGGCGGAATCAATGGGGCTTCAGCGCCTCAACGTGATCACGACGGGAGGCGACTACTACGAGCAGGAGCGCGAGCAATGGGATGACGGCAACAACGTCGTCGCACTGTCTCCCGGGGTCGTCGTCGCCTACGAGCGCAATTCCTACACCAACACCAAGCTTCGCAAGGCCGGAATAGAGGTCATCACAGTGGAAGGCGATGAACTGGGCCGCGGGCGGGGCGGCGGGCACTGCATGACCTGCCCGATCTTGCGGGACCCTGTTTGAGTTGAAAGTGGTTCTGCTGCCTTGCCCCGAGGGCGACCAGGTCCTTGCGGGCAAGGCAATTTTCCAAGTGCCGCTCCCCCCTTACATGCTCGCAGCCATCACCTCCCCGTGGTGAGGTGCGCGACCGTATCGCCTTCGGCGACCTTGGGGAAATTCGTCCGAATGAAAACACCTTGAACGCCAGACCGTTGGGTCCGGTGCAGGAGGGGTTTGCTGCACGCCCCGACCATTCGCCCGGAGGGCTAGATTTCGCGGGTTGCACGGCGCAGATTTATGGCGCTAAATCGATTAGCTTTTGCATCCTATTGCGGGCTCCTGCGTTGAAGAGCATAGTACTAAAGTCCCCCTTGACGAGACTTTCAGGCGGCAACCAGACGGAATGATCAACTGGCCGTCCAATGGCCTGGTTTGGTAGCCTCACTGTCAACTGCAAAGGACGACCACCGTGTGCGTATTGGCGGTTTACGGGGCGAATTATTCCAGTGCGTTCATCAGTCTTGATGGAAAAGGGTCATTTCTGCTTTTCGGTCAGGCTGAGGCGAAGGCTCTTGAACTTTGCGTCCAGCACCTCGCAAGCGAACCGGCGAGCGCCCGCGTCGATTTCTACCGAGACCTCCTCAACGACCATCCTCTTTGTGGCGCTGACGGTCTGCTGATGAAGTTCGTCAAACCATGATAGATCGTCCGTGCCTTTCACCTGCGCGAGCGCCAGCAATGTGGTCCCCAACGCGTCCTGAAGGGCAAGCGCGGTAGCGCCAAGAAAAGCCTCAGCGTTATCTTTATCGTAGAAATTCGTCATCCAAATGCCCCCTGTGTATCGAGCATGCATTGAACAATTATGGGAGTCAATTTCGAGTTGGCGGAGTGGGGTATCCGGCATTACTCGGTCCCAAGCAACACGCGCGGCCGTCCCGAGGCGGCCTCAAACTAATGGCGATTGAAGAAGTTCCGGTCCTCGGGGAGACCGTGTCGGGCTTATTTTAAAATCTTCCGGCGGTATCGCCACCTGCGACAATCGCCAGCATTCTTCAAGTAATTTTGGCGATACACCACGGCGGGATCTTCTGCAAGAAAAGAGCACGTGTGGTCATTGATGGCATCACGTCAGTTGCACGTCGGCAACTCCATCAGTTCCTGGAGGTGGCCTTGCTTCTCAGAAGAGTTCTGCCGAGACTTGAAGGCTCAGGCAGGCGGTCTGCCTCCAGCGAGGCGAAGAGCCAGTCGATGAACACCCGGACGATGGGCGCGGCGCGCATTTCCTGGCGACAGGCGACGTAGAACGCATCGTTGGCCGGCACGCTGAGGTCGAAGGGAACCAGGAGCCCGCCTTCGGCAATCAGCTTTGCTGCGGTTATCGTATCCCCGAGTGCAACGCCCTGTCCCTGGAGAGCCGCTTCCGTGGAGAAGCGCGCGTCCCCCATGAAGTGTTGCCGGCGCCGGGGGATCTCCGCGCCGTCGGCGGCAGAAAGCCACGTGTTCCATTCGCGGCCGTCCGTATCGCCGTGCAGGAGGACATGGTCTTCCAGGTCCTTCATCGACCGAAGCGGCCTGCTGTTGAGCAAGGTCGGACTGGCGACCGGAAAGAGCTGCAGATTGCTCCAGAGGCGCGTCCAGGCATCCGGCCAGTTGCCATCGCCATAGAGGATGCAGACGTCCACATCCGAGGAATGGAGGTGGCGGGGTTCGTTGGACGCGGCAAGCTTCAGCGTCACGTCCGGGTATCGATCCGTGAACGATGACAGTCGCGGAACGATCCAGAAGGACAGGAGCGCGGGAACGCAGGTGATCGAGAGGCTGCCCCGGGTCGCGGGTCGTTGCATCTGCGCGGTCGCCGCCGCAATCCCGCTGAAGGCCTGGGTTACAGCCGGCAGCAGAAGGGCGCCTGCGGCCGAGAGCTTCATGCGCTTTCCGCCCCGTTCGAAGAGCGCAGTAGCAAGCGATTCCTCGAGCGTTCGCAACTGATGGCTCACGGCGCCATGGGTTACGCGAAGCTCGCGCGCGGCAGCCGACACGGAGCCGAGGCGCGCCGTCGCCTCGAATGCGCGAAGCGGGTTCAGCGGTGGCAGACGACCGTTCATCCTTTCTCCCATGTGAGAATTTCTCACAGAGACTGCTAGTACATCGTGAATTGCATTTCCAGCGGGTCTTTGTCGATAATGCTCAAAACAAAGGCGACCGGTTTGCGGGAGCTAAAATTAGGCATGCATAGAGGGGTCACGCGATGGCGCTAGAGGACGACAAGCTCAAGGACCTGCGCGAGAAGTACGGGACGGGGCACGGCGGCAATCTCTACGATCCCGATTTCCGCAAGGTCGCGGAGAAAATCTTCTCGAAGAGCGGGAGCAGGATCGCTCCCTATGCGGGCGTTCCGACGTTTCTTTCCGCTCCCTTCATGCAGGTCGATGCGGAAGATCCCTCGTTCGGCGACCTGCAGGTCGCGATCACCGGCGTTCCGATGGATCTCGGTGTGACGAACCGGCCGGGATCGCGTTTCGGGCCGCGGGCATTGCGGGCAATCGAGCGGATCGGCCCCTACAATCATGTGCTGAAGACGGCGCCGGTCTTCGATCTGCGCGTCGCAGACATCGGCGATGTGCCGCTCCGCAGTCGCTACGATCTCGAAATGTGCCATCAGGACATCGAGAAACGCTTCACGCAGATCGTTGAGGCGGGCGTTTTGCCGCTTGCTGTCGGCGGCGACCATTCGATCAGCCAGTCGATCCTGAAGGCGGTGGGGCGAAATGCGCCCGTCGGAATGATCCACATCGACGCGCATTGCGACACGAGCGGTCCCTTCGACCACAGCAAGTTTCACCACGCCGGCCCGTTCCGCAACGCGGTGCTCGATGGCGTGCTGGATCCGACACGGACGATCCAGATCGGCATTCGCGGCGCGGCGGAATACATCTGGGAGTTTTCCTATGCGTCCGGCATGACGGTCATCCATGCCGAGGACGTCTCGGGCCTCGGAATACCGGCGATCATCGAAAAGGCGAAGGCAGTGGTCGGTGATGGTCCCACCTACCTGTCCTTCGACATCGACAGCCTCGACCCAGGCTTCGCGCCCGGTACCGGCACGCCCGAGATCGGCGGCCTGACGACCCGGGAAGTCCTGGAGATCATCCGCGGATTGAAGGGGATCAACCTCGTCGGTGGCGACGTGGTTGAGGTCGCGCCGCAGTATGATCCGACAAGCAACACCGCGCAGGCCGGCGCGCAGATGCTGTTCGAGATACTCAGCCTGATGGTGTTCAGCCCTTCCGTCACGGGCAAACCCTGACATAGACTGGCAACAAGAGTGGGAACTGGCCGGGCAGGCAGAGAACCTGCCGGCAAAACAAAGGAGAAAGACATGGGTAAGATCTTGAACATGCGGCCCACCCGCCGCGCGGTGCTCGGCGCCGGCCTGGCAGGTGCCTCCATGCTGGCGATGCCGTCCATCCTTCGCGCGCAGGACCGTTCCCTGAAGGTCGGCGTCTATGGGGGCTACTTCAAGGATTCGTTCGACAAGAACATCTTCCCGGAGTTCACCAAGGCGACCGGGATCGCGGTGGAATCCATCGCCGAGCCGACCGGTGAGGCCTGGCTGGTGCAGCTGGAGCAGGCAGCCCGGGCCGGACAGGCGCCCGCGGACGTTTCGATGATGTCGCAGGTGGCGCTTTTGAAGGGGCAGTCGACGGAGCTCTGGGCGCCGCTCGACATGGCGAAGATCGCAAACGCCTCCGGCCTGATCGATACCTTCGTCAACAAGTATCCGGACGGTCGCGTCGCCGGCATCGGCGCCGTGTCCTGGTACATCACGCTGGTGACCAATACCGATAGCTATCCCGAGGCGCCGACGTCCTGGGCAGCCCTGTGGGATCCGGCAAATGCCGACAAGCTTGGCCTTCTCGCGCTGGTCTCCAACTCCTTCCTTCTCGAAGTCACGGCGAAGACGCATCTCGGCGGGACCGACGTGCTGGCCACCGAGGAAGGCATCCTCAAGGCGCTGGAAAAGCTTGCGGAGGTAAAGCCGAACGTCCGTCTCTGGTATCGCGACGAGGCCCAGTTCGAACAGTCGCTGAAGTCGGGCGAAATCCCGATGGGCCAGTACTATCACGACGTAACCGGCCTCGCCGCCGCCGACGGCCATCCGGTACGTTCGACCTTCCCGAAGGAAGGCGGCATCCTCGATTCCGGCAGCTGGGCTCTCTCCCGCGCCTCCGAAAAAGCCGAGGAAGCGCATGTCTTCATCGACTACATGTGCCAGCCGTCCGTCCAGGCAACGCTGTCGCGGAAGGTCGGAACCTCGCCGACGGTCAAGCGCGATCTCCTCGACCTGACCGCGGAAGAGTTCGCGGCGGTATCATCCGACATCGATCCGATCATCCCGCGCTACGAGATGTACCAGCAGAGGTCCGACTTCCTGAACCAGAAGTGGACGGAAATGATCGCTGGCTGATCCCGCGATAGCCATCCTCGCCCGTGAGGGGGAGGATGGCCTTCTCCCGAAGACGAGAGCTTCCCGAAAGGTCGAGCGCAGAGCAGATGTCCGGACTTAACCTCAGCCATGTGACGAAAGAGTTCGGCGCGTTCAAAGCGGTGAACGATGTCAGCCTGTCGGTCCCCGACGGGACATTCGTCTGCCTCCTCGGTCCCTCCGGATGCGGCAAGACCACGCTGATGCGGATGGTGGCGGGTCTCGACCTTCCCACCGAAGGTTCGATCACACTGGGCGGCGAGGATATTACCCGCGTCCCGACCCACAAGCGCAATCTCGGCATGGTGTTCCAGTCGCTGGCGCTCTTCCCGCATCTCACCGTCGGCGAGAACATCGCCTACGCGCTACGCATCCGCGGCGTTTCGAGGAGCGACCAGAAGAAACGGGTCGACGAACTCCTGTCGATGATCCACCTGCCGGGCTTTGCAGATCGCTCCGTCAACAAGCTCTCCGGCGGGCAGCGCCAGCGGATCGCCATTGCCCGCGCGCTCGCCATCTCTCCGAAGCTCTTCCTGCTGGACGAGCCGCTGTCGGCGCTGGATGCCAAACTGCGCGAGGCGATGCAGGTCGAACTGCGCCAGTTGCAGCAGCGCCTCGGCATCACCACGATCGTCGTCACCCACGACCAGCGGGAGGCGATGACCATGGCCGACACCGTCGTGGTCATGAATGGCGGCGAAATCCGTCAGGCGGCGGCCCCCGTCGACATCTATCGGCACCCGGCCGATTCCTTCGTCGCTGATTTCATCGGCTCGACGAACCTTATTCCCTTCACCGCCGACGCCACCGGACAGGCTTCCATCTGCGGTTCCACCGTGCGGGGCCTCCCGCTCGGCACCCTGAAGAGCGGGACCATTTCCGTTCGCCCGGAGGATGTACAGGTCGTGGCGCCGGCGGAAAGCAGCCTGAACGGCACGGTCACCTTCGTGCGTGACCTGGGCGGCAGTGTCGAGACATTCATCGAGGCAGGCGGCGAGCAGATCGTCGCCGTTTCCGCGCCCCGCTCGCGACCGGACGTGGCGGTCGGGCAGACCGTTGGCCTGCGCTTCGATCCCGAGACAAGCGTGGTGCTGGCGAAATGAGACGGGAGGCGCCGCAGCGACTGGCGGATTACGGGCCGCTTTTCTTTCCGGCCGGGATGCTGATCGTCTTCTTCGTCATCCCCTTCGCCACGATGATCGCCGTCTCCTTCTTCGAGCGGCAACAGGGCGGCTTCTACGAGCCGGCCTTCGTCCTCGACAATTACGGGCGCTTCCTCAGCCTGTTCTTCGGCAAGGTGCTCGGTTTCTCGCTCTTCCTGGCCATGGCCGTTGCAGCCGCCTGCGTCGCGATCGGCGTGCCCTTCACCTATCTTCTCTCCAGCGCCTCGAGACGGGTGCAGGTCTGGTGGCTCGTTGCCCTGCTGTCGATCCTGTCGCTTTCCGAGGTGATGATCGGGTTCGCCTGGTCGACCCTGTTGTCGCGCACGGCGGGGATCACCAACCTTTTCGTCATGCTCGGCCTCATGGACGGCCCGCAGGCTCTGACGCCGAGCTTTGGCGCGGTGATGACGGCGATGACCTATCAGGCGCTCCCCTATACGGTGCTCGTTCTTTATCCGGCGCTCGTCAGGCTCGACCCGACGCTTACGGAGGCGGCACGCACGCTGGGGGCCTCGCCCCTCAAGGCCTTCTTCTCGGTCGTGGTGCCGGCGCTGCGCAACACAATCCTCGCCACGTCGATCATGGTCTTCATCTTCGCCCTGGGCTCGTATCTGCTCCCGCAGTTGCTCGGCAGGCCGCAGCACTGGACGCTTTCGGTGCTGATCACCGATCAGGCAATATACCAGTCCAACATGCCGTTTGCCGCGGCGATGGCCGTCTTCCTCGTGCTCGTTTCGCTCTCGCTGGTGGGGCTTGCCCTTTACGCCGGACGGCAAAGGGAGGCGGTGTGATGACTGCCCTCAAACGCCTGTTCTTCCTTGCGATCGGCCTGTTCCTTGCGCTGCCCCTGATCGTCGTGGCGGGCGTCTCCGTCAACGAGAAACAGACGCTTGCCTTTCCGCCGCAGGGCTTTTCCCTCTCCTGGTATGGGGAGATATTCACCAACAACGAGTGGCGAAGCGCACTTGTCGCCTCCCTCGTCCTGGCGGCAACGTCGGCAGCGCTTGCCCTGTTGATCGCCCTTCCGCTCGCCTGGTTCCTGTGGCGGCGGGTGGCGCCCTGGGCGAACATCTTCCAGGTTCTCGGGGTCGCGCCATTCACCCTGCCGCCGGTCATAACGGCGCTCGGCCTTCTCACCTTCTGGGCGACAAGCGGCTTCTACGGCCAGCCGTGGACCGCCGTCATCGGCCACGCGATCTTCTTCGTCACCCTGCCGCTGGTAACGTTGTCGCTGGGTTTTTCGGCGATCGACCGGTCACTGGTGGAAGCTGCGGCGACCATGGGCGCCGACGACCGGACGATCTTCCGCACCGTGATCTTTCCGCTGATCCTGCCCTACATGGTTTCCGGCTACGCCTTTGCCTTCGTCCTGTCGCTCAACGAATATATCGTGGCCTACATGACGGTGGGCTTCACCATGGAAACGCTGCCCATCAAGATCTTCAACGCGCTGCGCTACGGCTATACGCCCACCATGGCTTCGGTTACCGTCTTCTTCCTGGCGATCGCGGCGCTGGTATTCGGCGCGATCGCAAGGTTCGGGGATCTGCCGAAGCTGCTGGGAGCCATGACGAACGACCGATGATGATCGCCGGATATCAGATGCAGTCGGTGCCGGGCGCCGTCGAGACCAATCTCGACAGGATCGCCAGCGCGGCCGCCAGCGCCGCCGAGCAGGGCGCTAGGCTTCTGGTCACGCCGGAGCTTGCCCTCAATGGCTACGGCTCGGCCCATCTCGTGTGGGAAACGGCCCTGCCGCTCCATTCGCCACAGATCGAGCGCCTGTCGCGCCTGGCCGCCGACCATGATCTGGCGATCGTTGCCGGCTTTGCCGAATCCGACGATGGTGCAGTCTACAACAGCGCCGTCCTTGTCGATCCATCGGGAAAACGCACCGTCTACCGAAAATCCCATCTCTACGGGCCTTATGAGCGCCAATGGTTTCGTGCCGACGAACCCCGCGCGGTGATCGCGGATGTCGATGGCCTCCGTGTCGGGATGCTGATCTGCTACGACGTGGAATTCCCGGAAAACGTGCGCCGGCTGGCGAAGGCGAACGTCGATCTCGTGGTCGTGCCGACGGCGCTTCCCGTGGGATGGTCAGGGAGTTTCATCGCCGAGCATATGATCCGGGTGAGGGCCTTCGAGAACCAGGCCTTCGTCGCCTATATCAACAACTGCCGTGCGGACGAGAATTTCTCCTATGCGGGCCTGTCATCGATAGCAGCGCCCGACGGCACTCTGCTGGCGAAGGCGCCTGCGGATGACGAGGTGCTGCTCTTCGCCGAAATAGATCCCGCGGCATTCTCAGTGTCCCGTTCCGAAAATACCTGTCTGGCCGACCTGCGCTAGCCGCTCATCCGCGATGATCCCGCTCCCGACCGGGACAGGGATGTTGCACTCCGCATTTCCGCGCGAATTGATAGCGGTCAACAACCGCCTCGTATGCTCTACTATAATGATGGGATTCGAGGCTGGCTGGGGTCGATGCGGGAGGGGTGATGACGAAGAATTCGTGCAATCAGGTGGGCAGCGGACCGAGGGACAATCTGCTTGCCGGTGATGCGCCAGCGCCATGATCCGGATCCTGGGAAGCAAGCTGGGCGAGGTGCTGAAGGCGGTCATGCCGCTTATCGCCGTCGTTACCGTTCTGCAGATGACTGTCATTCACGCGCCAATCGAACTCTTCATTCAGTTCCTGGTCGGCTCGGCGCTCGCGATAGCTGGCATGATCCTGCTGTTCCTGGGAATAGACCTCGGCATTCTGCCGATGGGGCGCTTCATCGGGGCGGAGCTGCCGAGGCGGGGGTCGCTCCTGCTGATCGTCGGCGTCGCATTCGCAACGGGCTTCGCGACCACCGTCGCCGAGCCTGACGTCCTCGTCCTTGCCACGCAGATCGGCGTCGTTTCCGGGAATTCGGTGTCGGGCCAGGTGGTGCTCTACGCGGTCGGGATCGGCGTGGCGGTGCTGACCGCGGTCGCGATGGTCAGGATTATCTTCGGATGGTCGATCCGGATGCTGATCACCGGAGCCTATCTGCTGATGCTGTTGCTTGCCTTCCTTGCGCCCGCCGATTTCGTGCCGATGGCCTTCGATGCCGGCAGCGTGACGACCGGCGTGCTGACGGCGCCGGTGGTGATTGCGCTCGCGATCGGGCTGAGCTCAGTCCTTGCCGGACGTTCGGCGATCACGGATGGCTTCGGCCTGCTGGGACTGGCGTCCACCGGTGCAATCCTTGCCGTTCTCGGAATGGGGCTCGTCTGGCAATGATCGAAGCGCTCGCAAGCGATATCGTTCCTGCCGCCTCGAGCGTGGCGCTGGCGCTCGTGCCGCTCGTGATCATGTTTCTGATTGCCCAGATCTTCATGCTGAAACTCCCCCTACGGACCGTGAAGGACATCCTGCTCGGAACGGCGCTCGCCGCCGGCGGGCTGTTCCTCTTCCTGCTCGGCGTCGGGATCGGCTTCCTGCCGTACGGCCGGGCAATCGGCGAAGCCGTGGGCGGAATGCGGGAGCCCTGGCTCCTTGTCGGAGCGGGTCTCTTTCTCGGCTTCGTGACGACCTGGGGAGAACCTGCTGTCCGCATCCTCGCCGACCAGGTCGAGGAAGCGTCCAACGGTTCGATACCCGGTTTCCTCGTCCTCAATGCGGTCTGCGTGGGGGTGGCGATCTGGGCGGCTCTCGGCATGCTCAGAGTTGGCTACGGCATGCCGTTGCTCTACCTTCTTCTTCCCGGCTACGGACTGGCGATCCTCATGCTCTGGATCAGCGACAAGGATTTCGTGGCCATTGCGATCGACGCCGGAGGTGTCGCCACCGGCCCGCTTGCCAACACATTCCTTCTGGCGATCGCCCTTGGGGCGTCGGCGGCCGTGGAGGGACGCAACCCGGTGGTCGATGGACTGGGTTTCGTCGCGCTGGTAGCTTTGGCGCCGATCATATCGGTGATGGCGCTTGGACTTCTGATGGGCAGAATGAAACGAACCGAGGGATAGGCGAGATGTTGGATCCGTGTCTGATCGTAAGCATTGTTCGGAAGGGTTGGGGTGACGTGGTGCTCGAGGCGACCATGAACGCCGGGGCGCATGGCGGCACGGTGCTGATGGGGCGCGGAATCGGGCGCAATGAACAGCAGCGCGTCTTCGGCATTCAGATCGAACCTGAAAAGGAGATCGTGCTGACGGTCGTACCGGCAGAGCAGCGCGAAGCCGTTCTTCGCGAGGCGGAGCGGGCGGGAGAACTCAACGCGCCCGGCAAGGGGCTCGCATTCGTCCTGCCGCTCGAAAAGGTGGTCGGGATCGTCCACCTCGTGAGCGAGATGCCCTGACGCACGTTCGTACCCTGGCGTGGAGGATATCGGCATGCGGGCAATGGTATTGCAGGACATCGGCGAGCCACTGGTTCTTTCGGAACGGCCGGATCCCGTTCCCGGGCCAGGGGAACTGCTGGTTCGGGTCGAGGCATGCGCCGTCTGCCGCACCGATCTCCATGTCGTCGACGGCGACCTCTCCAGCCCGAAACTGCCGCTCGTTCCGGGACACGAGATCGTCGGCCGTGTCGAGGCGGTGGGCGAGGGCGTGTCGAGCGACAAGCTCGGTCTTCGTGTCGGGATACCGTGGCTCGGGTACACCTGCGGACATTGCGAATATTGCCTGAACGGGCGGGAGAACCTCTGCGACGAGCCGCAGTTCACCGGCTATACCCGCGATGGAGGCTTCGCGACCCATGTGGTTGCGGATCAGGATTACGCCTTCGAGCTTCCGGAGGGCGAGGACCCGGTCTCGCTCGCGCCCCTCCTATGCGCCGGGCTCATCGGCTGGCGATCCCTCAAGATGGCGGGCGAGGGGAAACGGATCGGCCTTTACGGCTTCGGCGCGGCGGCGCACATCATAGCGCAGATCTGCATCTGGCAGGGCCGCGAGGTCTTCGCGTTCACGAAATCCGGGGACGTGCAGGCGCAGGAATTCGCCAGAAGCCTCGGCGTCAGCTGGGCGGGAGCTTCGGGTGATACGCCGCCAGAGCTTCTCCATGCGGCGATCATTTTCGCGCCGGTGGGGGAACTCGTGCCGCAAGCCCTCAAGGTGGTGAGGAAGGGCGGACGCGTCGTGTGCGGCGGGATACACATGAGCGACCTGCCGGCGATGCCCTATTCGCTCCTGTGGGAGGAGCGGAGCATCGCCTCGGTCGCCAACCTGACGCGGGAGGATGCGTTGGAATTCTTTCCCGTCGCCCGGGCGGCAGGGGTAAGGACCCATACGGTTCGCTATCCGTTGACGGAGGCGAATGCGGCGCTCGACGATCTGCGCGCCGGTAGACTGTCGGGGGCGGCGGTCCTCGTTCCCTGACGGATGGGGCGGCACCGCGCAACTCAGCCTCCCGGTCAGGTGGCGTAGCGGCGTCCTTCGGCCTCCGCCACCCGCCTCTTCACGGCGACGAAGCTGTCGGGGCTGACGGAGATGCTGTCGATGCCGCAGTCTACGAGGAATTCCGCGAACTCCGGATGGTCGCTCGGCGCCTGGCCGCAGAGGCCGATCTTGGCACCGGCCCTGCCGGCTTCGGTGATCACGCTGCGGATCATCCACTTCACCGCCTCGTCCTGCTCGTCGAAGAGGTCGGCGAGCTCTCCTGAATCGCGGTCGACGCCCAGGGTCAGCTGGGTGAGGTCGTTCGAGCCGATCGAGAACCCGTCGAAGTGCTGCGCGAACTGCTTCGCGAGGATGACGTTGGAGGGGATTTCGCACATGACGTAGACCTGCAGGCCGTCTTCCCCCCGCTTCAGTCCGTTTTCTGCCATCACTTGCAGTACTTTCTCCGCTTCGGCGACGGAGCGGCAGAAGGGGATCATCACGACCACGTTCCGGAAGCCGAGATCTGTGCGAAGCTTCCGGATTGCCCGGCACTCCAGCGCGAAACCTTCGCGGTAGCGGGGCGAATAGTATCGTGATGCGCCGCGGAATCCGAGCATCGGGTTTTCCTCCCGGGGCTCGAACTCCGCGCCTCCGACGAGACCTGCGTATTCGTTGGTCTTGAAGTCGCTCATCCGCACGATCACCGGCCTCGGGTAAACGGTCGCCGCGATGCGGGCGAGGCCTTCCGATAGCCGATCGACGAAATACTGGGACTTGTCCTCGTAGTCGGCGGTCAGCTCGGCAATCTCGTTCCTGGCGGCCTCATCCCTCAGGCGGTCGAAATGCACCAGCGCCATGGGATGGATGCGGATCGCATTGCTGATCACGAACTCCATGCGTGCGAGACCGACGCCGTCGGCCGGCAGCTTCCACCATCGAAAGGCCGCGCCGGGGTTCGCGAGGTTCAGCATGACCTTGGTTTCGGTCGGCGGGATGTCGTCCATGTTCAGCGTTTCGACGTCGTATTCCGCGATACCCTCGTAGACCATGCCCTCGTCACCCTCCGCACAGGAGACGGTGATCGCCTCGCCGGTGTGCAGGACGCGCGTGGCGTCCCCGGTCCCCACCACCGCCGGCAGGCCCAGTTCGCGGCTGACGATGGCCGCATGGGAGGTGCGCCCGCCATGGTCCGTGACGATGGCTGCGGCTCTCTTCATGATGGGGACCCAGTCCGGGTCCGTGGTGGAGGTCACGAGGATCGAGCCGTCGATGAACTGGTCGATATCCCTGGCGGTCTCAATCAGGCAGACCTCGCCGGAGACGATCGCATCGCCGATGGAAAGCCCGCTGACGAGGGGCTTTCCCCGGCTCTTGATGTGGTATGCCTTGAAGATGGCCGCCGCCCGGTTGGACTGGACCGTCTCCGGCCGGGCCTGCACGATGTAGAGGCGGCCGGTCTCGCCGTCGCGGGCCCATTCCATGTCCATCGCGCATCCATAGTGCCGCTCGATCGTCGTGGCCCAGCGCCCCAGTTGCAGGATTTCGTCGTCGTCCAGCACGAAGGCTTCCCGCTCGGCCTTCGAGGTCGGCACGTTGCGCGTCGGCTGCTCGCCGGTGCCGTAGATCATCTTGATGGCCTTGGCGCCCTTCTTCCGGGCGATGACGGGGCGCAGCGCCGGCTGGCCGAGGAAGGGCTTGAAGACCTGGTACTCGTCCGGATCGACCGCGCCCTGGACGACATTCTCGCCCAGCCCCCAGGCGGCGTTGATCAGCACGACCTTGTCGAAGCCCGTCTCGGTATCGATCGAGAACATGACGCCGGATCCGCCGATGTCGGACCGCACCATCTGCTGAACGCCGATTGAAAGGGCGACCTTCATGTGGTCGAAGCCCTTCGCCTGCCGGTAGGAAATGGCGCGGTCGGTAAACAGCGAGGCGAAGCAGCGCCGGCACGCATCGAGGAGCGCCTTTTCGCCGGAGACGTTGAGGAAGGTTTCCTGCTGTCCCGCAAAGCTTGCGTCCGGAAGATCCTCGGCCGTCGCGCTCGAACGGACGGCAACGCTGACGTCTTCGCGGCCGGCCCGCCTAGACAGCTCGCGATAAGCTTCGGTTATCGCCTCCGCCGTCGCCCTGGGCCACTCGCCGCGGAGGAAAAGCTTGCGTATGGCCGCACCGGTTTCGGCCAGGCTGGCCTTTCCCGTCGTCCAGTCGGTGGTCAGCGCCACCATGGCGTCGCGGATGCCGTTTTCGTCGACGTAATCCCAGTAGGCGTCGGCGGTGGTGGCGAAGCCCCGTGGAACATCCACGCCTTCCTGCTGGAGCGTCTGGATCATTTCTCCAAGGGAGGAGTTCTTGCCCCCGACCCTTGCGACGTCGACCCGCCTTAGTTTCTCGAACCAGACGACGGGAGCACGGGCATCGTTCATTGCTGACCTCCAGGACTGCGGCAGGCGCCGGATAGGCTTCCTCGCAAGCAGGGACGCTAGCCCGCGGGCGCGGCTGCAACCATGATCCTGATCAAGAACGCAGACAAGTCGCCATTCGTCCCGACTGTCTGCCGCGAGACGTGTAGAGGGAGGCGTTTGGCATCCTTTATCTTCGACGAGATTGGACCGCCGATGCCCCGGGCGATCAGGGCCAGGCGGCGAAATTGGTTTCCTGCTGCGTCCGCCTCAACGCCGTGTCCTGGCGGTGGGCGCGGGGCGAATGCCCAGCCGTCCGCTTGAAGAAACGGCTGAAATAGGCGGGGTCCTTGAAGCCGAGGACGTTGGCGATCTCGGCGATCTGCATGGTGCTCCCGTCCAGAAGCATTGCGGCCTCCGCAACGAGGCGGCTGTGGACCAGTTCCATCGGTGTCCTGCCTGTCGATCGGCGCACGGCGGTGTTGAGGCGGTCCGCGGTGACCCCCAGGGCGTCCGCGTATTCCGCGACGGACCAGTGCTCGCGCGCGTGAAGCTCGACCAGGTGGACGAAGCCGCGGAGGATCATGCGGGGCGAGGGCTGGGCCTGCTCGGAGGAGGGCTTCGACAACCGCCAGACATGCAGCAGCAGGAGCGCCAGGTGGTGACGGACGGCGTCCTGTGCGCCGGGCATGTCGAGGCGCAGTTCCTGATCGATCGCGGTGATGGTGGACAGCAGGTGGCGCGCGTCGGCGCCCGCCAGCCGGGCACCGAGGATCGGGCGGGTGATCGCGTCGCGCACCTGCGAGAAGATTGCCCCGGTCGGCATTGCCGAACCCAGGAGGAGGTCCGGAATGGCAAGCGCGCCGCCCTCAGCGCCGGCATCGAAGAGGATCGCCCCGTGCTTGTCGGCGGGTATCCAGACCACGGCGGGGCCGGCGACCGGTACGTCCCGGTCCGCGAATGTCAGGTTCGCTGCTCCGGACTGGAGGACGAAGATGCGGCTTCGCCTGCCACGGAAGGTCCACCCCGTGCTCGAAAGTCCGCCGTGAAAGAGGCGGGCCTCCATGGGGTTGGACGAGGCGGCGAATTTCGTGGCGGCCGAGGGGGCAGATGCGGATTTCATGCAGGGGTCCCGGTTCCCGTGAAAAGTACCAGTATCTCCTGTGAAAGTCTATTTCATCGGTGCCAACACCTGCTAGCTTCTCAGGGTCTGACCGGTCACACCTCTGTTGGGGCCGGGAAGGTCATTACGGCCCGGTGGAGCGGGCCATGGGAGGACATCATGAAGAATTTGCTACGCAGGCACATCCTGCGCACGACGGCGCTGGCCGTCACTACGCTTGCACTTGGCATGGGTGGGGTTGCTTCCGCTCAGGATCGCACTTCGGTCAAGATCGGCTATGCGCTGTCGCTCACCGGTCCCAACGCCGGCGGTACCGGCATCACGACGCTGCCCAACTACCAGCTCTGGGTAAAGGAAGTGAACGAAGCGGGCGGCCTGGAAATGCCCGACGGCAAGCGGCTGCCGATCGAAGTCGTGGAATATGACGACCGTTCCTCCGCGGAGGAACTCGTGCGGGCCTTGCAGCGCCTCGCAACCCAGGACGAAGTCGATTTCATCCTGCCGCCGTGGAGCACCGGCTATAACCTGGCCGCGGCACCGCTGCTCGACCGCTACGGCTATCCGCACCTCGCCGCCACTTCCGTGACCGACAAGGCGCCCGAATTCGTGCAGCGCTGGAAGAAAAGCTTCTGGATGCTCGGCGGAGGTCATGACTATACCGGGGCGCTGGCCAAGGTCCTGACCGATGCGGCCGACAAGGGGACGATCAACAAGAAGGTCGCGATGAAAGGCGCCGCTCGTCGTGCTGGATGACGCGGATGTGGGCGAGGCGGTCGCCGCGGCCGCGTTCGGCGCCTACATGAACCAGGGCCAGATCTGCATGTCGACGGAGCGCCTGGTCGTCGACGAGAAGATCGCCGACGAGTTCGTGGAAGCGATGGCGGCCAAGGTGCGCACGCTGAAGGCCGGGGATCCGCGCCGCAGCGATTCACCGCTCGGGTCGCTGGTCGACCTGAAGGCGGCGCAGCGCGTGGAAGCGCTGGTGAAGGATGCCGTGTCGAAGGGCGCCGTTCTTGCGGCGGGCGGCGGCAGCGAGGGAACGCTGATGGATGCGACCCTTCTCGACCGTGTCACGCCTGCAATGCGCATCTATGCCGAGGAGAGCTTCGGGCCTGTTGCCTCCGTCGTTCGGGTCGGCTCGATCGACGAGGCAGTCAGGATCGCCAACGACACGGAATACGGCCTGTCAGCCGCGGTTTTCGGTCGCGACGTCAACCGCGCCATGAGCGTGGCCCGCCGCATCGAGACCGGCATCTGCCACATCAACGGCCCGACCGTGCACGACGAGGCGCAGATGCCGTTCGGGGGCGTCAAGAATTCGGGATACGGGCGCTTCGGGGGCAAGGCCGGTATCGCGGAGTTCACGGAACTCCGCTGGCTGACCGTGCAGGACGGCCATCTTCATTACCCCATCTAGGATATCTTCGGGCCTCAACGAAAATGGCGCAGCAATCGCTGCGCCATTTTGCGTTCCGGTGTCTGAAATGACCGGCTGTCAGATCGGCACGTAGGGCGTCACCTCGTTGAAGCCGCGCCAGATCATTTCGAGAGCGACGTAGAGGATGACCGCAAGCCCGACATAGGCAATCCAGCGGTGCTTGTGGAGAAGGCGCGCGATGAAGGTCGCGGCCAGACCCATCAGGGCAATCGACAGCGCAAGACCGAAGATCAGTACGATCGGATGCTCCCGCGCGGCACCGGCGACGGCCAGGACGTTGTCGAGCGACATCGAGACGTCGGCGATGACGATCTGCCAGGCGGCCTGGGCAAAGGTCTTGCGGGGCGCGGCGCCCGCGACGGTGCCGTCGGCGTTGAGATCGGCATCCTCGAGCGCCTCGTTCGCATCCGCTTCCTCGGCATGAGTGGTGCGCAGTTCGCGCCACATCTTCCAGCAGACCCAGAGAAGCAGAACGCCACCTGCGAGAAGCAGACCGACGATCTGCAGCAGCTGCGTGGTCGCCCCGGCAAACACGATGCGAAGCAGCGTGGCGGCGATGATGCCGATGAGGATGGCCTTGTTGCGTTGTTCCTTGGGAAGTCCTGCTGCTGCGAGGCCGATGACGATCGCATTGTCGCCCGCCAGCACCAGGTCAATCATGATGACCTGCAGGAAGGCCGTAATCACTTCCTGCGAAAATATTTCGCCCATTTTTCACCCTGTCCTTTTCTGCGGGACCCGGAGCTAAGCGTCGCTGACCATCCTCCCCGTGCGGTGCGCGCGAGGGTCAAGGTAGATTGTCGACGGCGTCTATCTGATCACAACCGTGGCGCCCTGATCGAATTTTGCAGTCCGACATCGCAGCCAAACGCTGCCAGAGGGGCCCGGACTGGTAACCGCACACCTATTCCTATCGTTGCTGAAACTCAAGCGGTGCCACTCCGATCCCCGACCGAAAATACCTGTGGCGAAAGGCCTAAAAGAAAAGGGGCGGCGCGGCTTCGATCAGAAGCCCGCCAGCCTCGGGAGCCACGTGGAGAGCGAGGGCACGAAGGTGATCAGCAGCAGGATCACGCCATAGGCGATGAGGAAGGGCGCCAGCTCGCGGGTAATTTCGCTCACCCTGATCTTCACCACGGATGAGACCACGAAGAGCAGGGCGCCTACCGGTGGCGTGATGAGGCCGACCGTGAGGTTGAGGATCACGATCATGGCGAACTGGATCGGGTCGATGCCCAACTGGAAGGCGATCGGCGCAAGGATCGGGACCAGGATCATCACCCCCGGCAACGGGTCCATGAACATGCCGAAGATCAACAGCAGCACGTTGACGGCGAGCAGGAAGACGATCGGGCTGAGGTTCCAGCCGATGATCGTGTCCGCAAGGAACTGGGGCACCCCTTCGATGATCAGCACCCAGGCGAAGGCGCGCGCCGAGGCAAGGATCAGCAGGATGCCGACGGTCACCATGGCCGAGCGGAAGATGATCTCGGGAAGGTCCCGCACCTTCAGGGACCGGTAGATGAACATGCCGCAGAAGAGGGCATAGAAGACCGCGATGACGGATGCTTCGGTGGGCGTGAACCAGCCGAGCCGAATGCCGCCGACGACGATGACGATGAGTGCGAGGGCGGGAACCGCAAAGAGCGTGTTGGCCGCCATCTCCCGGATGCTCGGACGGATTTCCATCGAGCGGTAGTTTCGCTTGCGGGAGACGTAGAAGTTCACCGCGCACATGGCCGCTGAGATGATGAGGCCCGGCACCACGCCGGCGAGGAACAGCCCGCCCACCGAGACGCGCTGGTCCTGGAGGGCGTAGATGATCATGGTGATGGACGGCGGTATGATCGGGTCGACGACCGCGACGGCGGCCGCAAGTGCTGACGCGTATCGCTTGTGATAGCCGCTCTTCTCCATCATCCGGATCGACATCGCGCCGGGGCCGGCGGCGGCGGCGAGCGCCGAGCCGGAAATCCCGGCGAACAACGTGGTGGAGATGATGCTGGCATAGCCCAGGCCTCCCCGCGCCCTGCCGACGAACTGCGAGGCCAGCCGCAGCAGGTGATGGGTCAGCGCGCCGCCGGTCATCAACTCGGCTGCGAGGATGAAGAAGGGCACGGCCAGAAGCGGGAAGCTGTCCACGCCGGTGAACATTTCCTTGATCACCACGATCTGCGGATAGTTGCTGCCGAGGACCACGGCGAGCCAGGTGGCGATCGCCAGCGTGAAGGCCACGGGAACCCCGAGAGCAAGCAGGATGAAGAACGAGGTGAAGAGGATGATGATCATGGGATTGCGACGTCTTCGGCTGGAGCGTGAGGGACGGTGGTGACGGTCAACCCGCAACGGGCGGGACGTCGTCCCCCTGCTGGAGGGCGCCCATTCCGCCGGCAAGATAGGTCCTCAGGACCAGCAGCAGGTGAAGGATGAGCAGGCCGAAGCCGATGGGCATCGCAAGGTAGATGTAGCCGAACCGGATCCGGGTCGAGGGCGTCGTCTGGAACATCGTCCGCTCGACGTAGATCTTGCCGGCCCAGATCATCGTCAGGAAGAAGATGATCATGATGGCTGCGACGATCGCGCGGATGACGCGTGCGGACCGCGCGCCCAGTACCGCCTGCAGATTGTCGATGGCGACAAGGCCCCCGTGGCGCAGCGTCAGGCCCGCGCCGATAAAGGTCAGCCAGATCATCAGGTGGCGGGCGACCTCGTCCGACCATGTAATCGAATGGTTGGTGAAGTAGCGAAGGCAGACATTGCTGAAGACTAGACCTGCCATCACCGAGAGGATGGCGATCATTGCCCATCGATTGGCTTCGACGAAGATCGTTTCCGCCTTGCGTACCAGCATTTCAAGTCCTCCCGTCGAAGAGGCGCGCGCACCGCATCGATGCGGCGCGCGCGCGCCGAGGATCATTTCGTCGCGATGATCTGGTCGATCAGGTCCTTGGAGAAGGTCCCGTAATACTGTTCGTAGGCAGCCTGGATCGCCTGCTGGAACTGGGCCTTCTGCTCGTCGCTCAGCACGTTAACCTGGATACCCGCCTGCCTGGAGGTTTCGACGCCATTCTTTTCGGAATTGTCGACGAAGGCGCGCATGGCTTCCTTGCCCTTGATGGCGCCGTCGGCGAAGATCTTCTTGTCTTCGTCCGAAAGGCTGTCCCAGAAGGTCGGCGAGACGATCAGCATGGCGGGCGAGTAGACGTGGCCGGAAATGGTCAGGTACTTCTGCACTTCCCACAGCTTTGCCGACACGATCACCGAGAGCGGGTTTTCCTGTCCGTCGATTGCGCCCTGCTGCAGGGCGGGGATGACTTCCGGCCAGGACATCGGCGTCGGAGCGGCGCCTGCCGTTTCGAAGGCCGTGATGTGAACCGGGTTCTCCATCGTGCGGATCTTGAGGCCCGCAAGGTCTTCCGGCTTCTCGATGGGCTGGCGATTGTTGGTGATGTGGCGGAAGCCCTGTTCGCCCCACGCGAGCGCGATCAGCTGACGTTCGGCGAACTTCGCGAGGATGTCCTCGCCGATCGGACCGTCGAGGACGGCGCGCGCATGACCGAGGTCACGGAAGAGGAAGGGAATGTCCGTCACGCCGATCTCGGGCACGAAGTTGGAAAGCGCTCCGGACGAGACGACGACCGCCTGGACGCCGGTTCCGAGCTGAAGGCCTTCGATGACCTCGCGCTCACCGCCCTGGGCGGAGGAGGGGAAATGCGTGAAGGTGAAACGACCGCCGCTGGTTTCGGTGACATACTTGTCCCAACCGTCGGCGGCGGCGCCGTAGTGCGATTCCCGGGCGAGCGCATAAGCGATCTTGACTTCGGTGCTCTGGGCCAGGGCGCTGCCCGTCCAAAGCGCGGAAGCGGCCAGGCCAAGTGCGGCGAGGCGGCCGAAAAGCATGTTCATGAGTGTCTCCTCCTTCTTCGATACCCGCTTGTGCAAGTTTCTCGTCCGTCCATCCGCGAAAAGCCAGGCGGGGTCAAGCTGTCAGGCAACCGGCCAAGTACGCTCCCTCGGCCAATGCAGGGATTTTTGCGGCGGAGCCATTCCGACCGGCGCCCGTCCGTCCGGCCGATGATGAGGAATCCTGAACTGGCCTGTTTTAATCTTCCCGGCGCCGTCTATATTGCCGCCGTTCCGAAACCCGATGACACGGCGAGGCGGCATGACGCAGAAGAAAGTCCTGGTGGTCGGAGGAGCCGGCTATATCGGCTCGCATACCTGCCTAGTCCTGGCGGAGAGGGGCTACGCGCCCGTCGTCTTCGACAATCTCTCCAATGGTCATGCGGAGTTCGTCCGCTGGGGACCTCTTGAAGAGGGAGATATCCGCGACAGAAAGCGGCTGGACGAGGTGTTTGCCAAGCACCGTCCGGACGCCGTTCTGCATTTCGCGGCCCTGATCGAGGTGGGGGAATCCGTGAAGGATCCCGTCTCTTTCTACGAGAACAATGTCGGCGGCGCGCTCAACCTCCTGGCGGCCGCACTTTCGGCGGGCGTCGATGCCTTCGTCTTCTCGTCGACCTGTGCGACCTACGGTCTTCCCGAGCGGGTGCCGATGGACGAGACCCATCCCCAGGCTCCGATCAATCCCTATGGTCGCACCAAGTGGATCATTGAGCAGGCGCTCAAGGACTACGGCACCTACAAGGGCCTGCGCTCCGTCATGCTGCGCTATTTCAATGCCGCCGGGGCGGATCCCGAGGGCCGGATCGGCGAGTGGCATAGCCCCGAGACCCACGCCGTGCCGCTGGCGATCGAGGCGGCTCTCGGTCGTCGAGACGGTTTCAAGGTATTCGGCAGCGACTACGACACGCGGGACGGCACCTGCGTTCGCGACTATATCCACGTCCTCGACCTTGCGGACGCGCATGTCCGCGCGGTCGACTATCTCCTCGGAGGCGGACAGACCGTCGAACTGAACCTCGGCACCGGCACCGGGACGACGGTCAAGGAACTGCTGGCAGCCATCTCAGCGGTCTCCGGCAAACCCTTCCCGGTCGAATATGTCGGCCGGCGTGACGGCGATTCCACCTCGCTTGTCGCGGACAATGCGAGGGCACGCGAGGTTCTCGGCTGGGAGCCCCGATACGGTCTCGGCGACATCATCGGCTCGGCGTGGAAGTGGCATTCCCGCACCAATTCCGGTGCCGGCAGGTGAAGCGTCGGTAACAATCTGTCATCGGACCGCGATGGATCGTTCGCCCGGCTTTCTCGTTGTCTCTCCTGCGAACGGTGCGGGCACCTTCTGCCCGCGGGGTGCGTTTTCAAGGAGAACCAATATGAGAAGAATTGTCGCATCCGTATTCGTTGCAGCGGTTGCCGGTGGAGGGGTGACTGCCGCCGTTGCGGCGGATACTACCCGCTATTCCGAGCCGGCCTATGAGGCGGACGCCCGCAACGGCGTCAAGATCGGCTACCTGACCTGCGACATCGGGGGTGGCGTCGGATATGTCCTAGGCTCCGCCAAGGAAGTGAGCTGCGTCTTCACCTCAACCGACGGCATCCGGCAGGACGAGTATGTCGGAAGCCTCCGCAAGATGGGTATCGACCTCGGCTTCACCACCCGGGGCAGGCTGGTCTGGGCGGTCTTTGCACCGACGGCCGGCTACCATTCGGGTTCGCTCGCCGGCCTCTACCAGGGCGCAACTGCGGAAGCGACCGTCGGCGCGGGCATCGGCGCCAATGTCCTGGTGGGCGGCACGTCCGGCTCGATCCATCTGCAGACCGTCAGCATCCAGGGGCAACTGGGCCTCAACATCGCGGCGACCGGCACCTCGATGACGCTCACGCCGGTCAGTTGATCGGAATAGCCATCGGGAATGGACGGGCCCTCCATCGCGGAGGGCCTTTTCACATCCCGGGTGCGCCGACTCCTGCCGCCTTGTCCGCGATCCGTAATGCGCCCGGACGTCGCGGAACGGCTGGCTTGAGTCTCACAACGATCCGGGGTATTCGCCCCCCTTCGAACGACCAAGCTCCGAGGCAGTTGTGAACAACGGCATTCAGACCCCCTATTACCTGATCGACAAAACGAGCCTGCTCCGCAACATGGAGCGGATCGCGCGGGTCCGCGAGGCGTCGGGGGCAAAGGCGCTTCTCGCTCTGAAATGCTTCGCCACATGGTCGGTCTTCGACTTCATGCGCGACTACATGGATGGCACGACCTCGTCCTCGCTGAACGAGGTGCGCCTCGGCCACGAGCGGTTCGGCAAGGAGACGCATGCCTATTCGGTGGCCTATGCGGACTACGAGATCGACGAAGTCGTCAGCCACGCCGACAAGATCATCTTCAACTCGATCAGCCAGCTCGAGCGATACGCGGACAAGGCCGACGGGATCGTCCGCGGCCTGCGCCTCAATCCGCAGGTCTCGTCCTCCAGCTTCGATCTCGCAGATCCGGCGCGTCCGTTCTCGCGGCTGGGCGAATGGGACCTGGCCAAGGTCGAGCCGGTGATGGACCGGATCAGCGGCTTCATGATCCACAACAACTGTGAAAACAGCGACTTCTCGCTCTTCGACCGGATGCTGGGGGAAATCGAGCAGAAGTTCGCGCCCCTGCTGCACAAGGCGGAATGGGTCAGCCTCGGCGGCGGCATCCATTTCACCGGCGACGACTATCCGATCGACCTGTTTTCCGAGCGGCTGAAGCGCTTCGCCGGCGAATACGGCGTACAGGTCTATCTCGAGCCGGGCGAGGCCTCGATCACGCGCTCGACGACGCTCGAGGTCACGGTGCTCGACACGCTGTTCAACCGAAAGAACCTCGCGATCGTCGATTCTTCGATCGAGGCGCACATGCTCGACCTCCTGATCTACCGGGAGAGTGCAAAGGTTGCGCCGAACACGGGCTCGCACCGCTACATGGTCTGCGGGAAGTCCTGCCTCGCGGGAGATATCTTCGGCGAGTTCAACTTCGAGAAGGAATTGAATGTCGGCGACCGCATCTCGTTCCAGGACGCGGCCGGTTACACGATGGTCAAGAAGAACTGGTTTAACGGCGTGAAGATGCCGGCAATCGCCATCCGCGAGCTGGATGGCAGCATCAGGACGGTCCGCGAGTTCGACTACGCGGACTACGAGCAAAGCCTCTCCTGAGGCTTCTGACGATTGGACACAAGGAGTTGGTCCCCATTATGAAAAAGAACGTCCTCATCATCGGCGCCGGTGGCGTCGCCCAGGTGGTGGCGCACAAGTGCGCCCAGAACAACGACGTGTTGGGCGATATCCACATCGCGTCGCGCACGAAGGCAAAGTGCGACGCAATCATCGCCTCGGTGAATGAGAAGAAGGCGATGAAGCAGCCCGGCGTCCTCGAGGCGCATGCGCTCGACGCCCTCGACATCGAAGCGACGAAGGACCTGATCCGCAAGACCAAGTCCGAGATCGTCATCAATGTCGGCACGGCCTTCCTCAACATGTCCGTGCTGCGCGCCTGCATCGACACGGGCGTCGCCTATATCGACACCGCCATCCACGAAGAGCCGAACAAGATCTGCGAAACGCCGCCGTGGTATGGCAACTACGAGTGGAAGCGCGCGGCCGAATGCGAGGAGAAGGGCATTACCGCCATTCTCGGCGCCGGCTTCGATCCGGGTGTCGTGAACGCCTATGCGCGCCTTGCGAAGGACGAGTACCTCGACAAGGTCACGGACGTCGATATCGTCGACATCAACGCCGGAAGCCACGGCAAGTACTTCGCCACGAACTTCGACCCGGAAATCAACTTCCGCGAGTTCACCGGCGTCGTCTACTCCTGGCAGGGCGGCGAGTGGAAGGTCAACAAGATGTTCGAGATCGGCAAGGACTACGACCTGCCGGTCGTCGGGACGCGCCGCGCCTACCTCTGCGGCCATGACGAAGTGCACTCGCTGGCCAAGAACATGGATGGGGCGGACGTCCGCTTCTGGATGGGCTTCGGCGACCACTACATCAACGTCTTCACCGTCCTGAAGAATATCGGCCTTCTGTCGGAGCAGCCGGTAAAGCTTGCGGACGGTTCGGAAGTCGTGCCGCTGAAGGTGGTCAAGGCCTGCCTGCCCGATCCCGCCTCGCTTGCTCCGAACTACGAAGGCAAGACCTGCATCGGCGACTTCGTGAAGGGGATCAAGGACGGCAAGGAACGGACCGTCTTCATCTACAACGTGGCCGACCACAAGGAAGCCTATAACGAAGTCGGCAGCCAGGGCATTTCCTACACCGCCGGCGTTCCCCCGGTCGCCGCCGCCATGCTGGTCGCCACCGGCGAGTGGGACGTGAAGAAGATGGCGAATGTCGAGGAACTGCCGCCCAGGCCGTTCCTGAACATCCTCAACCATATCGGCCTGCCGACCTGGATCCGCGACGAACAGGGCGAGCGGCCGCTCGACTTCTCCTGATCGTCTTCCTGCTTGACTATCCGATGCCGCAGCGGTTCTCCGTTGCGGCATTTTTCTTTTGGGCGCACGCCCCTCAGGCGGCGGCCTCATCCAGCATTTGGGCTTCCACGCATGCGTCCAGGAATGCCCTTCGCGCGGTTTCGGCGTGTCGACCATCGGCGAGCGCAATGGTGCACGCTTCCTTGGCCTGGCGGTAGCACTCGCCGTAGATGGCGGGCCATCGGAAGTCGAGATAGGCGAGGGCCTCGCGCGGTCCCCTGATCGTTTCCGGAAATCCGTAGCCGACGCGGACACGGACGGGAGAAGGCCAGCGGATGTCGCTGGTGGTGATCATCATGTTCATTTCGATACCCTGAATTCCGGGCAGATGAACGCGACAGGTTGGTGATGGTTGCAGGAAAAATAAGAGAAAATGCGAGGAGCGCTTCCGGCCGGCGACGGCTGGCGCCGCCGGCCGGAAGGGGAGGGTGCTACAGCTGTACCTTCTCGTTTTCGCCGATCTCCGGCTTGGCGCTCGACACCGCGGCCGCAGCCATCTTGATATAGCTGACCACGGTCCCCGGGCTGTCCCAGAACTCGGCGAACGAGGGATTGATCTTCAGCACGCGGACCGACGGATCGTCGGGGCTGTCCCACCAGGCCTTGGCGGGCGTCGACCAGATCTCGCGGATCAGCTCACGGTCATTGGAGACTTCCGCCGTGCCTGAAACCGAAACATATTTCTGGCCCTTCGGCTCGGCGAACGAAAGGCAGACGTTCGGCGAGCGGGAAACTTCCTCATCCTTGTGGCTGGCGACGTCCGTCAGGAAGTAGATCGCGCCATCCTCCTTCTTCGTGTAGGCGGACATCGGCCGCGAACGAATGTCCCGGCCGTCATGCGTCGCCAGCATGCAGAAGCCGATCTTGTCCATGAGGTCCCATACCTTCGCGGTATCGTCTTGATTGGTCATTGCGGGTCTCCTTTTACCAGTTCGGAGAACCCCGCAACCGGCCATCGGTTCCTGCGGTGATCGATGCGAAGGCGCGTTGGCGACGCGCGTGCGGTGTCACCGATGCGGTCCCGGCGGAGTGAACCGCGAGCGGGATTGCATGATGCCGATCCGCCGCTTAAGCAGGATGGCGATGTCAGAGCGAAACGGATCGGCAATGAACGACAGCAACTATTACGCCCGGCTCGGCGGTCTTCCCGGGCAGACCCAACTGCTATCCAGCAAGGCGGTCTTCACGACAGCCTATGCGGTCATCCCGGGGTCGGTCATGACCGACATCGTCACCAGCGTTCTGCCGCACTGGGAGGGCACGCGCGCCTGGATCATCGCGCGGCCGATGACCGGTTTCTCCGAGACGTTCGCCCAGTATGTGATGGAGGTGGAGGCCGGCGGCGGCAGCCTTCGCCCCGAACCCGACAGCCGGGCCCAGGCGGCCTTGTTCGTCACCGAAGGCGAGATGACCGTCGAACTGGACGGCAAGCCCCATCAACTGCGCACTGGCTCCTTCGCCTACCTTCCGGCAGGCAGTTCGTGGAGCCTGCGGAACCATTCCGCGGCACCGGTCCGGTTCCACTGGATCCGCAAAGTCTTCCAGGTCGTGGACGGCATTGCGCCGCCGCCTGCCATATTCACCCATGAGAGCGAGCAGCAGATGGTCGCCATGCCGGATACCGACGGCAAATGGGCGACCACCCGGTTCATCGATCCTGCCGACGTCCGGTACGACATGCACGTCAATATCGTCACGTTCGAACCGGGCGGCACGATCCCCTTCATGGAGACGCACGTGATGGAGCACGGGCTCTACGTGCTCGAGGGCAAGGCCGTCTACCGGCTCAATACCGACTGGGTGGAAGTCGAGGCTGGCGATTTCATGTGGCTGCGCGCGTTCTGCCCGCAGGCCTGCTATGCCGGCGGCCCCGGGCGTTTCCGGTACCTGCTCTACAAGGACGTCAACCGCCACGTCGCGCTCTGGTAACTCCGGTCGCCGGAGAAAACGGAGGCCGGTCAAGCCGGCCCCCGGGATCACTCACTGCTTCTGCCAGCTCTTCACCAGTTCGTCATAGTTGACGGTGACGGGCTGTTCCTTCTCGTTCTCGACGGCCGGCTGCGGTGCAAGGTTGCCCTTGGCGACCGCGTCCTTGTGCCAGTAGTCGAGATCGTGCTCCTCGGCGAGCTTCGGGCCGATATCACCCTGCACTCCGGCACGCTCGAGGCGCTCCAGCACCTTCTCCTGTTCCTCGCAAAGCGAATCCATGGCTTCCTGGGCAGTCTTTGCACCCGAGGATGCGTCACCGATCGCCTGCCACCAGAGCTGCGCCAGCTTGGGATAATCAGGGATGTTGGTGCCGGTCGGCGACCACTGGACACGGGCCGGCGAGCGGTAGAACTCGATCAGGCCGCCGAGCTTCGGCGCACGTTCCGTGAAGGAATCGTGGTTGATCGAGGAATCCCGGATCAGGGTCAGCCCGACATGGCTCTTCTTCACGTCGACGGTCTTGGAGACCACGAACTGCGCATAGAGCCATGCGGCCTTTGCGCGGTCGTCCGGGGTCGACTTGAGCAGCGTCCACGATCCGACGTCCTGGTAGCCGAGCTTCATGCCGTCCTTCCAGTAGACGCCGTGCGGGCTCGGGGCGAAGCGCCATTTCGGGGTGCCGTCCTCGTTGACCACCGGCAGGCCGTCCTTCACGAAGTCGGCGGTGAAGGCGGTGTAGGTGAACATCTGCTGGGCGACTTCGCCCTGCGAGGGGACGGGTCCCGATTCAGAGAAGGTCATGCCGGCGGCCGCCGCCGGGGCATAGGCCTTCATCCAGTCCAGGTATTTCTGGATGGCATAGACAGATGCCGGGCCGTTGGTATCGCCGCCGCGCGCGACGCATGAGCCCACCGGACGGGAATTCTCATCGACCTTGATGCCCCATTCATCGACCGGAAGGCCGTTCGGCAAGCCCTTGTCGCCGTTGCCGGCCATGGAGAGCCAGGCATCGGTGAACCGCCATCCGAGCGACGGGTCCTTCTTGCCGTAGTCCATGTGGCCGTAGACCTTCTTGCCGTCGAGTTCGCGGCCGGTGAAGAATTCGGCAATGTCCTCATAGGCGGACCAGTTGACCGGAACGCCGAGGTCGTAGCCGTACTTCGCCTTGAAGTCGGCCTTGTTCTTCTCGTCGTTGAACCAGTCGTAGCGGAACCAGTAGAGGTTGGCGAACTGCTGGTCCGGCAGCTGGTAGAGGTCGCCGTCCGGCGCGGTCGTGAACTTCAGGCCGATGAAGTCATCCAGGTCCAGCATGGGATTGGTGACGTCCTTGCCTTCGTTCGCCATCCAGTCGGTCAGCGAGCGTGCCTGCTGGTAGCGCCAATGGGTGCCGATGAGGTCGGAGTCGTTGACATAGGCGTCGTAGACGTTTTCCCCGGACTGCATCTGGGTCTGCAGCTTCTCGACGACATCGCCCTCGCCGATCAGGTCGTGGCTGATCTTGATGCCGGTAATGGCGGTGAATGCCGGTGCGAGTACCTTGGACTCGTATTCATGCGTGGTGATGGTTTCCGAGACGACCTTGATGTCCATCCCCGCGAAGGGCTGGGCCGCATCGACGAACCATTGCATTTCCTTTTCCTGATCCGCGCGCGAGAGCGAGGACATGTCGCCGATTTCGGCGTCGAGGAACTGTCTTGCCTCTTCCATTCCGGCGAAGGCATGCCCTGTCATTGCAAGCAGCAGCGCTGCCGTCGTCGTCATAAGATGCGCTCGCATGTCATCCTCCCATGGGTTGCGATTGCACTCGGTCATGCGCGGAGGCGGGGCTTTCCGTCTCCGTATTGCTTGCCTCAGACCGTCCTGAACACGACGACCGCGTAGAGAATGCTGATGACAAGAGCCCACCACAGGCTGAGGTCCGTGAGCCCCAGCCATGCGAGGTGAATGAAGGCCGCTCCGAGCAGAGCGATGAACAGCCGGTCGCCCCGCGTGGTCTCGAAGCCAAGCAGGCCGAGGCGGGGATTTCCGCCGGGGCGGGCATATTCCCACACCGCCATCAGCGCGAGCAGCGCAAAGATCGTCAGGAAGAACATGGCGGTCGGAAACGACCAGGCCATCCATCCGCCCGGGATGAGCGGCGCCGACCAGTCACGCGCTTCATCCTTCATGGGAAGCGACATGGCCAGCGACGTTGCGGCGGCCGTGTAGACGAGGAGCACGCCCCCAAGGGCGACGGGCCAGCGGCGGCTTCGATGAGCGACGGCTTTCGACATCACACCCTCCCTAGGGCGAAGCCCTTGGCGATGTAGTTGCGAACGAAATAGATGACCAGCGCGCCCGGAATGATCGTCAGCAGGCCGGCCGCCGCGAGGACGCCCCAGTCCAGGCCCGAGGCGGAAACCGTGCGGGTCATCGTCGCGGCGATGGGCTTGGCGTCGGTCGTCGTCAGCGTGCGCGCGATCAGCAGTTCGACCCAGGAGAACATGAAGCAGAAGAAGGCCGCCACCCCGATGCCGCTTGCGATCAGCGGCATGAATATCTTCACGAAGAAGCGCGGGAAGGAATAGCCGTCGATATAGGCCGTCTCGTCGATCTCCTTGGGAACGCCGGACATGAAACCTTCGAGGATCCACACCGCAAGGGGCACGTTGAAGAGGCACTGGGCGATGGCGACGGCGATATGGGTGTCGATCAGGCCGAAGGCGGAATAGAGCTGGAAGAACGGCAGCGCAAAGACCGCCGGCGGCGCCATGCGGTTGGTCAGGAGCCAGAAGAACAGGTGCTTGTCTCCGAGGAACCGGTAGCGCGAGAAGGCGTAGGCGGCGGGAAGGGCGGCTGTCACCGAGATGATGGTGTTCAGGACCACGTAGATGATCGAGTTGATATAGCCGTTGTACCAGGATGGATCGGTGAAGATCACCATGTAGTTGCGGAGCGTCGGAGCTTGCGGCCAGAGCGAGAAGGGCCCGAGGATTTCGGCATTCGTCTTGAAGCTCATGTTGGCCAGCCAGTAGATCGGCAGGATGAGGAAGACGATATAGACGGTCGGGACGATGAAGGCCCAGCGTGGCTTGATGTCTGCGCTCATTTCGGGCCCCCTATCGCTGCGCGTCCTGGCTGGTCATGACGGTATAGAAGACCCATGACAGCAGCAGGATGATCAGGAAGTAGATGATCGACATGGCGGCAGCCGGGCCGAGATCGAACTGGCCGATCGCCATCTTCACCAGGTCTATCGACAGGAACGTTGTCGAGTTGCCGGGCCCGCCGCCGGTGACCACGAAGGGTTCGGTGTAGATCATGAAGGAGTCCATGAAGCGCAGGAGAACGGCGATCAGCAGCACGCGCTTCATCTTCGGAAGCTGGATGTAGCGGAAGACCGACCAGCGGGAGGCGCCGTCGATCTGTGCGGCCTGATAGTAGGCATCGGGGATCGAGACGAGGCCGGCATAGCAGAGCAGGACGACGAGGCTCGTCCAGTGCCAGACATCCATGACGATGACCGTGGCCCAGGCGTCCACCGGGTCCTGCGTATAGTTGTAGTCGACGCCGAGGACGCGGAGGTAATGGCCAAGGAAGCCGATATCGACCCTCCCGAACACCTGCCAGATCGTGCCGACGACGTTCCAGGGGATGAGCAGCGGCAATGCCATCAGGACGAGGCAGACCGGTACGCCGATGCCTTGCTTCGGCATGTGGAGGGCGATGAAGATCCCAAGCGGTATCTCGATCGCGAGGATCACGAGCGAGAAGATGAGGTTTCGCAGCAGCGCGTCCCAGAAGCGATCCGATTCCAGGATCTCGACGAACCAGTCGGTGCCGGCCCAGAAGAAGGCATTGTTGCCGAACGTGTCCTGGACCGAGTAGTTGACCACCGTCATCAGGGGCACGACCGCCGAGAAGGCAACGAGCAGCAGGACCGGGAGGACCAGGAACCAGGCTCGGTTGTTCCATGTCTTTTCCATGCTCAGCCTCCCATCTCGACGCGCCATGAATCCGCAAAGATGCCGATTGCGGCCGGATCGAATTCGACCCTCGGATCGGCGGGGATCTCCTCGTCCTCCGGCACGACCGCAGCGATCGGCTGGCCGCAGAAGGTCGCCCGCACGATCTTCTGGCGGCCGGTGTCCTCGACCCTGGAGATCGAGATCGGCATTCCTTCGCGCGAAAGCCGCACGAATTCGGGGCGAATGCCCAGTTCGAGCCTCTGCGCCCCCTCGGTTCTGGGAGCGCCGGGGAGCGGGATCGACTGGTCGCCGATCACGGCGCGCGCTCCCTCGACCTCGATGGGCATCACGTTCATGCCGGGCGAACCGATGAAATAACCGACGAAGGTGTGGCTCGGCCGCTCGAAGAGTTCTGCCGGCGTGCCGATCTGGACGATCTGGCCGTCGTGCATGACAACCACCTTGTCGGCGAAGGTCAGGGCCTCGGTCTGATCGTGCGTCACGTAGACCATGGTGAAGCCCGAGTGCCGGTGAAGCCGCTTCAACTGCGAGCGGAGGACCCACTTCATGTGCGGATCGATGACGGTGAGAGGCTCGTCGAAGAGGATTGCGTTGACGTCGGAGCGGACGAGACCCCGGCCGAGCGAGATCTTCTGCTTCTGGTCGGCCGTCAGACCGCGCGCGCGGCGCGTCGCCATTCCGGCGAGGTCGGTCATCTCCAGGATATGTTCGACCCGGTTCCTTACCTCGGCTTCCGGAACATGCCGGTTGCGCAATGGAAAGGCCAGGTTGTCGTAGACGGTCATCGTGTCGTAGATCACCGGGAACTGGAAGACCTGGGCGATATTCCGTTCCCGCGTCGAGAGCTTCGTCACGTCCTTCCCGTCGAAGAGTATCCTTCCCTCGGTGGGGTGAAGCAGGCCCGAGATGATGTTGAGGAGCGTGGTCTTGCCGCATCCCGAGGGGCCGAGAAGCGCGTAGGCGCCGCCGTCGGCCCATTCGTGGTTGACCTCCTTGAGCGCATAATCGCCAGCGGCCTCGGCGCGGGGGCCGTAGGCGTGGCGGATATGATCGAGATTGATGCGTGCCATGTCCGCTCCCTCACATCCCTTCATGTGCCGGGCCTGCCCAAGAGCGTCCGCTCGCGGGAGCGAACGCCATCAGGTGGCGGGTGTCCAGGAAGATGTCGATCGACCGGTCGGGGTCGATGTCGTGGATGCCGCGCGTCAGCAGCACCCACCGCGTGCCTGAAAACTCCAGGTGGATGAAGCTTTCCGAGCCTGTAATCTCCGATACCTGCGTGCGCGCCGTCAGCGGAACGCGGGACGGGCGGGGCTCCAGCGACAGGTGATGCGGATGGAAGGCCACCGTGACCGGTCCGTCCGGGATGGCGTCCAGATGCGCGGGCACCGGCAGAATGGCCCGGTCGCCGAAGAGGAGGTCCTTGCCGCGGCGCGTCACGTCGAGCGTGTTGAGCGGCGGGTCCGCAAAGGTCTTGGCCGAAACGAGATCGACCGGTTCGCGGTAGACCCGGATGGTTTCGCCGAACTGCGTTATCCGGCCCTCCGAGAGGGTTGCCGTATTGCCGCCGAGGAGAAGCGCTTCGGAAGGCTCCGTCGTGGCATAGACGAAGATCGCACCCGATTGCGCGAAGATCCTGGGCAGCTCCTCGCGCAGTTCCTCGCGCAGCTTGTAGTCCAGGTTCGCCAGCGGTTCGTCGAGGAGGACGAGGCTCGCGTTCTTGACCAGGGCCCGGGCAAGCGCGGTGCGCTGCTGTTGTCCGCCCGACAGGCTGAGCGGTGTCCGGTCGAGATAGGGCGTGAGTTTCAGGAGTTCGGCCGCCCGATGCACTTCGCGATCGATCGTCTTCCTGTCCTTGCCGACGATGCGCATGGGGGAGGCGATGTTTTCGTAGACGGACATGGCCGGATAGTTGATGAACTGCTGGTAGACCATCGCAACGTGACGGTCCTGAACGCGGACACCCGTGACGTCGGCGCCGTCGAAGTGGATGGTTCCGCCCGTCGGCACGTCCAGTCCGGCCATCAGGCGCATCAGCGACGTCTTTCCCGAGAGCGTCGGTCCGAGCAGGACGTTCAGCGTTCCCCGTTCCAGGCTGAGGCTGGTCGGATGAATGTGGTATTCACCCGCGACCACCTTCTCGACATTGCGCAATTCCAGCATTCGGCTCCCGGGCCTCCTCCTCCGCGGGGAACCACATGCCTGCTAGCCGACTGACCTCGCCGGCACAGAAGCCATGTATTCCTCCAAGAAATCCGCTTCTTCCTGAGACAGGCGCAGTCCCTGCTTGGTCCTGCGCCACAGTACGTCTTCGGCGCTGTGCGCCCATTCCCGCATCATCAGCCAGTCTACCTCGCGGGCATAGAGGTCGCCACCGAAGCGGCGGCCGAGGTCCCGTTCGGTCCGTGCGTCTCCCAGCAGGGAATGAGCCGCCGTGCCGTAGGCGCGAACGAGGCGTCGCGCATGTTCCTGCGAGAGGAACGGGTAGGCGGACAAGAGAGCCGAAACCTGCCCGTCATAGCCTGCGACCGGAAATTCCCCGCCCGGCAGGCGGCTTGCCGCGGTCCAGGCCGGTCCTTTCGTCCCGATCCTTTCGCCGATCTTCTCCAGCGCATGCTCGGCCAGGCGCCGATAGGTGGTCAGCTTGCCGCCGAACACGTTCAACAGCGGCGCGCCATCGGCGTTCTCCACCTTCAGCACGTAGTCGCGGGTCGCTTCCTGCGCCTTGGAGGCGCCGTCGTCGTAGAGAGGGCGGACGGCGGAATAGGTCCAAACGATGTCGCGGGGCGTCACGGGCTCCCGGAAATACTCGCTTGCCGCCGAGCAGAGGTAATCGATCTCTTCCTGGCTGATCTTTGCGTCCCTCGGATCGCCGTGGAAATCGCGGTCCGTGGTTCCGATCAGGGTGAAATCGTGCTCGTACGGTATGGCAAAGATGATGCGGTTGTCGGGGTTCTGGAAGAAATAGGCGCGCGGGCCTTCGAACTTCTTCTTCACGACGATGTGGCTGCCCTGGACCAGCCGCACGCTCGGGCGGCCATTGGCGCCCATGGCCTCGGAAAGGACGTGATCCACCCAGGGCCCGGCGGCGTTGACCAGCATGCGGGCCGTCACCACGCGCCGTGCTCCGCTCTGCCGGTCCTCGACCTCGACGTTCCAGGCGCCGTCCTTTCCTCGGGCGGAGATCACCTTCGTCCGGGGAAGGATCAAGGCGCCCTTGTCGGCTGCGTCGCGGGCGTTGAGCACCACCAGCCGGGCGTCGTCCACCCAGCCGTCCGAATATTCGAAGGCCTTCCTGAAAAGCGGCTTCAGCGGCAATCCGGCAGGATCGCGACGCATGTCCAGGCTCTTGGTGGGCGGCAGCAGTTTTCGTCCGCCGAGGTGGTCGTAAAGAAAGAGGCCGAGGCGAATGAGCCAGGCGGGACGAACGCCACCCTTCTGGAAGGGCAGTACGAACCGCAACGGCCAGATGATATGGGGCGCCATCGCCCACAGGACTTCGCGCTCCATCAGGGCTTCGCGCACGAGGCGGAACTCGTAGTGCTCGAGATATCGCAAGCCGCCGTGGATGAGCTTCGTGGAACCGGAAGAGGTGCCGGCGGCGAAATCGTTCATTTCCGCAAGCGCGACCTTGTATCCGCGGCCCGCCGCATCACGCGCGATGCCGCACCCGTTAATGCCGCCGCCGATTACGAAAATGTCGAATTCCGGCCCTGCCACGCTTTCCCCACGATTTCGAAAGTCGCGTGATGCGACGATAACGAAAGTCGTAGGCAGTTCATATGAGCTTTAAACGAATGTCAAACGAAAGATGCCGCTCAGGTCTGATTTGTCTCGATCAGCGCGACGTTGTTTTCGGAACATATCCGCCGCAACGAGGGCAGCGGGCATTGGTCGGTGATGAAGGTGTGCACCTGGGTGATCTGGGCGATCCGGACGGGGGCGGTCCGCTCGAACTTCGTGGAGTCCGAGACGAGGATGACATGCCGGGCATTGGCAATGATCGCCTGGGCGACCTTGACCTCGCGGAAGTCGAAATCCAGGAGGGCGCCGTCGGCATCGATAGCGGATGCGCCGATCACGGCAAAGTCCACCTTGAATTGGCGGATGAAGTCGACGGCGGCCTCGCCGACGATGCCACCGTCAGAGCCGCGGACCACGCCCCCGGCGATGATCACCTCGATCGAGGGAAGAAGGCGCAAGCGATTGGCGACGTTGATATTGTTGGTGATGACCATCATTTCCTGATGGTTCGCCAGTGCCTCGCCCACGGCCTCCGTGGTCGTTCCGATGTTGATGAAGAGAGAGGCGTTGTTGGGAATGAGGTCGGCGGCCGCCGTGCCGATGGCCTGCTTTTCCTGGGCGGCGATCTGCCGGCGCGCCTCGTACTGCATATTCTCGGTGCTGCTCGGAAACGTCGCTCCGCCGTGAATGCGATTGAGCAGCTGGCGATCGCACAGATCGTTCAGGTCCTTGCGGATGGTCTGCGGGGAGACGGTGAAACGGGTGGACAATTCGTCCACCAGGACGCGTCCATGCAGCCGGGCAAGCCGGACGATTTCCTCCTGCCGGGGGGTGAGAAACATGAGCCGTCTTTCGCGTCGCTTTCGATTTGAACGACGGCATCATGGACGAGGTCAAAAACGAAAGCCAGCCCTTGTTCCAGGTGGTTTGGCTTTCCTGTCCGTCAGTCGTGCTGCTTGTCGCCGGCGCTTCGACCGTCGGAACTGCGCGACCGCTCCTCGAAACGGTCGGCGCCCTTGGCTAGATCGCTGCCCTTTTCGGTCTCGACCTGCCGTTCTTCAGCCTTGGTGCTTTCCCTCAAGCCGCGGGCGGCTTCCTTGCCCTGCTCCGTGGGTGCCTGTTCGATGCCCATTTTCTCCTCCATGTTCTGCCAGAACAACTCGCCTCCTTGGCTGTTGTTCCGGCATGCGAAGGAACTCCGGAGCCGGTTTCCCATTCTCCTGTGGCGACAGGTTCCGGCATCAAGAGATTGTCAGATGGTATCGGTGGACGAAGACAGGTGGAAGGCCGGACATCGCTCTCGCGAAGAGCGCATCCAGCTGCTTCGGCGGCTCCGACGCCTGAACAATGTCGCCCGGCTGATGGATACGGCGGTGCGGGTGCCAGGCACGGGTATTCGCTTCGGTGCCGATTCTCTCCTGGGATTGCTCCCCGTGGTCGGCGATGCGAGCGGTGCGATCATCGGTCTTGCGATCGTCAACGAGGGCCGAAGGCTCGGGCTCCCGTCCGAAAAGCTGGCGCGGATGCTGACGAACATCGCGATCGACGCGGCCGTCGGGTCCGTGCCCCTGCTGGGCGACGCCTTCGACTTCTACTTCAAGGCCCACAAGCGCAATATCGGCATCATCCTCGAGCATTTCGACGTCGACACCGCGGAACTGGCAGAACCGCGACATCGCTGAGAAGGCGCCTGGTCAGGCGAGGAAGTCCGCCCTGTGGGGCGTGAACGAATCCACCAGCCGACCCGCCTCGAGGGCCCGCACCCCATGCACGACATTGGAGGGCACGATGAAGCTGTCGCCGGCCGACAGCACATCCGTGCTGTCTCCCACGGTCACCTCAAACTGTCCTTCGGCAACATAGCTCGCCTGGACATGCGGGTGGGAGTGGAGGGCCCCCATGCCGCCTTTGTCGAAAGCGAACTCGACCATCATCAGCTCATCGGTGTGCAACAGGATGCGGCGGCGGTTGCCGCCACCGAGATCCGTCCAGTCACCCTCGTCCTTGCGCGCGAATATCTTCATGTCGAACCCTGCGTTTTTCTGATCGTGTCGGATGCGCCGGGGCCTGCTATCGCAGCATGTCCATGGGGACGGCATCAACGTCTGTATAATCGACATTGTCGCCGGCCATCGCCCAGATGAAGGCGTAGCTGGAGGTGCCGCAGCCCGAATGGATGGACCAGGGCGGGGACACCACGGCTTCCTCGTTCGCCATGACGATGTGACGGGTCTCCGTCGGTTCGCCCATGAAATGGAATACCCGCGCCGTCTCCGGCAGGTCGAAGTAGAGATAGGCCTCCATCCTGCGATCGTGGACGTGGCACGGCATGGTGTTCCAGACCGAGCCCGGCGCCAACTGCGTCATTCCCACCACGAGCTGGCAGGTCTTGGCGCCTTCGGCGTGGATGAACTGGAAGATCGACCGCTCGTTCGAGGTCTCCCGGCTGCCGAGGTCGAGACGCTTGGCATCGCTGATCTGGATGAGCTTCGTCGGGTGCTTCTGGTGTGCCGGCGCGCTGAGGAGGTAGAACTTCGCCGGCGAGGCGGCGTCGTCGGATGCGAAGCTGACCTCGCTTCCCATCCCGACATAGAGCATGTCGCGCGTTCCAAGCGTGTGGCGTTCGCCGTCGACCTCGATCGATCCCTTGCCACCGATATTGACCGCGATCAGCTCGCGGCGATCGAGGAAGCCCGGCGTCCCGGTCGGCTTGATGGTTTCGAGCCGCAGCGGCCCGCTGGTCGGCATCGCGCCGCCAACCACCATCCGGTCGTAGTGGGTGTAGGTGAGGTTTACGCGACCGGGTGCGAAGAGATTGCCGATGTGAAAGTTGTCGCGAAGTGCCTCGCTGCCCATCTGCGCGCCCGTCGCCGGGTCGAAGGCCTGGCGAATGGAATAATCCGTGTGGTTCGCGGTCATGGTTTTCTCACTTTCGTTGCTGTGTCGGTCAGGGCTTCGCTGCGGAACCGAAGCGGTACTCCGCCTGCTGGTCTGCAAGGCGGTCATGGTAGCGGCGCTGGCTCTCCGTCAGGTGCGCGCGCATCGCAGCACGCGCGCCCTCGGCGTCACCGGCCGAGATCGCCTTGAGGATCGCCAGATGTTCACGCTGGAGCGTGACCTGGTACTCCCGGGTCAGGAGGCTGTCGGTGCCCCAGGGGGAGGTGATGTCGCAGGGGATGGCCCGCATGCCGAGGGCGTCCAGCACTTCCACATAGAAGGGATTGTTGGTTGCTGCCGCGATTGCACGATGGAACATGAAATCGCTGCGCCCAGTCGCCTCGCCGAGCGACAGCAGCCGGTCGAACTCGAAGAAGGCCTCCTGTATGGCGGCCTCCTGTGCGGCGTTCCGGCGCTGGGCCGCAAGGCCGGCGCTCTCGATCTCGAGGCCCATGCGGACCTCGATGACGTTGAGCGCGTGCGAGATCTTCATGCCGATGTCCTGCGTGATCGACGTGAAGGCCATCGCCGGTCGTTCGCAGACGAATATTCCCGCACCCTGGCGTGTTTCCACCAGTCCGTCTGCCGCCAGGTTCGCAACCGCTTCACGGACCACGGTCCGGCTGACGCCGAAGGCCTCGGTGAGCTGGCTCTCGGTCGGCAGCTTCTGCCCGACGCCGATGTCTCCCGCGAGTATCTGGGCGCGCAGGGACGCGGCGACGTGAGCCGAGAGTTTCGGTTTGCGTTCTACCTTGGTTGCGACAGTCAGATCCGCTGGCATATCCCGTCCTATTTGAAGACGCCCGGAAGCCATAGCGAGATGGCGGGGACGTAGGTGACGAGGCCAAGTACCACAACACCGGCCAGGTAGAAGGGCCAGATCGACCGCATTGCCTGCCATACCGATATCTTCCCCACCGCACAGGCGACAAACTGCACCGCACCCACGGGCGGCGTGTTCAGGCCAATGCCGAAGTTCAGGATCATGATGACGCCGAAGTGGACCGGATCGACACCGTAGGCCTGCGCCACCGGCAGGAAGATCGGGGTGCAGATGATGATCGTCGGTCCCATGTCCATGAAGGTGCCCAGGAAGAGCATCATCAGGTTGAGGAGAAGGAGGATGATCAGCGGGTTCTCGGAGATCGTATTCATCCACGAGATGAGTGCCGCGGGCACCCGCAGGAAGGCCATGAGCCAGGAGAAGGCCGCCGCCATGCCGATGATGAGGAGAACCATGGCCGTGGTGCGCACGGCGCCCATGGTGGCATGCACGAAGCCTTCCCAGGTCATCTGCCGGTAGACGAGGACGGTGATCAGCAGGGCGTAGATGACCGCGATGCAGGAGCTTTCCGTGGCGGTGAAGATGCCCGAGCGAACGCCGCCGAAGATGATCGCTATCAGCAGGAGGCCCGGGATCGCCACGGCCGCGAGATGCACGACCGCCTGGAAGCCCGGGAAGGGTTCGGTGGGGTAGCCCCTGCTGCGGGCGACCATATAGGCCGTGACCATCAGTGCGAGCGCGAGCAGGAGGCCGGGGATGATGCCGGCGGTGAAGAGGTCCGCGATGGAGATCTTGCCGCCTGCGGAGATCGAATAGATGATCATGTTGTGGGACGGTGGCAGGAGCAGCGCGATCAGCGCGGCCATCGAGGTGACGTTCACCGCGTAGTCGGTGCCGTAGCCGCGCTCCTTCATCTGCGGGATCATCAAGCCGCCGACGGCGGCCGCCTCTGCGACCGCAGAGCCCGAGATGCCGCCGAACAGAGTGGCGGTCACGATATTGACCTGGCCAAGTCCGCCCCGGACGTGGCCGACGAGCGATGCCGCGAAGGCAACAATCTTCTGGGCGATCCCGCCGCGCACCATCAAGTCGCCGGCATAGATAAAGAACGGGATCGCGAGCATCGAAAAGACGCTCATGCCGGAATTCAACCGCTGGAAGACGACGAGCGGCGGCAGCCCGAGATAGGCGGCGGTCGCGAAGCTTGCGGCGCCGAGGCAGAAGGCGATCGGCGTTCCGATGAGCATCAGCAGCGTGAAGACGCCGAACAGGATCCAGTATTCCATTGCTTCAGACCTTCACATTCGCAGTTTCGAGTTCGCTGGCGACCTCGGCCGGCGGCATCTCGTCAAGAATTTCGTCGATTGGTTCGCCGGCGGCTCTGAGAACGATCCGCTCCAGCGTGAAGAGCACCACCAGAATTCCGCCTGCGGTCAGCGGCAGGTAATCCCAGGCGCCGGAAATCCCCAGCGACGGCAGGGTCGTGTTCCAGGTCAGCGCCATCAGCTTCCAGCCGTACCAGATCATGCCGATCCCGAAGGCCAGCGCCACGAGATCCGAGATCATCCGCAGCCACTTCTTGCCGCCGGGCGGCAGGACGTAGAGCAGGACGTCGAAACCCAGGTGGTAGTTTTCGCGCACGCCGACCGCGGCCCCGAGGAAGATGAACCAGCTCATCAGCATGACGGCGCCCGGCTCGGTCCAGCTGGGCGAATCGTTGAGCACGTAGCGGCAGAACACCTGCCAGGCCACGAAGCATGTCATCAGGATGAGCCCGATACCGGCGCTCCAGAGGGCCAGTGTGTTGAGCCGGCCGAGAAGGCCAGCCGCGAGTTTAAGACGCTCGGTCATTGTGCGCTCGTGATTGCGTTCGTCGCAGTTGCAGATCGTTTCCGGTTCGACGTCCGCCGGAAAGAACGGGCGGCGGCAGAGCAGCCGCCCTCAGCTGGCGCTACTGGACCGCCTTGACGTCTTCCACCATCTTCTGGAGGACGGGATCGGTCACATGCTTTGCGTAGACAGGCTCCATGGCAGCGATGAAGCCCTGCTTGTCGGGGGTGGTGATCTGGGCGCCGGCCTCTTCGACCCGCTTGCGGGATTCGGCGACCTTGGCGGCCCAGAGTTCGCGCTGCTTCGCAACGCTGTCCTTGGCTGCCTGCTTGAAGATCTCCTGATCCTCGGCGGACAACTGGTCGAAGGCAGCCTTGTTCATCACGAAGACTTCCGGAAGGATCGTGTGCTCGTCCAGCGAGAAGAATTTGGCGACTTCGAAGTGCTTGGCCGTGTCGTAGCTCGGGAAGTTGTTCTCCGCGCCGTCGATGACGCCGGTTTCGATCGAGGAATAGACTTCGCCATAGGGCATCGGCGTCGCGTTGGCGCCGAGCGCGGTGACCATGTCGACGAAGATGTCCGACTGGATGACGCGGAACTTCATGCCCTTCAGGTCTTCGACCGAGTTGACCGGCTTGGTCCGGTTGTAGAAGGAGCGCGAGCCGGCGTCATAGTAGGCGAGGACAACCAGGCCGACATTCTCGAAGGCTGCCTTGATCTGGTCGCCGACGGCTCCGTCCATGACCTTGTGCATGTGATCTTCCGACCGGAAGATGTAGGGCAGGGCCGGGATGATCGATTCCTTGACCGTGCCGTTGAATGGCGCCATCGAGACGCGGTTCAGTTCCAGGACGCCGGAACGGACCTGCTCGATCGTGTCCTTTTCCTCGCCGAGCTGGGCCGAGTGATAGACCTCGACGGCATAACGCCCGCCGGTGCGGTCCTTGACCAGTTCACCGAAGTATTTCACGCCTTCCACGGTGGGATAACCATCCGGATGGGTGTCCGACGAGCGCAGCACCGTCTGTGCGGCGGCGGTGCTCGCCATCAGCGACGCCGCAACCGTCATCGCGGCAGCAAACTTTCCAAAATGCAGCATTGAATTCCTCCCTGTTTCCCTCGGCGCGTGATGCGCCATTCAAAGCCGATACGCTTTTTTCGCCAGCGTATAGGCAAGCTCCCTGGCCAGATCGAAGGCTTCCTCCTCCCTCAACCTGTGTTCGGCGACGAGGCGCGCCAGGAAGGCGCAGTCCACGCGTCGCGCGATGTCGTGCCGCGCCGGGATCGACGGAAAGGCGCGGGTATCGTCGTTGAAGCCGACCGTGTTGTAGAATCCGGCGGTTTCGGTGGTCATTTCCCGGAACCGGCGCATGCCCTCGGGGCTGTCGTGGAACCACCAGGCCGGTCCGAGCTTGAGCGCGGGATAGACCCCGGCCAGCGGCGCAAGCTCGCGGGCGTAGGAGGTCTCGTCCAGGGTAAACACCACGACGCTGAGATTCCGCTCGAGCCCGACGGCGTCGAGCAGCGGCTTCAGCGCCCCGACGTAATCGGTGCGGGTCGGGATATCGACGCCCATGTCGCGACCGTGGCGGGAGAGTATCGCCGGCGAATGGTTGCGCCAGGAGCCCGGGTGGATCTGCAGGACCAGACCGTCGTCCAGGCTCATCTTCGCCATCTCGGTCAGCATCTGCGCCCGGAACAGGCGATTATCCTGCGGATCTCCCCGTCCGGTCCTGATCCTGTCGAAGAGGGCGGCGGATTCCGCCTCGGAAAGGTTCGCGGTATCCGCGGTCGCATGGCCGTGGTCCGACGACGTGGCGCCGAAGGACTTGAAATAGTCGCGCCTCTGACGATGGGCGGCGAGATAACCCGTCCAGGTGCCGGTATCTTCTCCGGTGATCTCGCCCAGCTGGTCGAGATTGCCCGAGAAACCCTCGAAATCCGGATCGACGACGGCGTCCGGCCGATAGGCCGTCACGACGCGGCCGTCCCAGCCGCTTTCGAGGATCATCCGGTGCCAGCGCAGGTCGTCGAGCGCGCCTTCCGTGGTGGCGATCACCTCGATATTGAACCGCTGGAACAAGGCCCGCGGCCGGTATTCCGGCTGGCGAAGCTTCTCAGCGATCCGGTCGTAGCTGCTGTCTGCCGTTTCGGCGCTCAGCGGCTCGTCGATGTGAAAGAGCGACGACAGGACATAGTCCATCCACAGACGCGTGGGCGTCCCGCGGAAGAGATGGTAGTTTTCCGCAAAGATCTTCCAGATGCGCCGGCCGTCGGTCTCGGTCCGTGTGCCGTCCAGCCGCTTGACGCCGAGATCTTCCAGCGCGATCCCCTGGCTGAAGAGCATGCGGAAGATATAGTGGTCCGGAACGATCAGGAGCTGGGCAGGATCGGGAAAGGGTTCGTCAAGCGCGTACCAGCGCGGATCGGTATGGCCGTGCGGGCTGACGATCGGCAGGCCGGAAACGCTCCGGTAGAGCGCGCGCGCAATCGATCGAACCCCGGGCTCCGGCGGAAACAATACGTCTTCATGTACAAGTGAATTCATCCCGATTGCCGCTCCTCCTTCGGCAGAAGAATGGCTAGAGCAGCGACGGCTAGTATGTCAACATACAAAAATCAGTATTTTGTATGACAATTCTTCGAAGCAAAGGAATAAGCATGAGACTAGGCTTGATCGGGCTCGGAATGGCATCGGCACCCCATGCGCAAAGCCTTGTGGATTTGCGCGACCGCGTCGAGGTGGTGGCCGCCTTCAGCCCGACGCCGGAGAGGCGCCAGAGCTTTGCAAGCCGCTGGTCGATGCCGGTGACGGACACGGTCGAGAGCATATTCGACGACCCTTCCATCGACGCAGTCCTCATCCTGACGCCCCCGAACACGCACCGCCAGCTCGTCGAGCAGGCGGCGGCGAAAGGAAAGCATGTCCTCCTGGAGAAGCCGCTCGATGTCTCGACGGAGAATGCGACGGCGCTGGTGGAGGCGGCCGAGAGGGCCGGGGTGACGCTGGGGGTCGTGCTGCAGCACCGGTTTCGTCCGGTCAGCGTCGCCATGTCCCAGATCGTCGCCGACGGCCGGCTGGGCGAGATCGTCGGCGCATCGGCGCGCTTGTCCAACTGGAGGCCGCAGAGCTATTACGACCAGCCCGGCCGGGGAACGAAGGCGAGGGATGGCGGCGGTGTGCTCCTGACCCAGGGGATCCACACGCTCGACCTCCTGGTTTCGGTTGCCGGCCTGCCGGCGGAGACGACGGCATATGCGGTCACGACCCCCGTGCATCGCATGGAAACGGAAGACCTGGTCGCGGGGGCGATCCGGTTCGGGAATGGCGCCATCGGCACGGTGAGCGCCACCACCTGCGCCTATCCCGGCACGCCGGATTCCATCGAAGTGATCGGAACTCGGGGAATGGCGAGGATCGAAGGCGCCACCCTCGTTGCGGCCTTCCATGACGGGTCCACAATCGAGATGGACGACGGTGAGGTCGGCGGTGGGGCCGGCGCCGATCCCATGGCCTTCTCCCACATGCATCATCGGGCGGTGATCGCAGACTTCGTGGAGGCGGTGGAACAGGGCCGGGCGCCGCGGGTCAGCGGACGCGAGGCGTTGAACGTCCACCGCCTGATCGATGCGATGCTGCGCTCGGCCGAGACCGGACGCAGGGAGCGGGTCTAGGGCAAGGTTACGGTCGCGGGAATCTGTCGGGACAAGGAGGGGAGCGGACCTGCCGGTGCCGCTCCTCTCCTCGTATTACCGGTCTTCGCGTCAGACCTTGGCGGTCTCGCCGGCTTCGCGCAGCTGGGCGAACCGCATCGTCACCGTGCGCAGGTTGTCGTCGATCCACTTTGCCATGTCCTGCTCCTCCCTGAGGTTCGCCTGCAGGGCGGAGGTCGCGGACGGGAAGCCGCCGAGGTCCGCGATCGTCAGCAGGGACTTGTAGGCGGCGATCTCGAAATTCTCGAAGGCGAAGTTGGCGAGGGAGTTCTTGAGGATTTCATCCCCGGCGACGGTATGGCTCATCGCGGCCATCGCGCCTGTGAAGGACAGTGCCATGTCCTTCAGCGACGAGTGGCTCTCGTCCAGTTGCTGCAACAGTTCTTCGAGGCGTGCGATCTGGCCTTCCGTCTCGCGGATATGCTCCTCGAGGCGGCGGGCGACTTCCGGATAGTTCTCGATGCGGGAAACCTGCGGCTTCATGATCGACAAGGCCTGGTTTTCCATCGCGTGGGCGTTCTTGAGGCCGGTTACGAAGATCTCACGTGTCTTGCTGGTGTCAGCCATGCTCATTCTCCATCTGGGTTGACGTCCGCGGCACGAACCTCGTCCGCCGGACAAAGTTCCTCGGCGGCGCGGAGAGTTGCCGGCAATGGATTTTCCGTCGCGGGCGGTCTATCCAGTTGGTCTGGCCGCAGAGCGGAGCAGGCGCTTGCGCGTGCCCGAGTGGGGGGAAGAGCTTGGAGTGGCTTGCACTGAGCGAGGAGGAATGGACTGCCGTCCGCCTCAGCCTGAAGGTATCGACGGTTGCAGTCATCTGCAGCCTGCCTGCAGGCATCGCCATCGCCTACCTGCTTGCCCGCACCCGCTTCTGGGGTAAATCGCTCCTGAACGGGATTGTGCATCTGCCGCTCGTCCTTCCGCCCGTGGTCACCGGATTTCTCCTGCTGATCACCTTCGGCCGGCAGGGGGCGATCGGTTCCCTCCTGTATGACTGGTTCGGCTTCACCTTCTCCTTCCGCTGGACCGGGGCCGCGCTTGCCTGCGCCATCATGGGGTTCCCGCTCATGGTCCGCTCGATCCGCCTTTCGATGGAGGCGGTCGATACCAGGCTGGAGGAGGCGGCAGGCACGCTCGGCGCGCGTCCTGCCTGGGTCTTCCTCACCGTGACCCTGCCGCTTGCGGCTCCGGGCATCATCGCCGGCATGATTCTTTCCTTCGCCAAGGCGATGGGGGAATTCGGGGCGACGATCACCTTCGTGTCCAACATCCCCGGCGAGACGCAGACGCTCTCGGCCGCGATCTACACCCTCACGCAGGTGCCGGGCGGAGATGCCGGAGCAATGCGGCTGACGGTGGTCGCCATCGCCATCTCCTTCGGTGCGCTGCTGGCATCCGAATGGGTGGCGCGGTTCCTCGGGCGGAAGGGTGAGGCGCCATGAAGCTCACCGTCGACGTGAAACAGGCTCTCGGAGCATTCCGCATGGATGCCGGCTTTACCGCGGAGGGTGGGGTGACGGCATTGTTCGGCCAGTCGGGCTCAGGCAAGACGTCGCTCGTGCGGGTAATCGCGGGCCTCGCGAGGCCACAGTCCGGCCGGGTCGTGTTCGATGACGACGTCCTGCTCGACACCAGCCTGGGCCGTTTCGTCCCCCCGCACCGCAGGCGGTTCGGCTATGTGTTCCAGGAGGCCCGGCTCTTCCCGCATCTCAGCGTGCGGCGAAACCTGACCTTCGGCCGCTGGTTCGCGCCGCGCGGTGCGGACCATCGCGATCTCGACCGGGTCGTCGATCTTCTCGGCATTGCGCCCTTGCTCGGCCGACCGCCGGCCAACCTGTCCGGAGGCGAGCGCCAGCGCGTCTCGATCGGGCGCGCGCTTCTCTCTTCGCCTCGCCTGCTTTTGATGGACGAGCCGCTTGCGGCCCTCGACGACGATCGCAAGGCGGAGATCCTGCCCTATCTCGCGCGTCTGCGGGAAGAGGCGGGCATTCCGATCGTCTATGTCAGCCATTCGGTGACCGAGGTCGGGCAGCTGGCCGATCGCGTCGTCATGATGCGCGACGGGCAGGTCGCCGCGATCGGTACCCCTTCGGAGATATTCAAGGGTCGTCTGCTCTCGGCCCACGAGCGCCGCGAGGCCGGTGCCGTGCTCGCCGCCGTCGTGCGTTCGGTCGATGTCGCTCACGGACTGGCGATCGTCGATGCGGGCTCAGTGGAGATCGTGGTGCCCGACCCCGGCCTGCACGCGGGCCAGGCCGTGCGCCTGCACATTCCCGAGCGGGACGTCATGATCGCGACGGAAAAACCGGTCGGCATCAGCGCCCTGAACATCCTCGCCGGCACGATAGCGGGCTTCGAGGACGATACGGACGGGTTGATCCGCGTCGAACTCGCTGTCGGCGAGGTCCGGATCTTCGCCCGGATCACCGCCTTTTCCCGGGACCGGCTGGGTCTTGCGGTGGGGCGGCCGGTCTATGCGGTGGTAAAGTCCGTGGCGCTCGCGCGCTGATCCCTCCCGGTCAACCTGAGGGGGAAGGCAAGACCGTGCTGGCGCAAGCCGCCGGCTTGTGCAAAATCCCTGCACAGTCCTGGCGGGAGGCCGAGGGAGACCAAGGGAGGCGAGACATGGATTTCATGCTCACCGAGGAGCAGGCTGCGATCCGGCAGATGGCGCGCGATTTCGCAGCTGAGGAGATCGCGCCCTTCGCGCTGGAATGGGACCGGGAAAAGCACTTTCCGGTCGAGACGATCCGCAATGCCGGTGCTCTGGGAACGGGCGGCATCTATGTTCGCGACGACATCGGCGGCGCGGGGCTCGGACGGGTTGAATCGGCGCTGATCATAGAAGCACTCGCCGGCGGATGCCCGGCGGTCGCGTCGTATATCTCCATCCACAACATGTGCGCCTGGATGGTCGACCGTTTCGGCAACCAGCAGCAGCGTGAACAATGGCTGCCCGGCCTCGTGACCATGGACCGGCTGGCAAGCTACTGCCTTACCGAGCCGGGTTCCGGATCGGACGCCGCGGCCCTGAAGACGAGGGCGGTGCGCGACGGGGACCACTATGTGGTTTCCGGTCAGAAGCAGTTCATCTCGGGTGCGGGAGCCTCGGATGTCTACGTCGTCATGGTGCGGACGGGGGAGGACGGCCCGAAAGGGATTTCCACGCTGGTCGTACCGGCCGATACGCCCGGTCTCTCTTTTGGCGCCGACGAGCGCAAGATGGGATGGCATGCGCAGCCGACCCGCGCCGTCATTCTCGACGGTGCGCGCGTGCCCGTCGCAAACCGGCTCGGCGAGGAGGGGGACGGGTTCCGGATCGCCATGGCGGGGCTCGATGGCGGGCGCCTCAACATTGCGGCGGCCTCGCTCGGGGGCGCGCAATCGGCCTTCGACAAGGCGCTTGCCTACATGGGCGACCGAAAGGCCTTCGGGCAGCCACTCACCGCCTTCCAGGCGCTGCAGTTCTCGCTCGCCGACATGGCCGCAAATCTCGAAATGTGCAGGACCTTCCTGTGGCGGGCGGCGACCGCCCTGGATGAGAAGGCTCCCGACGCGACCACGCTTTGCGCCATGGCCAAACGGCTCGTCACGGACCGCTGCTTCGAGGTGGCCAACGGCGCGCTCCAGTTGCATGGCGGATACGGCTATCTTGCCGAATACGGAATCGAGAAGATCGTCCGCGACCTCAGGGTGCACCAGATCCTCGAAGGCACGAACGAGATCATGAACGTGATCATCGCACGCTCGCTCATCGGGCGAACGTCCTAGGGAGTACCGCAGGTTCAGTTCCGGGCCGGCGCCGTGGCGCGGGTCCGTTCATGGGAGGAAAGACATGCAGGATCGCATCGCATTCATCGGACTGGGGAACATGGGCGGGCCGATGGCAGCCAATCTGGTCAAGGCAGGTCGCGAGGTCTCGGGCTTCGACCTGTCGCCGGAATCGCGCCAGTCGGCTGCGGCGAACGGGATCGCCATTGCCGGAAGTGCCGTCGAGGCGGTGGCTGGAGCGGGGATCGTGGTGACGATGCTGCCGGCCGGCAGGCACGTCCTGTCGGTCTGGGAGGAACTGGTCGCGGCCCTCGTGCCCGGTACCTTGCTGATCGACTGCTCGACCATCGACGTCGAAAGCGCAAGGCAGGCGCATACGCTTGCGAAGGGTGCCGGCTGCCTCTCGCTCGACGCGCCGGTCTCGGGCGGCACGGGTGGCGCGACAGCCGGGACGCTGACGTTCATGGTCGGTGGCGCCGACGACGCCTTCGCCCGCGGCAGGCCGGTCCTCGAGCAGATGGGAAAGCGGATCGTGCATTGCGGCGACGCGGGCGCGGGACAGGCCGCCAAGATCTGCAACAACATGATCCTCGGCATCACCATGGCAGGCGTCTGCGAGGCCTTCGTGCTGGGCGAGAAACTCGGATTGTCGCACCAGGCACTGTTCGACGTGGCCTCGACCTCGTCAGGCCAATGCTGGTCGATCAACACCTATTGCCCGGTCCCCGGTCCCGTGCCCGGCTCCCCGGCGAACAACGGATACAAGCCGGGCTTCGCGGCCGCGCTCATGCTGAAGGACCTTAAGCTGTCCCAGGATGCGGCCTCGGCGGCAGGAGCAACCACCGAAATGGGAGCCCATGCGGCCGAACTCTATGAACGTTTCAACGCGCTCGGGCACGGCGGCGACGATTTCTCGGGGCTCATCAAGTTCCTGCGCGATCAACGCTGAGCTCAATCGCCGGAATAGCGCTGCTCGGCCCATGGGTCGCCACGCATGTGGTAGCCGTTCTCTTCCCAGAAGCCGGCGCGGTCGGATGCGATGAAATCGATCCGCTTCAGCCACTTGGCGCTCTTCCAGAAATAGAGGTGCGGCACGACGAGGCGGACCGGTCCGCCGTGATCGGCGGTCAGCCGCTGGTCCTGCCATCGGTGGGCGAGCAGGGCGTCGTCGGCTGCAAAGTCCTCAAGGAGAAGATTGGTCGTGTAGCCGTCGTAACTCGTGAGCATGACCGCGGCGGCCTCCGCCGTCGGGCGTACGACGGCCAGCAGGTCACGGGTCGAGACGCCCGTCCAGTCGTTGTCGTAGCGGGACCATGTGGTGACGCAGTGGATGTCCGAGCGGTTTTGCGTCTGCGGCAGGGCGAGGAATGCCGTCCAGTCGAAGGACCGGGGGTTCTCGACCAGTCCCGCGACGTCAAGGCGCCATTGGGCCGTGGATATCTGCGGCTGCTGGCCGAGGTCGAGGACGGGCCAGTTCTTCACCAGATGCTGGCCGGGGGGAAGTCGTTCGACCTCCGGGCGGGCGATCCTGCCGGTGAGGAACCGGCCCTCCTGCGCCCATGTCCGCTTCGTGCGCGTCAGCTTGCTGTCCTCGTGCTCGGCAGGGTCGTCGGCCATGACATGTCCTTTCGTGGCGATCTCGTCCTTGCCAGCAGCAATATTCTGGTAAATGGGTGGCAAATCAATGCCACCCGCCGATATCGTCCCTCGTCACGGAATCATCATGCCAGCGTTCAATCCCCTCGTCGAAAAGCTCGCCCCGCCGCCCGTCCCTTCCGTATTTGCCTGGGGCAGGGCCTATGACGGATCGCGAGGCCCGTTGATCGACCTGTCGCAGGCGGTGCCCGGCTATCCGCCGCATCCGGACATGCTGGCGCTTCTCGGCGAGATGGCCTCGTCGGCCGCCTATTGCGGCTACGGCCCGATCGAGGGTGACGCCGATCTGCGTCGCGCCTATGCGGAGCATGTAAGCGAGGTTTACGGCGCAACGCTGAAACCCGACAACATCCACATCACCTCGGGGTGCAACGAGGCCTTCGCCAGTGCCGCCATGACGATTGCCGGTCCCGGCCAGACGGTGCTGATGACCAACCCCTTCTATTTTAACCACGATACGACGCTCGCGATGATGGGCGTGAAGTTGCAGACGGTGACCTGCCGCGCGGAGGACGGGTTCATTCCGCGGCCGGAGGCGATCGCCGCGGCCATCACGCCTGACGTGCGCGCGCTCGCGCTGGTCTCCCCGAACAATCCGACGGGTTCGGTCTATCCGCCGGAGCTCCTCCTGGAAATCTTCGAGCTTTGTCGCAAAAGGGACATCTGGCTTATCCTCGACGAAACCTACCGTGACTTCCTGTCGGAGGCGGGCAGCGCGCCGCACGGCCTGTTCGCGATCGAGGACTGGGAAGACCACCTGATCTGCCTCTACAGCTTTTCGAAATCCCTCTGCATTCCCGGCCATCGGCTCGGGGCGATCACCGCGGGGCCGAAGGCCGTCGAGCAGATCGCCAAGGTCATGGACAATCTGCAGATCTGCGCACCGAGGGCGGCGCAGGCCGCGGTGGCGCGGGCGCTTCCGCTGCTGGCGGACTGGCGGGAAACCAATCGGCAGGAAATCGTCCGCCGCGCCGATGCCCTGACGGCGACGATGGCGAAGCTGCCCGAATGGCGGGTCGATTCGCTCGGCGCCTACTTCGCCTTCGTGCGTCATCCCTTTCCGGAGCTGGGGTCTGCCGCCGTCGCCGAGCGGCTGGCGAGGCAAGCAGGGGTCATCTGCATTCCGGGCGCCTATTTCGGCGAGGGCCAGGAAGCCTATCTCCGCTTTGCCTTCGCCAATGCGGACGCGGGCACGATCTCCCTTCTGGCGGACCGGCTGCGAGATTTTCGGGCGAGCTGACGGCGCGATCCTGTTTCGTCTCCCGAATCCAGCTATATAAGCAGAAACTGGAGAAGGTCCCGGATATGGCAAAGAGAGCCGGCAGCGCCGACCTTCCGCTTCACGGCGGCCGGGTGCCGCAATGGCTCGGCCAGCGGATGACCCGTCTCGGCGCGCTGATCACCGAGGCAGTGGTGCAGCACTATGGCCGCGACGAATTCCTCCGCCGCATGGCGCACCCGTTCTGGTTCCAGTCCTTCGGCGCGGTCATGGGCATGGACTGGCATTCCTCGGGGATAACCACGAGCGTGATCGGCGCGCTGAAACGCGGCCTGACGCCGCTCTCAGGGGAACTCGGCATTCACGTCTGCGGCGGGCGCGGACAGCATTCGCGAAAGACCCCCGACGAACTCGCAGCCGTGGGCAATCGGGTCGGGATCGATGGAGGGGCGCTGGCGACGACGAGCCGTCTCGTTGCCAAGGTGGACAGCGCCGCCGTCCAGGACGGCTTCGATCTCTATCTGCATGGTTTCATCGTCACCGACGACGGCAAGTGGGTGGTCGTGCAGCAGGGCATGAATGGTGACCGGCGACAGGCCCGGCGCTACCATTGGCTGTCGGAGGGGCTGGAGAGCTTCCTGGATTCGCCCCATGCGGCGATCGAGGGGAAAGGGCAGGGCGAGATCCTCAACCTGGCGGACCGACGCGCCGACGCTTCCCGCATGTCGCAACTCGATCTGCTGGCGAACCTCGGCCCGGACCGGATCGTCGGCGAGCTTGCCTTGCTCGAGCGACGTGAGCCGTCTGTCGATGTTTCGCAGCCGATGCTGCCGCACCTGGTCATGCCCGCCCATCACGACGTCCGCGAGAAGGACGTCAACATGCGGCGGCTCCACGGGACGCTCGCCGCCGCGGCCGACCGCGGGCCGGAGGACTTCCAGCAACTGCTGCTCGTCCCCGGCGTCGGCGCGCGCACGGTGAAGGCTCTCGCGATGGTGGCCGAGGTCGTCCACGGCTCGCCGTGCCGCTTCTCCGACCCGGCCCGTTTCTCGCTCGCCCATGGCGGCAAGGATCGCCATCCCTTCCCGGTGCCACTCAAGGTCTATGACGAGACGATCCGGGTGATGAAATCGGCGGTCGGCAAGGGCAGGCTCGGGCGCGAGGAGGAACTGCAAGCGCTGAAACGGCTGGACGACCAGGCACGGCAGCTTGAGCGATATGTGACCGGCCCGGATCTCAAGGAGATCGTGGCGGGCGAATTCCGCGACTCCGCGGAACTTGGCGGGCGAAGCGTGTTCGGCTGGGAAGAGGATTTCGGAAGTCGCGGCGCAAGACGGGGCTGAACCCAGGAGGGAACCAAGGGCGCGCTTCCGCCTTCTAGGTCCCATGACGATCATCGGTTACCACGCCTCCCACGAGCAGTTTGCCCCGAGCGAACTCGTCGCCTGCGTCCAGGCGGCGGAAGACGCCGGCTTCGGGGCCGTCATGTCCTCCGACCACCTGGCGCCCTGGAGCGAGCGGCAGGGGCAGTCAGGCTTTGTCTGGACGTTTCTCGGCGCAGCCATGCAGGCAACGCGGGAGATTCCGTTCGGGCTGATCACGGTGCCGATGGGCTGGCGGTATCATCCGGTCGTCACCGCGCAGGCCGCCGCGACGCTGGGCGAACTCTTCCCCGGCCGCTTTCCCTGGATGGCTGTCGGAACAGGCCAGGCGCTCAGCGAGCATGTCACGGGCGGCCGCTGGCCGTCCAAGCCGGAGAGGAACGAGCGGCTGCTGGCCGGGGTGGATATCATCCGGGCGCTCTGGGACGGATCGACCGTCAGCCGCGAGGCTCCGATCGGGGTCGACGAGGCGCGGCTCCATACGTTTCCGAAAGAGGCGCCGAGCCTCATAGCCGGTGCGCTTTCCGTCTCAACGGCCGAGTGGGCCGGAGGCTGGGCAGACGGTCTGATCACCATCAACCAGCCTCGCGACAAACTTGCCGGGATCGTCGATGCCTTCCGGCGTGGCGGCGGGGGCGGGAAGCCGGTTTACCTCCAGGTCCACGTCTCCTACGCGCCGACTGAATCAGAGGCGCGGGACAATGCGTTCGACCAGTGGCGGACAAATACGCTGCCCGCCGCGGTGGCGGAGACGCTCAGGACACCGGAGGAATTCGACGCCGCCTGCGCCCGCGTGAGGCCGGAGGAGATGGACGAATTCGTCCGGATCTCGGCCGATCCTGCGCGCCATGTCGCATGGCTGGAGGAGGACATGGCGATGGGGTTCGAGCAGATCTACGTCCACAACGTCGGACGTAACCAGCGGCAGTTCATCGACCTTTTCGGAGCGCAGGTCATTCCACGGCTGAAATGATCCGCGCGCCCCGAGGCTGCATCAGCCGATCGCGCGCCGTCCTTCGGGCCTGACAAGGCGCTCGGCCAGATCGGCGATTCGCTTCATGGCGGTCAGCAGCACCTCGTCGGGTACGGTGAGCGAAATGCGGAGGAAGCCGTTTGCCTGCTCGCCGAACGACCCGCCCGGCATGACGGCGACATTTTCCTGCCGCAGCAGTTCCCAGGCGAATTCGAGGCCAGAGAGACCAGTCGCGGAAATGTCGAGGAGGATGAACATCCCGCCCTCCGGCAGCATGGGCCTCACGAGGTTGTTGCCTGCGAAGGCCTCGCCGGCAATCTGCGCGCGCCTGCGGTAGTTCGCACGCATGGTCGGCGCCATGTGGAAATCCCTGGACAGCGCCAATGCGGTCATGTCGGCGATGAAGGGCTGGACGCCGAACAACATGGTTTCCGAAACCGGCAGGAGACGACGGCAGAACTCCGCAGGGCCGGCGGCCCAGCCGCTGCGGAAACCTGGTGCCGCATGCGACTTGGAGATGGACGATACCACGATGGTGCGCTCGGCCAGTTCGGGCATGTCGAACGGGGAGGCGAACGGCACCCCGTCGAAGACCAGCTGCTCGTAGACCTCGTCGCAGACGATCCAGAGATCGTGCTTGCGGCAGACCTCCCCGATTGCCGAAATCTCGTCGGCCGTCAGCACCGCGCCGGTCGGATTGTGCGGCGTGTTGAGGAGCACCGCGCGGGAGGCCGGCGTGATGGCCCGCTCCAGGTCTTCGGCCTGCATGTGGAAGCGTTTCCCGGGGCGGAGAGGTACCATGACCGGATGCGCACCGGTGGACGCGATGACGCCCTCGTAGGTCGCGTAGAGCGGATCGCCCACGAGCACGCCGTCGCCGGCCTCGACCAGGCCCGTCATGACGGCGTAGAGGGCCGTCTGGGTGCCGGGGAAGCAGAGGAAATTCTCTTCCGTCACGCCGGTGCGGCGCTTTGCGTATTTCTCGACCAGGGACTTCAGGACGGAAGGCTCGCCGCGACCGTTCGAATAACGGATGCGGCCGGAATGCATGGAACCGGCCGCCATGTCCAGTAGCGCCGTGTCGGGCGCGACATCCGGCTCGCCGATGGTGAGCTCGATGATATCGGCGCCCTCCTGCTTCATCTGGCGGGCGGCGGTGTGGACCGCCCAGCGGCCGGACCCGAGATCGGCCAGACGGTCGGTTATGGAGGCGTAGCGCATGATGGTTCCTTTATCGTCTTGGTCTCAGGACAGTTCGCCCGGTGGAAGCCTCAGAAGGGCCTCCACCGAGACGATGGCCGTCTCTGCAATTTCGTGGTCCTTGAACATATCCGGCGCCAGCGTCGCTTCCAGCCAGAGTCCGTCGATCAATCCGTTCAGCGCTATTGCGCAGGAGCGGCATTCGCCAGCGCTTACCGTACGCTTGCTCTCTGCGAAGAAATCCCGGAGCAGTTTCTCGAGTTCCCCGAGAAAGCCCAGATAGCTCTCGCGGTGAATGGCCGCGAAGGCGGGATCGAGCGGGATATGGCTGATGAAGGCGGCCCAGAGGGACAGCGTCCGGCTGTCGGTGACGGGCGGCGTGACATTGGCGACGATGAACCGGCGCAGCCGCGTGCGCGGGTCGTCCCCCTTCGCCGCGGCCGTCGTCGTCTCGGTGATGTCGTTCATCAGCTGCCGGTAGGCGGCCTGCAGCATCTGGTCCTTGCTGGTGAAATAGTGGCGGATCAATCCGGCCGTCACGCCTGCGCGGGCGGCGATCTGCCTGACCGTCGCGCCTTCGATGCCGGCCTCGGCAATGCAGTCGAGCGTTGCCGCGATCAGCTCTTCCCGCCGCTCGGCCTCGCTGGCACGATGGTAACTGCGACGCGCGTTCATTGAGGCCTGGGTCCAAGAGAGAGGGGGCGGCAATCGCAAAGCCAACCGGCTGCGATGCCATCATTCCGACTATTATTATACGTCTGGATAATAAGCTTCAAGTGCCTTCAGCGGCGTCCGTTTGCGAGTTGTCTCGCGGCAGGAAGGCGCCGCAGGTAGAGCATTGCCGCCGCGCCGACGAATGGTCCGACCGCGAGGACGGAGAATGTCCATTGCCATCCGCCCATCAGTTCGGCAAGCCGGGGAAGGCCCCATATCATGCCGATGGTCAGCGCAAACCCCATCCCCATCTGCAGCGAGAGGGCGGTGCCGATATAATTGCGCTCCGCAAGTTCCGTGACGGCGGCGGAGAACTGGGCGGAATCGCCGATGATGCTGATGCCCCAGACGACAACCACGAGCGTGAGGAGCCAGGCCGGTCCGTCGAAGACCAAGCCCACGGCAAGCGCGCAGGTCCCCGAGACGATCATCATACCTGCCGTCGTCGCGGTGCGTCCGATACGGTCGGAAAGTATGCCGCCGACGAAGCATCCGACAACGCCCACGGCGACGGTCGCGAAGGTGAGAAGCGATGCCTCCCGCGCGGTTCCGAAGCCGCCGGCCTCGAAGGCTGCGGTCAGATAAACCAGCAGCCAGGCCCACATGGCGTAGAGTTCCCACATGTGGCCGAGGTAACCGATGTTCACCAGGGCGATGTTGCGGTCGCGCAGCACGCGGCCGATCTGGCGCGGGTCGAACACCGCCTTGCCATAGGGGTGGGGTCCTTCCCGCACGCAGAAAAGGAAGAGGACCATGCTTGCGAGCGCCGCGACGGTCGACATCACCAGCACCTGCTGCCACCCCATCCCCGACGTCGTGCCGCGGAAGAGATGCGGCAGTGCCGATCCCGCCGTTATCGCCCCGATCACCGCGGCGAAGGCGAGGCCGCGACCGGTCACGAACCATGTGGACACGAGCTTGAGGGCGGGCGGATAGACGCCGGCGAGTGCGAAACCCGTGACGATCCGGCAGGAAATCGCGACAATCGGCGACGGCTCCAGCAGCAGTGCCGCATTTGCGGCGACGGCCAGCGCGGCAGATCCCGCCATGAGGCGGTTCATCCTGATCAGGTCGGGCAGGTTGAACAGGCTTGCGAAGAGGGCGCCGGCGACGAAACCGATCTGGACGCCGTTGGTCAGCCAGGCCGTTTCAGCGGGGGAGAGGGCCCATGCGCGGGTCAGTTCCGGAGGGATCGCCGTTGCGGAAAACCACGTGGAGAAGGACAGGACCACAGCACAGCAGAGGAGAACAAGCGTTGTCCAGCGCCGGCGCGCGTCGCTGTCGCTGTGCTGAATTGGATATGCCGTCAATTTCCAGTCGCCCCCCATGCTCCCCGTGCCCCCCGGAGCAAGCAATCCGGCGTTCCCGCAGGAACCAGTCAGGGAACTGTAACGCGTGCCCGGATGATGTCCACCCGCAGGTGGTCGCCATGCAGAGACGCGCGGGCCCTGACGGGTCCGATCAGGTGCCGAGCCAGAACTTGATGATCAGCCCGACGATCCCCACGGTGACGACGCCCAGAAGCCAGAGGCCGACGAACCAGACGATCCGCCGGAACGTCCCAGGTCCCGCCATCAGTGGTAGCCTTCCTCGGGATTGACCTTGCCGCGGAACACCCAGTAGGCGTAGGCCGTATAGGCGAGGATCAGTGGAACGAGGACCACGGCCCCGACGAGAAGGAATGCGAGGCTCTCATCGGGAGCCGCCGCGTCCCAGATCGTCACCGAGGTTGGCACGATATAGGGATAGAAACTGATCCCGATGCCGATATAGCCGAGGACGAAGAGGCCCAGTGACGCCAGGAAGGGCCGGCTATCGTGACCGGTACGCAAGCCCTGGGCCAGGACCAGGAAACAGCCGATGACGAGGAGGGGCACGATAAAGCTGAAGGCCGCCGTCGGCCATCCGAACCAGCGGTCGAGATAGAGCGGCTCGAGGAATGGGGTCCAGAGGCTGACGATCCCCATGGCCACCAGCGTACCCACACCGGTGACATAGGCGTAGCGCCGTGCCCTTTCGGCAAGCTCTCCGGTGGTCTTCATGATCAGCCAGGTGGCTCCGAGCAAGGCATAGCCGACCAGGACGGCCAGCCCGGTTACGACGGAGAAGGGGGTAAGCCAGTCCCACCAGCCGCCGGTATAGGCGCGGTTCGCGACCGGTATGCCCTGGACGAGGGCACCCAGCGCCACACCCTGGGAGAAGGCGGCCACCACCGATCCGCCGGTGAAGGCACCGTTCCATAAATGCTCCGCGCGCTTCGTGCGCCAGCGGTATTCGAAGGCGACGCCGCGGAAGATCAGCCCGAGCAGCATGGCGACGATGGGCACGTAGAGCGCCGGCAGGATGGTGGCATAGGCAAGCGGGAAGACCGCAAGCAGCCCTCCGCCGCCCAGCACCAGCCAGGTCTCGTTGCCGTCCCAGACGGGCGCCACGCTGTTCATCATCACGTCCTTCTCGGCCTTGGTCGGGAAGAACGGGAAAAGAATTCCCACGCCGAGGTCGAAGCCATCGAGGATGACGTAGGCGAGGACCGCGAACGCGATGATGGCAGCCCAGATGAAAGCGAGATCAAGCTCCATGACGGGTCTCCTCGTGTTTGGCTGCCTGCGGGGCGGGCGTGATCCCCGCCGTGCGGATCGGGCCTTCGTCCAGATCGCCCATCGGATCGCGCGGCAGGCGGGCCATCAGCCGGAGAATGTAGAAGGTCCCCGCGCCGAAGATCAGGAAGTAGACGATGATGAAGGCGATCAGCGAGGTTGCGACGGCCGGCGCCGCGATCGGCGAAACGGAATCGGCGGTCAGAAGGTGGCCGTAGATGGTGAAGGGCTGTCGTCCTACCTCGGTGGTTATCCAGCCCGCCAGAACGGCCACGAAGCCTGCCGGTCCCATCACCATGGCGCAGCGATGCAGCCAGTCGCTGTCGTAGAGGGAACCGCGCCAGCGACAATAAAGGCTCCACAGTCCGAGCCCGAACATCGCAAAGCCGATGGCGACCATGATGCGGAATGCCCAGAAGACGATCGGCACCGGCGGCTGCAGCGCCTCGGGAACGGTATCGAGGCCGGCGAGTGGCGCGTTCAGGTCGTGCTTGAGGATGAGGCTCGAGAGCTTCGGGATCTCCAGCGCATAGTCCACGCGCTTCTCTTCCGGGTTCGGCATGCCGAACAGGATGAGCGGCGCCCCGTCGGGATAGCTTTTGTAGTGCCCCTCCATCGCCATGACCTTGACCGGCTGGTACTCAAGCGTGTTGAGGCCGTGCAGGTCTCCGGCGATGATCTGCACGGGCGCGACGATCGTCAGCATCCACATGGCCATCGAGAACATCGTACCGGACCGGAGCGGCGACGTCCTGCGCAAGAGATGGTAGGCCCCGACCGCGCCGACGACCAGCGCGGTCGTCAGGTAGGCGGCAAGCACCATGTGGACCAGCCGGTAGGGGAAGGAGGGGTTGAAGATGATGGCCCACCAGTCCGCGGGAACGTACTGGCCGGCGTCGTTCATCGCAAAGCCCGCCGGCGTCTGCATCCAGGAGTTGACCGCGAGAATCCAGATCGCCGACATCAGCGTTCCGAGGGCGACCATGATCGTCGCGAAGAAGTGCAGGCCCGGACCGACGCGTTCACGGCCGAAGAGCATTACACCGAGGAACCCTGCTTCGAGGAAGAACGCGGAGAGCACCTCGTAGCCCATCAACGGGCCGATGATGGGCCCGGCCTTGTCGGAGAAGACGCTCCAATTTGTGCCGAACTGGTAGGACATGACGATTCCGGAGACGACACCCATCCCGAACGCCAGGGCGAAGATCGTCTTCCAGAAGTCGAAAAGCTCCAGATAGACCTTCTCGTTCGTGCGCAGCCACAGGCCCTGAAGGACGGCGAGATAGCTCGCGAGGCCGATGGAGAATGCCGGGAAGATGATGTGGAAGGAAACCGTGAAGGCAAACTGAAGCCTGGCCAGGAGCGTGGCGTCGAGATTATCGAACATCGTCCATCCTCACTCTAACAAAGGCAGCGTCGAGTCCGCTCAGGGAGAAATGGGCCGAACATGGTGGAGGTCAATAAGGATATGCTCGCGAAGGGGGCCGCCGCATAAAAAAGTGGCACTATGGGAGGGCGCACAGGCCGCGCGAACTCGCCTGCCGGTTCCTTTCGTGGTCAGAGGGAGGCGGTCTTCACAGGCGGATCGTCGCCAGTAGCGGCAGGTGATCCGAGGCCCTTCGCGTCAGCGGGTTGGAGATCACTTGCGCATCCAGGACCTCGATGTCGTCCGACACGAAGATATGGTCGAGGCGCATCACCGGATAGCGCGACGGAAAGGTGGCCCGGGCCCTCCGACCCGGAGCGAGCTGGACGTCCTTCATATGCTTCGCGACCAGCCCGTAGGAGGCCGACCTGCCGATGGAATTCAGGTCGCCGACGAGAATGCGAGGCTTGTCGGCGTTCTCCGGCTTGCCGAGCCAGCCGGACCCGAGCAGGGTCCGCATCTGGGTGACGCGATCCCTGCGGCGCAGGCCGAGATGGGTATTGAAAACCTGGACCGTCTTCTCGCCCGCCGACACTTCCGCCCAGACGGCTCCCCGCTGTTCGCCGGAGGAGGGCAGCATGGCTGCCTTCACGAGCCGCATGGGCAGCGCTGTCAGCACCGCGTCCCCGTAGCGCTCTTCCGCCACGTGCAGCGCCGCGTGGAAATGGAATTCCATGCGCAGGAGAGAGGCGACGATGTGCGCCTGGTCGGCGCCACCGGTGCGCCGCCGACCGACATCCAGTTCCTGCAGGCCGATGATATCGGGTTCGATGCTTGCGATCACCTCGGCGATGCGCGCACAATCGAGCTTGCGGTCGGTGCCGATGCAACTGTGAACGTTGTAGCTGAGAACCTTGAGGACGGTGCCGGGCTTGGCTGGTGATTGCTGCAGGTTGGCTGACATGAGCGGGGGAACCCGTTTGTCCAATTTTCGTTCCCCGTTCGCATGTTTAGAGAGGGGAGAGGATGGTCACGAGGCAGGGCTTTTTCAGAATTCTGGTGGCATTGGCGATCGCGGTGGCGGCCTTCCTCGTCTACCGCAGCCTCGGACGCTACAGTCTTGAGGAAATCCGGATTTCGGTGGCGGCCATACCCCAGCAGAGGCTGATCCTCGCCTTCGTCTTCGTGATCGCCTCCTATACCTGTCTTTCCGGCTTCGACTGGCTGGCGGTCCGTTATGCCGGCCACGCGCTTGCCTATCGCCAGACGGCGCTTGCCTCCTTCTGCAGCCTCTCCATCGGCCACAATGTGGGAATGGCTGCGCTCAGCAGCGGGGCGGTGCGTTACCGTTTCTATACGCGATGGGGGCTTTCCGGGGAGCAGGTGGCCAAGGTCATCATCTTTTGCGGCGTCACCGTCGGGATCGGCCTCATGACGCTTGCCGGCCTGGCCCTGATCGTCACCCGCGGGCAGGGCGGCGATCTCCTCGGCCTCAACGAAACCTCCGCGGTCCTGCTTGGCAGCGCCTGCCTGCTGGTGCCGGTTCTGTATCTGCTGATCTGCTGGCGCGTGCGGCGGCCGCTCGTCATCCACCGGTGGAGCTTCCAGCCGCCGTCCCTCGGGCTTGCGCTCGGCCAGGTGGTGGTCGGCACGCTCAACTTCGCCTGTGTGGCGGCCTGCGTCTACCAGCTCATGCTGGGCCTTGCGGCGGTGAACTACCTCACCGTCGCAACCGCCTACGTGACGGCGAACCTCGCGGCGCTTATCAGCCATGTGCCGGGCGGGCTGGGCGTCCTGGAGGCGACGATCCTCGGCATCCTGCCCACGGTCGGAGCCATCGGAGCGCTCGTGGTGTTCCGGATTCTCTACTTCTTCGTCCCGCTGATGGTGGGCGTGCCGATGCTCGTGGCAAGCGAGGCGTATTTCCGCCGCCAGCCGCGCCGCGGGCCGATATCAAAGCAGGCGGCGGGTTAGGCGGGTAAACCCGCGCCTGCCGAGCGTGAGCATGGGGCGGATCGGCCAGAAGGGCTGCTTCGGGTCCATGATGCCGGTGCCGAGAACGGATTCCGTCTCGCCCGGCCCGGAGTCGACATGGAAGGGGCGAAGTCCACGCGGCGAGACGTTCAGCCGGTCTATCGCCGCCAGGAGCGATCCCGTCTCGCGGATCAGGGCCGACACCTCCTGCGGCGATGCGGCGAGATGCTCCGCGATGAGGTCGTCCCTGACGCGCTCGATCGCCCGGCGCCCTTCGTCGGTATAGGTCTCGATGGCAAGATCGCACTCGGTGTCGAGGCCTTCGGAGCGATTGTTGAGGTTCGAGGAGCCGACCCGGATGAACCGGTCGTCCACGATGATGACCTTGGAATGGACGACGATCTCGCGGTCCTTGCCCTCACCGTCCGGGGTCACGGCATAGTAGACCCGCAGGCGGTTGTAGCGGTCGGCCCGCATCAGCCTGCGGATGAGACGGTTGCGGTTCTTGCCCATCATCAACTGTTCGAAGAAACCGTGGGATTCCCGCGTCACGATCACCACGATCTCCGGCCCGCGGGGTTCCTTCAGGCGCCGGGCGATCGTTCGGGCGACGCCGAACGAGGCGAGATACTGGGTCTCTATGTAAAGGTGGCGCTCCGCGGCGCGGAGCGCGTCATGGGTCAGTCGGATCGCCTCGCGGTGGCCGCGACGACCCTTCCATTTCCATGCCTCGGTGAGGGCCAGCGCCGTCGAACAATCCTCCAGGGTCGCAGGGAGATCCTGCGGCCACGGGTTGGGCCCCGGGAGGGGAGGCACGGGCTGCAGCGTCTCGCCCGTCAGCTTTCGCCACCGCCGCCGTGCAACGTCGCCGATCATGGTCGCCGCCTGCCCGGTGACGATGCTCTGGACATCATGGACGGGCCCGTAGGGTGTTCCGTCAGGCGATCGGCGGAGCGGGTTCTCTTCCCGGTGCTCGCGATCGTCCCATCGGCGGGCCGTCAGGTCGATGCCGCCAAGAAAGGCCGTTTTGTCATCGATGACGACTATCTTCTGGTGATGGCTGGCCCGCAGGGGATGATCGAAGTCGAACTTCAGCGTGATCCGCTCGTGGTCGCTCCAATCCATCTTGCCGAACATCTTCAGGCTCTTGCCGGAATAGACCGGTCCCATGCCCCAGACGATCAGCCGGACTTCCAGTTCCGGCCGGCTATCGACGAGGCTGCGGAGCCGCTCGCCGAGCGTCGGGCACCCGGGATCCTCTGGGCGCAGACGGATATAAGGATTGAAGTCCCACCCTATGATGAAGATCGAGCGCCGTGCCTCATCCAGCACGTCGTCGAGGCGGCGGAAGTATTCCGCGCCGTCGATGAGAAAGGCAGCCTTCTCCGCGCGAGCGCTACGCCACGCGTTCTGGCCGGGCTTGATGATTGGATTTACACGGGATTTCTGGTCTTCCGAAAATGCGGTTGTCGTCACGTCCACCTGCGCGCCCCTTGCTTGCGATCGTAAATGAACGCACGCAGGTTCCGCTTGTTCCATGGCGTTCCCGAGGGCCCGTCAGGCGTAAACGGGCGGATCGGTCGTCTCGTCGGGGTTGGGGACCGGGTCCTCGTCGGGGAGCCTGTCGGGCTCCGGTTCGTCGATCGGGGGCACGGGAGTGAGGTCCGGTGCAGGAACCGGCGGCGTTTCGCGCGGCTCTCGTGGATCTTGCACGGTCATTTCCGTGTCCTCTCGTGGTTTCTAGTTCTCGATCGCGCCGGTCGGCTGTTCATTGCCTGTCGCCCTGCCGGCGGGCAGGTCCTGCACGGTGTCCGTCCGCTCGGGTTCGGCAATCTCCGCAGTCTCCAGCGACGACTGCAGGAAATAGGCCGCGACGAGCATCAGTACGACGACAACCGCGGCGCCCATCATTGCTTTTGCCTGGTTTGCATTGCGCATCTTCTGCCCCTGGTCCTCCATTCGCGATGATGGGTGAACTGCAGAGCGCCGCCTAGGTTCCCGCTTTTGTCGGAACCGAGGGCATTACAGTCGAGTTGAACTCGTGCCGAGCAACTGAGCCGCGAGGGACGACCACATGCATATGAAGGATCACTTTGCCGCGTGGCTTCGCGATGCCCATGCGCTGGAGAAGCAGGCGCTGACGATGCTCACGTCCCAGGCAAAGCGGCTCCAGAATTATCCCGAACTGAAGGAACGCATCGAGGCGCATATCCTGGAGACGCAGGAGCATCTGCGGCTTCTCGAGGGGCTGCTGGACGCGTTGCCCTCGGGCGGAAGCTCGCTGGTGCGGGACCTGACGGGCCGGCTGGCGGGCACGGCGCAGGGGCTCGGGGCCGTCCTGACGTCGGACGAGGTGGTGAAGGGGGCGATGGCCGGCTATGCGTTCGAGCACATGGAAATCGCCGCCTACCGCGTTCTCATCGCAGCAGCCGACGAACTCGGAGAGGTCGAGGCGAAGGCGGTCTTCGAGCGGATACTCGAAGAGGAGATCGAGATGGCCGACTGGCTGGCGGGCAATCTCGATGACACGACACGGCTCTATCTGCTCCGCGACGAGCGGGACCTTCAGGCAAAGCGGTAATCGCTGAAACCTAGGCCTGCAGATGGGAAGTCAGGTCTTTCTCTTCCCGCACGCCCTGCTGATAAAGCTCGACGATGCGAACGGCGAGATGGTCGGCTGCTTCTCCCTTGCCGTCCATGCCTCTTGCGGCGCATGCCGCACTGAAAAGCTTCTGCATGCGGGCCAGATCCTGCGGCTCAAATGTATTTGGGTGAATATGATGCGTCATTGGTAGCCCTCCGTAGTCCGGAGCAAGGTCCTGGGCCGTGTGGCGCCAGCGCTTCCAAGAAGAGAGGGCAAGCCTACTCTTTCCGGGCCGTCATGCAAGCGCGGGAGGGGACGATACTTCTTGAGCGGCGGCCCCGGCGCCGATTCTCACGCAGACTTTACAGAAGACTGCGGTTCAGTCGATCTGCAGGAGGAAGAACGTCGTGGGGCCGGACGGGGCATCGTTGTCCAGGAGAAAACGCACCGGTCCCGTACCGCTCAGGACGGGGGCATGGACGGCGCCGTCCAGCCCGACGGGCGACAGCCGCCAGGGCCCGGACCTGCCGGATAGCGAAACCGAGACACTGCCCCTGCGGACAAGAACCGGGAGCGTTCCGAAGTCCTCGATCACCCGTTCCGCACTGTCGCGGAACCGCATCCCGGTATTGCGGGCATCGGTGGCGTAAACCAGGAGAATGCGCCGGCTTTCAGCGAGGGAAGGGGCCCCGTCGATGACCGAGGCCGCGAGCAATCCTCCCTGTTCGGCGCCCTCGATCGTCAGCGAGCGGAGGGGGATGGTTGGGGTCAGCGACGAAAACGCCGCCGCCTCCGTGAGCGGCGTCACCACCGTGAACAGCCGCTTCCCGGCGTCGAGCAGAAGTTCGCCGGTATCGCTCTCGAAGATGCCCTGCGAGAGGTCCGTCCGGTTCGTGGACGGGAGGAGACCGGCCTGTTTCATGGCCCTCAGCAATTTGCCCGCCTGCCCATCGGATCGTGGCTGTTCGATCGCATGGGCCATCCTCAGGCCGTCGCCGTCGCGAAGCCCGATGGCGGAAACCAGGGCAAGCGAGGTCAGGACATCGGGTTCGGTCGCCTGCATGTCCCCGGTCAGGTCCGAGAGGCCCTCGACGGAGAACGGGATGGTCTGTCTCGCCCTTGAAACGTCCTGCCGCCTGAACAGGAGGGCCGCCAGAGTTTCCCCGGCGCGAGCGACCGGGTCGAGCGCGATCGCATAGGGAAGCATGGCCCGCTTGTGCGCGAACGGCTCTCCGTAGCGCAGGGCAATCGGGCCGTGCCCGTGGCGGCAGAGCGCATCCCAGTCCTGGAGGGCGGCATAGGAGGGAACGACCAGGCCGGCCTCGTACCGGTAGGGGTTCCAGAAGAGGTGGTCGTATTCGCTGATGGCGAAGGGCCTGTCCAGCCAGCGGGCGGCGGCTGCTCGGCGCAGGTAGGCTGCCCCGCTGGCGATCGCGCTCTCGCCCGTGATCGTCGCGCCGCGACCATAACCCCCGACCCAGTCGTGGTAGGTGTTCATCGTCACCGCCTCCATCCGCGACCGGGTGAGCGCGGTCTGGACCGTCGGCCAGTTGTTGTAGGAACTGACGAGACCGCCATAGCCGAGGCCTCGAACGACCGCCGTCATCTTCTCCAGAAGCGCCTGTTCGTCATGGACGAAATAGGCCTGGAGATCCCGCATCCGGGGCGTGTCGTGGTAGCGGTTGGCCGGCAAGCGGACGGTGCCGGATCGCAGGCTTTCGGTAGGCTCCAGCTCATCCCAGGCCGCGCGGAGTGAGGCATCGTCGGGATAATGCGCCCGCAGCCAGTCGTTGAAGCCTTTCTGCAGGCCGGCGGGATAGTGCGGCTCGCTCTCTCTTTCATGGACGACCGTCTCGAATTCCATTCCGCCTTCATTGGCGAGGATCAGCAGGGCAAGCGCCTCGTCATGCACGGGAGCGATGCCCGTATAGGGGTTCACACCGGCCAGAATTCCCGTCACCAGCTGTCGCCAGTGGGCGAAGGCCCGCTCGTCATGGTGCATGTCGAGCTTCAACCCAGGGGCAGGGTCCCAGCGGTCGTCGACGCCGCCGGTGCCTCCATGCCATGAGGTCAGACCGTCGACCATCCAGTAGATGCCCTCCCTCTTGAGGGCGGCCATCAGGTAGTGGATCCGGTCGAGCGTCTCCGGATCGAAATCGAAGTCCCGCTCCCGCGCCGTCATCAGGCTGGCGTCGAGGAAATGCAGCCGGGCAATGTTATAGCCGCGCATGGCGAGTTGCCGGGCGTAGATATCGGCGGTGGCGTGATCGGGAAAGCCACCGGAGGCCGGGCTCCAGGCAAGCGAGGCACAATGGAGCCGCAGCGGTTCCGTGGGGGTCTCCGCGCGGGCCATGCGTCCGCCATCGCCCGCGACAAGCCGCGCGCCGGGGCGATCTATCGGCAGGTTGGCGAGGAAGGGAGAAAAGTCGAGCGGGCTGCCGGCCTCGATCGAGAGGTTTTCCTCCCGGACGGGAAGCCAGTCATCCGACGCGCTGGCGAGTCCCGGTCCTGCGATCGCGATCGCCGTCCAGACCAGCCGAAGCATGTTCCGCATCCTGTCCCCCCAATTCCCGGCTCTCGATCCACAATCGCGGATCCCGGCGCGGTCGGAAATACCCGAAAGGCAGGGCCGTCGTGTGGAAAAGCCAGGCTGTGACCGTGTAGAGCCCCATCGCGAGGCTACCCTTACGCACCGACATTGCCGCGACCACGCCTGCCGCAATCGCCAGCACGATCGATGCGGCGAGAAGTTTTGCCGGAAGAAGGACCAGCAGGGCGAGCGACGCGAGCATCCAGCAGCCGACAAGCGCCCAGAGCTTCAGTTCCGGCAGATCGGCGATGACAGTCCTCCAGTGAGGCTTGCCGATCGAGGCGCGCAGCAGTTCGCCGATGCCGAAGAGGTACCTGGTCCGCCATCGCCTTACCAGGAGCCGGTATGAATTGATGGCATGGCCGTAGTGGGAGACGAAGCGCCGGTCGAGCCGGTGGAGGATCCATCCGGCGTTCCGCAGCCGGACGCCGAGATCGAATTCCTCGTGGCAATGGAGATTACGATCGGTGAAGTAGCCGACGGTCTCGATCGCCGAGCGGCGATAGAGCCCCCCGCCATTCATCCGGTCGATCGTGCCGATCCTCGCCTCCGGCGCATCCCGCGTCACGCGCCGGGTATATTCCAGGCTATCTAGCATCTTCTCCTCGACATGACCCGTGACACCCGCGACCTTCGGGTTCCGGGCAAGATAATCCAGCGCTTCGGGGATGAAGTTCTCGTCCAGTTCCATGTCGCCGTCGATGAGGCAGATATACTCGCCCCGGGCATACTGGTAGCCGAGCTGGGGGCCGATGCCGCAGCTCGGTTCGGCCGGCGGCATGATCTGGACAATGCGAACCGGATGGGCGGCGGCAATGGCGACCGTGCGGTCGGAGGAGCCGCTGTCGGCGACGATGACCTCGCCGCCGACCGAGGAGATTGCCGAAAGCGCGGTTTCGATGGTCCGCGCGATGCGCTTTTCCTCGTTCAGTGTCTTGATGATGACGGAGACGGTCACTTGCGTTCCCCGTCGTTATGGCCGCCAAGGACCGACCGGTAGACCGCTACGGTGGCCTCGGCGATCGAAGGCCAGGCATAGTTCATCTCGGCATGGCGGATGCGCGCAACGGAATCCCGCTCGACGAAGGGCAGGGCGAGCTTGCGGCCAAGGGCGGCGGAGAGCGCCTCGACGTCCCCGGGCGGGAAATAGTCCTCGTCGGGAAGCTCCACCTCGTGATTTGCGGGAATGTCGCTCGCAAGGGCGGGGAGCCCGTAGCTCATGGCCTCGAGTAGCGAGATCGGCATGCCTTCATGCAGCGAGGGCAGGACGAACAGGCCGGCCTGCGAGAAGATCGCGGACAGATCGTCGCCGCTCCGGAAGCCCGTCATGACCACGTCGGGAACTTCCCGGGCAAGGGCTTCCACCTCTTCGACATAGCGGCTCTTGTGGTCCGCTCCACCGACGATGGCGAGCTTCCAGCCGGGGGTGCCGAGGAGCGCGAACGCCCTGATGAGGTCCGTCTGGCGTTTTTCGGGCACGATCCGCGCGACCATGACGATATAGCGGCGGGGTTCGAGCCCAAATCGTTCCAGGATGTCCGTGGAGGAGACGGGCGGGCGAACCGACACTCCGTTGGGGACGTGGCTGGGGACCCGGTCGTAGCGCCTTTTCATCGTCTCGGTGACGTCGCGGGAAACGGCGATCGTCGCGTGGGACATCCTCACCGCAAGCCGCTCCCCGAGCCGCAGGATGCGCTTTGCGGCGGGACCCCACTTCTCGCGATCGTAGTCGTAGCCGTGATGCGTGGTCACCACGCGCAGGCCCAGCATGCGGGCCAGCGGTACCAGCAGGCCCGGACCGACCGCATGGATGTGAAGAATGTCCGGCCGCTTCCAGGCGGCGTAGAGGACGCCGGCCAAGGTGTGGGCGAGGGCCTCCAGCGTCATCGAACGCGGTGCCCAGAGCGGCGTCACCTTCATGCCATCCCATGAAAAGGACTTTGCCTGCTGCAGGTAGGAGCGGCGCCCGACAACCTCGACGTCCCAGCCGGCGCGCACGAGTTCCCGGCCGAGCATTTCCACATGCCGTTCCACGCCGCCCTGAATTTCCGGAACGCCGCGAAGGCCGAGCATCATGATGCGGCGTCCGGCACTCCCGGCACCAGTTACAGCCTCCTGATGCTCAGACTGCTCGGGCGTCCCGTCCGACCCGTCAAGGGCCGGTGGCGCCATGGACAGGCGTCGCGCCGGTTCTGTTTCTGCGACTGGTTCCAGATGCTTCGTTGTCATTGTGTCCCGGCTTGCAAAGGCATTTCGAGACCAGTTCTACAGCGGGAACATTCGAGACGTGGAAACCTGTTCGTTAGAATTCTAGCGATCCTGCCGCTGTGTTCGGGGAGCGGTGGAAAAACTTTCGGCGCCGGCGGCTACCGGGAAAGGGCCGCCGAGCTGCCGAAGACACCGGGTTGCAATTCGCCGTAAACCGAGAGCATCCGATCGCGATAGGACGAGCGGGAAAACTCACGCGAGACCCAGTCGCAGCCGGCAGCACCCATTGCCGACCTTTGGGCCGGCCCGAGGGACGCCATCCGCGTCAGGGCGTCCGCAAGGTCTTCGACAGAGGCGGGCGTCGGGGTCAGGCCGGTCTCTCCGACCCTCACCATTTCCGGGATGCCGCCGATAGCCGCGCCGATGACCGGGCGCCCGAGCGCATAGGCTTCCAGAATGCTGATCGGGGCGTTCTCGTACCATTCCGACGGCAGGACCAGCGCCCGGGACTGGCCGATCAGCCGGTGGAGCGCCTCCCCGCCCACGAAGCCCGCGAAGGTGACGTCCGCGTCGGTTTCCTCCACCAGGCGGCGCAGCGCCTCCTCCTCCGGACCGGTGCCGGCGATGACGAGCCGCTGTTTCGCGCGGGCCGCAGCCCGGATCAGGGTCGCCAGACCCTTTTCCGGGGCGAGCCGACCCGCAAAGACGAAATAGTCTCCTTCGTCCCGTCGGATATCGAAACCGTCGAGATCGACGAAATTGGGCACATAGGTCAGTTGCCCGGCCGGCCATCCCCATTCGATCAGCTTGTCGCGATAGAAGCGGCTCGGGACGACGATGCGATCCACCTTGTTGCGGTAGAGGCCGAGCATGCGGTGGACGGCCGTCTCGGCGAAGACGACGGCGCTCAGCGGCAGGGAGCCCTTGAGGCACCTGTTGCGGACGACGTTGTGAATTCGGCCGCCGCGGCACTCCTCGCAGATCCGGCCTTCCCGGAGCATCTTGTAGGAAGGGCAGGCGATCTTGAGGTCGTGCGCGGTCATCACCACGGGGATGCCGGCATCCTTCAGGGTGGAGAAGATCGCGGGCGACAGGTGATGATAGACGTTGTGCGCGTGGGCGATGTCGGGGGGCGCCTTCGCGATCAGCCTTTTGAGGCTGGACTGCGCCTCGAAGGAGTAGATGACCTTGGAGGCCTGCAGCACGCGCTTGAGCGCGCCGCCCTCCCGCCCGTACTCGATCTCGGAGACGAAGTAGTCCGACCACGGGGAGGGCAGGTTCTTCTCATGCTGCATGGCGAAGGGGACGACATCCCATCCCATCTCCTCGAAGAGCGCCGTATGGTCGAGGAAGACCGCCTCCGCGCCGCCGCGGCGGTAGAAGTAGTTGTTGATGTTGAGCAGGCGTACGGGGGAAACGTCGCGCGCGAGGAAGTTCATCGACCGGTCTCCCATCCGAACCGCCGGACCGCGTCCGCCACCGTGATCACCCGACACCCGGCCCGGATCGTATACTCGACGAGACGGTCGAAAGTGTCGGGCCGGCAGCCGTGAGGCGTCGGCCGGTCGGCAATGTCATGCGTGAAAAAGATGAGCCATCCGGGCCTGGCGACCACGTCGTCGACCCATCGTGTCAGTCCCCGCGCGTGCTCCTCCGGCTGGCGGATCTCCACGGACTTGAGCATCCACGGATCGACGCGGTCGCGGTTGATCGCTTCGCCGGCACCGCGACAGGTGGCATAGCGGGCCTTCAGGGTCTTCCGGGCAATGGGCCAGGCAGCATTGTAGGGAAAGGCAAAATTCGTGGGAGCGCGGCGCACCTGCGCCTCTTTGAGGAACTGCCCGTTCCGGTCGAGATCCTGCGACAGGGCGTTTCCATAGGTGCGGACGCTCCGGTGGGCGAAGGTGTGGCAGCCGATCTCGTGGCCGCGCTCTTCCAGCTCGCGACAGCCGGACGAGGAGATCAGCGTGCGGTCCGCTTCCACCCGTCCGGAAAGTCCGCCGGCGATGTAGAAGGTCCCGTGTACGCCGTGGCTTTCGAGGATGGTGGCGCCACGTGTGAGAGCCGTATCGGGAACATCGTCGAAGGTGAAGGTAACCAGCGGGACGTCGGTCTCGATCGTGCGGCTTTGCGAGGCAAGGCTCCAGATCAGCCGGTTGCCCAGCCGGTCCACCAGCCGGTTGGCGCGTGCTGCAAGATCACGCATGGGCTACCTCCCGGACTGATTGCGGGCCGGGGGAGGCGACGAGATTTTCGGAGCGCAGGCGGAAGGCGTAGAGGGCGGCGAGGAACAGGAACCACAAGGGGTTGCCGTTCGCGAAGAAGATGCTTTCGAGCACCGAGTTGAAGAGCGTGTAGAGCCAGATCCGGAGAAAGAGCCGGGTGATGTCCGACTGCGGGCCGCTTGTCTCGATCCCGCGAAGATGCCGCAGCGGGATGATCAGGACGAGCGCGAGGGTCAGCAGCAGGCCGGGCACGCCCGTCGTCAGGGCGATGTCTAGATAGGCATTGTGGCCGTTATAGGCCTGGACCGCCCAGTTCTCGATCGAGCCGCCGCTGTAGACGAGTTCCGGTGTCTGCCAGAAGCCGTTGAACCCGTAGCCGAGGATCGGCCGCTCGGAAATTGCCCCGAATGCCAGGCGCCAAATGTCGTCGCGGTTGGTGAAGGTGGCATCGACGCCAAGGCCGTTCACGAATTCGCGGAAGGGTGGAATGACCGCGGAGCCGACGGCGAGCATGTTGAACGCCGCGACGCCGCCGATCGCGATCGGCACGCGCGTCCAGCGGAATCGCTCGAAAAGCCAGGCGAGGAGCAGCACGCCGGGCAGCATCGCCGATGCAGACTTTCCGCCGGTGTGCAGGAGGAAGAAGGTGGAGAGGGCGACGATCGCCAGCCCGGCAAGCTTCGACCATGTGGACGCGACATATAGGCCGATGAAGGCGGTGATGACCATGATGCCGGCGGCGCTGTTCTTGTGCGGCAGGTGACCGCGCCAGAAACCGGCGTTCATGGGCTCGCGCAGTTCGGAGGCTTGGTGGATGGAAAGCTCCGGCAGGAAGACGACGCCGTAATAGGCAAATCCCAGCATTACCAGCGCGCCGAGGGCCAAGAGCTTCGAGAACTGGCGCTCGGAGGTCGGCAGGAGCAGGAAAACCGCAGCCAGCACGAAGGTGATGGCCGAAAGCGCGACCGCCTTGATGCTGGCAAATGCGTGAGGCGAGGCGAGGGAGACGATGAGGAACCAGGCCAGGATGCAGAGCATCAGGCCATGCGGCTTCAGGATGATCGACCGCATCGGATGGGCCAGCCCGTATATCAGCAGGCCGGCGAACAGCAGCAGCGTGATGACCTGGTTCAGGCGGTGGGAGTTGCCGGCGGACGGGTCGAGAACGGCTTCTCCGGTAAGATCGACGTAAGGCTTGACGGTGATGAACAGGAACAGCAGGACGGCCATGAAGAGGATGGCGCCGATCGGAGCGGGACGATCCTCTTCGTATGCCACCGTCTGCAGCACACGGTCCGTCATCGGGGCCTCGTGACCTGCCGGCGGCTGGACGGGATCGGTTGGAGGTTGCGGAGATGTCCGAGCAGCCCCATCGCGATTGCTAGGCCGACCCCCAGGACTGCTCCGGCGACCGCTCCTGCCGCAGCGAGGATCACCGTTCGCGGCGGCCAGCTCTTCGACTGCGGCGGGACGGCGGGCGAGATCACCCTGACATTAGTCGCATCGATCTGCTGGCGCTCGGCAATCTGGGTGGTGCGGGCAAGGAAGGTCTCGTAGACGGTGGCCTTTGCCCGGGCATCCCGTTCCAGTTCGCGAAGCCGCACCTGGGCGTCGTTGGCGACGTATACGGTCGTGCGGCCGTCCTCGGCGGTCGCCCGCAATTCCTGAAGCGCCGTCCTCGCCTGTTCCATGTCGGTTCGAGCCGACTGCAGGATGCGTTCTGCCTCGTCGGCAATCGCGTTGCGGAGGGCCGCCTCCTCGGAGCGCAGGGCGATCAGGCGCGGATGAAGCCGGCCATAGGTCCGCTCCATGGAGCCGACCTGCTGGCGAAGGGTGTTGTAGGTGCCGCGCAGCGTCGTCATCGCGGGGGAATCGAAGACCGCCGCTGTTGCCGCCTGGCCGCTGGCGACGGCGGCCTGCATCTGCGCGTAGCGGGCATCCGCCTGGATCAACCGCTGCTGCGCTTCCACGACCTGCGTATCGACAAGCGACGACATGCGGCTGTTGGCGAGTTCTCCCGCCGTGGCCTGCAGGTCGTTTTCCCGCCGGAACGCCTCCACCTTTTCCTCGGCCGCCGTGACGGCGGAGCGGAGTTCGTCCAGCCGTTCGCCCAGTCCGGACGCGATCCGGCCGGCACTCGTCGCGGCGGATTCGAAGAGTTCCGTCTCGAAGGCGCGGACGACGGATTCGGACAGCCGCACGGCCTTGTCCGGATCTTCGCTCCAGACCGACAGGACGACCACGAAGGATCGCTCCTCGCGTCGTGCCTCCACCCGTTCGCTCAGTTCGCGCAGCACGCCCAGTTCGAGGTCCTGTTGGGACGTGCCCGACGAGAACATGCGCAGGAGCGGCTCGAACGGTCCCGGTTTCACGAACTCGGGATCCTCCGTCAGCTTTAGGTCGGAGATGACCTCGCGCAGGACATTACGCGACGTCAACACCCTGAGGCGGCTCTCGACTTCCAGGAGCTGCGCTTCGCGCTGCGGGCTCGACGCGAACACGTCGTCCGAGACGACGTTGAGGTTCTGCGGATCGATGATCAGGTCGGTATAGACCGTGTAGCGCGGCGTGGCGGTCAGTCCGAAGATGGCGGCCGCGCAGATGCCCAGGATCGTCGCGCAGACGACGAGCCGGAGCCGTTGCTGCAGCCACAGGAGGATGTCGGCGGGGCCAAGTTCGCGCAGACTGTGCAGCCCCGCGTTGAGGCGCCCCTGGATCCACGCACGGTGATCGGATGGCTGTTCTTCCGGCCTTGCTTCAGGCGGCGGTGGTTCTTGGATTTCAGGCTCGGTGACCGCGAGTCGGCGATAGGTTTCGGCGCCCTGTTCCGTCTGCGGATGGCTGATGAGGTCGAGAAGCGATGCGGGGGTGCGTCCGGCCTGCGCTCTCGGCATGTCCGGTCGTCCGTCTTCAGGCTCCTTCGGCCGATACATCTCCTACCTCCAACCGGGCCGGGTCGCGCGGGGAGAGCGCGGTTCTGCGACAGCGAATATCTTCGGGAACCTAGTCCTGCGCTATAAATATTGGGTTAACCCGCCTCACCGGAAGTCGGTGACGAGCCGGCTCCAGCTCTCGGAGGCAAGGCCGCCGACGTAGAGATCGTTGCGGAGAACCGCTTCGCGGACGTCTTCCCGATCGGTCGTCATGCAGAAATAGCCGCGGCTCACGAAGCTGGTCCTGCCGCTCCTGAGCAGGGCGTTCATCAGGAATGGCTGCGCCATTCCGCGCGCCGCAACGTGGCCGGATGCCTCCAGTTCGGCAAACAGGGCTCTCACGACCTCCACCTCGCGCCCCGGCTCGCTCAGCACGTTCAGGACGTGGGCGGTCCCACGCGGCTTGTGAAGGTAGAGACAGGCGCCGATCTCCTCGTCCCGCCGGTCGAGCAGGATCTTGCCGGTGAGCCTCCCCTGCGCCGGGTTGGCGGCCGCGTTTTCCATCAGCCAGCGAAACTCCCTTCCCGACCAGGAGGGGCGCAGCGAGAAACGGCGCGTCATGGTTCGGAAGGAGCGCAGGAACGTGGGTGCGTCAGCCGTAACCCAGCGCGCGTCAATGTCCGGCTCGGCGCGCAAGGAAGGCATCATGCGGCGTGCCAGCCGGTCAAAGGGATAGGCGGGGAGGGAGAGCATCGGCACGTTGAGCCACGGCAGCTTCGTCCGTACCCGTTCGATCGCCGCGGCCGCCGGCCGGAATGTCCGGCGCCATTCGAGGCTCTGGATCGGAAGGACGCTGCCGCCTCCGACTGCCCAGTGATCGGCACTGGCGGGTGAGGAGTTATCGGAAAAGCAGAATTCCGGCTGCGACAGGCGGATGGCGCGCGCGATGCGCGCCGCTCCCGCCAGTCCCGCCCTGCCATCCGCCATGAAGGCGCAGAGAAGCCGGGCCGTGATCTTCCTGCCATCCACCTCGAAGCTCATGGGAAGCGCCAGAACGGCGCTGTCGATGCGGCCGGCGGCATTCCGATGCACCAGCGATCCGGCCTCCTCTCTATAGCCGGGCGAGGAGAAGAAGACGTGATCCAGATAGGTGACCAGTTCTCGGGAGGGGGGCTTAGAGACCTTCCGGAAGGCCAGGTTGAAGAGCCGCCCGACGTCATCGAGATCATCCCGCGACATGGGTTGCACCCCGCGGGGGACGACAGGCGTCGAAGGCGGCACCGCAGGCGGTGCGGACCGGGCGAGGGCGGACTGTCTCATTCTGCCGGCACCCCCGCGCGCATGGAGATCGTCCTGTCGCGGGATCTGGCGAGGACGCGGAGATAGACGATCCAGGCCGCGACCGCCATGGCGATCTCGATCACGTAGTAGGAGAGGATGGTACCCGCAGGCGGGGCGTACCAGGTCGCCCAGGCGGCAAGGGCTGCCCCGAGCAGGCTGCCGCCGCCGAGAACGGCGCCGCGGGCGCCCTGGTGACCGGCAGCGCCGAGCGCCTCCAGCGCGATCGCCCAGCAGGAAACCGGGATCAGTACCCAGCAGAGATAGCGGACGAACTGCACAAGTGACGTGTACTCGTGACCGAACAGATAAGGCAGAACCGGGGCCAGCAGGTAGACGCCCAGGGCTGCTGCAATGCTGATCGTCAGCGCTACGATGAAGATCCGTCGCACCCGCACCGCCGCGTGATGCAGGCCGGCGGCGCTCGCGCGTGCGGTACCTGGATAAAGGATGCGGTTGAGGGCATCCACCGACAGGTAGCTGCTCTCGATGATCCGGCGGGCGACGCTGTAGCTCGACATGATCTCGGCGCTCGTCACCAGGCTCAGTACCACGAGATCGGCGTTCTGCCGGGCCGCCTTCAGGATGAACGGAATGCTGAAGTAGAGGCCGAGCCTGAGTTCTTCCCGAACGATCCGGAAGCGGGGCCGGCCGAGCGGGCGAAGCGCGGCGGCACAACCGGCCAGGAAAAGCGCGTGGGCGGCAAACTGCCAGATGATCCAGCCCTGGAGGGTCGAAACCTCGAAGACGATGCAGGCCAGACCTGCCGCGGCGGTCCGGATCAGGGCGAAGCCCATGACGGATTTGTTGGCGGCGCCGAAATCGGAAAAGGCGATGAAGACCTGTTCGGTGAAGAGGATGGCACGAACCAGGACGATGTTGGTCGCCAGCATCGTCGTGATCAAAAGGACGTTGACAAGCCTGTCTTCGGCGACCTGGAAGAAGTAGGGCAAGGCCACCGCGCCGACCAGGACCAGGACAAACCCGCTGACCGCAATCAGGATGAGATTGTGGCCAAGGAGCGCGGGATAGATTTCCTCGTCGCGGGCCACCCTGCGCACCAGGCATTCCGTTGCTCCCAGCCCGCAGAGGTGCACGGCGACGTTCGACAGGGCGGTGATCGCAACGAAGAGGCTGAACTCGTCCACGCCGAGGAAGCGGGCGAGGATGGCGAACGTCAGAAGCTGAGCCGCCGAGCTGACGATGAGACTGCCTCCCGAGGCGGCATAGGCCGCGGCATGGGGAAGGAAGGTGCGAAGGTTGCGAATTCGCGATGCATGCTTGCCCATTGCGGTCATCCCGCAACCGCCAGAGGCGCGCCCGCGGAAGCGGAGCCGGGATCATCGCGGCGTGTGCCCGGCGCGAATTGTCGGTGCCACAACTGCGTAGAGATTATGCCGACAAGGGCTGCATTGTCACGAAAGCCGGTCAGCGGACGGGAGCGGGACTTGTCGCGGAGCCGCGAGACGGCGTTCGCGTTGAAAAAGCCGGCGTTGCGGATCGCCTCCTCGCCGAGGCATTCGCCGACATAGGCCTCGTCGTGCCCGTTCACGAAGGAACTGCTGTCGGGCGCCCGGTAGGGCTGCTTCGGACGACGGATGACGTTTTCGGGCAGCAGGCCGTCGGCCACCCGGCGCAGGATGTGTTTTTCCTCGAGCCCCTTCAGTTTCGTCTCCGGGGAAAGCCTTCCGGCAAATTCCACGACGCGGTGGTCGAGGAAGGGGAAGCGGCCCTCGATCCCGTGCGCCATGGCCATCCGGTCGCCCTGGCTCGACAGTATGTAGCCGGGCAGGAGGAAGCGCGCTTCCAGGTATTGCGCCTGGTGGAGCGGATGCCAGCGGCAAAATTCGGAGGGCAGGCGCGAGGCGAGGTCGTCGGCGGCATCGTAACCGCCGAGTTCTGCCCGCAGATCGTCGGAATAGAAGATCTTGGCCGCTGCGGTGCTGCGAAAGCGCGGCCGGTGGGAGAAGAGCGGATCGTCGGACCGGTCGGCACCCGCGCCGAAGAAGGCTGCCAGATACTCGGGGGATTGCTGCTTCAGGCCGGGAAGGTAGGGATAGAGCTTGCGGAAGAGATGCGGGCGGATGCGGGATTGCGGCTGGCGAGCGCAAAAGCGCCGGACCCGTGCCTCCCGAAAGATGTCGTAGCCGGCGAAGATCTCGTCGGCGCCCTCGCCGGTCAGCACGACCTTCATCCCCTCGTCCCGCACCAGCCGGGAGAGATGGAAGAGGGGGGCGGGCGCAGTCCTCAGGATCGGCCGTTCCGCATGCCGCACCACGTCGGGAAAGCGCGAGGCGATTTCCGAGGGACCGCAGCGGACGGACCGGTGGCGGGTGTTCAGTCTTTCGGAAACCAGCGCCTGGAAGCTGCTCTCGTCATGCTCCGCGCTGTCGAAGGTGACCGAGAAGGTGTTGAGGCCGTTCGGGGCCATGGGCGCGGCGAGCGCGGTGACGAGCGAGGAATCGAGGCCCCCGGAAAGGTAGGCCCCAACTGGCACGTCGGCGCGCATGCGCAGCCGGATGGAATCGGTCAGGAGGGCATGCAGTTCGTCCCGCCGGTCGGCGCCTCGGTCGGGATTGATATCGCGCATGTCCGGAAACTGCATCGTCCAGTAGGGGCGCTCGGCGATCTGTCCGTCCCGCGCAGTCAGCACATGGCCGGGCTCGAGTTCGTATATCCCCTTGAAGGCGGTGCGGGGTGCGATCGGCGCCCAGAGGGTGAAGATCTGGTCCAGCGCCAGCGGATCGAGTTCGGCGTCGATGCCCGGAACCTGCAGCAGAGCCTTGATCTCGGATGCGAAATAGAGCGTGTCGCGCAACCGGGTGTAGAAGAGAGGCCGGACGCCCATCCGGTCGCGGGCCAGCACGAGACGCCGGTTTCGCCCGTCCCATATCGCAAAGGCAAAGTCGCCGTTGAGGCGCTGCAGGCACTCCTCGCCGAAGGTCTCGTAAAGCGCCAGCAGCACCTCGGTGTCGCTTTCGGTGCGGAAGCGGTGGCCTTTGGCCTTCAGATCTTCCCGCAGTTCGACATAGTTGAAGATCTCGCCGTTGAAGGCGATGACGATCGACCCGTCGGAATTGCGCATGGGCTGCTTTCCGTCCGAAAGGCCGACGATGGAAAGACGGACATGGGTAAGTCCGATGCCGCGCGCGGAGAAGGTCCCGCGGCCGTCGGGCCCGCGATGGGCGATCGCCTCGGCCATCCTCTCCAGGAGGCACTCTGTCGCCCCCGGATGAGCTGCTTCACCCAGAAATCCTGCAAGTCCGCACATTTTTCGGTCACCTTTACGCTCCGAGAACCTAGCGGAAATGCCTGCCAACGGAGTTAAGCAACGGCGGCAAAAGGCGGAAACGGTGAACGGAAGATTAAACGGGCGACATGTCCTGGATCACGGTCGGCCAGAGCTCGGATACGGTGGGGTGGATGGGCACGGCCCAGCGGAGCGTATCGACGCTCGCGCCCGTGTTCATGACATCCAGCACGCCATGGATCGCCTCGTCGCCGCCGGTCCCCAGGATGGCGGCTCCGAGGATGGCGCGGGTTTCGGCATCCGCGACGATCTTCATGAAGCCCTGCGTCTCGCCCTTCTCGATCGCTCGTCCCACGCGGCTCATAGGGCGCCTGCCGACGAGGACCTTCTTTCCGGCCTTCACGGCCTGCGCTTCCGTCATGCCCACCCGTCCCAGGGGCGGGTCGATATAGAGCGCGTAGCCGAGGATACGGTCCGAGACCCGCCGGTCTTCGCCATCGAGCAGATTGGCGGCGACGATCTCGAAGTCGTTGTAGGCGGTATGGGTGAAGGCACCCTTGCCGTTGCAGTCGCCCAGCGCCCAGATGCCCTTGGCGGTCGTGGTAAGGTCGTCGTGAACCTTGATATAGCCGCGCTCGTCAACGTCCACGCCCGCCTTGTCGAGACCGAGGTCATCCGTGTTGGGACGCCGGCCGGTGGCGAGCAGCACGTCCGAGCCGACGATGGTCGGCGGGCCGTCGGTGCAATCGACGCCGACGGCCGCACCTTCGGGATGGGGCTCCAGACGGATGCATTCGGCGCCCGTGCGAATATGGATGCCTTCCGCCTCGAGGATCTCGCGGATCGCGTCGGAAATGTCGGGATCCTCCCTGGCTATGAGGCGCTCGCCCTTCTCGATGACGGTCACCTCGGCGCCGAACCGGCGGTACATCTGCGCGAATTCCAGGCCGATATAGCTTCCGCCGATGACGATGAGATGGCGAGGCACGCGGTCGAGCAGGACGATGCTGCTATTGGTCAGATAGGACACACGCTCGGTTCCGGGAAAGTCCGGTATCGCCGCCCTGCCGCCGACATTCAGGAAAATACACGGAGCCCGCAGAAGCTCCTCGCCGACGCGAACGGTGTTGCTGCTTTCCAGCCGGGCATGTCCCTCGATCAGACTGCATCTCTCCATCGACTGCAGCCATTCGCGATTGTTGCGCCGCGCGTTCAGCGTCACCTGGTGAGAGCGCGCCATGACTTTCGGCATGTCCACCCTGGGCGGACCATCGAGCTCAATTCCGTAGTCGGAGGCCCGGCGGGCGAGGTGGGCCGCATAGGCGCTGGCGACCAGCGCCTTGGTCGGCATGCAGCCGGTGTTGACGCATGTGCCTCCCACATGCTTGCGCTCGATGATGGCCACGGTCATTCCCGCCGCCGTAAGGCGTCCGGCAAGCGATGGTCCTGCCTGTCCGGTGCCGATGATGATGGCGTCGAAATCCCTCATGAGCTGGCCATGCGGGTGAGCGCGTAGATGATAAGCCCCGCGCCGGCGATGGCGATCGCATCCTCGATGAAGGCCGCGGGCGGATCGCGCCGGAACGCTGCCGCCACCCTCGACCGGAATGCGGCGCCGCCGAGCGTCCCGGCGACGGCCCCGATCGCCCCGGCAGCGAGGCCGCCCAGCCATTGTCCGAAGCCCATGCCGATGGCGGCGCCGGAGAAGGCTCCCGTGATGATGCGGGTCGCGAACTGCGCCGGCACGGTCCGGCTCGGGGTGCGGGGAAGCTGGTCCGTCACCAGTTCGCCGATCGCCAGTATCGTCAGGATCAGGGCGGTCCAGATCGACCCGAGGAAGGCCATCCAGCTGCCCGCAACGCCGACGAAGCCCAGATAGGCTCCCCAGCTTACCGCGGCCGGAGCAGTCATGGCGCGCAATCCGGCGATCACGCCGATCAGCAAGGCAAGCAGATAAATCATGCGGCAGTTCTCCGCGAAGGCGTTCTCCGAACCCATCGGCGACGCCGTGAGATGCAAGCACGACCGCGGCAATAGTCAAGCAGTAAAGCGCTTCTGCCGCCCGGTCTATTTGCAGGAGCCGCATGTTAAAGCGCTCCACCCTATGGAATTGGGGGGAGTATTCTCTATTATCGCGCGAGCCTGTCCTGGGGGAGCCTGCTGCTTGCGTCGCCGTACTGCCATCCTGTCCGTGGTTTTCGTCGTATTCGGCCTCGGTATCGTCTTCGGCGGCGGCGAGATTACCGCGCGCCGGTATATGGACGAATCCGCGGCCCAGGCGGGGACAACGCTCCGGCTCGCCGTGCTGGCGCTTGAGGGGCACCTGAAGCGCTACGAGGCCCTGCCTGCGCTGATTGCCGACCAGGCCCTGGTCGAGGAACTGGTCCAGAGGCCGGATGACGAGCAGCTGAGGGAGCGAACGAACCGCTACCTGAAGGAGATCAACACGCTTCTCACCTCGTCCGACATCTATGTGATGACGCCGGACGGCAATACGATTGCGGCCAGCAACTATGACGGCCCGCTGAGCTTCGTGGGCGAGAACTTCAGCTACCGCCCGTATTTCCAGGACGCGGCCAACGGTCGGCAATCCCGCTTCTATGCGCTGGGCACCACATCCCTGAAGAGAGGCTATTACTTCGGCTCTCCCGTGACGGTGGATGGAGCGGTGCTCGGCGTCATCGTCTTCAAGGTCGATATCGACGGCATCGAGCGCTCCTGGACCGGCGGCGACAGCCGCATCTTCGTGTCGGACCCGGAAGGCATCATCTTCATGACGGGCTCGCCGCAATGGCTTTACGCCGCGATCGAACCGCTGACGCCGGAACGCCTGGCGCGCACCGAGGCCTCGCGCCGCTATGCGGATGCATGGCTGAGGGAACTTCCGATCCGCCGCGGCAGCTATGCCGGGCACGAGAGCGTCACGATCGCGGATGCGGGCGAGGAGCGGGAATACCTCGCGGTCTCGGCGCAGATGCCGGAGGCAGGGTGGACGGTGACAGTGCTCGCCGATACCGGCACCGTGCGGGCGCAGACGCAGACCGTGATCGTGGCGATTGTGCTTTTCCTCTGCCTTGCGGCGCTGTTCCTGGCGATCATCATGCAGCGCCGGGCACGGCTGAACGAGCGGATGCAGATGCAAGCCGACGCGAAGCAGGAACTGGAGAGGCGCGTCGTCGAGCGTACCGCGGACCTTGCCCGCGTCAACAGCCGCATCGAAAAGGAGATCGCCGAACGGCGGCTGACGGAGCAGCGCCTTCGCCAGACCCAGGCGGACCTGATCCAGGCCGGCAAGCTCGCCGGGTTAGGTCAGATGTCGGCGGCGCTGTCGCATGAATTCAACCAACCGCTGGCGGCCGCGAAGACCTATGCGGAAAGCGCGGCCATGCTGATGGAACGTGGCCGCATCGACGAGGCGCGAGACAATGTGCGCCGGATTTCCGCGCTGATCGACCGGATGGCCTCCATCAGCCGGCATCTGCGCAATTTCGCCCGCAAGCCCAACGAGAAGCTGGGTGCCGTCTCGGTCGGCGAGGTGGTCGCGGATACGTTCGAGATCGTCGAGACGCGGCTGAATATCGCCAAGGCCACGCTCAGCATCGACCTTCCGCCCGATCTGCCCCAGGTCCGGGCGGGAGCGGTCCGTCTGCAGCAGGTGCTCGTCAACATCATCACCAATGCCGCCGATGCCGTCGAGGGGCGGGAGCACAGGGTGATCGAGCTTTCCGCGCACCGCGAGGCGAACAGGGTTGTGATCCTTGTCAGGGACAGGGGAACCGGAGTTGAGGCGGCCATACGGGAACGGATATTCGACCCGTTCTTCACCACGAAAGGCGTCGGCAAGGGGCTGGGCCTCGGACTTTCGATCTCCTACAACATCATCAAGGACTTCGGCGGCAGCCTGACCGTGTCCGATCATCCCGACGGCGGTGCGGTCTTCCGCATCGAACTGGACGTCGCAACCGAGGTTCTCAAGGCGGCGGAATGAGCGAGCAACGTGTCTTTCTGGTGGACGACGAGGAGGAGTTGCGCCGGTCGACGGCGCAGGCGCTCGAGCTTTATGGGCTGCCTGTCGTCACCTTCTCCAATGCCGACCATGTGTTCGAGCTTCTCGGCTACAGCTTCGATGGCGTTGTGGTGACGGATATCCGGATGCCGGGAACGGACGGGATGACGCTCCTGCATCGGATCCGCGACCTCGACAGCGAAATCCCGGTCATCCTGGTCACCGGGCACGGCGACGTGCAGCTGGCGGTCAAGGCGATGCGGGAGGGAGCCTACGACTTCCTGGAAAAACCGTTCACCCCCCAGCATCTCGCCGGCGTTATCCGTCGGGCGATGGACAGGCGCGGCCTGGTACTCGAAAACCGGCGTCTCAGGGCCGTGGCGGGCAAGCGGGACGACTTGGAGGCGCGCCTGCCCGGCCGGACCCAGGTCATGGTGGATCTCCGCTACCGTATCCGCGCGATCGGGGCGACGGATGCCGATACGCTGATCATCGGCGATACCGGGGCCGGCAAGGAGGTCGTCGCGCGGGCGCTGCACGATATCAGCCCCAGGGCCAATCGCCCCTTCATCGCGATCAACTGCGCCGCGCTGCCGGAAAACCTCATCGAAAGCGAATTGTTCGGCCATGAGGCCGGGGCCTTTCCGGGCGCGATCCGGGCCCGCTACGGCAAGTTCGAGCATGGTCGCGGTGGCACGATCCTGCTGGACGAGATCGGATCGCTGCCTTTCGACCTGCAGGCCAAGTTCCTGCGTGTCCTCCAGGAGCGCGTCATTACCCGTCTGGGATCGAACGAAGTGGTCCCGCTCGACGTGCGTTTCATCGCGACGAGCAAGGTCGATCTCGAGGCGGAGGTTGCCGCCGGCCGGTTCCGCGCCGACCTCTTTTATCGACTGAACGTCGCGACGATCCATGTTCCTTCCCTGGAGCAGCGGCGCGCCGACATTCCCCTCCTGTTCCTGCAACTCGTCCGGGAAGCCTCCGCCCGATACGGGCGCGAGGACGTCGAGGTTCCACCGGACGTGATATCGGCCATTGCGCAGCGGGAGTGGCCGGGCAATGTACGTGAGTTGAGGAATGCGGCGGACCGTTTCGTCCTCGGTCTGGATGCCGGGCCGGGCGACGCCTCCGCGTTGCGGGAGGACAGCGAGAGGCTTGCCGACAAGGTGGCGGCCTTCGAGCGCAGCATCATTGCAGGTGCCATCGCCGCGCATGGCGGGGCGTTGCGGCCGGTCTACGAGATGCTCGGGATTTCCCGGAAAACACTTTACGAAAAGATGCAGAAATACGGGCTCGACAAGAAACTGCTCGGTCCGGACCAGTTTGCCTCCGAGGACAGGGACGGCCAGTCTTCCTGACGGGATGGGTGGATTTCCACCCAATGTTCGCCTCGTATGTTTCGATTTCCACCCAAGGCAGGGGTCTGAGGCCTAGCTATCAACGGTTGTCGGGGGAGAACTAATTGCGCCACGGAAAAATGCGGCAGCAAAGTGCATGGAAGCTGGCGGAGGAGGAACTTTTGCCGGCTGACGACTGCATTCTGGAGGAACCTCATGAAAATCTTGAACGCCATTCTCGGCGCAACCGCTGTTGCCGCCGTTTCGCTTTTTTCCGCCGCTGCCGGCGCGCAGACCTATCCTGACCGGACGATCACCATGGTCGTGCCGTTCTCGGCGGGCGGCCCGACCGATACGGTCGCACGGCTCGTCGCCGAATCCATGTCGAAGGATCTCGGCCAGCAGGTGATCGTGGAGAATGTCGGTGGTGCGGGCGGTACGCTCGGCGCGGCCCGGGTGGCCAATGCGGACCCCGACGGCTACACGATCCTGCTGCATCACATCGGCATGGCCACCAGCGCCACGCTGTACCGCAAGCTGAACTACGACACCCTCAACGCCTTCGAGTATGTCGGCCTCGTCACCGACGTGCCGATGACGATCGTCGCGCGCAAGGACCTCGAGCCGGCCGATCTCGGCGGCCTGATCGAGTATGCGAAGGCGAACAAGGACACCGTAACGGTCGCAAACGCCGGCATCGGCGCCGCGTCCCACCTTTGCGGCATGCTGTTCATGAGCGCCATCGATACACCGCTCGTCACGGTTCCCTACAAGGGCACAGGACCGGCGATGACCGATCTCCTCGGCGGCCAGGTCGATATCATGTGCGACCAGACCACCAATACGACCAAGCAGATCCAGGCCGGCACGATCAAGGCCTATGCCGTCACCTCTCCGGAGCGTCTCGACGTCCTGAAGGACATCCCGACGACCGCCGAAGGCGGCCTCACGGATTTCCAGGTCGGCATCTGGCACGGCATCTATGCTCCCAAGGGCACTCCGCCCGAGGCCGTCGAGCGCCTGTCCAAGTCTCTTCAGGTTGCGCTCAAGGACGAGAACGTCGCGGCCCGCTTCGCCGAGCTCGGCACCGAACCTTCCCCGGAAGCGGACGGCACGCCGGAAGCCCTGAAGGCAAAGCTCGAAAGCGAGATCGCACGCTGGAAGCCGGTGATCGAAGCTGCCGGCCAGTACGCTGACTGACATTCATCGTCACGCTGACGCCGATCCTCTCTCCGTTTGGGGAGGGGATCGGCTCTGCGGCGCCGTCTCCGCGCGCCGCCTCCTCTTTACGGAGTGCACATGAAATCCCTTAGAATCGACGTCCCCAATATCATTTGCGGGCTCCTGTTTATCGCGCTTGCGCTGTTCTTCGGCATGCAGTCCCTGTCGCTGGAACTCGGAACGGCTTTCCGCATGGGGCCGGGCTATTTCCCCTTCGTCCTCGCCTGCTGCCTTGCCCTGTTCGGGGCGATCCTTGTCATTCAGGCGCTCCGCGTCGAAGGCGAGCCGATCGGACAGATCGCCTGGCGGGGCATGATGTTCATCCTGCCGGCACCGGTCTTCTTCGGCCTTACCGTCCGCGGCCTCGGCTTCGTGCCGGCGCTGTTCCTGACGGCGCTGATCGCAGCCTTCGCGTCGAACCGGATGAAGCCCGTCACCGCCGTGCTGCTTGCGACGGGCCTGACGATCTTCTGCTACCTCGTCTTCAGCTACGGGCTCAATCTCCCGTTCAGGGCCATCGGCCCCTGGCTGGGCCATTAAGGGAGGGGCGACATGGATTTCATCAGCAACCTCGAACTGGGTTTTGCCACGGCGACCTCGCTCGACAACCTCTTCTTCTGCCTCATCGGCGTCCTCCTCGGAACACTGATCGGCGTGCTGCCCGGCATCGGGCCGACGGCGACCATCGCCATGCTCCTGCCGATAACCTTCCAGCTCGAGCCGGTCTCGTCGCTGATCATGCTGGCGGGCATCTACTACGGCGCCCAGTACGGCGGATCGACGACGGCCATCCTCATCAACCTGCCGGGTGAATCGTCGTCGGCCGTCACGGCGATCGACGGTTACCAGATGGCCCGGAAGGGCAGGGCGGGCGTCGCGCTTGCGGTCGCCGCACTCGGCTCGTTCTTCGCGGGCAGCGTCTCCACCTTCCTGGTGGCGATTTTTGCCCCGCCGCTCACTGCGATCGCCCTCCAGTTCGGGTCGGCCGAGTATTTCTCGCTGATGATCGTCGGTCTCGTCTCCTCCGTGGCGCTCGCGCATGGTTCGATCATCAAGGCGCTCGCCATGGTGACGCTCGGCCTCCTGCTCGGAATGGTCGGCACCGACATCTACACCGGCACGCCGCGCTTCACGCTGGGCGTCCGCGAATATGCCGACGGACTGAACTTCGTCGCCGTCGCCGTCGGGGTGTTCGGGATCGCCGAAATCCTGCGGAACCTGGAAAGCGAAAAGACCCGCTCCCTGCTGATGGCCAAGGTCACCGGCCTCTTTCCCACGAAGGAGGACTTCAGGCAGATGGTCGCGCCCGTGCTTCGCGGCACGGCAATCGGATCGGCGCTCGGCATATTGCCGGGAGGCGGAGCGATCCTTGCCGCCTTCGCCTCCTACACGGTGGAGAAGCGGATCTCGAAAAATCCGGAAGAGTTCGGACAGGGAGCGATTGCAGGGGTGGCCGGACCGGAATCGGCCAACAATGCCGGCGCGCAGACCTCGTTCATTCCGCTCCTGACGCTCGGCATCCCCGCCAATCCGGTGATGGCGCTGATGATCGGCGCCATGATCATCCAGGGGATCGTGCCGGGTCCGAACGTGGCCACCGAACAGCCGGCGCTGTTCTGGGGCATCATCGCCTCGATGTGGATCGGCAACCTGATGCTCGTCGTCCTCAACCTGCCGCTGGTGGGGCTGTGGGTGAAGCTCCTGACGGTGCCGTATTACGTGCTGTTCCCGATCATCATGGCCTTCTGCGCGATCGGCGTCTACAGCGTCAACTCCAACGTCTACGACCTCTATGCCGTCGCCTTCTTCGGGTTCATCGGCTACGTGCTGACGAAGCTGCGGTGCGAGCCTGCGCCGCTTCTGCTCGGGTTCGTGCTCGGTCCGCTGCTGGAGGAAAACCTCCGGCGCGCGATGATCCTGTCGCGAGGCGATCCGACCACCTTCTTCACCCGGCCGATCAGCGCGACGCTGCTTCTCATCGCGCTTGCGGTTCTGGTGGTCGTGCTGCTGCCGAGCGTCCGCAAGAAGCGGGACGAGGTGTTCCAGGACGAAGACTGAGAAAAGACTGCAGGTGCTCAGATCGAGTGGAGCACCTGCAGTTCTGACACCTGCGGCTGCTCGGCGATCCGCCGCAGCAGCAGGCGGCCCATCGTCGCCCCGGCGGCTGAAAGATCCTCGTAGATCGTTTCCACGCGCGGCCTGATCTGGTCGAACAGGCCTGATGTCTGCTTGGCGACAAGGTGTATGTCGCGTCCAGGCTGCAGACCCTTGTCATAGGCGGCCGCCATGGCCGCGAGCGCCGAAACCTCGCCCCCGCAGATGAAGCCGTCGGGGGGAGAGGCTTCGTTCAGCAGGCGAAACACGGAACGCCTTATCTCTTCCGATTTGCTGTCCAGCGTGACGTCCCTTGCGATCTCGAAGGGAATGCCTGCTTCGCGGATGGCGGTCATGAAGCCGTGGCGCATATGGTGGGCGAAGGTGAACCTGTCCGGCGGCAGGATGATGCAGAGCTTTTTCGCGCCCGCCAAGATCAGCTTGCGCGCGGCCTCGTAGGCGAAGACATAGTTGTCGAAGTCGACATAGGGATGCTGCGTCGCAAGTTCCGTCCTGCCATGGCAGACGAAGGGGAAATCCCGCTCCAGCAGAAGCTTCACCCGATCGTCGGCGGGCTCGGTGCGGGTGAAGATGATGCCGTCGGCCATGCGGTTGCGCATGATGTAGCGGACCGGGTCCAGCTGGGGCGTGTCGGAGAAATGCGGGGTTATGACCAGATGATAGGGCGTTCCGCGCAACGCTTCCGTCAAGCCGTTGATCATCGACGTCGCATAGCCAAGGATTTCCTCGTGCGGATCGAGAACGAGGCTGATGACATTGGTGCGGCCGGTTCGCAGCCGCTGTGCCGCCCGATCCGGGAAGTAGCCGATCTCCTCGGCGGCACGCCGGACACGCTGGCGCGTCTCAAGCGCGATCTGCGGGGCGTCGGCGAGCGCCCGGGACACCGTCGTCACCGCGAGCCCCGTCAGGTCGGCAAGCGTCCTCAGGGTCGGCTTGGTGTCCGCGGAAGCGGATGGCATACCGCCAGGCGCCCGGTCCGGAGCTCCCCCGCTGTTCCTCCGGCTGCTCATCTTCTCGCGTCTCCTCGCCTCGCATGACCGGTTTCGCACGAAACTATATCGTTTTAAATCCGGTGATCAATTCATCCGGTAGGAGGGAGCTGAAAAAATGATCAACGATAACATTTGGTTCGATCCGCTGGCACGCGATCCCGATCCTTCGCGGTCGGTTGACAGCCCCCGGGTTTGTATCGTTATAAATCATCCTTCCGGAGAGGAGCCCGGATTAGAGGAGAGTCTCATGAAGATCGCAACAGTTTCAAAGCTGGCCGCCGGCGCCGCCATTATCGCGCTTGCAGCCGGAGCCGCGAAGGCCCAGGAAAGCGTCGAGGTCCTGCACTGGTGGACATCCGGCGGAGAGGCCGCAGCGCTCAACGTGCTGAAGGAAAACCTGCAGAAGGAAGGCATCGGCTGGCAGGACATGCCGGTTGCAGGCGGTTCCGGCGTGCAGGCGATGACGGCGCTTCGCGCGCGCGTCACCTCCGGCGACCCGCCGACTGCGGTGCAGATGCTCGGCTTCGACATCAAGGACTGGGCGGAGATGGGAGTTGTCGGCAACCTCAACGACCTGGCGACGGAGCAGGGCTGGGACAAGGTCATCCCCGCGGCACTTCAGGAATTCTCCAAATATGACGGCGACTGGATCGCGGCGCCCGTCAACGTCCACTCCACCAACTGGCTGTGGCTGAACAAGGCGGCCCTGGACAAGGCGGGCGGCAAGCCGCCCGAGAACATGGGTGAGTTGTTTGCGCTGCTCGACAAGTTCAAGGAGCAGGGCATCACGCCGCTCGCCCACGGCGGGCAGCCCTGGCAGGACGGCACGCTGTGGGAAGCCGTCGTGCTCTCCGTCGGCGGCATGGACTTCTACAGGAAGGCCGTGATCGAGGCCGATCCGGAAGCGCTTTCCAGCGACACGATGCGTAAGGTCTTCGACGACATGTCGAAGCTGCGCGAATATTTCGATCCGAACTTCTCCGGCCGCGACTGGAACCTCTCGACCGCGCTCGTCATTGAGGGCAAGGCCGGCGCCCAGCAGATGGGCGACTGGTCGAAGGGCGAGTGGCTTCGCGCTGACAAGAAGCCGGGCGAGGACTTCGTCTGCATCCGCTTCCCCGGAACGCAGGGCTCGGTGCTGTTCAACTCCGACCAGTTCGTGATGTTCGACGTCGGCGACGACAAGCGCGATGCCCAGCTCAAGATGGCCGCCGCCGTCGAGGACCCGGCCTTCCAGATCGCCTTCAACACCGTAAAGGGTTCGGTTCCGGCCCGCACCGACGTTCCGGACACGGACTTCGACGATTGCGGCAAGAAGGGCATGAAGGATCTCGCCGAAGCCGCCTCGAGCGGCAACCTGGCCGGCTCGCTGGCCCATGGCCACGCCCAGCCGTCGTCGGTCAAGGAAGCCGTGTTCGATGTGGTGACCCAGCATCTGAACGGCCAGATCACCACCGATCAGGCTCTCGAGCGTCTTCCGCAAGCCGTCGCCGCGGCGCAGTAAAAAAGACGCGGATCGCCCAGATCTCTCTGAAATGGCCGGGAACTCCCGGCCATTTCGTCACCCGAGCGCAAGCGGACTGCGCCCGGACCTGCCGGAGGTGGTGCATGACAACCATTGAACCCGTTCCCGAAGTCACGCCCGAGCGACCACAAGGCGGGCTGCCGGAACGCCTCGGGGCCTGGCTGCCAAAGATCGTGCTGGCGCCGTCCTTCGCCATCACCCTCGTCTTCGTCTACGGCTTCATCCTGTGGACGGTCTACCTCTCGTTTACCCGGTCCCGAATCCTGCCGATCTACGAGTTGGTCGGTTTCGATGCCTATTACCGTCTCTGGTCCCAGCCCAACTGGTACATGGCGATCAAGAACCTGGCGATCTTCGGCGTCCTCTACATCAGCATCTGCATCGCCATCGGCCTGTTCATCGCCATCCTGATGGACCAGCGCATTCGCGCGGAGGGCGTGCTACGGCCGATCTTCCTCTATCCGATGGCCCTTTCCTTCGTCGTCACCGGCACCGCCTGGAAATGGTTCCTCAATCCGGGGCTCGGGCTTGAAAAGACGATGCACAACCTCGGCTGGGAAAGCTTCAAGTTCGACTGGCTGATCAACACCGACATGGCGATCTACACGATCGTCATCGCCGGGGTCTGGCAGGCCTCCGGCTTTATCATGGCGATGTTCCTTGCCGGGCTGCGCGGCATAGACGGAGAGATCATAAAGGCGGCCCAGATCGACGGCGCCCCGACCTTCGCCATCTACCGCCGGATCATCATTCCCATGCTCCGTCCGGTCTTCCTGTCGGCCGTCATCGTGCTGGCGCACATGGCGATCAAGTCCTACGACCTCGTGATCGCGCTGACGGGCGGCGGACCGGGCAATGCGACGGAGATGCCGTCGACCTTCATGTATTCCTACACCTTCACGCGAAGCCAGATGGCGGTCGGCTCCGCCAGCGCGGTGATGATGCTGATGGGGATCACCGCGATCATCGTTCCCTATCTTTATTCCGAGCTTCGGGAGAAACGGACATGAGCGGCGCCACCGAAACCGTCAGCGCGGGCTCGGCGAGAACCGCCCGCATCGTCATATATACGCTTCTCTTGTTGCTGGCGGCCGTCTATCTCCTGCCGCTCTATGTAATGCTGACGACGTCCTTCAAGTCGCTGGCGGAGATCCGCGCGGGCGACATGCTGGCCCTTCCGGCCGATCCCTCCTGGGCCGCCTGGACCAAGGCCTGGGGAGAGGCGTGCATCGGCGTGACCTGCGAAGGGATTAAGGGGTACTTCTGGAACTCGATCAAGATGGTGGTTCCGGCGGTGGCGATCTCCACCGTTCTGGGCGCCCTCAACGGCTACGTGCTGACCAAATGGCGTTTTCCCGGCCACAAGCTCGTTTTCGGCCTGATGCTGTTTGCCTGCTTCATCCCGTTCCAGGCGGTCCTCATCCCGATGGCCCGGGTGCTTGGAACGCTCGGGCTTGCCAATTCCACAGCAGGCCTCGTCTTCGTCCACGTCGTCTACGGTCTCGGCTTCACCACGCTCTTCTTCCGCAACTACTACGAGGCCTTTCCGGATGAACTGATCCGGGCGGCGATGATCGACGGCGCGGGCTTCTTCAAGATCTTCTGGAGGATCCTGCTGCCGAATTCCGGCCCGATCATCGTCGTCACGGTGATCTACCAGTTCACCAATATCTGGAACGACTTCCTGTTCGGCGTTTCCTTCTCCTCCGGATCGGAATCGCCGATGACGGTCGCGCTCAACAACCTCGTTTCCTCCTCCACCGGCGTCAAGGAATACAATGTCGACATGGCCGCCGCGGTGTTCGCCGCCCTGCCGACGCTCCTCGTCTACGTCGTCGCCGGACGCTATTTCGTGCGCGGCCTGATGGCCGGCGCAGTCAAGGGATAACCGCAATGAGCTTTCTCCGGATCAGCAACCTCCACAAGAAGATCGGCAGCCACGAGGTCCTGAAGGATATCAACGTCGAGCTGGAAAAGGGCGGGTTCCTGGTCCTCGTCGGGCCCTCGGGTTGCGGCAAGTCCACGCTCCTCAACGCGATCGCCGGCCTCCTGCCGCCGACGTCCGGCGAGATCGTCCTCGACGGCCAGGTCATCAACGACCTGCATCCTTCCAAGCGGGACATCGCCATGGTGTTCCAGAGCTATGCTCTCTATCCCAACATGACGGTGGAGGAGAATATCGGTTTCGCGCTCGAGATGCGCGGCGTCGGCAAGGCGGACCGCGCAAAGGCGGTCAGGAATGTCGCCGGGACGCTGCAGATCGAACATCTCCTCAACCGTCGCCCGAGCCAGCTGTCCGGCGGCCAGCGCCAGCGTGTGGCGATGGGCCGGGCGCTCGTCCGGCAGCCTCGCGTCTTCCTGTTCGACGAGCCGCTCTCCAATCTCGATGCGAAGCTGCGCGTGGAGATGCGGGCGGAGATCAAGTCGCTGCACCAGAATACCGGCGCCACGATCATCTACGTCACCCATGACCAGATCGAGGCAATGACGCTTGCGACGAAGATCGTGGTCCTCAAGGAGGGCGGCATCCAGCAGGTCGGAACGCCGGCGGAAATCTACAACCACCCCGCCAATCTTTTCGTGGCCGACTTCATGGGCTCGCCCGCCATGAACATGCTGAAGGGCAAGGTCGTGAAAGCCGACGGTACCCGCCGGATTTCCCTCTTCAACGGCACCGTGGATGTCGCAATGCCGTCCCTGACGACGGAGATTCCCGAAGGCAGGGAGGTCATCGTCGGCCTGCGCCCCGAAGGCATTACCGACGAGGGGATGGTCGATCCCACCGCCCGTGCGGTCGCAAGGGTCGATGCGGAGGTCCATCTGGTCGAGCCCACCGGGTCGGACACGTTCGTCGTCGCCCGGCTGGAGGGCGAGCGGTTCACGGGAAGGGTGCGCGCCGATGTCGCCATCGCTCCGAAACAGCGCTTCACCTTCATGTTCAATCTCGACAAGGCGGTGGTATTCGACGTTGCGACGACGCAGCGCATCCCCTGAGCAGGGCTGCTCCGCAACAATTCGCGGCGACGCCTGTTCCTTCCGTCCCGGCCGGCAACGCGCTGATCGCAACAAGTGTGGACCTCGCGCGTTGGTGTCGAAGACGCACAGTGCGTGAGGACCCGCGCTGCGTGCGGTTCAGGCAAAGACAGGAGTGGATGATGACCTCCCCGAACAAGTCTCCCGATGTGAAAACGATCGAAAGCGATGCCCGCGGTCAGTTCGCGAACGTCAAGGAGGGCGGGAAAAGCTCAGGGGTCGCAAGCGCGAAACCGACGGTGATCACAGGGTCGGAGGATGCGACCGCGCACAAGATCCCGCCGGGTACGCCCGCTCCGGAAAAGGAATGGGATGCGAACTTCGACGTCGCCGAGCATCCGACGGATCGATAGGAGCGTCGGTCCGCTCTGTGTCGATCCGGTGCAGGGCTGCTCCGGTCCGTGACCCGGGCGCGGCTCCTCGAGTTCGAACGCAGGTGGGGTTTTACCCCGTCCGGGAAATTTTCATCGTGGACAATCAAAATATTGGCCCCTTTATGAAAAGCGGCTAAGTAACGTCCTCGTGCATATTAGCTGAGGGCGGGCATATGAGGCTTTCTGCGGATGCGGCTGTTCAAACGCCGCGGAGGGTAAGACCTGGTGGGTAAGGCGCGTCTGTTCTTGCCGACCTTCCCTTCGGTGCCGATGAGCATCTATCTGATGGCGCTTTCCGCCGTCGTCGCCCTCCCGCTCGTCGTTTTCGTGCTGCTCCTGATGATGGAACTGGAGCGTCGCGACCGCGAGATACTCGCTGCCGATACCGCAGCCGACGCGCAGGTCGTGGCTCGGTCGGTCGAGCGGACGCTCCAGGACATGACGACCACGTTGCGCATCCTTTCCACCTCTCCTGAGCTGGAAAATGGCGACCTGCAGTCGTTCCACAACCGCACCCAGAACAACCTCAGGTCCAATTCGATCTATGTCCTGGCGGTAGGGCCAGGCGGAGAACAGCTTCTGAATACCCGTCTTCCCTACGGGACGGAGCTGCGGAAGGTGTCGAACCCGGCAACCGTCACTGCCGCGCTCGAAACGGGCGTCACGCATGTTTCAGACGTGTTCTTCGGGGCGACCAGCGGGCAATTTGTCTTCAATGTCACGATGCCGCTCCCGGAGAACGTCGCGAAGAAATCGGGGGCGGTCGCGCTGATCATGACGCAGAACGCGGCCAACCTGACGCGCGTGATCAGCACGGATATACTCCCGCCGCAATGGTCTGTGGCGATCGTCGACGGTGCAGGTACGATCATCTCCTCGATCGGTGCGAGCAATGCGTCGCCGATAAGTGCCTTCCCGGAAAACACGCTGAAGCTGATGACGGGCATCAACGGCACGATCGAGGACGTGGAAGGCGAGCCGCGGCAGATGTACGGCTACGGGCAGGTGCTGGGGTCCACCTGGAAGGCGGTGCTCTGGGGCCCGATCGAGACCGCGCAGAGCGAAGTCGTCGAGGCCTCGCGCCGACTGGTGATCGGAAGCCTGCTGTTCCTCGGGATCGGCATGCTTTGCGGCTACCTGATTGCCCGCCAGCTGAGAATACCGATCCGGCAGATCGCCCAGATGGCCGAGCGCATCGGAAAGGGCGAGATCGTCTCCCCCGTCGAGACGCGTATCCGCGAGGCCAACCAGATTTCCGTTGCGCTCTCCAACGCATCCTTCGACCGCAGCCAGGCGGAAGACAGGATGCATCTCATTCTTCACGAGCTCGTCCACCGGACCAAGAATATCCTGACCCTGGTGCAGGCCATGATGCGGCAACTCGCCCGCCAGTCGAAGGACATGGACGAGTTCCAGAAGGCTATCTCCGACCGCATACAGGGGCTGGGGAAGTCGATCGAGGCGCTCGCGATCGAGCAATGGACAGGGGTGCCGCTGCAGCGTCTCGTAACCGCCCAGCTCGAAACCTTCGCCGATGTCGCGGAGCGTGTGGAACTGCAGGGCGAGGATTTCCTCCTGCGCGCCGAGGCGGTCCAGAACCTCGGCCTCGTGCTGCACGAACTCGCGACCAATTCGATCAAGTACGGCGCCCTTTCCGTGCCCGAGGGCAGGGTGCGCGTCTCCTGGCGGCAGGAGGACCCGTCCGATCCGAAGTCGCTGCTCCACCTGTGCTGGGAAGAGTTCGGCGGTCCCCCCGCCATCGAACCGAAAAAGACCGGTTTCGGCACGACCATCATCAAGCGCCATGCGGCTGCGGCCTTCGGCGGGCAGGTGGACATCCGCTATCTTCCGACAGGCCTTGTCTGGACGCTCGTCGCTCCCAGGGATGCGTTCGAACGTGGTCCGGGGGAAGCCGCACAGGAATTCATTTCGTGATCGCATCGCTCAGGAACGAAGCGCATGTGCGCTCGTTCTTAGGCCCATGGATGCCGTCACCGATATTCCCGTCTTCGATGAAGAGACCCTCAAGGCCGTCGGCCTGACCTATGTCAGCGACACTGAGCCCGGCATTCGCCGGCTCCGGAAGGGCAAGGGGTTCTGCTACCGGCTTCCGGACGGAAGCCTCCTCAGCGATCCGAAGGAGCGGCGCAGGATCGCCGCGCTCGGCCTGCCGCCCGCTTACGAGAACGTCTGGATATGCATGGACGGCCGGGGCCATCTACAGGCGACCGGGTATGATGCCCGCGGGCGCAAGCAGTACCGGTACCACGCCGAATGGCAGAGCCTTCGCAGCGAGCTCAAGTTCGACCAGCTCGCTCGTTTCGGCGAAGTGCTGCCGCGCATCCGCCGACGGATCGAGCGCGATCTGGCACTGGGGCTCCACAGGCCTGAGGCCGTGCTGGCCGCGATCCTGGCGCTGATGGATACCGCGCATCTGCGCGTCGGCAATCTCGCCTATGCCAAGGAAAACCGGACCTACGGCGCGACGACGCTTTTGAAACGGCACATGACCTTGACGGAGGAGGCCGTGCTCTTGCGCTTCACGGCCAAGGGCGGAAAGCGGGTCAGCCATACGATCAAGCATCCGCGACTGCAGCGGATATTCGAGGAGATCGCCGATCTTCCGGGTCGTCACCTCTTCTCGTTTCCCGACGAGGGAGGCGTCGCCCGATCCGTGGATTCAGGCCGGCTCAACGCCTATCTGGCGGAGATCGCGGGCTTCCCGGTCTCGGCGAAGACATTCCGCACATGGGGCGGGAGCCTTGCCGGCTTCAATGCCGTGTGGGAGGCCTATCGGGGAGGGCTGCAGCCCAGGGTGAAGCTGATCTGCCAGGCGGCATCCGAGCGGCTGCACAACACACCCGCGGTTTGTCGCTCAAGCTACATCCACCCGGCGGTGCTGTCGCTCGTGGACGACATATCCCCGGTCGAACGGCTTGTCGCCAACGAGCTGAAGCTTCCGCAACTGCGGGGCTTGCGCGCCGATGAAAGACGCCTGCTCGCCATCCTCAAGAGCGCGTCGGTGCAGATACAGACCGGGGCGGCCACGGATTCCCTCCAAAAGTGGAGGGCCGCGGCCGCCGAGGCATGATCAGGCGGCGCGGGCGTGGCGACCTTCCTTGACCTCCTCCACGATCTTCGCCACGAAAGGCTGCAGATCCTTCGGCGAGCGCGAGGTGATGATGCCCTGGTCGACGACGACGGCCTCATCCACCCATTCGGCGCCGGCATTGCGCATATCGGTCTTGATGGAGGAATAGGAGGTCGCCTTGCGGCCACGCAGCGCATCCGCCTCCACAAGAAGCCACGGTCCGTGGCAGATGGCCGCCACCGGCTTTCCGCTCTTCACGAAGTCCCGGACAAGCTGAACCGCGTCTTCGTCGGCACGCAGGACGTCCGGATTGATCTGGCCGCCGGGAAGAACGAGGGCGTCGAAATCCTCCACCTTCACGTCCGGAACGAGCAGGTCGACATCGACGCTGTCTCCCCAGTTCTTCTCATCCCAGCTCTTGATCTGCCCCGATTTGATCGAGGCGATCTTCACCTCTGCTCCCGCGTTGCGGAGCTCCTCCAGTGGGACGCGAAGTTCGGACCGTTCATAACCGTCGGTCGCGAGAATGAGAATGGACGCAGACTTGAAGTCAGCCATTGTATGCTCCTGTTGATGCGGTTTGATATGTTGGGGCCGGCGCCTAGAGCCGGCCGCTTGAGAGGTCGCGTCCGTTGATGGACGCAGGGACGGCGATTTCCTCCCGGGGCGCCTTCGGCAATGGCAATTCCACGGCCTCGGGCACCAGAACCTGCACATCCTCAGGCGGACCGTCCTTTCGCGAGGCACGCGTTCTGGTCCTGCCGAACAAGCGCTGGAAGAAATTGAGCATCGCCGCCGTTCCTTCTGGTAACACCTCTCGGAAGGCAAACCCGCAAAAGCGCCCGGAGTTCCACTTTTTTGTCCCGGTGAAATCTAAGTTGACCGATCGGCTGGAACAAATCGCCGGGCAATCAGTTTCGCCGCGAGGCTCTTCGGCGGGGAGCGGTTCTGGAACTGCGGGGGGAACTTGACGGGCGATGCGGTTTGCCGGACGGCGGGACGAAACAGACGGTCGCATCCGGTGAACGGGCGTGGCCGCGGTCGGTTCCGACAGCTTGCCTGGATTTCTGCCTGCCCTGCGGCAACGTCCTGTTCCGGCATCCAATCAGCGCTCGATCCGGCCGGTCCCGAGGCGTCCGACGTCGCGACGCTCTTTTATGTCATGGTCGTCGGAGGCGGCCTGATCTGGGCCGCCGTGGTGCTGATGCTGTTCTACGCCGCGCGCACCGCACGCGAGCCGCATTCGGAGCGCTCCGCCGGCCGGCTCATCCTGTGGGGCGGGGCAATCGGCCCGGTGATCGTGCTGACCGTTCTCCTCTCCTATGCCGTCTGGCTGCTCCCCAACCTTCGCCCATGGTCGGCGGCGGGCGCGGAGGGCGCGCATCGCATCGAGGTGACCGGAGAACAGTTCTGGTGGCGCGTGCGCTACCTCGACGCAGAGGGCCGAATTCTCCTGGAGCGCGCCAACGAGGTGAGGATGCCGGTAGGAGAACGCGTGATCTTCATCGTGAAATCCCCGGATGTCATCCATTCCTTCTGGATACCCTCTGTAGGCGGCAAGATGGACATGATCCCGGGACGCACCAACCATCTGATGCTGGAAGCGTCGAAGCCCGGCATCTATCGTGGCGCCTGTGCGGAGTTCTGCGGTCCGTCGCATGCGCTCATGGCATTCCATGTCGAAGCGGTGGAAGCCTCCGAGTTCGAGGACTGGCTGACGACGAGCCGCCAACCCGCAGGTGCTGCGGCAAGTCCCGGCGCGGGCGAGGGGCACCGCCTTTTCCTGCGGCACGGATGCGGGGCCTGCCACGCCATCGACGGGACGGAGGCGCGAGGCACGATCGGGCCCAATCTCACCGCGTTCGGAGATCGCGGCAGCGTTGGCGCGGGGACCATGGCGAACACGCCGGAGAACCTAGCCCGCTTCATCCGCCATCCCTCGGAGATCAAGCCGGGCTCGCGGATGCCATCGTTCGGGATGCTGCCGGACGGAGATGCCGAGAGCATCGCAACATACTTGGCGGGGCTTCGATGACGGACGTTCTCGGCGACTTCACCCCCGAGGAGCGCGCCGCGCAGGAGGCGCGACTGCGGAAGGTCTGGGAGACGCCCTCCGGCTGGCGCTACTGGACTTCGGTCAACAACAGCGAAATCGGCCTGTGGTACGGTGTCGCCTCGTTCGGCTTCATGCTGTTTGCGGGCGTGCTCGCGCTGCTGATGCGGCTCCAGCTCGCGGTGCCGAACAACGACCTGCTGACCGCCGATTTCTTCAACCAGGCCTTCACCCTGCACGGCACGGTGATGATGTTCCTGTTCGCCGTGCCGATCTTCGAGGCGATTGCGATCTTCCTCCTGCCTTCGATGCTGGGCGCCCGCGAGCTTCCCTTTCCGCGCCTGTCCGCCTTCGGCTTCTGGAGCTTCCTGCTCGGCGGCATCTTCGTCTGCGGCTCGATCTTCTTCAATTCCGCGCCGAGCACCGGCTGGTTCATGTATCCGCCGCTCGCGACCGACAAGGAATTCTCCGGGATCGGCGCAGACATCTGGCTGCTGGGGCTTTCCTTCATCGAGGTTGCGTCGATCGCGGCTGCCGTCGAAATCATCGTCGGGATCATGAAGTGCCGCGCACCCGGCATGCGGATCAACATGATGCCGATGTTCGCATGGTATCTGCTGATCGTCGCGGGGATGATCCTGTTCGCCTTCCCGCCGCTGATCGCCGGCGACATTCTCTTCGAGATGGAGCGGATGTTCGACTGGCCGTTCTTCGACGCGGAAAGGGGAGGCGACCCTCTCCTCTGGCAGCATCTGTTCTGGATATTCGGCCATCCGGAGGTCTACATCATCTTCCTGCCGGCCATCGCGCTGATGGCCATGATCGTGCCGACGTTCTCCCAGCGGCCGATCGTCGGCTATTCCTGGATCGTGCTGGCGGCCGTGGGGACCGGGTTCCTGAGCTTCGGGCTCTGGGTCCACCACATGTTCACCACCGGACTGCCGCAGATCTCGCTCGCCTTCTTCTCCGCGGCATCGGAAGCTGTCGTCATTCCGACGGGCGTGCAGATATTCGTCTTCATCGCCACCATGCTCGCCGGGCGGGTGATATTCTCGGTGCCCATGCTGTTCGGAGCGGGAGGCCTGATCACCTTCGTGATCGGAGGGCTGACCGGCGTGATGGTGGCGCTCGTTCCTTTCGACTGGCAGGCGCACGACACCTATTTCGTCGTCGCCCATCTGCATTACGTGCTGATCGGCGGCATGCTTTTCCCGGTGATCGCAGGAATCTACTATTACTTTCCCTTCGTCACCGGCAAGAAACTGAGCGATGCCTGGGGCAAGGTGGCGTTCTGGCTGATGTTCGTCGGCTTCAACATCGGCTTCTTCCCGATGCATTTCTCCGGGCTCCGGGGCATGCCGCGGCGGGTGTTCACCTATCCGGGCCATGTCGGCTGGGACTGGTTCAATCTGATTTCCACCATCGGCGCCTTCGTCTTCGCCGCCGGGGTCCTAACCGTCGTCGTGGATATGTTCCGGCCGAAGCAGAAGATCGGCGACCTCAACCCCTGGCGATCGGGCACCCTCGAATGGACCAACGATCCCGACGAAAGCTGGGGGATGCGATCGGTGCCGATCATCGAGAGCCGATACCCGCTGTGGGACCAGCCGGACCTCCAGAAGAATATCGACGAGGGGCGCTACTACCTGCCGGACGCGAAATCGGGCCGGCGCGAAACGCTCGTCACCTCGGTTCTCGATGCCGAGCCGATCCAGTGCCTCAGGGTCGGCGGCACGTCCTACGTCACGATCATCGCCGCCATGGCGCTGGGCGGGGTTTTCATCGCCCTGACATTCCACGGGTGGGCGGTCACGATCGTCTGCGCGATCATCACGCTCATCGCCATCCTCTACTGGCTCTGGACCGGCACGGCGGAAATACCGGAGGCGCCGGACATCGATGTCGGACTGGGCAGGCGGTTGCCCATATACCGTTCGGGGCCCGCCTCGGTCGGATGGTGGGCGATGTTCATCACCATGGTCGGCGACGGCACGGCATTCGCGAGCCTGATGTTCGGCTACTTCTTCTACTGGACGATCCACGACGACTTCACTGCCGGCCTCGGCGGTCCCGGCATCTTCTGGCCGACGACCTCGCTCGTGCTGTTCCTCGTCTCGTGGGTCCTCATGCTCGCGGCACGGCACCTCAACCGCGAGGACCGGGCAAACGGGGCACGCGCGGCACTGGCGGCTTCGCTGATCGTCACCTGCGCCGCTGCGGTGGCGGCGCTCCTCGGCCCCTATGCCCACGATATGCAGCCGACGGTCCATGTCTATCCGGCGACGGTGTGGATCATCGCGATCTGGACGGCGGCGCATGCGGCAACCGGATGCATCATGCAGGCCTATTGCCTTGCACGGAGCCTCGCCGGCAGGATGACGGCCCGATATGACCAGGATATTGTCAACGTGACGCTCTACTGGCACTTCCTGACAGTGACCGCCGTCGTGTCGCTCGGCGTGCTCGGCCTGTTTCCGGCGATGAGGTAGGCCATGCGACATATCCTGCCCCGCGAAATCGAAACGCTCTGGACGCTGTTCACGGCCCCCGCGGTCTGGGCCCTGCACTTCATCCTCTGCTATGTCGCGGTGGCGATCTACTGCGAGAAGGCTGGCGAATGGTACATCGGCTTCGGCACGGTCAGGCTGGTGCTCGGCGCCATCACGATCCTTGCGCTCGCGATGATCGTCCTGTCCTCCTATCTCGCCTGGCGTCAATGGGGCTTCGGCTCGGGCGACCCGCCCCACGACCAGCCGACCGCCGAGGATCGCCGCCGCTTCCAGGGTTTTGCCACGCTGCTCCTGTACGGCCTGAGCTTCGTCGCCGTGGTCTATGTCGCCATTCCGCTGATCTTCATCCACGGGTGCTACCAATGAGGACGGTGGCGCTGACGGCAGGTCTGCTTTTCCTGGTCGTCGCATGGGGCGTCGTGCTGCCCTTTGGCGGGCGGCAATCCTTCACCGTGCACATGATCGTCCACATGAGTGTCGTCGCCGGCGCCGCTCCTCTGCTCGCCGTCGGGTTATCCGGCTCACGCCATGACGTCACCATGCGCTGGCCCTGGTTCACGCCGGTGATCGCCTCGCTCGTCGAACTTTTCGCGGTATGGGGTTGGCATCTTCCCGCAGCGCGTGCCGCGACCGAAGCGTCCTTTGCGGTCACCGCGCTGGAGCAGGCGACTTTCCTTGGCGCCGGGCTGCTGCTCTGGCTTTCCTGTCTCGGAGGCGCGGAGGAGGGGCGGGAGGCTCGCCGGCTGGCCGGGACGTTCGGGCTGCTGTTCACCTCGATGCACATGACCCTGCTCGGCGCGCTGCTTTCGCTGTCACCGCGACCGCTCTACGGTGTCGGCGAGGTCAGCTGTTTCGGGGTCACGCTGGGCGCTGCGGTCGATCAGCAGACCGGCGGCGTCGTGATGCTGCTGGTCGGAGCGGTCGTCTACCTGCTTGGCGGCGTCCTGCTGCTATCGTCGGCGCTAGGCCCACGTGAACATTCGGGAGGACGCCTGTGAGCGCCTGGCGCAGATATCTCGTCGCAGCGGTTGTCCTTGCTCCCGTCGCCGGGCTCCTGGTTGGCTGGTCGGGCCTTGTCGGGGTCAGGGCGAGCACCGGCCACTGGGCGGTCACGGACTGGTTCCTTCACTGGGTAATGCGAAACTCCGTCGAGACGGCAGCGCTCTCGCACGAGGCGCCGCCTCTTGGCCATCCGGCCCTGCTTCCCCCGGCGGCGGGCCACTACGAGATCGGCTGCGCCATGTGCCACGGGTCTCCGGCGAGGCCCAAGCCGGATACCGTAAGGGCAATGCTTCCCGAGCCGCCCGACCTTGGGCCGCTGATCCCCGCCTGGACCGACGAGGAACTGTTCGAGATCGTCCAGCACGGGGTGCGGTTCACCGGGATGCCGGCCTGGCCCAGCCAGGCGCGCCCGGACGAGGTCTGGGCAATGGTCGCCTTCCTGCGCCAGCTGCCGGAGATGGACGCCGAGCGCTACCGTGCGCTTTCGGGGCTCTATCCTCCGCCTATGGCAGGGGAGGTGGACGACCTGCCGCTCAGCTGCGAGAGCTGCCATGCGGAGCGCAGGCTCGACGCGGAAAGCATCGTGCCGAGCCTCTCCGGACAATCGGAAGCCTATCTGCTGGAGAGCCTGCGCGCCTATGCCGACGGCCGGCGGCCGAGCGGCATCATGCAACTGGCGATCCGTTCGCTTCCGGAAGAGGCTTTCGAGGATCTCGCCCGGTTCTATGCCGGCCAGAGCCGTCCGGCGCGGGTCTTGCCTGAGGTGGAAGGCGAAGCGATCGAGCGGGGAAGGATACTGGCGCAACAGGGGCGCCCGTCCGACAAGATACCCGCCTGTCTATCCTGTCATGAAAAACCCGATGGAAATCCGGCCTATCCCCGGCTGTCGGGCCTCAGCGCCCCTTACCTTGCGGGGCAGCTTCGGCTTTTCGCGGAGGGCGTCCGGGGCGGGACGAGATACGGTCATCTCATGACCGATGTCGCGAAGAACCTCGAGGAAGAGGATATGACGGCGGCTGCCGCCTATTTCTCGCAGAGAACCCGCTGAGCGCGATCCCTCAGACAGGTATGACCATCATGTAGCAGGCGGCGACGACCATCACGAACCCGGCTGCTTCGACCCAATCCTTGACCATGTTTCCCTCCTAAATCGCTCATCAATCCAGGCAATGAACGACCATGGGAAGGATTGTGTTCCACACATACGACATGATTGTGTCACGGTTGGCGCGATTGTGGAGATAGTGAGGCGTCGGCGGCTGCGCGCGCCTGGGCGGCATGAAGGATCGCTCTCACCTCGCGGGCGGCCACGTTTTCGGTGGCAAAGCCCCTTCCGGGCACAACACCCGGATCCTCCTCGTTGTCCTTGAACGTGGCGTCGTCGCGAAGCCGCTGCACGAACTGGACGATCGTCATCTCGCCGCCGATCATCGCCGCAAGCATGTCGATCATCAGTTCCCGGTGCGCGTTGAGCCGGCCTTCCAGTTCCTCTGATGTCAGGTTGCTCATGTGGTCAGTCCTCCGTTGCGAAGAGAAATAGGCGTTTCGCGGGAAAGGGAACCCGTGGCGGGGTGTCAAAGTTAGCCATCCGCACCCAAAGCCCGAATGACCTTCGCAGCGATGCCGCAGTCACGATCTTCCTGGCCCGGCCTTCCCGGGCGGCGGATCGTTCGGAGGAGAAGAAGGAAATACCGATGAAGAAGCTCACCCTAGCGATTACGACCGTCATCCTCCTCGCGGGATGCAGCGACGGGGGAAACAACCAGTCGGACCCCGTCGACAACACCCCGGCGAGCGGCCCGACCGCTCCCGCCCAGACGGATGCCGATCCCACGCCGCAGACCGGCAGCGGCGGTCAGTCGCCGGTCGATAGTTCGTCCGGAACCGAGAAGCGATAATTCGGCTGGTGCGCCGGGAACGAAAGCCCCGTCGCCCCATTGTTAGATGGTTCTTCAACGGGGCGACGCATGAAAAGCGACAGCGCGAATTTCGAAATACTCCCGGGCAGCTGGACTGAACTCGGAGCGATCTACGATGGCGAGGGCACCAACTTCGGCCTCTTCTCGGCGCATGCGGAACGGGTTGAGCTCTGCCTGTTCGACAGCAGCGGCAAGATGGAGATCGCCCGGCTCGAACTGCCGGAATATACCAACGAGATCTGGCACGGCTATGTGCCGGGGCTGAAGCCCGGAGCGCTCTACGGCTACCGGGTCTACGGTCCCTACGATCCGGAAAACGGTCACCGCTTCAATCCGAACAAGCTCCTGATCGACCCCTATGCGCGCGAACTCGTGGGCGACGTGGAGTGGAACGATGCCCACTTCGCCTATGACCTTCTCCATGAAGACAAGGATCTGACCTACGACGAGAGGGACAGCGCGCCATTCATGCCGAAGTGCCGCGTCATCGATCCCGACGGCTTCGATTTCCATGACGCGAGCCGGCCCCGCATCCCCTGGTCCTCCGCCATCGTTTACGAGACGCATGTGAAGGGGTTCACCAAGCTCAATCCGGCCATTCCGCCGGACCTTCGCGGCACGTTCGACGGCATGGGTCACCCGGCGTCCGTCGACTACATCAAGAGCCTCGGGATCACCTCCGTGGAGCTGATGCCGGTCCATTACTTCCCGGACGACCAGCATCTCCTCGACAAGGGGCTCCACAATTTCTGGGGCTACAACACGCTCGCCTTTTTCGCGCCGGCCTCCCGCTACTACGGGCCGCGGGGCCTGGAAGGCTTCCGGGAAATGGTCAGGAACTACCACGACGCCGGCGTCGAGGTGATCCTCGACGTTGTCTACAACCATACGGCGGAAGGAAACGAACTCGGTCCGACCCTTTCCTTCAAGGGTATCGACAACTTCTCCTACTACCGGACGATGCCGGACCAGCACCGCTACTACATTAACGACACCGGGACCGGAAACACGGTCAACACATCCCATCCGCGTGTGCTGCAACTGGTCATGGATTCGCTGCGCTACTGGGTGCAGCACATGCATGTGGACGGCTTCCGCTTCGACCTCGGGACCATTCTCGGCCGCGAGCCGGAAGGCTTCGACGAGCGTGGCGGCTTCTTCGACGCGGTCACGCAGGATCCCGTCCTCTCCAAGGTCAAGCTGATCGGCGAGCCGTGGGACATCGGGCCCGGCGGCTATCAGGTCGGCGGCTTTCCGCCCGGCTGGTCCGAATGGAACGACAAGTATCGCGACACGATCCGCGACTACTGGAAGGGAGACAATGTCGCGACGGACTTTGCGGCCCGCCTCCTCGGTTCGGGCGACATCTACGACCTGCGGGGCCGCCGTCCCTGGGCGAGCGTCAATTTCATCGCCGCCCACGACGGCTTCACGCTCAATGACCTCGTTTCCTACAACGAGAAGCACAACGAGGCGAACGGCGAAGACAACAACGACGGCCATAACGACAACCGCAGCTACAACTACGGAGCTGAAGGCCCGACGGAGGACGAGGGCATCAACGCGGTGCGCGAGCGCCAGAAGCGCAACTTCCTGGCCACGCTCTTCCTGTCCCACGGGACCCCGATGCTGCTTGGCGGCGACGAGTTCGGCCGCAGCCAGATGGGCAACAACAACGGCTACTGCCAGGACAGCGAGATTTCCTGGGTGCGCTGGGAAGGCCTGCCCGAGACCAACGAGCAGTTGCGGGACTTCGCGCGGCACATCATCGCCTTGCGGAAGGAGCAGCCCATCTTCCGCCGCGAGAACTGGCGAGACGGCATGGAAGTGCGCTGGTTCAATGCCGGCGGAGGTGAACAGCTCCCCGAGCAATGGCAGGAGGGAACAACGCTGGGGTTGAACCTCCGGCGCGCTGATCTCGAAAATCAGGAGGGGCTCTGGTCCAACGTCCTGGTTCTCTTCAACCCGTTCGAGGGCAATGTCCCATTCCATGTCCCGCCGATGGGCGAGGGGAAGTGGATCCTCGAACTCACGACCGCCGATCCCTCTGCAAGGGGCATGGAGGTCGAGCAGGATGCGGATTTCGAACTGGAGGGTCGCTCGCTGGTGGTGCTCAGGCGCTCCTGACGCGAACGCAAGGCGAAAGCGGGGTGACCGGTCGAGGCCGGTCTCCCGCTTCTTTTCGTCAGGATACTGCCTTGGGAAGGGGGCGCGACGGCGTGGTTCTCGACCTGCGCACCAGCGAGGCATAGACCGCGGCATACTGCTGGGCGCTGCGCTCCCAGGAAAACCTTGCCTTCATCCCCTGGTTCTGCAGGCGCGCCCATTGGCGGGGATCGGCATAGGCTTCAAGCGCGCGCCGCAACGCCATCCGCAGGCCATCGCTCGTGACCGGATGAAACTGGATGCCCGTCGCCACCCGGGCGGACATGGCGGCGTCGTTGGCGTCGATGATGGTTTCCGACAGCCCGCCCGTCCGGGAAACGACGGGGACGCAGCCGTAGCGCATGGCGTAGAGCTGGGTCAGGCCGCAAGGCTCGAAGCGGGAGGGCTGGATGATGGCGTCGGATCCACCGAGGACAAGATGCGCGATGGATTCCGCGTAGCCGATATGAACCGTCATTCGGCCCGGATGGCGCGCCGCCGTCTCGAGAAGCTGCCGCTCGATATCCCGGTCTCCCTGTCCGCAGACGATCAGCTTGCCACCATTGCCGATGATCTCGTCAGCCGTTTCCGCCAGCATGTCCATGCCCTTCTGCCAGGTCAGGCGGGTAACGGCGGAGAAGACCGGACCGGCATCGTCCGCATCGAGGCCGAATGCCTGCAGCAGGTGTCTCCGGTTCTGTCGCTTCTTGCCGAGGCTTCCCGGACCGTAGTTCACCGGCAGGTAGGGATCGGTGGCGGGGTTCCAGACATCGAGGTCGATGCCGTTGACGATGCCGCGGAGCACGTCGACCCTCTGGTTGAGGATGCCATCCATGCCCATGCCGAAGCGGGGGCTCAGGATTTCCCTGGCATAGGTCGGGCTGACCGTGGTGATGGCGTCGGAGGTCTGGAGGCCGCCCTTCAGGTAGCTGATGTCCCGGAAGTATTCGAGGCACTCGGTCGAGTAGAGCTGCGGACGGAGCCCGAGGGCGGGCAGGAGCGAGGCCGAGAACTGTCCCTGGAAGGCCAGGTTGTGAACCGTCAGCACGACGGGGGTGGCGACCTCGAGCTCCCGCATGTAGACGGAGGTGAGGGCCGCCTGCCAGTCATGGGTGTGGACGATATCCGGGATCCAGCCCGGGAGTGCGCCGCCTGCAACCTCGGCGGCCGCAAGGCTCAGCGCCGCGAAGCGTTTCCAGTTGTCGGAATGGTCGGCGCCCGCGGCATCCACATAGGGGCCGCCATCGCGGTCATAAAGCGCGGGGCAGTCGAGGACGAGCAGGCTCAGTCCGTCAATCCGGGCGTAGAGGAGCGCTGCCCGCTCGCCCAGCAATTCGTCGAAAACGAGAAGCGGCGGAGCGCTCTTCAGCTGCCGCATTACCGAGGGGTATCCGGGGATGAGCGAGAGGGTTTCGATGCCCAGCCGTTCCAGCGCCTTCGGCAGGGAGCCGGTGACGTCGGCGAGGCCACCGGTCTTGATCAGGGGGAAAATCTCGGAGGTGACCGACAGGACCCTGATCGGCCCTGAGACGCCTTTCCGCCTCGGTGCGCCCTCAAGGTCGGAGGTGCTGGCCGTGGCCTGATCATCTGGCGAGAAGAATGCGTCCGTCATGCCGTCCTCCACCGTGCACGCGGCCGGTGCTGCCGAACGTCCGGACGGGGGCATGCGTTCCAACGGGAGGGGTAACAGAAAATTTTATTGCGCACGGCGCACCTAACAGCATGCAAGATCGGGGACGCTGCGGCATGAATTTGCCGCAGCCGAAGTGCCAGGTGTCAGCTGCCGGGCACCTTCCTGGTGCGCGTCGCCTTCCTCGTCGTTTCCGCGGGCTCAGCCGCCGGAGAACCGGCGGCTGCCGCCTTGCTGCTCGTGCGCGGAGACCGGCGTTTCAGGGGGCTGAAGCTTTCAAACTCCCGCTTCGCGCGCTCCCAGTGCTCAAGATGCTTTCCCGCCGGATATCCTTCTTCTTCCCACAGAGAGTACGCGCGCTTGCGCACCCAGTCGTCCTCGTTGTCCGCCATGAACGTCTCCATACATCGGCGTCCGAACGTCTGCGGAAACCGAAGGTTCCTCCGGCCTGAAAATTATTCTGACCCGTGGAGCGGCGAGGCGGAACCTTTGCCGAGATGGCGAGTTAGTGCGCGCTGAAGGGAGTCCGCCATGAACAATTTCTGCGATATCGTGCCCCATCCGGACGGTTGGACCTACATCCTGAACGGGGTCGAGTCCCGATGCTCGTATCACACCTATGATCTCGCCGTTGCCGCCGCGCGGGTCGAGATGGCCAAGCGCAAGCACAACAAAATCTTCCGCCGCATGGAACTGAATGGCGTCATGCTGCCGGTGCAGCCTGATGCGGCGAAGCCGCTGAAGCCTGAGGCCTTCAACAATTATTTGGAAAAGGCCCGGTCGTTCGACCGGGCCTTTTCCGTTTGATGATCAGGCGGCCTTCTGGGCGGCCGAGTTGACGGCGGTCTTGGCAAGACCCGTCAGCTTTTCGTCGGTCTGGCTTTCCTCGGCCAGCGTCTCTTCGAGAAGCGTCGCGGCTTCGCTCAGGCCAAGCTGCTGTGCCCAGGAACGAAGGGTGCCGTAGCGGCTGATCTCGTAGTGCTCGACAGCCTGCGCGGCGGCGAGAAGGCCGGCGTCCAAGGCGGGCGTGCCCTTGAACTCTTCCATGATCTCCTCGCCTTCGGAAAGGATGCCCTCGATGGCGTCGCAGGTCTTGCCGCGGGCGCGCTTTCCGATGAGGTCGAAGACCTGCTTCAAGCGCTCGATCTGGCCTTCCGTTTCGTCCTTGTGCTCCTGGAAGGCAGCCTTGAGTTTCTCATCCTGGGCCGCGCGCGCCATCTTCGGCAGCGCCTTCACGATCTGACGCTCGGCATAATAGATGTCCTTGAGCGTCTCGTAGAAAAGGTCGTCGAGGGTCTTCGTTGCCATATTTCAATCTCCTGGATAGTTGCAGGTTGGTGTTTCCGCGCCGAATAACAACGCGATCCAGCAAAAGTTCCGCAGGCTCAGTTCTGCCTGTAGGTCGGCTGACGTCCGCCTTCCGGCTTGTCGTAAAGCTGCTCGACCGCCTCTTCCTGACGCGCCTTCTCGACCGAACTGATGCGGCGTTTGCGCATCAGGGCGAAGGCAAGCACCAGTCCCAGAAGGACAGGGCCTATCGCCACGATCAGGAACCACAATTTGTCCGCCATCTTTCTTCTCCCAGATTTTGTCGATGCGACCTCAGTGGGCTTCCCCAGCCACACGCAGGTTGTTGATCACGCCCCTCACGCCATCGACGGACTGGCAGCGCTCCTGCGCGTGGTGGTAGTCGTCTTCACGGGCGACCGATCCCTCGAGCGTCGCGACGCCGTCCTCGACCGAGACGCTGATCGTTGCGGGATCGAGAAAATCGGCGTCGGCGAGGGCGTCGTTCACCGCGGCTTCGATATCGGCGTCGGAGCGGCCATGTCCTTCGGGATCGTCCGAGAAGATGTTCGCCTCGCCCGGAAGGTAGCCGTGCGGACGGCTTTCGGGAGGCCCTTCCCAGCGGGGCCATTGGGACGTCTCGCCTGGGCGGCCGGCTTTCGGGGTGTCGTTCTTCATCGGGAATCCTCCTTCGCGATGGTCATGCGAAGAGAACCGGTTTGCGGCGGCGAAGGTTCCCTTAGGACCACCAGTCGAGAACGTCCGGCACGCTGGAAACCTGAATCTGCGTCGAAAAACGGGACGCGTAGATGCCGAGCGTGGCGTCATGGGTTTCGTCGGACGCGCTGCAGATGGCATCCTTGAGGAGAAGGATCGAATAGCCGAGATCTACGGCACCGGTCACGGCGCCAAGCACGCAGACATCCGTCTCTCCTCCCGAGATCACCAGCGTCGTGACATCCTGTTCCTGGAGATGCCGATGGAGGCGGCCGTCCATCCATGGCGAGTAGACGGCCTTGTCGAAGACGGTCGCCGGGGGAACGAGTTCGCGAAGCTCAGGGAGGAGGTCGACCATGTCGTCGCCCAGCACTTCCCGGGTCATCATCGGCCATTTCAGGTAGTATTCACGCCAGGTGCCGGTGGCGTCGGAAGGCCGGAGGGGCGGCACGAAGCGCGTGAAGATCGTTTCGGCAGGATGGGCGCAGGACAATGTCGCAATCGGCTCGCGGATCTTCTCCATCCACGGTACATGCCAGGCGGTATCCTCGGCAAACAGCCTCTGCATGTCGATGCAAAGATGACGGCAACGGTTCGGGTCTTCCATTCTCTCCTCCGCGCAGGGCTCGCCTTGAACCACGCGGGTCAGTCAAGGTTCCGGAGGACGTCGGAAGAGACGGTTCAAGACCAAACGGTCGCGGAAGGTTGGAGAGTAAGAGCGGAGTAGGCGAGGGGTGCGGGAACAGGGACGGTGACGCTGCGGCGGCGTGGCCGCCCGAACGCGGACGTTGGGCCTACTTTTCGCCGAGAGCCTTTTGAAGTTCCTGGGCAAGTTCGAGGAGACGATCGGGCACAGGCTCCTTCTCGATCTCGTCCAGGAGGACCGACACTTCCCGGCTGACGCGCCGTCCGAGCCGAAGTTCCGTCTCTGTACTGGGATCGATCTTCTTCGCCATTCCGACCTCTGACGACGCCGTGACAGTCATCGTCCACCTTCTGCACTGGAGATTGCCTCAATCCTCCATACAGCAATAGTCCAGACTTCGGAAATCCCGAAAATGTCACAGGTGACAAAATGCAAAGGCGATCCACTGGGCTGGATCGCCTGAAACCTAAGATGGGTAAGCTTACTTGCGCGGGGGAGGCGGGGTGCCGGCGGGAATCGAGGTTATCGTCGTCGCGACCGGGTCGCTGGCGGGGAAGGTATCTTCCAGCCCTTCCTCGAGTTGCTCTTCCAGGTCCGCCTTGTCTTCCCTCTCGCGCGCCGTGGGCGTGGTCTTCTGCTGGTCGTCCGGCTTCTTGCGCGGGTCTTCCTGCGTGGTCATGGCATATCCTCCGTACCTGGATGATCCGGAGGGAACGCCGGCGCCCGATCTTGGTTCCGGTGCCGAGGCCGCGGGAACCTATGGCGGCGCGAGCCGTTCCGCCGCTCGAAGGAGACCGTCATGGCGCCGCGATCATTCTGGAAGGGCTATCTCAAGCTGTCGCTGGTGACGTGCCGGGTCAGCATGACGCCGGCGGTCTCGGAATCCGGCAAGATCCGCTTCCACAATCTCAACAGGAAGACACACAACCGGGTGATGAGCCAGTATGTGGATGCCGTCAGCGGGGAGCAGGTGGATGACGAGGACCAGGTCAAGGGCTATCCGAAGGGAGAGGACGACTACGTCCTGATCGAGGACGAGGAATTCGAGGATGTGGGGCTTGAGAGCACGCGCACCATCGACATCTCGACCTTCGTCCCCGTCGGGTCCATAGGCTGGATCTGGTACGACCGGCCGCATTATCTGGCGCCGGACGACGAGGTGAGCGCGGAAGCCTTCGCAGTGATCCGCGAGGCCATGGCAAAGACGGGGACAGCAGGCATTGCCCGTCTCGTCATGTACCGCCGCGAGCGGGCGGTGCTTCTCGTTCCGAAGGACAAGGGGATCGTCGTCTGGACGCTTCGCTACGGCGACGAGGTGCGGGATGCGCATTCCTATTTCGACGACGTCGCGAAGGAGAAGCCGTCCTCGGAGCACCTTGCGATCATGAAGAAGCTGATCGAGGAACGCACCGCGAAGTGGGACCCGAGCATGGCGGATGACCCGGTCCAGGATCGGCTCCTCGACATCATTGCTTCCCGGAAGAATGGCAGGAAGGCGAAGAAGCCGACGGAACAGAAGCCGGAACAACCCAGCAACGTCATCGACATCATGAGCGCGCTGAAGAAGAGCCTGGCGGCCGAGCGCAAAAATCCCCGCTGACGGCTATTTCTTGCCGCGGCGGTCGCCCGGTACCTTGATCTCCGCCTGGGCCTGCCGGAAATCGCCCCAGGGATCGCTTGCCAGCTGCTGCAGGCGGCTCGGCGCATTGCCGACGGTGAAGTAGGCCGGGCCTATAGCCTGGCCCAGTTCCTCCCAGGCGATCGGCATCGATACCGGCGCGCCGGCGCGTGCCCGGGTGGAATAGGGAGCCACCGCCGTGGCACCCCGGCCGTTCCGCAGGTAGTCGATGAGGATCTTGCCGGTTCGCTTGGACTTGGTGATGGTCGAGACGTAGCGATCGGGGCTGTCGCCGGCCATGCTGTCGGCGAGCGCCTTCATCGCCGCCTTCACGTCCGGCCACTCCGCCTTCGGCTTGACCGGCGCCACGACATGCAGGCCCTTGCCGCCGGACGTCTTCACGAAGCCGACAAGCCCCATCGCCTCGAAGCGCTCTTTGACTTCGTGGGCGGCGGCGATGACGTCGTCCCAGCTCGTTCCTTCACCCGGGTCGAGGTCGATGTTGACCATGTCGGGCTTTTCCCAGTTGTCGATGGTGGAACCCCAGGGGTGGATTTCCAGCGTCCCGCCCTGGACGAGGCCGAGCAGCCCGTCGAGATCGTGGATGACGATATCCTCCTCGGCAGGATCGGCAGGATCCTTTGCGGTGGAGATGTTCCTGTTCATGCCCTTCCAGGCATGTTTCTGGAAGAACAGCGGCTTGCTGATGCCGTCCGGCCCCCGGACGAGCGCGAGGGGACGGTTGACCACGAAGGGTGCAATGTAGCGCCAGACCTGCACGTAGTAGTCGGCAAGGCCTTCCTTGGTCACGCCGGCATCTGGCCAGTAGATGCGGTCTGGATGGGTCAGGGTCACGGTTCGGGCTCCTGTCTGCTGTCCCTCATCGGAGCTTGCGGTCGCGGGTGCGGTCTCGCGCACCACGTCGCTTGGCTGCTTGTCCTCCCTCAGGCCCCGGTAGGCAGCGTGCCTGATGTGAGCGTCGCCTGTCCAGCCGCGGAACTCGACCTCTGCCACCAGTTCCGGCCTCACGAAGACCACGTCCTTTCGTTCGCCGGTCGTCAGCTTGTCGTGGAACGGGCTTTTTGCCACCCGGAGGTCCTGCAACTGGCCAAACAGGGTGTGCGCGACCTTGTTGCTGTAGCCGGTGCCCACCCGTCCGGCATGCATCAGCTTGCCACGGTCGTAATATCCCATCACCAGCGAGCCGATGGCGTTGCCGGAGACGGAGGAGGGGACGTAGCCGGCGACGACGAATTCCTGCCGGGCGGAGCATTTCGACTTCACCCAATCCTTCCCCCTGCCGCTGCGATAGGGGGCGTCTGCGATCTTGGAAATGATCCCCTCCAGGCTTAGGCGGCAGGCATGCTTGAGGACAAGGCCGCCTTCATCGTCGAAATGCTCGCTGTAGCGCAGGATATCGCCCCCGTCGGACAGTATGCCGGCGAGCGCCTGCTTGCGGTCCACCAGGCTGGCCGAGGTGAGGTCGAAACCGTCCAGGTAAAGGAGGTCGAAAGCGAAGAGCACCAGGCGATCGGTTCGACCCTCGCTCAGATCCTGCTGGAGGAGGGAAAAGTCGCTGGCGCCCGATCCGCCGTTGACGACAATTTCGCCGTCGAGCACGGCCTGCCTGACCGGCAGGCCCTTCAGCGCGCCCACGATCGCCTTGCCGAACTTTTGCGTCCAGTCGAGGCCGGTCCGCGTGAGGAGCGTGACATCGCCTCCGTCGATGCGGGCCTGGACGCGGTATCCGTCCAGCTTGATCTCGTGAACCCAGCGCTTCCCGGACGGCGCGCTCTTTACCAGGGTCGCAAGCTCGGGCGGCACGAAATCCGGAAGTGCCGCCTTCTTCGCGCCCTTCACCTTCTGGGTCGTCGTGGCGGCATGGTCTTCCGGCGACGGCTCAGTCGGGGAGGGGGCCTTGGACGAGGAGGAAGCGCGAGAGCGGGAGGAGGCCTGCGCCGACTTTGACTTCGTCTTCGCCTTCTTTCCTTCCTGGAGTTCCTCCAGCAGTCGTCCGGTTTTTACCGATCTCGGCAATTCCTCGAGGATATCGGCATCTCCCTCGGCCCTGGCGAATTCGTCCTCGCCCTTGATAAGGAGCCAGTTCTCCCGATTTTCGCCGCGCCGATTGGCCATGCGCACGAGATGCCAGCGGCCCTCGAGCTTCTCGCCCTTGAGTTCGAATTCCATGTGTCCCTTCCGGTACCCGTATTCCGGATCGCCGATCGGCTGCCAGGTGCCCCGATCCCACAGAAGGACCGCTCCCGCGCCATAGTTCCCCTGCGGGATCGTCCCTTCGAACTCACCGTAGTCGAGGGGATGGTCCTCGACATGCACGGCCAATCGCTTTTCGCCCGGAACGAGGCTTGGGCCGCGGGTCACCGCCCAGCTCTTCAGGACGCCGTCCATCTCCAGCCGGAAGTCGTAGTGCAGCCTTCGGGCGGCATGCTTCTGGATGACGAAGCTGTTGCCTGCGGCCTTCGCCTTCCGGCCCTTCGGCTCGGGGGAAGCCTTGAAGTTGCGTTTCTCGTTGTAGGTCTCGAGTGCCATGGTCAGCTCGCTTTCCGCTGCGGAGTGCGGGTCTTCGGCTTGCGGGCAGGCTTGGCTGCGGCTGCCGTCTTCTTCGCCCGCCCGGTCCCGCTTCCGGCCCCGGCGCTCTGGCGCAGGGCGTCAAGCAGGTTGGAGACCTTTTTCGGCTCCGCCTTCGGCTTCTTGGGCAGCTTGCGGCCTTCGATCTTCGCCCGGATGAGTTCGGCAAGCGCGGTCTCGTAGCGGTCGTCGAACTCGGTCGGATCGAACTTGCCCTTCTTGGTGGAAATGATGTGGCGGGCAAGATCGAGCATCTCGCCCTCGATCTTGAAGTCGGGAATGTCGGCAAAGACTTCCTCGGCCGAGCGGACCTCGTAGTCGTAGTTGAGGGTGGTCGCGATCATGCCCTCCTCGCTCGGACGTATCAGCAGCGTGCGCAGCCGGCGGAAGAGGACCGTGCGCGCGAGCGCGACGACGTTCTTCTCCTCCAGCGCCTTGCGGATCAGCGCGTAGACATCGGCTGCTGCCTTGTCGGCGGGCGCGAGATAGTAGGGACGGTCCAGGAAGATGGTATCGACGTCCGCACAGGGTATGAAGGTTTCCAGTTCCAGCGTCTTGTCGCTGTTCGGAACGGCCTCCTTGATCTCCTCCGGCTCGAGGACGACATATTCGCCGCTTGCAACCTCGTAGCCCTTGACGATGTCGTCGCCGGCGACCTTCTTGCCGGTGTCCGCATCCACCATCTGGCGGTGAACGCGGTGACCGGTTTCGCGATTGACGATGTTGAAGCTTACCCGTTCTGCCGTCGATGCCGCGGTGTAAAGCGCGACGTGACAGCTGAGTTCCCCGACCTTCAGATATCCCTTCCAGTTAGCACGCGGCGCCACGACTCGAACTCCTTGAGAAACCCTATCAACAGGGGCGGTCGAGCTTTGTTCCGTTCGTTCCGTTGCTTCACGAGGAAGGTTGATCGCGCCCGATCCCGTCGCGGAACCAAAGCCATAACGGCGCGTTTGCCACCATCATCCCGCCCAGTGATACGACGGAGAGGTAGGCCACGGTGTCTGAATCACAGTTGAAACGTGATCCTGCACGCGCAGATATTGTAAAACTCATCCCCGCTCTCCGCGCGTTCGCCCGCACCTTCTGCCGCAATCCGACGGACGCGGATGATCTCGTTCAGGAGACCCTGATGAAGGCGCTGGCGAACCTGGACAAGTTCGAGCCCGGCACGAAGCTCAAGTCCTGGTTGTTCACCATCATGCGCAACACCTTCTATACGCGTTCGAAGGTGCTGGGCCGCGAGGCGCCGGGAACCGACGAGCCTGTCTCCGGCGACACGCCGATGCCGGCGACGCAGGAGGTGAGTGCACGTGCCAGGGAGGTCCAGCGGGCGCTCCAGAAGCTGCCGCCCCATTATCGCGAAGTGCTGACCCTCGTCGCCATCCTCGGCGAGAGCTACGAGGCGACCGCCGAGATCTGCGATTGCGCCGTCGGCACCGTCAAGAGCCGGCTCAACCGAGCCCGCCACCAGATCCTGCTCGAATTGGGCGAAGAACCGGCGTGACAATATAAGCCGGCCAGACACTATAAAGGGAGAGACCCCGTGACACTGAGATATTCTGCAGCGGCCTTGGCGTTCCTGGCGCGTGCGGCGAGCGCCGCCGCACAGGAAGAAACGGACAACGCAACCTTCGTCGGCCTCGACGGCGCCGAAATTGGTGCGGCAACGCTGACCTCCACGCCGGCCGGCGTGTTGATCGACGTCGAGGTCTCGGGCCTGCCGGCGGAGAAGTGGGTGGGTTTCCACTTCCACGAGACCGGAAGCTGCGACCACCAGAGCGCGCATGAAAGCGCCGGCGGTCACTTCGACCCGGGCGGCAAGGAGCATGGCTTCAATGCCCCGAACGGACCGCATGCCGGCGACATGCCCAACCAGTATGTCAGCGCCGACGGGGTGCTGCGGGCCCAGGTCCTCAACACCTTGGTGACCCTCGACGAGGGCGAGAACGGCGTGAAGGGTCGGGCGCTGATGGTCCATGGCGGCGCCGACGACTACAAGAGCCAGCCGTCGGGCCAGGCGGGCGACCGGCTTGCCTGCGCCGTCGTGAAGTGATCGCTCGGACGAAGCTCAGCTACCCGGATCGAGTTCCGGGAAGTGCCGGAAGATTCCTGATTCATTGAAGGGCAGCCGCCGCTCGGAGGCGAGGTAGTTGCGAAGCGTGGGGCGATCCTTCACCTTCGCATGCAGTGCCGCGACCTTCGGCCAGCCAGTCCCTTTCTCGCGCATCGCGTTCGGGAAGGCGTAGTTCAGCCCCTCGACGACATGGAAAAGCGAAAGGTCCACATAGCCGATCCGGTCGCCCACGAGGTTCCCTTCGGCGCCGCCATTCGCCTCGATGACGCGCTCGAAATAGTCGAGGAACTTCGGCAGCCTCGACGCGAGGAAGCGGCCCGAGCGGGCCTTGGCCTCCGCCTTCTGGTCCTCGTAATAGTCGTCCATGCCCAGCGGGTGATGCGTGTCGTGAATTTCCGTCAGGAAATCCGCAAGGGTGAGTTGCAGCCCGTGGGCGTAGATCTGCGCGGCCTCGTCGGCCGGCGCGAGTTCGAGCCGGGGGCCGAGATACCGGAGAATGTTGGCGACATGGGAAATGACGAGGTCGCCATCCTTCAGGAAGGGCGGGGCAAAGGGGATCTGCGGGCCCCGCTTGCCCTTAAGGAAGGCCATCATTTCCTCCATTCCGCCCGGCTCGCGCGCCACGTCTCGGTAGTCGGCCCCGGCATCCTCCAAGGCAAGCCTGATGAATTCCCCCCGGCCCGGAATGCCGTCCCAGTAATAGAGCTCGTAGGTCAATGTCGTTCTCCAGGGTTGTCTAGGAAGGTTTGCGACCTGCCCGCAGTTCATAGATGGCGCAGGAACCGACGCCCGGCCGGCCGGAATGGGTCGATCGCGAGGTCCTGCCGTCGCAACACCATCTCCGCAAAATGGTTCCCGCATCCCAGTCACAGCCGTTCCCGGAGGGAACCTTCGCACCGGCGATGTGTTGAGGACGTGGGGGACTGCGGCTGCTGCCGCAGCCCGATGACGCAATCGGGACAGGATGCACGCCATGGCCGTTACGATCACCTCAATCTTGCTCGGGCTGATGGGGCTCGCACTGGCGCTCGGTGGCGGGCAGCTGGTCGCGCTCGGCGGCAGCGTCTACTATCTGATCACCGGCATCGCCTTCATCGTGACGGCCGTCCTGCTCTATCTGCGCCGCCCGACCGCGCTTGTCCTCTACGCACTCATCATTCTGGGATCCCTTGCATGGGCGATCTGGGAAGTGGGTTTCGACTGGTGGCAGCTTGGCCCCAGGGGCGGGCTGATCATCCTGATCGGCATGTGGCTGCTGACGCCGTGGATACGCCGGCCGCTCGGCTTCCAGAGTCCGACCGGCGCACGCTACGCCACGGGCGCCACCTCGCTTGCCGCATCGGTCGGGCTGGCGGTCGTGATGGCGCTGGCCTCGATGTTCGTGGACCCCTACGACCTGAAGGGGCGGCTGCCGGAGGCCGCGGTGGCGGCGGCGCCCTCGATGGGCAATGCCGTTCCGCCGGGCGAGTGGCACCAGTACGGCCGTACCAACTACGGCCAGCGATATTCGCCGCTCGACCAGATCAACGTCGAAAACGTCGGTGAACTGGAAGAGGTGTGGCGCTATCAGACAGGCGATGTGAAGCTCCCCGACGACGTCGCCGAGACGACCTACCAGGTCACGCCGCTGAAGGTCGGCAACAGCATGTTCCTCTGCACGCCGCACAACTGGGCGATCGCCCTCGACGCGACGACCGGCGAGGAGAAGTGGAAATACGATCCCAATGCGGGCCTAAATCCCGATCGCCAGCACCAGACCTGCCGCGGCGTCACCTATTACGCGGATCCCGATGCGCCGGCCGGTGCGCCTTGTGCCGAGCGGGTCTATCTTCCGACATCCGACGCGCGACTGATCGCCCTCGACGCCACCAATGGCGAAGTCTGCACCGCGTTCGCAGACCAGGGTACGCTGCGCCTGGAACAGGGGATGCCCTACAATCCGGCGGGCTATTACTATTCCACGTCCCCGCCCGTCATCGCTGCCGGCAAGATCATCATCGGCGGCGCGGTCAACGATAACTATTCGACGCAATCGCAGTCGGGCGTCATCCGCGCCTTCGACGTCGATACCGGCGAGCTCATCTGGAACTGGGATTCGGGAAATCCCGGACAGACCGCGCCGCTGCAGCCGGGCCAGACCTATACCGCGAACTCGCCGAACAGCTGGTCGGTGTTCAGCGTCGACGAGGACCTCGGCCTCGTCTACATCCCGCTCGGCAACCAGGTGCCCGACCAGCTCGGCATGGGACGCAGCGAGGCGGTGGAGAAGCATTCATCCTCCATCGTCGCGCTGGACGTCAATACTGGTGCGGACCGGTGGGTCTTCCAGACCGTCCATCACGACCTCTGGGACATGGACGTCCCCGCGCAACCGGTGCTGCTCGATCTCACCCGGGAGGACGGCACGGTGGTGCCCGCCCTCGTCGGTCCCACCAAGCAGGGCGATATCTACGTCCTCAACCGCGAGACCGGCGAGCCGATCATCGAGGTGACGGAGGAGCCCGCGCCCGGCGGTGCAATACCGGAAGACTTCACCGCCCCGACCCAGCCAACTTCGGCGCTTACCTTCAAGCCGGAGCCGCTGCAGGAAAAGGACATGTGGGGCATCTCGATGTTCGACCAGCTGGCATGCCGCATCCGGTTCCACCAGCTGAACTACGAAGGACGCTACACGCCCCCTTCGCTGGACGGAACGCTGGTCTATCCGGGCAATTTCGGCACGTTCAACTGGGGCAGCGTCGCCATCGATCCCGAGCGGCAGGTCATGTTCGGCATGCCGACCTATCTCGCCTTCACCGTGAAGCTCGTTCCTCGCGACGAAATCCCGCCGAAGGGCACGGACGAGAAGGGAAGCGAGCAGGGCCTCAACCGCAACGAGGGTGCTCCCTACGGCGTCTACATGGGGCCCTTCCTCGGACCGCTGCAGATCCCGTGCCAGGCACCGCCGTGGGGTTATGTCGCGGGCGCCGATCTCAGGACCGGCGAGGTCGCCTACAAGCATCGCAACGGCACCGTCTACGACATGACGCCGCTGCCCCTTCCGTTCAAGGTCGGCGTGCCGGGCATCGGCGGCCCGATGATCACCAAGGGAGGCCTCGCCTTCCTCGGCGCTGCCGTCGACGACTACCTTCGCGCCTATGACCTCACCACCGGTGAGCAGCTATGGCAGGCGCGTCTGCCGGCCGGAGGCCAGGCGACGCCGATGACCTACGCGGTAGACGATGGCCGGCAGTTAGTTGTGATGGTGGCGGGCGGTCACGGTTCGGTCGGCACCAAGCCCGGCGACTACGTCATCGCCTATGCATTGCCGCGGGAGTGATCCCGCGGAAGGGCCGGAGGCTTAGGCTTTCCGGTCCTTCGCACGCGGTCATCCTACTTGGCGATCCCTTCCGCACGGATCTCGTTACGCACCTCGGTCACGCCCTTTACGCTGCGGGCGATCTCCTCTGCACGGGCGACCTCCTGCGCCGACAGGACCGAACCCGTCAGCGTGATCGTCGATCCTTCCGCAATGACGAAAACATCGGTTGCGTCGATGCCGCCGGCCGCGGCAAGCTCATCGGAGACCGCGCTCTCAAGCACGGCAGCCGGGGGGAACTCCTCCTCGACGACAGGGGGCTGGTCGTGGAATGTCGGATGCTTGAAAACCATGTCGCTTCTCCGGATTGAACTCCGGATCAACGCTTGGCTACGCCCTTTGGTTCAGGACCGCGGCAGCGTGTGGGCAAGCACCTCGGCCAACTGGCTCTGCGAAAACGGCTTGGAGAGCTTCGGAAGCCTTCCGCCTTCTCCCGAGGGGAGTTCCGCATAACCGGTTGCAAGGATGACCGGAAGGTGCGGCCAGCGCTCCTGGATGCGGGCCGCGAGTTCGGCGCCCGTCATCTTCGGCATGGAATGATCGGTCAGCACGAGGTCGAAATGCTCGCCACTCTCCAGGAATTCCAGTGCTTCCCCGCCATTATAAGCCTCGACGACCTGATGCCCGAGGTCCTCCAGCATTAGCGTCGTGTTCATCAGCACCAGCGCGTCGTCGTCGACGGCGAGTATCCTCAGCGAGGCCGGCAGGCTTGGCAATAGCTGCTCCGATGCGGTTTCCGCGGGGGGCGGGGGAAGGTCGGCATTCTGTGCCAGGGGAAGCAGGAGCGAGATGGTCGTACCTTCGCCCTTGCGGCTCTCGATCAGGAGCTTGCCTCCCGACTGCTCCACGAGCCCCTGGACCATGGAGAGGCCGAGACCGGTTCCTTTTCCCACGCCCTTGGTGGTGAAGAAGGGCGTCGCCGCCCGCTCCAGCGTCTCTTCGTCCATGCCCTCGCCGGTGTCGCTGACGGCGAGGCGAAGGAAACCGGCTCCCGTCGTCCCGGAAGGGCCGTCCGGCTCCTGCAGGCGGGCCGCACGCACGGTGATCGTGCCGCCATAGGGCATGGCGTCGCGCGCATTGACCATGAGGTTCAGCAGGGCGGTTTCCAGCTGGACGGCGTCGGTCAGGACATTTGGGAGGTTGTCTTCCAGGTCCGTCTCGATCTGTATTGCCGCGCCGACGGAGCGCTGGACGAACTCCATCATGCCGGCAACCACCGAGGGGATGTCGACCGGGGCAAGGTGCAGGTCCTGCCTTCGCGAATAGGCGAGCATCCGCTGGATCAGCGCGACGCCGCGATCTGCACCCTGGATGGCATTGTCGAGGAGGGGCATGATCGACGGGTCGTCCGGAAGCCGCTTCTTGAGGATCTCCAGGCTTCCAAGGATGGCCATCAGCAGGTTGTTGAAGTCGTGGGCGATGCCGCCGGTCAGCTGGCCGATCGCCTCCATCTTCTGGGCCTGGAAAAGCTCCTCGCGGGTCCGGTTCAGGGCGTTCTGGGCTTCCACCTTTTCCGTAATGTCATGGGTGACCTTGGCGAAGCCCAGGATTTGCCCGGCCTCGTCGCGGATGGCGTCGATCGTCACATGGGCAAGGAATCGCGACCCGTCCTTGCGGACCCGCACGCCCTCCTTTTCGAAGCGGCCGTCCTTTCGCGCGCGTTCCAGTCCGAATTCCGGCAGTCCCGCGGCGCGGTCTTCCTCGGTATAGAAGCGCGAGAAATGCGAGCCGATGATCTCGTTCGCGTCGTAGCCCTTGATGCGTTGGGCCCCGGAGTTCCAGTTGGTGATATGGCCCGTCGGGTCGAGCATGTAGATCGCATAGTCGCTGACGGCCTGGACCAGGAGCTGGAACTTCTGCTCGCTCGACTTCAGTTCCAGTTCCGCCTGCCGGCGTTCCGTCAGGTCGCGGGTGATCTTGGCGAAGCCCAGGAGCGTACCGGTCGGGCTCCATATGGGGTCGATGATGACATGGGCCCAGAAACGGCTCCCGTCCTTCCTTACCCGCCATCCCTCGTTCTCGAACCGACCCTCGGTGCGGGCACGATGGAGAGCCCTTGCCGGAAGGCCGCGTGTATTGTCCTCCGGGGTATAGAAGCGGGAGAAGTGGTGTCCCAGGATCTCAGGTTCGCGGTAGCCCTTGAAGCGCTCGGCCCCCGGGTTCCAGCTGCTGATGCGTCCTTCCGGATCGAGCATGTATATGGCGTAGTCGGTGATCGCATCGATGAGGAGCCGATATCGCTCGTCCTGGATCTCCGTCACCGGTAACTGATGTGGCATCGAAATCTGTGTCCCCCTCAGATTCGCCCTAAAATCGATCAACTGCGATAAACTTCAAGTGCCGGCGTCGGTTCCAGCGTCGAGAACGAGAAGTGGCGTCCCGTTCAGGAGCCGTAAAGTCGTGCCGGCCCCGCCGTCGGGGCCAGTTCGGCGGTGTCCGGGACGGGCCGAAGAAAGGCATCCCGGCCTGCCCGCACCGCGGCGAAGATGAAGTCCGAGACCGAACGCACCCGCGGGACATTGCTGAGGTCGCGATGGCAGGCGAGCCAGTAATTCCGCGTCAGCGTGATCTCCTGCGGCAGGACGATCTGCAGGTCCGGCTGGGTGCGCGCGATGAAATGCGGCAGGACGCAGAGCCCGAGCCCGTTCTTCGTTGCGGTGAGCTGCGCGAAGATGCTCGAGCTCTGGAACTGCGGCCTGATCCCGGGGTGGACGTCACCAAGGTAATCGAGCCCGGGCGCGAAGATCATGTCCTGGATATAGCCGATGAAGGGATGCGCCAGGAGATCGTCGCGTCCCCTGATCGTCGCGGCCCGGGCCAGATAGCTGCGGGAGGCGTAGACGTTGAGCGTATAGTCGGTGATCTTCTCGGTGCGGTAGGGCCCCGCCTTCGGCGGATCCAGGGTCACGGCGATGTCCGCTTCCTTGCGGGAGAGCGACATGATCTGCTGGATGGTGATCAGTTCCAGCGAAATGTTGGGGTGATGGGCGAAGAAGGCGCCCATCTGCTGGGAGAAGAAGAAGTTGGCGAAGCCTTCCGGTGCGCTCAGTCGGATGACGCCGCGCTGGATCATCGCGCCCTCGGCAATGTCGGCCTGCAGGCGGTCGGTCTCGGCCTCGATCTTCTCCGCCGTCTCGACGAAGCGCTGTCCGACGGAGGTCAGGACGTAGCCGCGCGGATTGCGCTCGAACAGCTTCACCTTCAGCACGAATTCGAGACGGTCGATCCGGCGCGAGACCGTGGCATGGCTCGTTCGCAACTGGCGTGCCGCGGTGGACAACTGGCCCGTCCTGGCAACCGCCAGGAAATATTGCAGATCGTCCCAGGTGAAGCTCGGATTGGCTGACATCGAATCTTTCGTTCAAAAATGCACAGGCCCTGTTTGGAATTTGATGCGCAGTTCTCCTTGCGTCAATCCCGGAATTCCGGAACGATGGGCCCCGGAAAGCGTCACCTTGAGGAGGGGGGCCTTCCAAATTTGAACAGACTCGCGATCGGCTTTCTCTGGGAGGAGAACATCATGCGAAAGAGCCTCATCACGTCGCTTGCGTTCCTGCTGGCGGGGAGCACCGCCGCGCTGGCGCAGAGCGCCTCGGACGGCAAGGTCAAGATCGGCATCCTGAACGACCAGTCCGGCGTCTATGCGGATTTCGGCGGGAAATCGTCCGTGGAGGCCGCGAAGATGGCCATCGAGGATTTCGGTGGAAAGGTGCTGGACGTCGAGGTCGAGCTGGTCGACGCCGACCACCAGAACAAGCCGGACATCGCCTCCAACATCGCGCGCCAGTGGTACGATACCGAGCAGGTCGACGCGATCATGGAACTGACGACCTCGTCGGTCGCACTCGCCGTCCAGGCCCTCGCCAAGGAGAAGAAGAAGATCAATATCGTCACCGGGGCAGCGACCACCGACCTGACGGGCAAGCAGTGCAGCCCCTACGGCTTTCACTGGGCCTACGACACGCATGCGCTGGCCGTCGGCACGGGCGGGGCACTGGTGAAGCAGGGCGGCGACAGCTGGTTCTTCCTGACCGCCGACTACGCATTCGGCTATTCGCTGGAGGACCAGACGAGCGCCTACGTGAAGTCCGCCGGCGGCAACGTGGTAGGGTCCGTGCGCCATCCGCTGTCGACCAACGACTTCTCGTCCTTCCTGCTGCAGGCCCAGTCCTCCGGCGCCAAGGTGATCGGGCTCGCCAATGCCGGCCTCGACACGTCGAACGCCATCAAGCAGGCGGCCGAGTTCGGCATCACCGCGGGCGGGCAGAACCTCGCAGCCCTTCTCTTCACGCTGGCGGAAGTCCACGGCCTCGGCGTCGAGGCGGCGCAAGGGCTGACGCTCACCGAAGGCTATTACTGGAACCTCGACGACCAGAGCCGGGAGTTCGGCAAGCGCTTCTTCGAGCGCACCGGAAAGATGCCGAACATGATCCACGCCGGCACCTATTCCGCCGTCAGCCAGTATCTGAAGGCTGTCCAGCAGGCCGGCACGGACGAGACGGAGGCGGTGGCCAAGGCGCTGCACGAGATGCCGGTCGAGGATTTCTTCGCCCGCAACGGCACGGTCGGCGCCAATGGCCGGATGATCCACGACATGTATCTCCTGCAGGTCAAGAAACCCGGCGAGAGCAGCGAGGCGTGGGACTACTTCAACGTGCTTTCGACGATCCCGGGCAAGGAAGCCTATATCGATCCGGCCAAGAGCGGCTGCGAGCTGGTGAAGTAAGCCGTCATGGCCAGCAATGCGGCTCAAGCGCATGAGGAGCCGCGGGTGGTGCTTTCCGCCCGCGGTCTCACCCGGCGGTTCGGCGCGTTCGCGGCGGTGAAGGATGTCGACCTCGACGTCCAGCACGCTCGCGTCCATGCGCTGATCGGCCCGAACGGGGCCGGCAAGACGACCGTCTTCAACCTGCTCACCAAGTTCCTGCAGCCGTCGGCCGGGACGATCAAACTCCTGGGCACCGACATCACCAATACCGCGCCGGACAAGGTGGCGCGCATGGGGCTCGTCCGCTCGTTCCAGATTTCCGCGGTCTTTCCCCATCTCAGCGTTCTCGACAATGTCCGGGTAGCCCTGCAGCGACCCAACAATCTGGCGACGCAGTTCTGGCTGCCCATGTCGTCGCTCAACCGGCTGAATGCGAGAGCGGAGGAGCTTCTGGCGGAGGTCGGGCTGCTCGACGCGCGCGACGAGATCGCCGCGGATCTTTCCTACGGTCGCAAGCGCGTGCTGGAGATCGCTACGACGCTTGCGCTCGATCCCAAGGTCCTCCTCCTCGACGAGCCCATGGCCGGCATGGGGCAGGAGGATATCGGCACCGTCTCCGGCATCATCCGCAATGTCGCGAGGGAGCGAGCGGTGCTGATGGTGGAGCACAATCTCTCGGTCGTCGCCGACATCTGCCATCACGTGACCGTCCTGCAGCGCGGGGAGATCCTCGCCGAGGGCGACTATGCGACGGTCAGCCGGGACCCGCGGGTCCGTACGGCCTACATGGGTACCGAGGAGGCGTGAGATGAAACCCCTGCTGCAGGTTTCCGGCCTCAACGCCTGGTATGGCGAGAGCCACGTTCTGCATGGCGTCGACATGACGGTCGGCGAGGGCGAGATGATCACCATCCTCGGCCGCAACGGCGTCGGCAAGACGACGACGCTTCGGACCATCATGGGGATCGTTCGCGAGCGCAAGGGCAAGATCCTGTTCGACGGCCGCGACATGATGGACGTGCCGCTTCATCGCACCGCCCATGCGGGGATAGGCTTCGTGCCGGAGGAGCGGGGCATCTTCGCGACGCTGACGGTCGAGGAGAACCTCATGCTGCCGCCGGTCGTCGCGGGCACCGGCATGGTGCTGGAGGAGATCTACGAACTCTTCCCCAACCTTCTCGAGCGCCGCACGAGCCCCGGAACCAAGCTTTCGGGCGGGGAGCAGCAGATGCTGGCGATCGCCCGTATTCTCCGGACCGGGGTGCGGCTGCTGATCCTCGACGAGCCGACGGAGGGGCTCGCGCCGGTCATCGTCCAGCGGATCGGCGAGGTGCTGAAGACGTTGAAGGAGCGGGGGATGACGGTCCTTCTGGTGGAGCAGAACTTCCGCTTCGCCAGCCGCGTCGCCGATCGTTTCTATCTCATGGAGCATGGCCGGATGGTGGCTGACTTCCCGGTCGGCGAGCTGCCCGAGCGGATGGACATGCTTCACAAGGTTCTGGGGGTGTGACCATGACGATGATCTTCGGTATCCCGATCCAGGCATTTCTGGGCCAGTTGCTCATCGGGCTGATCAACGGCTCCTTCTATGCGCTGCTGAGCCTCGGGCTGGCGGTCATCTTCGGCCTCTTGCGCGTCATCAACTTCGCCCATGGCGCGCAGTACATGCTGGGCGCCTTCACGGCGCTGCTGCTCCTCCAGTATTTCGGTATCAACTACTGGCTGGCCCTCGTCGTCGCGCCGCTCATCGTCGGGCTTCTTGGCGCGCTCATCGAGCGGACCATGCTCAGCCGTCTCTACAAGCTCGACCCGCTCTACGGCCTGCTCTTCACCTTCGGGCTGGCGCTCGCGATCGAGGGGACGTTCCGCTACCTCTACGGGGCCGCGGGACAACCTTATTCCGTCCCGGTCGCGCTCTCGGGCGGCGTCAATCTCGGCTTCATGTTCCTGCCGGTCTACCGAGGCTGGGTCGTGGTCATCTCGCTTGTCGCCTGCATCGGCACGTGGCTGCTGATCGAGAAGACCAAGCTCGGCTCCTACCTGCGGGCCGCCACGGAAAATCCGGTTCTCGTTCAGGCCTTCGGCGTCAACGTGCCGATGCTCCTGACGCTGACCTATGGACTTGGGGCGGCGCTCGCAGCCTTCGCGGGCGTGCTTGCCGCTCCCATCTACCAGGTCTCGCCGCTGATGGGCACCAACCTCATCATCGTCGTCTTCGCGGTGGTCGTCGTCGGCGGCATGGGGTCGATCCTGGGCGCCATCATCACCGGCTACATGCTCGGCATCGCCGAGGGACTGACCAAGGTCTTCTATCCGGAGGCCTCCAACATCGTCATCTTCGTCATCATGGCGATCGTGCTGCTCATCAGGCCGGCGGGCCTCTTCGGACGGGATGCGTGACATGAGCCATACCACCCAGGCGGCAAGCGGGATCAGGAACGGGCGTGCTCCGGCGGCATCCTTCACCTATGCGGCGTTCCTGCTGGCGGGACTGGCCTTCCTGCTGGTCGCGCCGATGTTCCTCTATCCGATCTTCCTGATGAAGCTCCTCTGCTTCGCGCTCTTCGCCTGCGCCTTCAACCTGCTCCTCGGCTATACGGGGCTGCTTTCCTTCGGCCATGCCGCCTTCTTCGGCGGCGCGGCCTATTTCACGGCCCACGCGGTGAAGGAATGGGGCTGGACGCCGGAACTCGGCATCCTGCTCGGCGTCGCCGGCGCGGCCGGGCTCGGGCTCGTGATGGGCTTCGTCGCCATCCGCCGCCAGGGCATCTACTTCGCGATGATCACGCTCGCGCTGTCGCAGATGTTCTACTTCTTCTGCCTGCAGGCGCAGTTCACCCGCGGCGAGGACGGGATCCAGCAGGTACCCCGCGGACACCTGTTCGGTCTTATCGACCTCAATGTTGCGACCAACATGTATTATTTCGTGCTGGCGGTCTTCGTCATCGGCCTCGTGATCATCTGGCGCTTCGTCAACTCGCCCTTCGGCATGATCCTCAAGTCCATCCGGGAAAACGAGGCACGCGCCACGTCGCTCGGCTATTCGGTGGCGCATTACAAGCTCGGCGCCTTCGTCATGTCGGCGGCACTCGCCGGGCTCGCCGGCGCCGTCAAGTCGCTCGTCTTCCAGTTCGCGACGCTGACCGACGTGACCTGGCAGATGTCCGGCGAGGTGATCCTGATGACGCTGCTAGGCGGCATCGGCACCCTGATCGGGCCGATCTTCGGGGCAGGCCTGGTCGTGACGCTGCAGAACTACCTCGCGACATCGGAATTCCCGGTGACGATCATCACCGGCGTCGTCTTCATGGTCTGCGTGCTCGTCTTCCGCCGCGGCATCATCGGCGAGTTCTACGCGTCGCGCATCGGTCGCCGGCTCGGGTTCGAACACAGGCACTGAAGGGCTGGACGCGCGGGACGGGCATGCGGCCTCTGGAGACGTGACATGCAGCAATACGACTATATCGTCGTGGGCGCGGGGAGCGCTGGATGCGTGCTCGCCAACCGGTTGTCGGCCGACAGCCGCAACCGGGTCCTGCTCCTGGAGGCGGGGGGCAGCGACAATTATCACTGGGTCCACATCCCGGTCGGCTATCTCTACTGCATCAACAATCCGCGCACCGACTGGTGCTTCACCACGGAGAAGGAGGAGGGCCTGAACGGCCGCTCTCTCTCCTATCCGCGCGGCAAGCTGCTGGGCGGCTGCTCGTCCATCAACGGCATGATCTACATGCGCGGCCAGGCGCGGGACTATGACCTCTGGCGCCAGCTCGGCTGCGAGGGCTGGGGCTGGGACGACGTGCTTCCCTATTTCAAGCGGTCTGAGGATCATTACCGCGGGGCGGACGACCTGCATGGCGCCGGCGGCGAATGGCGGGTGGAAAAATCGCGCGTGCGCTGGGCCGTGCTCGACGCCTTCCAGAGGGCAGCCGAGGAGGCGGGCATCCCGATCACCGACGACTTCAACCGCGGCTCCAACGAGGGGTCAGGATATTTCGACGTGAACCAGCGTTCCGGCATCAGGTGGAACACGGCCAAGGCCTTCCTCCGCCCGGCCAGGGGAAGGCGCAACCTGACGATCCTGACGAAGGCCCATGCGCGGCGCCTGATCGTCGAGGCCGGCGAGGTGAAGGGCGTCGAGTTCCAGCACGACGGCATTGCGAAGCGGGCTTTCGCCTCTCGCGAGACGATCCTGAGTGCCGGGTCCATCGGGTCGCCGCAGATCCTGGAACTGTCCGGGATCGGCCGGGGCGAGGTGCTGCGGGAGGCGGGAATAGAGGTGGTCAGGGAGGTAAAGGGGGTCGGAGAAAACCTGCAGGACCACCTGCAACTGCGCATGGTCTACAAGGTAACGGGCGTTCCGACGCTCAACGAGAAGGCATCGCGCCTTATCGGCAAGGCTGCGATCGGGCTCGAATATGCGTTGCGCCGGTCGGGGCCGATGTCGATGGCGCCGAGCCAGCTCGGCATCTTCACGCGGTCGGGACCGGACAAGGACATGCCCGACCTGCAATACCACATCCAGCCGGTTTCGCTGGACAAGTTCGGCGACCCCGTCCACGGCTTCCCGGCCATGACGGCTAGCGTGTGCAACCTGAGGCCGGAAAGCCGGGGGTCGGTGCATGTGAAGAGCGGCGACTTTGCCGCGCCGCCGGCCATCCGGCCGAACTACCTTTCGGCACCCGCCGACCGGGAGGTCGCGGTAAAGGCGATCCGCCTCACGCGCGAGATCGTCCGCAAGCCATCGTTTGCCCGCTACCATCCGGAGGAATACAGGCCCGGACCGGGCTACGAGAGCGACGACGATCTCGAGAGGGCGGCCGGCGAGATCGGCACCACGATCTTCCATCCGGTCGGGACGGTACGCATGGGCGCCGATCCCGACAGCGTCGTCGATCCCCGGCTGCGCCTGCGGGCGCTCGGGCGGCTGCGGGTGGCGGACGCGTCGATCATGCCGAATATCGTTTCCGGCAACACCAATTCCCCGACTATCATGATCGCGGAGAAGGCAGCCGAAATGATTCTGGCCGACAATCGATGACCGGAGGGCGGCGTGCAGGGCAAGGACAGGGCGATGAGCGACGAAGTCATTCTTGACCGGGCAGGGTCGGCGGCCGTGATCCGGCTCAACCGGCCGACGGCGCTGAACAGCATCAACCTGCCGATGGTGCGCACGATCCGCCACGCTCTCGAACAGTATCGGGACGATCCGTCGACCGGGGCCGTCATCCTCAGGGGCGAGGGCGAAAGAGGCCTTTGTGCCGGCGGCGATATCCGCGTGCTCTACGACCTGGGCAAGGCCGGCGATCCGGAGGTCACCCGCTTCTGGCGCGAGGAATTTCCGCTCAACTATACCATCGCGCACTACCCCAAGCCCTATGTCGCGCTGATGGACGGGATCACCATGGGCGGCGGCGTCGGGCTGTCCGCGCACGGTCGCCACCGCGTGGTCACCGAGCGAACCCGGCTTGCCATGCCCGAGACCGGGATCGGCTATTTTCCGGACGTGGGGGCGACGTGGCTCCTGCCGAAGGCGCCCGGCGAGGTCGGAACATGGATGGCGCTGACGGGCCAGGAGGTCGATGGCGCCGGAGCGATCTATGCGGGCCTTGCCGATGCGTTCTTGCCTTCGGAACGTCTGGATGCGCTGGTCGATGCGATCGGCGCCCTGGGCGGGGAGGCCGGGAATGGCAAGGTCGACGATACGATCGCGAGCTTCGCGGTTCCCCCCGCAGAAAGCGTGCTCGAGAAGAACCGACAGCTGATCGACCGCTGCTTCGGCTTCGACGGCGTCGAGGACATTCTTGCCGCGCTTGCGGCGGAGGAGGGAGACTTCGCCGCCACCACCCGCGAGGCCATGCTCAAGCGCTCGCCAACCAGTCTGAAGCTCAGCTTGCGCCTGCTGCGCGCCGGGCGCCAGAGTTCGGGTCTGGTGGAATGCCTTGAGCGGGAATTCGGGGCAGGCGTGGAAATCCTGCGCCATCACGACTTCTACGAAGGGGTGCGGGCGGCGATCATCGACAAGGACCGCAATCCCCGTTGGTTGCCGGCAGGCCTTAGCGACGTGACAGGGGACAGCATCGAACGCTACCTGCAGGGCAAGCACGGAGGCCTGTTCCCGGACCACCGTCTCTGACGGAGTGCTCAGGCGGGCGGTTTTCGCCTGCGTAGCAGATCCCTATCGCCGAAGACGCTCCGAACGGAACATAATTTCCACCCTTTGCGTGCTGGAGGGCGCCGGTTTCTCGCGGACATGCCGGGCGATCACTATCTTCCGGACATCAACGAATTCCGGAGACCTTCATGAACCGCCTCCTCGTCCTCAGCACCGCTCTCGCCGCACTCTTTGCAGCGCCCGCCTTCGCGCAGTCGCCGAACACGCTGCTGAACGCGTCCTACGACGTTGCCCGCGAAGTCTTTGCGGCGCAGAACGAAGCATTCGTCAAGCAGAACCCGGGCATCACCATCGACCAGTCGCATGCCGGCACGTCGAAGCAGGCACGCGCCATCGTCGAGGGCCTGGAAGCGGATGTCGTCACCTTCAACCAGGTGACCGATATCGACTTCCTGGTGAAGCAGGGCTTCGTTTCCGACGACTGGCAGCAGGATTTCCCCAACAGCGCCTCTCCGTTCTATTCGTTCCCGTCCTTCCTGGTGCGCGAAGGCAATCCGAAGAACATCAAGGACTGGAGCGACCTGGCGCGCGAAGACGTGAAGGTGGTCTTCCCCAATCCCAAGACCTCCGGCAACGCCCGCTATACCTATCTCGCGGCGGTGGCCTACGCGAAGGAAGCCTTCAACGGCGACGAGGAGAAGATCGAGGCGTTCATCAGCAAGATCTTCGACAACGTCCCGGTTTTCGACACGGGAGGCCGCGCCGCCACCACCACGTTCGTGGAGCGCGAGATCGGCGACGTCCTGATCACCTTCGAAGCCGAGACGCGGGCGATTGCCAAGCAGTATGGCGAGGACAAGTTCGACGCAGTCATTCCGTCGGTCAGCCTGCTTGCGGAGTTCCCGGTGGCGATCGTCGACAAGGTGGCGGACAAGCGCGGCTCCCGCGATCTCGCCAAGAGCTATCTGGATTTCCTCTACAGCGAAGAAGGGCAGCGGATCGCAGCCGATTTCGGCCACCGCGTTCACAACGAGAAGGTCGCCGCCGAGTACAAGGACCAGTTCCCGGAAATCCGGCTGGTCAACGTCGATGACGTCTTCGGCGGCTGGGGCAAGATCCAGGAAGAGCATTTCGCTTCCGGCGCCACCCTCGACACGCTCTACGGCAACCGTTAATCCGTCTCCCAGGACGACCCTCCCGGCGGTCGAAAGGCCGCCGGGTTTTTGCATTCGTAGGACAGGGGAATACGTTTGAGACGCAATGTCCTGCCGGGATTGTCGCTTTCGCTCGGCATAACGCTCTTCTATGTCGGCCTGATCGTAGTGCTGCCGCTTGCGGCGCTGATCTTCAAAGCCGCCAGTCTGGGGCCTGCCGACTATTGGGCGATCGTCTCCTCTCCCCGGGCCGTCGCAAGCTACCGCGTCACCGTCCTGACCGCCCTCGGGGCGACTGCCTTCAACCTCGTCTTCGGCCTCGCGCTCGCCTGGGTGCTGACGCGATACCGCTTTCCGGGCTGGCGCCTCGTCGACGCCATGGTCGACCTGCCGTTCGCATTGCCCACCGCCGTCGCGGGGATTTCGCTCACCGCGCTCTTCGCGACCAACGGCTGGTTCGGCTCGGTGCTTGCCGATCTCGGGATCAAGGTCGCCTATACGCCGCTCGGCATCATGATCGCCATGTGCTTCACGTCGCTGCCCTTCATCGTGCGCACCGTGCAGCCGGTCCTGGAGGATCTCGATCCGGCGCTGGAAGAGGCGGCGCAATCACTCGGTGGCTCCGACTGGGCGATCTTCCGCAAGGTCATCCTGCCGCTGCTGACGCCGGCGCTGCTGGCCGGCCTTTCCCTGTCCTTCGCGCGGTCGCTCGGCGAATTCGGGGCCATCATCTTCATCGCCGGCAACCAGCCGATGTCGACGGAGATAACCGCGCTCCTCGTCTTCATCCGCCTTGAGGAATACGACTACCAGGCGGCGGCCGCGATCGCCTCCGTCCTCCTCTTCACCGCCTTTGCCATGCTGGCGATCACCAATCTGCTGCAGGCGCGGGCGCTGCGCTATACCGTGAGGAACTGAGGATGTCGGCCGTCCATTCCCGCAACAAGCCCCCGCGCGTCGGAGACCAGCCGGTCTTCCGCCGCGTCATGATCGGCGTCGTGCTGATCCTCGGTGCGCTGCTCATCCTCGCGCCCCTCGTCGTCATAGGCTTCGAAGCCTTTTCCAAGGGGTGGCGCGTCTATGTGGAGACGCTCGCCCATCCGGATACCCGCCACGCCATCATGCTGACGGTCATAACGGCGCTCGTGGCGGTTCCGGTCAACACCGTCTTCGGCGTTGCTGCCGCCTGGGCGATCACCAAGTTCGACTTCCCGGGCCGCCGTCTCCTGCTTGTGGTGATCGAGATCCCGTTTTCCGTCTCGCCGATCGTCGCGGGCGTCGCCTACCTGTTCGTCTATGGTCTGCAGGGCGTTTTCGGCCCCTTGCTGGAGGCCTATGACATCAAGATACTCTTCGCCTTGCCGGGGATCATCCTCGCCTCGCTGTTCGTCACGGCTCCCTTCGTGGCGCGCGAACTCATTCCGCTGATGCAGGCGCAGGGCAGGGACCTCGAGGAGGCCGCGACCTCGCTCGGCGCGTCGGGCTGGCGCACCTTCTTTTCGGTCACGCTTCCGAACATCAAGTGGGCGCTGCTCTACGGGGTGGTGCTCTGCAATGCCCGCGTGATGGGCGAATTCGGCGCCGTGTCGGTGGTCTCCGGCAATATCCGCGGCCAGACCAACACGCTGCCGCTCCATATCGAACTTCTCTACCACGATTACCAGGCCGCCGGTGCCTTCGCCTCGGCCTCGATCCTGGCGGTCCTGGCCGTGTTCACCATCATCGCCAAGGTTGCGCTGGAAGGGCGAGGCGCCGGTCGCGTCCGCCGTCCCTCGCTGTCCGCACCGCCCGTATCGGCCGTACCTGCCGTGGAGCCCAAGCCATGAAGATCCGCCTCGACCGCGTCGCGAAGACCTTTCAGACCTTCCGTGCCGTACGCGACGTCTCGCTGGAGATCGGGAGCGGCGAACTGGTTGCCCTGCTCGGGCCGTCCGGTTCGGGCAAGACGACCATATTGCGCATGGTCGCCGGTCTCGAATACGCCGATGGCGGGCATATCTATTTCGGCGAGCAGGACGCGACCGACATTCCGGTCCGCGAGCGTGGCGTCGGTTTCGTCTTCCAGCATTATGCGCTCTTCCCGCACATGACGGTGGCGGAGAACATCGCCTTCGGCATGAAGGTATCCAAGGTGAGGCGCGAGAAGGCGGCGATCGCAAGGCGCGTCGAGGACCTGCTGCGGCTCGTGCGACTGGAGGGGCTCGGCGATCGCTTCCCGGCGCAGATCTCCGGCGGCCAGCGCCAGCGCGTGGCGCTTGCCGTCGATCCGAAGGTGCTGCTGCTCGACGAACCCTTCGGCGCGCTCGACGCCGCCGTCCGGCGCGACCTGCGTCGCTGGCTGCGGGAAATCCATGACGAACTCGGCATCACCACGCTCTTCGTCACCCACGACCAGGAGGAGGCCCTCGACCTGGCTGACCGCGTGGTCATCCTCAACGAGGGAATGATCGTCCAGGAGGGAACGCCGCAGCAGGTCTGTCGTGATCCGAACTCCGCCTTCGTCACCCGCTTCCTCGGCGATGCGAACCGGTTTGCGGCGGAAGTCCGCGGCGGCGTGGCCCGTTCGGAAGGTGCTTCGGTGCCGGCGGGCGACGTCAGGGATGGGCCGGCGGAGGTCTATGCCCGCCCCGGAGACCTGGACTGGTCGACGACCGGGCCCGGCATTGCCGCGACCATCACCCGCGTGCTGGACCGGCCCGGCGGGCGCCGCGTCGTGGCGATCACCACCGGCGGCGAGCATCTGGAATTCGACGTGGAGCCGGAACTCGGCGTCCGCGCCGGCGAGCAGGGGTTCGTGACCCTCAGGCGGGCACAGGTCTTTGCCGCCGAGTAGGCAGTAAAGAAGGCCGGCGAAACATTCCGCCGGCCCTTTTGCATATCGATCAGACGATCAGTTCATCTGCGTGACGAAGCGGGTCTCCAGGTAGGCTTCGACGGCTTCCGAACCGCCTTCGGTGCCGTAGCCTGAATCCTTGATGCCGCCGAAGGGCACTTCCGGAATGGAAAGCCCGTTGTGGTTGATCGTCAGCATGCCGGCTTCCATGTTGCGGCTGAGCGCGTGCGCGGTCTTCACCGAGCCGGTGAAGGCGTAGGAGGCGAGGCCGAAGGGCAGGCGGTTGGCTTCCTCGAGCGCCTCGTCGATCGACGAGAAGCGGTTGATGATGGCGAGCGGCCCGAAAGGCTCGTCGTTCATCATCTTGGCCGATGTCGGCACGTCTGCAAGGACGGTGGGCTCGAAGAAATAGCCCTTGTTGCCGATCCGCTTTCCGCCGGTCTTCAATTCGGCACCCTTCGAGACGGCGTCGTGGATCATGTCCTCCATGGCCGGGATGCGGCGCTCGTTGGCGAGCGGTCCCATTGTCACGCCGTCCTCCAGTCCGTTTCCGACCTTGATGGCTTGGGCGGCCTTCACGAAGCCCTCGACGAAACGGTCGGCCACGGCGTCCTGGATCAGGAAGCGGGTCGGGGCGACGCAGACCTGCCCTGCGTTCCTGAACTTCGCCGCCGCGGTGACCTCGATCGCCTTATCGAGATCGGCGTCGTCGAAGATGATCGCCGGGGCGTGGCCGCCGAGTTCCATCGTCGCGCGCTTCATGTGCCTGCCGGCCAGTGCCGCCAGGTGCTTGCCGACCGGGGTGGACCCGGTGAAGGAGATCTTGTGGATGACCGGATGGGGGATCAGGTATTCCGAGATTTCGGAGGGAATGCCGTAGACGAGGTTGACGACGCCTGCCGGGACGCCCGCATCGACGAAGACCCGGATCAGTTCGGCCGGGGAGGCCGGGGTTTCCTCGGGCGCCTTGACGATGATCGAGCAGCCGGTGCAGAGCGCCGCGGAAAGCTTGCGGACGATCTGGTTGATCGGGAAGTTCCACGGCGTGAAGGCGGCAACCGGTCCGACCGGAAGCTTGACCGTCATCTGCGAAACGCCGCTGAAGCGCGACGGAATGACCTGGCCGTAGGTGCGGCGGCCTTCTTCCGCGAACCAGTCGATCGTGTCGGCGGCGCCGAGGATCTCGGCCGTCGATTGCGCCAGCGGCTTGCCCTGTTCGCGCGTCATCAGCCAGGAGACGTAGTCGACGCGATCGCGAAGCAACTGGGCTGACTTGCGCATGATCCTGGCGCGCTCCAGCGGCGACGTGTCCCGCCAGACCTTGAAGCCGCGCTCAGCCGCCTCTAGGGCGACGTCGAGATCCGCCTTCCTGGCGTGGGCGATCTTGCCGATGACTTCTTCCGTGGCCGGATCCGACACTGGAATGGTCTCGCCGGCGACGGCGTCGCGCCAGGAGCCGTCGATGAAAAGCTGGATGTCGGGATAGGAATGCATCGTGTGAACCTTGTTTACCTGAAAGACCGGAACCTGAGAGGCCGGCGAACCCTTTCGGGTGATGCCGGTGGAGCCCTGGCGGAGCGGTGTGACGGCGGCAGGGCCGCCCGTCCGCCTTCCCCACATAGGCCTTCCGGCCGATCGATCCAAGGTCGAAGGCGGTAACAAGGGGCGAAATGCCGGCGGCAGGTCACCGCCGGCATTTTCCGGGTTCTCAGAAGAATGCCTGGATGCCCGTCTGGGCGCGGCCGAGGATGAGAGCATGGACGTCGTGTGTGCCCTCGTAGGTGTTGACCGTCTCAAGGTTCTGCGCGTGGCGCATCACGTGGTACTCGATCTGGATGCCGTTGCCGCCGTGCATGTCGCGGGCCTGGCGGGCGATGTCGAGCGCCTTGCCGCAGTTGTTGCGCTTGATGATGGAGATCATTTCCGGCGCCATCTTCTTCTCGTCCATCAGTCGGCCGACGCGGAGCGATGCCTGCAGGCCAAGCGCGATCTCCGTCTGCATGTCGGCGAGCTTCTTCTGGTAGAGCTGCGTGCCGGCGAGGGGCTTGCCGAACTGCTTGCGGTCGAGGCCATACTGGCGGGCGCGGAACCAGCAGTCTTCCGCCGCTCCCATGACACCCCAGGAAATGCCGTAGCGGGCACGGTTGAGGCAGCCGAACGGGCCCTTGAGGCCGGAAACGTTGGGAAGCAGGGCATCCTCGCCCACCTCGACGCCGTCCATGACGATCTCGCCGGTGATGGAGGCGCGCAGCGACAGCTTGCCGCCGATCTTCGGCGCCGAGAGGCCCTTCATGCCCTTTTCCAGCACGAAGCCGCGGATCTCGTTGTTGTGGGCTTCCGACTTGGCCCAGACCACGAAGACATCGGCGATCGGGGCGTTGGAAATCCACATCTTGGAACCGCGCAGGCGATACCCGCCGTCGATCTTCTCGGCGCGCGTCTTCATGCCGCCGGGATCGGAACCGGCGTCGGGCTCGGTAAGGCCGAAGCAGCCGATCAGTTCTCCGGAGACGAGGCCCGGGAGGTACTTGTCCTTCTGTTCCTCCGAGCCGTAGGCATAGATCGGATAGATCACCAGCGAGGACTGGACGCTCATCATCGAGCGGTAACCGCTGTCGATGCGCTCGACCTCGCGGGCAACCAGCCCGTAGGCCACGTAGCTCGCGTCGGCGGCGCCGTATTTTTCAGGCAGTGTAACACCCAGAAGTCCGGCCTGGCCCATCAGGCGGAAGAGTTCCGGTTCCGTGATCTCGTTGAGATAGGCCTCCTGGATGCGGGGCAGGAGTTCGGACTTTCCGAAAGCGGCCGCGGCATCGCGGATCATGCGTTCTTCTTCGGTCAACTGGTCTTCGATAAGGAAGGGATCTTCCCAGGAAAATGCTGCGCGTCCGCTCACGGTGAACCTCCATTGTTGTGGCGGGATTATCGGCGACCGGTTCCAGTGCAGCAAGGTGCGTTTACTCATTCCCCCATGAGTGATAGTAATAGGACGTATGACCAGTCTCAGTCGTCGCCTGCTTCCTTCCACCGCCGCGCTCGCGGCGTTCGAGTCCGTTGCGCGCCTGCGCAGCTTCTCTGCCGCGGCGGAAGAGCTAGCCCTGACGCAAGGGGCCATCAGTCGCCAGGTTTCCGGGCTTGAGGACCTTCTCGGCACCCTTCTGTTCGAACGGACGAGCCGCGGCGTCGTGTTGACGTCGGCGGGCGCCGAATATGCCAAGGCGGTCGGCGCGGCGCTCTCCCAGATAAGGTCGGCCTCGCTTCAGGCCATGACCAAACGGCATAACGACACGCTGAACCTCGCCATATTGCCCACCTTCGGAACGCGCTGGCTGATGCCCCGCATTCCGGGCTTCGTCGCCCGTCACCCGGAGATCACCCTCAACTTCGCCACCCGGATCGGCATCTTCGATTTCGAGCGCGACGGCATAGACATGGCGATCCATATCGGTCAGCCGGACTGGCCGGGTGCCGACTGCGCCTTCCTGATGGAGGAGATGGTCGCGCCGGTCTGCAGCCCCGCCTTCCTTGCCGATCATCCGATCGGCCGGGCGGAGGACATCATGGGCCTTCCGCTCCTCCACATGGCCTCGCGCCCGCGTGCATGGGCGCACTGGTTCCAGAGCCTCGGCATCCCGGGCGGGCCTGCCCAAGGCATGCGCTTCGAACAGTTCGGCAGCGTCGCCCAGGCCTGCGCAGCCGGGCTGGGCGTGGCGCTGATGCCGCTTTTCCTGATCGATTCGGAACTCGCAACGGGCCGGCTGGTGCAGGCCTATCCGCACCAGGTGCGCAGCCCCAGCGCCTATTATGCGGTCGCGCCCCTCACCAAGACCGACTTCCGCCCGGTCGTGGCCTTCCGCTCCTGGCTGCTGGAGGAGGTGGAGCGCTATCGGGGCGGCGAAGTGATCGCCTGGTAGGACCGCCCGGCTGTTCAGAAATGCGAAATGGGTCTTGCGGTCGCGGGCACGCGGGATAGGATCGGCCGTCATCCACGACCCCGCTCCCTTACAAACTTCTCAGGACATTCCCAATGGAACTGGTGTTCGACGGCCATAACGATGTGCTCTTGCGGCTCTGGCGAACGATGAAGGCGGGCGGCGATTCGATCTCGGAGTTCATGGACGGCACGCCGGAGGGGCACATCGACGGTCCGCGCGCGAGGAGCGGCGGGCTCGCGGGCGGCTTCTGCGCCATCTACATCCCCTCAGGCGACCTCATCCTCAAGGAGCCGAACGCATCCGGCCACTATGACACGCCCCTCGCCGCGCCGCTGGCGTTCGAACCCTCGCTCGAGATCGCGCTCCAGAAGATGGCAATCGCGCTGCGGCTCGAAAGAGCAGGGGCCTGGCGCATCTGCCGGTCCACGAGGGACATCCGCGACGCCATGGCGGAAGGGATCTTCGCATCGGTGCTTCACATGGAGGGATGCGAGGCCATCGACCGGGGCCTCGACAACCTGGAAGTCTTCTACGCCGCCGGGCTGCGGTCGCTCGGGCCGGTCTGGAGCCGGAACAACATCTTCGGCCACGGCGTCCCGTTCTCCTATCCGAAGTCACCGGACACGGGGCCCGGCCTGACCGAGGCGGGTTTCGACCTCGTGCGCGCCTGCAACCGGATGGGCATTCTCGTCGACCTTGCGCATATCACCGAACAGGGTTTCTGGGACGTCGCGAAGACAACCGACCAGCCGCTCGTCGCCAGCCATTCGAACGCCCACGCGCTCACGCCCGTCGCGCGCAACCTGACCGACCGGCAGCTGGACGCGATCAGGGATTCCAACGGCATCGTCGGCCTGAACTATGCCGTGACCATGCTGCGGCCCGATGCGCGCGACAGCGCCGACACGCCGCTCACCGACATGATCCGCCACGTCGACTACATGGTCGAGCGCATGGGGATCGATCATGTCGCGCTTGGTTCGGACTTCGACGGGGCGACGATTCCGGCGGCGATCGGGGATGCCGGCGGCACTCAAAATCTGGTTGCGGCCCTCCGGGACGCGGGATACGCTGACGACGATTTGAAGAAGATATGCCGGGAGAACTGGCTCAGGGTCTTGGCGTCGGCCTGGCGCGAATAGCCGTCAGGCGGCCGGAAAAAGGCAACTCATCAACCGGGGAACAAGAACAATGATCGACTTGCTGAACAAACGCGTGCGCCTGATGGCTTCCAGCGCTGCCCTTGCGGTGCTTCTGGCGGCGACACCCCAGGCATTCGCCGCAACGCCCGCGGATACGCTGGTCCAAGGCTGGGCCATCGACGACATCATCTCGCTCGATCCGGCAGAAGCCTTCGAACTCTCGGCGGCGGAGATGACGGCCAATACCTATAGCAAGCTCGTGGGCCTCGACCTCAACGACACATCGAAGGTCGTGGGCGAGCTTGCCGACAGCTGGACCATTTCCGACGACGGGCTGACCTATACGTTCAAGCTGAAGCCGGGGCTTACGTTTGCGTCCGGCAATCCGTTGACGGCAGAGGACGTGGCCTTTTCCTTCGAACGCGCCGTGAAGCTCGACAAGTCCCCCGCCTTCCTGCTGACCCAGTTCGGGCTCACCGGCGACAACGTCACCGAAAAGGCCAAGGCCGCCGACGAGACCACGTTCGTCCTCACCGTCGACAAGCCCTATGCCCCGAGCTTCGTTCTCAACGTGCTGACCTCCACGGTGGCGGCGGTCGTCGACAAGAAGCTGGTCATGGAGAATGCCCAGCCGGTCACCCCGAGCGAGGAATACAAGTACGACACCGATTTCGGCAACGCATTCCTGAAGACCGGCTATGCGGGCTCCGGTCCGTTCAAGCTGCGCGAATGGCGCGCGAACGAGGTCGTCGTGCTTGAACGCAACGACAACTACTTCGGCGAAAAGCCCCCGCTCGCGCGCGTCATCTACCGCCACATGAAGGAGAGCGCCGGCCAGCGCCTCGCGCTCGAAAACGGCGACATCGACGTGGCCCGCAACCTCGAGCCGGGCGACGTGCAGGCGATCTCCGACAAGGAAGGCCTCGACACCACGTCCGCGCCGAAGGGAACAATCTATTATTTCAGCCTCAACCAGAAGAACGAGACCCTGGCCAAGCCGGAGGTCATCGAGGCGTTCAAGTACCTCGTCGATTACGACGCGATCGGCGAAACCCTGATCAAGGGCATCGGGACGATCCACCAGACCTTCCTGCCTGCGGGCCAGCTCGGTGCATCGACGGAGAAGCCCTACAGCCTGAATGTCGAGAAGGCCAAGGAACTGCTGGCCAAGGCGGGACTTGCGGACGGCTTCTCGGTAACGATGGACGTACGCAACAACCAGCCGGTCACCGGCATTGCCGAGAACGTGCAGCAGACGCTCGCACAGGCCGGCATCAAGCTGGAAATCATTCCCGGCGACGGCAAGCAGACGCTGACCAAGTACCGCGCGCGCCAGCACGATATCTATATCGGCCAGTGGGGCTCCGACTATTTCGACCCGAACTCCAACGCCGAGACCTTCACCTTCAATCCGGACAATTCCGACGAAGGCACCAACAAGACGCTCGCCTGGCGCAATGCCTGGGACCCGGAGGGCCTGAGCGAGAAGACCCAGGCGGCGCTGGTCGAGAAGGACAGCGACAAGCGCGCGGCCATCTATGACGAACTCCAGAAGGAAGTGCTGGCGCGGGGTCCGTTCGTGATCGTATTCCAGCAGACGGAAGTGGCGGGCTATTCGGACAAGCTGAAGAACTACAAGCTCGGTCCGAGCTTCGACACCAACTTCCTGCATAGCGTCTCCAAGGAATAGTCGGGTCCAGCCTTGACCATCTCCGACACCAATACGGCGCTTCGGCGCGGCGGAAGCCGCGCCAGGCGTCGGGGACTGGCGATCCTCGGCTTCCTGCTGACGGTCGCGACCACCTTCCTCGGCCTGCTCGCCGTGACCTTCTTCATCGGTCGGGTGGTGCCGATCGACCCGGCCCTGGCGATCGTCGGCGATCGTGCGCCGGCGCACGTGGTCGAGCGCGTCAGGCTCGAACTCGGCCTGCACCTGCCGCTCTACCAGCAGTTCTGGATCTACCTGAAGCAGGCGCTCTCCGGCGATTTCGGCACTTCGGTCCTGACCACCAATCCGGTTCTGACCGACATTAAGCGGGTCTTCCCGGCGACGATCGAGCTTGCGACGGTCGGCACCATCATCGGTGCGGTCCTCGGCGTGCCGCTCGGCGTGCTCGCGGCCGTCAAGCGCGGCTCGCTCATCGACCAGGTCGTGCGGGTGATCGGGCTCGTCGGCTATTCGGTGCCGATCTTCTGGCTCGGCCTGCTTGCCCTCCTGCTCTTCTATGCGAAGCTCAACTGGGTCGCCTATCCGGGCCGGGTGGACATCGTCTACGAATACAGCTTCACACCGGTCACCGGTTTCTTCCTGCTCGATGCTGCCATGCAGCGCCAGTGGGACGTGCTCTGGGATCTCCTGCGGCACATCATTCTTCCGGGTGCGCTGCTCGGCTATTTCTCGCTCGCCTATATCAGCCGGATGACGCGCTCCTTCATGCTGAACGAACTCTCGCAGGAGTATATCGTCGCGGCCCGGGCGAAAGGGTTGTCGGAAGCGCGGATCATCTGGTTCCACGCTCTGCGCAATGCGGCTGTTCCGCTCGTCACGGTGATCGCGCTTTCCTATGCCGGACTTCTCGAGGGCTCCGTGCTGACGGAAACGATCTTCGCCTGGCCCGGGCTCGGGCTCTACATCACCAATTCGCTGCAGAACGCGGACATGAACGCGGTGCTCGGCGGGACCGTCGTCATCGGCTCGGTCTTCGTCGGTATCAACCTCCTGTCCGACCTTCTCTACCGGACGCTCGATCCAAGGACGCGCAACCGATGAGCATCGCCGAGGTCCAACCCAGACCCTACAGCCGCGAGTGGCTTCTTTCCGACCGGCCATCCTCGCGCCGGCAGGCCCGGCTCGGCCGCGCCTATGTCATCTGGCGGCGCTTTGCGGAGAACCGGCTCGCGCTTCTCGGCCTGTTCATCCTGATTGCCCTGCTGTTCGTGGCCGCTTTCGCCGATGTCCTCGCTCCGCACAATCCGCTGCAGGGCGACCTGCGCAACGCGCGGCTGCTACCGCCGGGCGCCGACGGCTATATCCTCGGCACGGACGACCAGGGACGGGACATCCTCTCGCGGCTGATCCACGGCTCCCGGCTGACGCTCTTCGTCGTCGTGCTGGTCGCGGTCATCGCCGCGCCCGTCGGCCTCATCGTCGGGACGGTTTCGGGCTATGCGGGCGGCGCTATCGATGCCGTGCTGATGCGCATCACCGACATCTTCCTCGCCTTCCCAAAGCTGGTGCTGGCGCTTGCGCTGGTCGCCGCACTCGGGCCCGGGATCGAGAACGCGATCCTCGCCATTGCCGTCACCTCCTGGCCACCCTATGCGCGCATCGCCCGCGCCGAGACCATGACCTTCCGCAACTCGGAGTTTATCTCCGCCGTGCGCCTGATGGGGGCGTCGCCGCCCCGCATCGTCATGCGCCACGTCATGCCGCTCTGCCTCTCCTCGCTGATCGTCCGGGTCACGCTCGACATGGCGGGCATCATCCTCACGGCCGCGGGTCTCGGCTTCCTCGGCCTCGGCGCGCAACCGCCCCTTCCGGAATGGGGTGCGATGATCGCCTCCGGTCGCAGGTTCATCCTCGACCAGTGGTGGGTCGCCGCCATGCCGGGTCTCGCCATCCTGATCGTCAGCCTCGGCTTCAACCTGCTCGGCGACGGACTGCGCGACGCGCTCGATCCGAAGGAGGCGGGCCAATGACGCCGCTTCTCAGCGTCGAGAACCTGCGCGTCGGCTTTCCCACCCGCACGGGGCTGGTGCAGGCGGTACGCGGCGTTTCCTTCGAGCTTGGCCGGGAGCGCCTCGGCATCGTCGGCGAGTCCGGTTCGGGAAAGTCGCAGACGGGACGCGCCATCATGGGGCTCACGGCGCCCCAGGCGGTCATCACCGCCGACCGCCTCGCCTTCGGGGACACCGATCTCCTCAGCCTGTCTCCGAAGGAACGGCGCCGGCTGCGCGGCCGGCGCATGGCCATGGTCCTGCAGGACCCGAAATACTCGCTCAACCCGGTGATGACGATCGGCCGGCAGATCGTCGAGACATTGCGGACGCACGAGGATATCGGCCAGTCGGAGGCGAAAGCGAGGGTGCTCGCCATGCTCGAGGCGGTGCAGATTTCAGATCCGGAACGGGTCTTCGGGCTTTATCCGCACGAGGTTTCCGGCGGAATGGGCCAGCGGGCGATGATCGCCATGATGCTGATCTGCGGGCCGGAGCTTCTGATCGCCGACGAACCGACGTCGGCGCTCGACGTGACGGTCCAGATCGAGGTGCTGTCCATCCTCGACAAGCTCGTCGCCGAACGCGGCATGGGGCTGATCTTCATCAGCCATGATCTCCGGCTGGTATCGACCTTCTGCGACCGGGTGCTCGTCATGTATGCCGGGCGGGTCGTCGAGGAGCTTTCCTCCGCCAACCTGCACGAGGCGCGGCATCCCTATACGCAGGGCCTGCTGAACTGCCTGCCGCAGATCGGCAACCATCGCCGCCCGCTTCCGGTCCTGGAGCGGAAGCCGGAGTGGGCGCTATGACGACAGCTCTTTCCGTACGCGATATGACGGTCGTCTACGACGCGTTCGCCGCCCTCGATCGGGTGAGCGTCGAGGTCGATCATGGCGAGTCCTTCGGAATCGTCGGCGAGTCGGGTTCCGGCAAGTCGACCCTCTTGCGCGCGGTGACCGGGCTTACCGCCTTCCAGGAAGGGACCCTGACCGTCGATGGACGCGAATATCGCGGCCAGAAGCGCGGCGCGGACTTCTACCGGACCGTCCAGATGGTCTTCCAGGACCCCTACGGATCGCTGCATCCGCGCCAGACGGTGGACCGGCTTCTCCTTGAGCCGCTCGTGATCCACGGCTTCGACGACGTCGACCGGCGGATCGCCCGGGCGCTGGATGAAGTCGGCCTGGGTTCCGGGTTCCGCTTCCGCTATTCGCACCAGCTTTCGGGCGGCCAGCGCCAGCGTGTCGCGATCGCCCGGGCGCTGATCGTCGAGCCGAAGATACTGCTTCTCGACGAGCCGACCTCGGCGCTCGATGCGTCCATACAGGCGGAAATCCTCAACCTGCTGGAGCAGGCCCGCCGGGACCGGGGCCTGACCTTCGTGATGGTCAGCCACGATCTCGGCGTCATCAGCCACATGTGCGAACGTGTCGCCGTGATGAAGGGCGGCCAGGTGGTGGAGACGGTGCCGGTCGATGCGCTCGAGAAGCGGGAGTTCTCGCAGGACTATACCCGCCGGCTGCTGGCCGCCAGCGAGGGCTTTCGCCGTGACTGACCGGAGGGCAGGAGAATGAACCTTCGTGCCCTCATGTATTTCGACGAGGTCGTCCGCACCAATTCGATGCGGGCGGCGGCCGAGAACCTCAATGTCGCGGCGACCGCGGTCAGCCGCCAGATCGAGAACCTCGAAGAGTATTTCGGCGCCCAGCTCGTGGAGCGGACCAATCGCGGCATCCGGCTTACGGCCGCCGGCCGCCTGCTGGCGGAGCGGGCGGGACGGACCCTGCGCGAACTGGAGCATGTCCACCAGCTGATCTGCGATCTCCAGGGACTGGAGGGAGGAAGGGTCTCGATCCACGCCAACGGCGCCACGGTCGCGAACGTCATTGCGCCGGTGCTTGCCGAATTCAGCATTCGTCATCCGAAGCTGCGGTTCGAGGTCGCGATCACCAGTGCCCGGCAGGCCATCGAGGCGCTCGGCACCGGCGAGGCCGACCTTGCGGTCTCCCTCTTCGCGCCCTCGGTTTCCGGGGTGAAGCTGCGGATGCGTTCGGCGATCGTCTATGACGTCATCGTCAACCCGGTCGAGCCGGCGGCGAAGGCGGGCGAGATCACCCTGCAGCAACTGGCGCGCATGCCGCTTGCGCTGCCCGAGCGCGGCTTTACGGCCCGGCAGGCGATCGAGGAAATCTTCGCCGGGGAAGGGATCGGTCTCGACCCGGTCTTCGTCAGCAGTTCCGTCGAAATGCTCAAGGAACTGGTCCTGCGCGGGGCCGCGGTGACGCTGCTACCCGCACTTTCCGTCCGGCGGGAGATCGACGCAGGCCTGCTGGTCGCCGTGCCGGTGGCGGAGGGCAAGGCCATCCACACCTCGATCGATCTCTGCGTCTCCGCAGACCGGCAACTGTCTCACGCGGCAAACGCACTGGCGCAGTTCATCGAGGATTACATGGATCCGAAGGCCGGAACGCAGCGATGATGCACCGCGGGCGATCCTCTGTGTAGCCATTCAGGCTACGCAACCTAGCATTTGTTGCTATTGTGTGTCCGCGAGGGAAATGCCATATGCGTTTCTGGTTCTTTCCAGCCGGAGGCTCACCATGCGTATCCGTTTTCCGCTCAGCGCCGTTGCGACCAGCGCCTTTCTCGCAACTGCAGTCATGGCGACCATGCTGCCCGGCGAGGCGGTCTCCGCGCCGAAGACATCCGCCACGATCGGCATGGCGGTCGAGCCGACGGGCCTCGACCCGACCATCGCTGCACCCGTCGCGATCGGCCAGGTCACCTGGCAGAACATCTTCGAGGGACTGACCACGATAGACCGGAACGGAGAGATAAAACCGCAGCTGGCCGAAAGCTGGGATATCTCCGAGGACGGGCTGACATATACATTCAAGCTCCGCGAGGGCGTCACCTTTCACGACGGCGAAGTCTTCGATTCATCCGTCGCGAGGTTCACGATCGAGCGGGCGCGAGGCGAAGAGTCGGTCAATCCGCAGAAGCGCTATTTCGCGACGATCCAATCCGTCGAGACGCCTGACCCGCGGACGCTCGTGCTGAAGCTTTCAAAGCCGACCGGCAGCCTTCTCTACTGGCTGGCATGGCCCTCTTCCAGCATGGTAGGCACCCGCTCCGCCGACAACAACAAGACCACGCCGATCGGCACCGGCCCTTTCACCTTCGTCCGCTGGGCCAAGGGTGACAAGGTGGAGCTGGCGCGCAATCCGAACTACTGGAACCCCGAGGTTTCGGTCGGGCTGGAGACGGTCGCGTTCCGCTTCGTGCCGGATCCCCAGGCGCAGGCCGCGGCGCTCAAGGCCGGGGACGTGGATGCCTTCCCGGAATTCGGGGCGCCCGAGCTGATGCACAGCTTCGACGGCGACGAGCGCCTGGTCACGGTGATCGGCAATACCGAACTCAAGGTCGTGGCCGGCATGAACAACGACCGCAAGCCCTTCAACGACAAGCGCGTCCGTCAGGCGTTGATGATGGCGATCGATCGCAACCTGATCCTCGAGGGCGCCTGGTCGGGCTACGGCACGCCGATCGGGAGCCACTACACGCCGAATGATCCGGGCTACCTCGACCTCACCGATGCCTATCCCTACGATCCGGAAAAGGCGAAGGCCCTTCTGGCGGAAGCGGGCTTTGCCGACGGCCTCAGCTTCACCATCAAGGCGCCTCAGATGGCCTATGCGCAGCGGACCTCGCAGATCATGCAGGCCATGTTTGCCGAGATCGGCGTGACGATGAACATCGAGACCACCGAGTTTCCCGCCAAGTGGGTGTCGGACGTGCTGAAGGCGGCGGATTACGACATGACGATCGTCGCCCATGCCGAACCGATGGACATCGACATCTACGCGCGCGATCCCTACTATTTCAACTACCGGAACCCGGCCTTCAACGAGGTCATGGACAAGGTCCAGCAGACCAGCGACGCCGGCGAGCAGGCGGCGCTCTATGGCGAGGCGCAGAAAATACTGGCCGAGGACGTTCCCGCACTCTACCTCTTCGTGATGCCGAAGCTTGGCGTGTGGGACCGCAAGCTCAAGGGCCTTTGGGAGAACGAGTCCATTCCCTCGAACGTGCTGACGGAGGTCTATTGGGAGGAGTGATGATCGGCCTTGTCGCCCGCCGCTTCGCAGGCCTGATCCTCACGCTTTTCATTGTCTCGGTACTGATCTTCACCGTGATGGACCTGCTGCCGGGCGATCCCGCCTCGATCATGCTCGGCACGTCCGCGAGGCCCGATACCCTGGCCGCGCTTCAGAGGGAACTGGGCCTCGACCAGCCGCTCCCGGTTCGCTACCTCACATGGCTCGGCGGCGTGCTGGCGGGCGATCTCGGGGTCTCCTACACCTACGGCGTTCCCGTCGCGGGGCTGATCGCGGAGCGCCTCGCGGTGACGCTGCCATTGGCTTTCATGGCCATCCTCATATCGCTCGCAATCGCCATCCCCGCCGGAGTGCAGGCCGCGCGGAGCCGCAACGGCCCGGTGGATGTCGCGATCGGCCTGTTTTCCTATACGGGGATTGCCGTTCCCTCCTTCTGGTTCGGGCTGCTGCTGATCCTCCTGTTTGCAACCGACCTCGGATGGTTTCCTGCGGGCGGGTTTCCGGGCTGGGGGGAGGGTGGCGTCGCGGCCGTGAAGGCGCTGGTCCTGCCCGCGCTGGCACTGGCGCTGCCGCAGGCCGCGGTGCTCACCCGGGTGACGCGATCGGCGGTCCTCGACGTCCTTGCCGAGGACTATATCAGGACAGCGCGCGCCAAGGGATTGAGCGAGCGGGCGGCCGTCTGGCGGCACGCCCTTCCGGCGGCGCTCGTGCCGATCGCCACCATGCTCGGATTGCAGTTCACCTTCCTCGTGGCCGGTGCCGTCCTCGTGGAGAACGTCTTCAATCTTCCCGGTCTCGGGCGTCTCGCCTTCCAGGCTCTCTCGCAGCGGGACGTCATCGTCATGCAGGATGTGATCCTGCTCTTTGCGGCGCTGGTCATCGTGGTCAACTTCGTGGCGGACGTCGCGCATCTCGTCCTCGATCCCCGACTGCGGACGGTCCAGCGATGAGGACGCTCCTGTCTCGCCGGCCACTCCTGCTTGCAGGGATCGTGCTGACGGCCGCGCTGTCGATGGTGGCACTCCTTTCGCTGTTCTGGACACCCTTGCCTCCCGCCAAGATGCAGATCGCGGCGCGGTTGAAGGCGCCGATGGAGCATGGCTTGCTCGGGACAGACCAGTTCGGCCGCGACATGGTTTCCATGCTGATGGGCGGCGCCTGGAACTCGCTCTCCACCGCGGTGGCGGCGGTCGCCATCGGCGCGAGCCTCGGAACGCTCATCGGGCTCGCCGTCGCGACGCGCAGTGGCTGGGTAAGTTCCGCGGTGATGCGCGGGTGCGACATCATATTCGCGATCCCGCCGATCCTGTCGGCCATGATGCTCGCGGCCTTCATCGGTGCGGGGAGGTTCACGGCGATCATCGCGATTGCGGTCTTCATGATCCCGGTCTTCGCACGCCTGGCGCTTGCGGCGGCGATGCAAATATGGACGCTGCCCTATGTCCGCGCGGCCATCGGCATGGGGCGTGCGAACTGGAAGATCACGCTCGTGCACGTGCTCCCCAACATTGCCGGGCTGATCATCGTCCAGGTGACCATCCAACTGGGGCTTGCCATCCTGACGGAGGCTGGCCTCGGCTTCCTGGGGCTCGGCATGGCACCGCCCGCTCCCAGCTGGGGGCGGATGCTTGCCGATGCGCAGACGTATCTCGGCCAGGCGCCATGGCTGGCACTTCTGCCGGGGCTCGCGATCTTCCTCTCGGTTCTCGGCTTCAGCCTCCTGGGGGACGGGCTCAGGGATCATCTCGACCGACGCTCGCGCTAGCGGAAAGTTTTCTGGAACAAAATCGGTGCCGGGCCATTAACCGCTTGCAGTGCGGAGGGGCGAGCCGTGCGCGCCGACCATTGCGTTCGCCCGAGGAGGCTCGCTGTTGATGGCATTCTTCGGTGACCGGTCGGTCTTCCATCCCCAGCCCTCTTTACCTCGTCGGCTCCCCTAGGGGCGGACGGGGCACTGCGTCGATTGATGTTTTCGCCGAGACGATAACAGGAGTAAGTGATGGCACCCGTCAACGTATCCAATGAGCCCCTGGGCTCCTCCGCATCGCGCAACGATGTCGAATCCCAGCTCCAGCAGCTGCGCGACGATATCGCAAACCTTGCGCGGACAGTTGCTGCCGTCGGCTCCGAGAAGGCCGACGACTATCGCAGTCGCGTCCGGAAGGCCGGCAATGACGCAGCGGACGCTTCCATGCAGATGGTCGAGGCCGCTCGCGATCACGCCATTTCGCTGGAGCGCGATCTCGAGGGCAAGATCCGCACCAACCCGCTGCAGGCCGTCGCCATGGCCGCCGGCGTAGGCTTTCTGATCGCCCTGCTGGTTCGCCGCTGATGCTTTCGGGACTGGCGCCGCTCCTGGCATCGTTGGCAGCGGTCGATGTTGCGACATCCGTCCGCCGCCTGCAGCGCAATGTCGTGCTCTATGCGCTGATGCTGCTCTTCCTGTTGACGGCCTATGGTGCCCTGGTGGGGGCGGCGGCGCTTGCCATCGCCCGGCATCTGGGCGCCGTGGGTGCCCTGCTGACGGTTGCGGGCGGCGGTCTCCTGCTTGCGCTTGTCATCTTCCTCATCACCGGGGCGACGGCACGTGCCGACGAGAGGCGCAAGCGTGAGGCTGCCACGAGCAACAGCAGCAAGGCCCTGATGATCACGGCGGGGCTTTCCGCCTTTCCGGTCCTCGTCCGCTCGCGTCCGCTTGCCGCCATAGCGATTGCCGGCGGCCTAGGTTTCCTGGCGATGCGGAGCCTCGACGTGCTCGGCCCCCGGGCCGGCAGGCGCGATAGCGTGCCGCCGCGACCGGACCGGCCGCGGCCTAGATGAATGGTCTGGCGCCCTCTTCCGGGGGGCGCCATTCGGCTACGCGATAAAGGCCCTCGGCATCGATCACTTCGCAGCCGCGGTCGAGCCAGCGTACAAGTCCCTGGTCCATCAGCTTGCGCAGCGTCTTGTTGGTATGGACGAGCGACAGGCCAAGCGTATCCGCCACGTGCTGCTGGGTCAGCGGCAACTGCCGGAATTTCCCGTGGGAAGCAATCGCCGCCTGGGCGCGCGCGTCCAGGAAGGCCAGGAGATAGGCGGCCCGCTCGCGGGCGCTCCGCCGGCCGACGCTCAGCAGATGCTCGTCCAGCATGGATTCCTCCCGTGACGCGATCCAGGTGATGTCGAAGGCAAGCGCCGGCTGGCTGCGGAAGAGGTTGGGAAACCGCTCCCGTTCGAAGGTGCAGAGCGTCATCCGGGTCAGCGCCTCGACCGAATGCTGCATTTCCTTCATGACATTGCCCTGCAGGCCGATCATGTCGCCCGGCAGAACATAGTTGAGGATCTGGCGCCTGCCGTCCTCCAGGATCTTGTAGCGAAATCCCCATCCGCTCAGGACAGTGTAGAGCGAAGGGTTGCGTTCTCCCTCGACAATGATGGCCATGCCCGGTTCGGCAGGGGTTTCGGCGACCTTGAAACCCGCCACGAAATCCAGTTCCTCCGGGGTGAAATCCCGGAAAAACGGGCGTTGTCGCAACGGACATTGCTGGCAGGGGATGCGCGGCGGTACGGCAGGCTTCGATATGGCCATGAAGAATCACGAGTAGCGAGGTAGCTCGCTCCTAGCGTATCGCGATCCATCGCACTGTGTCTTTTTTAAATGACGGGCTTCTTTCGCGAACTCATAGAGGTCGTTTCGGAAGGAGAGGACGATTTCGTCAGTCCTGACTATCCTGATTGCAGAGCGGGAATACCTTGTCGCGATGGAGGCCGAGCGCATCTTCGCGGAGGCCTTGCCGTGCCGCGTCCGGATCGCCACGCCGCGGGAACTTGCGGTCCTGCTCGACGAGGAGCCCATCGACCTTCTGGTTCTCGATGTGGACCTCGCAGCCGATGTGCTTTCGCTTGTCAGGCGCCGTCAGGCGTCCGGCACGCGGGTGATCCTCACCATGTTGATGCCGGACGATCGCGCATGGGTGGCCGAGCTTCCCGGGTCGACACCGGTCACCAAGCCTTTCATGGAGGATGACCTTCTGGCGGCGGCACGTGCCGCCGGCTCTCCCACGATGCCGGAACTTGAACCCTAGCTGCCGAAGGCGCGGGCCGTGATCGCGGCATGGCCGGCATCGGGGCCGAAGTCGCCTTCGCCGGAGACGCCAAGGAGCTCCTGCAGGCGCGTGCGGGCCCGGCTGACGCGGCTCTTGATGGTCCCGACGGCGCAGCCGCAGATGGTTGCCGCTTCCTCGTAGGCGAAGCCCGCCGCACCGACCAGGATGATCGCCTCGCGCTGGTCGTCGGGAAGCGTGTCCAGGGCCTTGCGGAAATCCTGAAGGTCCAGCCTTCCGTACTGTTCGGGATGCACGGAGAAACGTTCGCTGAACAGCCCGTCGGTATCCTGTACCTCGCGGCCGCGCTTGCGCATCTGGCTGTAGAATTCGTTGCGCAGGATCGTGAAGAGCCATGCCCGCATGTTCGTGCCGGCCGTGAAGCTGGTCTGGTTGGCCCACGCCTTCATGATGGTGTCCTGCACCAGATCATCGGCCTTGTCATGGCGACCCGTCAGAGAGACAGCAAAGGCACGGAGATTGGGCAAGGATGCGAGAAGGTCGCGCTTGAAGCCGCGATCATCGTCCTCGGTCATTGTCATTTTACCTTCACCGACTGCGACTGCGACTGAGCGTTGCGTTCCGCGTCCTCCAGCTTTTCCAGGAGATCGAGAAAACGGTCGGGAATGCCTTCCTCCTGCACGGCGTCATAGAACTCGCGCAGCTTGCGGGAGATCGAGGCGTTTGGCGGCACCGATCCGGGTTTCATGTCGTGCTGGGAGAGGGTCATGTCTTGCTTTTTTCTGTTGTCGTCACTCATCACGCGGGCAGCCTGTTGCGATATCGTGAGGAGACAATGCGGCAGCGGAAAAAAAGTTCCAACACTTGCGGAACTTTTTTTCTGTTCCCACGTTCTCACCACGTAATTGCCCGCCGGGCGACAGGGGAGAATTCTGTATGTCACTTACTACACGCGTTGCATCACACCTTCCGTATTTGCGCCGTTATGCACGCGCCGTTACCGGATCCCAGACTTCCGGAGACGCCTATGTGGCCGCCGTACTGGAAGCGCTGATCGCGGATGTCTCGATCTTTCCCGAAACATCCAAGGACCGTGTTTCGCTCTACAAACTGTTTGTCGCGATATTTGGTTCCACGTCGATCGATATCCGGCCGATCGAGTCGCCCTTCGCCTGGGAGCAGCGCGCAGCGGCCAACCTCGCGTCCCTGCCGTCGATGGCCCGCCACGCCTTCCTGCTCGTCTCGGTAGAGGGCTTCACGATCGAAGAGACGGCGGAAGTGCTGAACGTCAGCGTCGAGAAGGCGACCGAGCTGCTCGACGAAGCGTCGAGGGAGATCTCGCGCCAGGTCGCGACCGACATCATGATCATTGAGGACGAGCCGCTCATCGCGCTCGACATCGAGCAGATGGTGCAGGAACTCGGCCACCGCGTCACAGGCATTGCCCGCACCCACAAGGAAGCCGTGGATCTCTTCCAGAGCTCGAACCCGAAGATGGTCCTCGCCGATATCCAGCTTGCCGACGGAAGCTCGGGCATCGATGCGGTCAACGAAATCCTGAAGGCCTCTACCGTTCCGGTCATCTTCATCACCGCCTTCCCTGAGCGGCTGCTGACCGGCGAACGCCCCGAGCCTGCCTTCCTGGTCACCAAGCCGTTCAATCCGGACATGGTGAAGGCTCTGATCAGCCAGGCGCTGTTCTTCAACGAAACGGTCAAGGCGGCCGCCTGAGCGGACGCCGTGAACGGTCTCTTGCCAATGGGCGGGCTCTGTCGCCGGGAGATGCCGGCGACAGCTTCGGGCCGTCTCGTTTTCGATGCGTAAAATTGATGCGGTGGGGGAACCGCTTGCGGCTTTCCCCATTTCACCACCTGGCCGCTTCGGAGACAGATTGGCGGGTTGTTGCCGCGATGGCCAGTCTCTATAAGGGCACAGGCAGGCGGGAAAGTACGCGGGTGTCGCCGGCTCTTTCCTTCAAGTTGGACGAGGTGAGAAATTGGTGCATCCGCTGACATGGCAGCGAGCTGGTCAGAGTGATGACAAGTTGCGAGAGTTCCTGCTGCCTGCGCTGGTCGATCTCGGCGCCAGTGTCATCATCCAGGATGCTCGCCATGACTATCTCCTCGTCGCAAACCTCCCCGATGCCTGGCTTCCGGATGCGTGGCGGTCGGACGACGGGCCCGGCGAGGCGCCTGCTTCACCCACCGACGACAGCCTGTTCGGACCCGAGGTCGCCACGCGCCTCAATGCGCTGAAGGCGGACATGACCGAGCCCGGCCAGAAGGGCCAGCTCGAGGTGATGTTCGGCGCTGAACAGTTCTTCGAATTCCGGATACAGGCAGTCGAGTTCGCCCAGGGCGGGCTTCACCTCGTGACGACGATCGTCGATCGCTCCGAGGAACGGCACCGGGAGCGCCTGCTGCGGGCACTTCTGCGCGAGGTCAGCCATCGATCCAAGAACCTGCTGGCGATCATCCAGAGCATTGCCCTGCAGACAGCGCGCTATTCCGGATCGCTCGACCTCTTTCTCCACAAGTTCCGCGGGCGTCTTTACTCGCTCTCCCAGTCGCAGGATCTCATTACCGATTCCAGCTGGCGGGGAGCGTATTTCTTCGAACTCGTGCAGCAGCAGACCGAGAAATACCTGCCGGAGAACCGCGACCTGGTGAAGGTGCGCGGCGACAACCTGCTGCTCAGCCCCAATGCCTCGCTTCATCTCGGGCTGGCCCTGCATGAGCTCATCGTCAATGCGGTGAGCCACGGCTCGCTCTTGCGCACCAGCCTGCCGATCGAGGTGTCATGTACGCGCAAGCGCATCGACGGCCACGACATGGTGGAAATGATCTGGCACGAACCGCTCGCAGCAGTCGACGGGGAGGCTCACGATCCGCAGCACATCAAGGCTCATTTCGGCAGCACGGTCCTCGAGCGCGTGGTCCCGGCCTCGGTGAACGGCAGGGCGGAGTATGTGGTCGCGCCCGACCGTATCTCCTACCACCTGACGTTCCCGCTGGAACCCGGGGCGAACGACGAAGACTGATTGCGTCCCGATGGAGTGCCGGATGCCGCTTGCCCGATAGGGGGGCGCATCCAGGTCGCCAAAAACAAATTGGCTCGGTTCCAGGGGAACCGAGCCAACTCATCTCTTCGAGGGGGACTGAAGAGTGTGTCTGGAAGCCTTGTAGGGCGGGGGACGGGGGGTGCTTCCAGACATCCACATAACGACCGTCCGCGCGGAACGTTCCTTCCCCGGTGAAATAAATCTAATTTATTTGCCGCCCGGTCAGCGCTTCAGGGTGCGCGGGTCGAGGGCATCGCGGATCGCGTCTCCCATGAAGTTTACGCTCAGCACAGTCAGGGAAATCGCAAGGCCCGGCCAGAGCACGCGCGAGGGCGTCAGCTGCATGAAATTGGCGCCGTCATAGAGAAGGCGCCCCCAGGTCGGGAAGTCGGAGGGGAAGCCGAGCCCGAGGAAGCTCAGCGCCGATTCCGTGATGATCGCCGACGCAATGCCGAGGGTTGCGGAGACCATGATGGAGCTCAGCACATTCGGCAGGATGTGGCGGAGGACGATGCGGTGCTCGCGCATCCCGCTGCTCTTGGCGGCGATGATGAACTCCTGGCTCTTGACCGCCAGCACGTCGCCCCGGACGATGCGTGCCGTGTGCATCCAGCTGGTGATGCCGATGACGAAGACGATCAGGATGAAGATGCCGGTTTCGGGGCCGAGCGCGGCGCGCAGCGTATCGCGGAACAGCATGATGATGACGAGCAGCAGCGGAAGCAACGGAAGCGCCAGGAAAAGGTCCGTCACCCGCATCAGCGGTCCGTCCAGCCGCCGGAAATAGCCCGAGATCACGCCGACCAGCGTCCCCAGCAGCAGGGCGAGCAGCATCGCCGTGATGCCGACGGCGAGCGATATGCGCCCGCCGGCGAGAACCTGCGCGAGCATGTCCTTGCCGAGATTGTCGGTTCCGAAGGGATGCGCAAGCGAGGGCCACTGGTTCTTGTCGCGGATGTTGATCGCGTTCGGCGCGACGGTGTGGATATAGGGGCCGACATAGACGGCCAGGAAGATGAAGACGAACACCCCGAGGCCGACGATCCCGCCCCGGTGGGCGCGGAATTGCCTCCACACGTCTCGAAGGGCGGAGCGGGCGGGGCTTTCGGCCTTTGCCGGGGCGGCGGCGAGTACCGTATCAGTCATACCGGATCCTCGGATCGAGAATGCCGTACAGCACGTCGGCAATCAGGTTGAAGAGGACGATCAGCACCGCGAAGATGAAGGTCAGCGTTTGCACCAGCGGAATATCGGCACCCTGGATGGCGGTGATCAGCAATTGTCCGAGGCCGTTCACCCGGAATATCTGCTCGGTGATGATGGCGCCGGAGAAAATGGTCGGCACGCCGAGCGCGATGACGGTCACGACCGGGATCAGGCTGTTGCGGAGGACATGGACGAGCAGCACCGCCTTCTCCCTGACGCCCTTGGCGCGTGCGGTGCGGACATAGTCCTGGTGCAGGTTGTCCAGCATGGAGGCGCGAACGAAGCGGGCGATCTGCGAGGCGTTGTAGAGCGCCAGCACGGACACCGGCAGAACCATCTGGCGCGCCTGCGCCATGAAGCTCGAGAAATCGGTAACGCGAAGATTGGTGTCGTAGACCGACGGGAACCACTGCAGATAGGAGGAGAAGACGACGATCAGCAGGACGCCGGTGAAGAATGTCGGCACCGAGTATCCGACCATGGAGACGAAGGTGCCGATCTGGTCGAAGATCGAATACTGCTTGTAGGCGGAGATGACGCCGATCGGGATGGCGATCAGGATGCCGAAGAGATAGGCGAGGCCGACCACCCACAAGGTCTGCGGCAGGCGCTGGACGATCAGGTCGACCACCGGGCTCCTCGTCGCCCAGGACAGTACCCGCATGCGCTCGCCGTCGCCGATCTGCCAGCCGGTCAGGCTTTCCAGGATGTTCAGGGGCTCGTTTATGAAGAACTGCTGCAGCCAGAGGAGGTAGCGGATCAGGAAGGGCTGGTTGAGGCCGAGCGAGGCGCGGATCTGTTCGCGGACTTCGGGCGGGATGGTCAGGGGCAGGTCGCCGGTCGGATCGTTCGGCGCGAGGTCGAGCAAGGCGAAGATGACGAAGCTGATGACCAGCAGGGTCGGGATGGCAAACAACAATCGCCGCAGCGTGTATGTGAACATCGATTTTCCCCGGACTGCAGCCTGATGCCCTGTTCGGGGTCTTCATGGCTGCAGGTTTCTGAGACGGCCCACATCGCCGGCCGCTCCGGCGATGTGCCAACGCAGGGAAGGGCAGTGCCGGGGCTCGCGCCGCAAGCCCCGGCCGCTTCCTATTTCTTGCGATGCCAGTCGGCGACATTCCAGAGCTGGGAATCCCAGGAGTTCATGCGGATGCCATCAAGGGTCACCGCGAAGGACGACTGGTCTCCCCGATGCACGAGCGGGATATGGGCGCCCTCTTCGGTCAGCATGTCATTGAGCTGCTTGGCGAGTTCCGCGCGCTTCTGGAGGTCAGCCGTGCGGGAGAGCTCGCCGACCAGCTTGTCGTAGTCGGCATTGCAGTAGCGGGGGATGTTCTGGCCCTGCCAGCCGTTTTCCGGCCCCGGCATCTTGTCGCACAGCCACTCCGCCAGATACTTCTCCGGGTCCGTCCCGTCGAAGTTGTTGGTGTACATCTGCACGTCGGCATAGAACTTCTGGAAGGTATCGGGGCTTGCCGGATCGCCGCCGAAGAAAACGGAGGCGCTGGCATTGCGCAGTTCGGCATCGACGCCGATCTCGGCCCACATGGCTTTCACCAGTTCCTGGGTCGCCTGGCGCACGGAGTTCGTCGAGGTCGCATAGAGATATGCGAGACGAACGCCATCCTTGGCGCGGATACCGTCAGGTCCGGGGGCCCAGCCCGCGTCGTCGAGCAGCTTGTTGGCCGCCTCGACATCCTGCTTCAGGCACCAGCTGTCGTTCTTGGTGGAGGCAACCGATTCCGGCGCCGGCACGATGTTGCACGTCGGTTTGCCGGCGCGACCGTATCCGGCCTCGACGATGATGTCGCGGTCGATCGCGAGCGACAGAGCCCGGCGGACGGCGGGATCGCTCAGCGAGGGATGCGGACCGCCCTCCTTGGTGGAGCGCTTGTCGCCGAGTGCCGGGTCGGGATTGGTGTGATTGAGCTGGATACGCTCCACCTGGGTGCCGAAGGAAATCTCCAGCCTTCCCTTGCCGGCGGCCAGCATGGTTTCCAGCACTTCCGGCTCGACCTGCGCGTTCCAGGCGTAGTCAAACTCACCCGTTTCGAGCACGGCGCGCGCAGCCGATGCGGCGTCGCCGCCGCCTTTCAGCGTCGCCGAGGCGAAGCTCGGCTTGGCCGGGTCGCGGTAGTTCGGATTGGCCTCGAACGTGACAACGTCGTTCGGCTTGAAATCCGTGACGACGAAGGGGCCGGTGCCGATCGGCTTGAAGTTGGCATCCGTGCAGCTCGGGGCCTTGGCGCCGAGGCAATCCTTGAACTGTGCCGCCTGAATGACCGGCGACTGGGAGCCGACGAATGCACTGTAGGGATAGGGTTTGGGCTCCTCGAAGGTGATTTTCACCGTCTGCGGATCGACGGCTTCGACGTTCTTGACACCTTCGTACTGCGCCGCCTGCGCGCATCCGCCGTCGGGAGCGGTGCAATACTTCCAGGTGAAGACGACATCGTCGGCGGTGAAGTCCGTCCCGTCCGACCATTTGACGCCCGGCTTCAGCTTCCAGGTCATGCTGAGCATGTCTTCGGCGAAGCCGCCGTTCTCGATCGTGGGGATCTCCTCCACCAGATAGGGAACGAGGGCCCCGGTCTCGTCGTAGCGGGCCAGCGGCTCGATCACCATGGATGCGGCATAGACATCCTTGGTGCCCGCCGAAAGGAAGGGATTCATCGTCGAGACAGCCTGCCAGAACAGGATCTTAAGGTCGCCGTCGGTGCCTCGTTCGGCATGGGCAAGCGATGCAGAAAGCGTCAGGCAAGCCACCGTCCCCGCAAGCAGGGTATTGAAGGTCTTCATGCTGCTATTCCCCTTGTGTTTATTGTCGACGTTGATCTGCGGCGCGCTCGTCTTCGGGCCGCTACCACTGCTCTTGCTGCAAATGCGATCTTGTTAAGTCGTTGTATTCGCAGACGGTGGTCTCATATCCTCCTTGTGAGGTTGAGCTGATTGTCGCGTGTCGGACCGGGCACTCCCAGTGGTGCCTGATCAAATTTTGGGCCATCTAAGCATAGGCCTATTTTTCGTTCAAGCGTGAAATTTGACGCTTGCCAAGTGCTCTTGGGGCTGCACAGTATCCCAACACGAACGAGTGGGAACGACAACAACAAGCACGAGGTTTTCATGCCTGTCCTCAATCGCGCCGCCGAAATGCAGGAAGAAGTTGCGGGCTGGCGGCGTCACCTCCACGAGCGTCCGGAAATCCTCTACGACGTTCACGAGACGTCGGCATTCGTGGCGGAAAAGCTGCGGTCGTTCGGGTGTGACGTCGTCGAGACGGGCATAGGCCGCACCGGCGTCGTGGGCATCATCAAGGGACGGCACGGGGATGGAAACGTCATCGGTTTCCGCGCCGACATGGACGCGCTGCCGATATTCGAGACGAGCGGCAAGCCCTGGATGTCGAAGACGCCCGGCAAGGCACATTCCTGCGGCCATGACGGGCACACGGCCATGCTGCTGGGGGCCGCGCAATACCTCGCGGAGACGCGGAACTTCCGCGGCTCGGTCGCCGTCATCTTCCAGCCTGCGGAGGAGGGCGGCGCCGGCGCGCTCGCCATGGTCAACGACGGTTTCCTTGAAAAGCACGGGATCAGCCAGGTCTACGGAATGCACAATTCTCCCGGTCTTCCGCTCGGGCAGTTCGCCATCCGCAAGGGCTCCGTCATGGCCGCGGCTGATACGTTCGAGATCATCGTCAACGGGCGCGGCAGCCATGCGGCGCAACCGCATCTTTCCGTCGATCCGGTGCTGACCGCCGGCCATATCGTGGTGGCGCTGCAGTCGATCGTGTCCCGGCAGACGGACCCCCTGAAATCGCTGGTGGTGACGGTCGCCTCCATCCACGGCGGAGACGCCAACAATGTCATCCCCGATAGCGTCAGGCTTGGCGGGACGGTGCGGACGCTCCTGCCGGAGACGCGTGATTTCGCGGAGAAGCGGCTGAAGGAACTGGTGCAGGCGACCGCCCTTGCCCATGGGGCCAGCGCGGACGTCACCTATCGACGCGGCTATCCGGTCACCTTCAACCACGAGGCGGAGACCGAGTTCGCAACGGGGATCGCGACGACCGTCGGCGGGCCGAACTCGGTCGATACGCAGATGGCTCCCCACATGGGGGCGGAAGACTTCTCCTACATGCTGGAGCGCAGGCCGGGCGCCTTCATCTTCATCGGCAACGGCGATACCGCCGGTCTTCACAATCCCGCCTACGACTTCAATGACGAAGCACTTCCCTATGGCATCAGCTACTGGGTCACCCTTGCCGAAACGGCGCTCGCCGCCTGACATCGCAACCCCCGAAAAGGGAGAATGACATGTCTCACGCGAAGACCCCCATGGACAGAATCGGCGAGGCGGCCGAGCCCGTGCTCTCGGTCCGGGATCTCACCACGTCCTTCAAGGTCGAGGACCGCTGGCAGACCGTCGTCAACAAGATCTCGTTCGATGTCGGCGCAAGGGAGACGGTCGCCATCGTCGGGGAGTCGGGGTCGGGCAAGAGCGTCACCTCGCTCTCCATCATGCGCCTGCTGCCGAAGCTTTCGAGCCGCATCGAGGGCAGCGTCAGGCTTGCCGGGCGCGAACTGCTGACGCTGCCCGACGAGCAGATGCGGCAGGTGCGCGGCAACGAGATATCGATGATCTTCCAGGAGCCGATGACCTCCCTCAACCCGATCTTCCCGATCGGAAAGCAGATTGCGGAGGCCCTGACGGTCCACACGGACATCAGCCGTGCCGAGGCGAAGGCCGAGGTCGTGCGGCTTCTCGAAAAGGTGCGTATCCCGAATGCCAGGAGCCGCTACGACGAGTTTCCGCACCAGTTTTCCGGAGGCATGCGCCAGCGGGTGATGATCGCCATGGCATTGGCGTCGAAGCCGAAGCTGCTCATCGCCGACGAGCCGACGACGGCGCTGGACGTGACGATCCAGGGCCAGATTCTCGACCTCATCAAGACGCTGCAGGACGAGGAGGGGATGTCGGTTCTCTTCATCACCCACGACATGGGCGTCGTCGCCGAAGTGGCGGACCGGACCATGGTGATGTTCCGCGGCGAGGTGGTCGAGGCCGGGGCGACCGAGGACATATTCCACCACGGCCGTCATCCCTATACGCGGGCCCTGCTGTCTGCCGTCCCGCGGCTCGGTTCCATGGCCGAACGCACGCTGCCGCAGCGGTTCTCGCTCATCGACGTGAGAACCGGGGAACAGCAGATTCAGCTCGACGTCACCGATACCGTGTCCCGTCGCAAGACGCCGATCCTCCAGGTGCGCGACCTCACCACCCGCTTCGATATCCATTCGGGACTCTTCGGGCGAAAGACCGGTGCCGTCCACGCGGTGGAGAAGGTGTCGTTCGACCTCTTCGAGGGCGAGACGCTGTCCCTGGTGGGCGAGTCCGGCTGCGGCAAGTCGACGACGGGCAGGTCCATCACCCGGCTGATCACGCCGACGAGCGGCCAGATCATGATCGACGGCTTCAACGTGATGAGCCTCGACAAGCCGTCGCTGCGGGCCATGCGCCGGTCGATCCAGATGATCTTCCAGGACCCGTTCGCGAGCCTCAATCCGCGCATGAGCATAGGCTCGGCGGTCATGGAGCCGTTCCTCGAGCATGGTCTGGGCCCGAAGCAGCAGGCCCGCGAGAAAGCCGCGGATCTCCTGGAAAAGGTCGGTCTTTCGGCCGACATGATGCGGCGCTTCCCGCACGAATTCTCCGGCGGGCAGAGACAGCGCATCGCGATCGCCCGGGCGCTGATGCTCGATCCGAAAGTCATCGTCGCGGACGAGGCCGTGTCGGCGCTCGACGTGTCGATCAAGGCGCAGGTCTGCAACCTGCTTCTCGATCTGCAGCAAAGCCTGAAGCTCGCCTACCTCTTCATCAGCCATGACATGGCCGTCGTGGAACGGGTCAGCCACCGGGTTGCGGTCATGTATCTCGGCGAGATCGTCGAGATCGGCCCCCGGGCCGCCGTGTTCGAGAACCCTCAGCATCCCTATACCCGCAAGCTGATGGCGGCGGTGCCGATTCCCGATCCCTCGCGACGCGGGATCAAGCGCGACATGCCGACCGACGAGATCAAGAGCCCCATCCGTCCGGTGGATTTTGTGTCTCCGCCCCGACACTACAGGGAAGTTTCGCAAGGCCACCTCGTTCAGGTCTCCTGATCGGCCTGCCGTCCTTGCCGTTTGACGGAGGATCGGCAAACATGGGGCCAGGAATTGCGCAGGGAGGGGTTGGCTAGTGGCGAGACGGTCCGATGTGCACGGGAGGCTGGATGACGCGGCGAGGGCGGGTTGGCTCTACTATGTCGCGGGCCGCACCCAGGACGAAATCGCGGCCGCCATGGGGATTTCCCGGCAGTCGGCGCAGCGGCTCGTCTCGCTCGCGGTGGCCGAACGCCTGATCAAGGTCCGCCTCGACCATCCGATCGCCGCCTGCCTGGAGCGGGGCGAGGCACTCAAGCGCAAGTTCGGCCTTCGCCAGGTGGAGGTCGTGCCGAGCGATCCCATGGGCGCCTCCAGCACCGTCGGCATTGCCGAGGCCGGCGCCGCCGAGATCGAGCGCTGGCTGAAGCGGCAGGAGCCGATCATCCTGGCGATCGGGACGGGCCGCACGCTGAAGGCTGCCGTCGACCAGTTGCCGCCGATGGAATGCCCCCAGCATCGCATCGTGTCGCTGACGGGAAATATCGGGCCCGACGGTTCGGCGGCCTATTACAACGTCATCTTCTCCATGGCCGACGCCATCAAGTCGCGGCATTTTCCCATGCCGCTGCCGGTTCTCTGCTCCTCGCCGGAGGAGCGCGAGACGCTTCACGAACAGGCGCTGGTGCGCTCGACGCTGGCGCTCGGCGCGCAGGCGGACGTCACCTTCGTCGGCATAGGCGAACTCGGGCCGGACGGCCCGCTCTGCGTCGACGGCTTCCTGGGGCGCGACGAGATGGAAAGCCTGGTGTCCGGGGGTGCCGCGGGGGAAATCTGCGGCTGGATGTTCGATCACGAGGGACGCCTGCTGTCCGATTCGATCAACAGGCGGGTCGCCAGCGTGCCGATCCCGGCGATCGACACCTGTTGCGTCATCGGCCTTGCGCAGGGGCCCCGCAAGCTCGTGGCACTGAGGGCCGCCCTGAAGGGGCAGTTGATCAACGGATTGATCACCGACGAGAATACCGCGGAGCAATTGCTCGCGTAGTGGGCATAAATATCGAAATAGTTTCAACCGCTTGCGATATGCGTTGCGGCGCAGCACGGATTCTGAATTGACTTCGCCGTTCCATGAATGAGTAATTGCCCATGGGCAAAGCGAATGCTCGTTCAATCTTCGGGAGGAAGATATGACTTTGAAGACGATTCTGCTGGGCGCGTGCTCGGCGCTGGCTCTTGCCGGTACGGCATCGGCCGAAACCATCACCATCGCAACCGTCAACAATGGCGACATGATCCGCATGCAGGGCCTGACGGAGGAGTTCACCTCGAAGAACCCCGACATCCAGATCGAGTGGGTCACCCTGGAAGAGAACGTCCTGCGCGAGCGCGTGACGACGGACATTGCGACCTCCGGCGGCCAGTACGACATCATGACGATCGGCAATTACGAGGTTCCGATCTGGGCGAAGCAGGGCTGGCTGACCGAGCTTTCGGAGCTGGGCGACAGCTATGACGTCGATGACCTACTGCCGGCGATCCGCGGCGGCCTGACGGTCGAGGACAAGCTCTACGCGGCGCCGTTCTACGGCGAGTCGGCGATGATCATGTACCGCACGGACCTGTTCGAGAAGGCCGGGCTCGAAATGCCCGACAACCCGACCTGGGAGTTCATCGGCGAGGCGGCCCGCAAGATCACCGATCGCGACACGGACATCAACGGCATCTGCCTTCGCGGCAAGGCCGGCTGGGGCGAGAACATGGCCTTCGTCACGGCGCTGACCAACTCGTTCGGCGGTCGCTGGTTCGACGAAAACTGGCAGCCGCAGTTCGACCAGCCCGAGTGGAAGGAAGCGCTGCAGTTCTATGTCGACCTGATGAAGGATGCCGGCCCGTCTGGTGCGTCTTCGAACGGCTTCAACGAGAACCTGACGCTCTTCCAGCAGGGCAAGTGCGGCATGTGGATCGACGCGACCGTGGCTGCGTCCTTCGTGTCCAACCCGAAGGATTCCACCGTCGCCGACAAGGTCGGCTATGCGATCTTCCCCTCCAAGGACGGCGTGAACAACCACGGCAACTGGCTGTGGTCCTGGAACCTCGCCATCCCGGCAAGCTCGCAGAAGGTGGACGCCGCCAAGAAGTTCATCGCCTGGGCGACCAGCAAGGACTACACCGACCTCGTCGCTTCCAACGAAGGCTGGGCGAACGTTCCTCCGGGAACCCGTACCTCCCTCTATGAAAACGAGGAGTACAAGAAGGCGGCTCCGTTCGCCGAGCCGACGCTTGCGGCGATGCAGGCTGCCGACATCACCAAGCCGACCGTCCAGCCGGTGCCCTATACGGGCGGCCAGTTCGTCGCGATCCCGGAATTCCAGGCGATAGGAACGAATGTCGGACAGCTGTTCTCGGCTGTCGTGGCCGGGCAGTCGTCGGTCGACGACGCGCTCGCCCAGGCCCAGTCGGCGACCGTGCGCGAGATGACCCGCGCCGGCTACATCAAGTAAGACCTCCCGAGCACCTTGCCGCCCGGTCACGGGCCGGGCGGCCCTTTCCATTTCCACCTCGGACCAGCAAGGTACGGGCGCGACGGGGGCGTTCCGCCGCAAGTCGCGCGGAATTTTGAGGAGGGCTTCGCCATGGCAACGCAAAATACCAAGGGGCTGGCTCGCCTGATGATGGCGCCGTCCGTCATCCTTCTCCTGGTCTGGATGATCGTGCCCCTGTCGATGACGCTGTGGTTCTCGTTCCAGAACTACAACCTCCTCAATCCGGCCAATGTCAGCTTCGCCGGCCTGTTCAACTACCAGTATTTCTATTCGGACCCGGCCTTCTTCCAGTCCATCTGGAACACGCTGGTCATCGTCGGTGGCGTGTTGCTGATCACCGTGATCGGGGGAACGCTGATCGCGCTTCTTCTCGACCAGCCGATCTTCGGTCAGGGGATCGTCCGCATCCTGGTGATCTCGCCCTTCTTCGTCATGCCGCCGGTGGCGGCACTGGTGTGGAAGAACATGATCATGCATCCGGGCTACGGGGTCCTGGCCGATGTCAGCCGCTTCTTCGGACTGCGGCCGATCGACTGGTTCGCGCAGTATCCGCTGCTCGCGATCGTCATCATCGTCGCATGGCAATGGCTGCCGTTCGCCACGCTGATCCTGCTCACCGCGCTCCAGTCGCTTGACAGCGAGCAGAAGGAAGCCGCGGAGATGGACGGCGCGAATTTCCTCAACCGCTTCATCTACCTCACGCTGCCGCATCTCGCCCGGGCGATCACCGTCGTCATCCTGATCCAGACGATCTTCCTGCTCGGCGTCTATGCCGAAATCCTGGTCACCACCAATGGCGGGCCGGGCTATGCCTCCACCAACCTGCCGTTCCTGATCTACCGCACCGCGCTTCTCGGCTACGACGTCGGCGGCGCATCGGCGGGCGGCATCATCGCCATCATCCTCGCCAACATCGTCGCCATCTTCCTGATGCGCGCGGTCGGGCGGAACCTGGACCGATAGGGGGAACGAGAATGGCACGCGCCGTCACCACCCGCCACAAGATCATCGCCACCGCCGCCGCATGGCTGGTCGCGCTGCTGATCTTCTTTCCGATCCTCTACACCCTGGTCACCAGCCTCAAGACGGAGCCGGAGGCGATCGCGGGCTTCAGCCTCATTCCCTCCGGCACGTTCGAGAACTACGTAACCGTCCAGACCCAGCGGGACTACATCAAGCCGTTCATGAACTCGGTGGTCCTGTCGGTCGGGTCGACGATACTGGCGCTCATCATCGCCATTCCCGCCGCCTGGGCCATGGCCTTCTCTCCGACCAGGCGCACGAAGGATGTGCTGATGTGGATGCTCTCCACGAAGATGATGCCGGCCGTTGCCGTCCTCGTGCCGATCTACCTGATGTTCCGTGATTTCGGCCTGCTCGATACCCGCATCGGGCTGACGATCATGCTGACGCTCATCAACCTGCCGATCGTGGTCTGGATGCTCTACACCTACTTCCGCGAGATACCGGGCGAGATCCTGGAGGCGGCGCGCATGGACGGGGCGGGGCTCTGGCAGGAGATCGTCTACGTGCTGACGCCGATGGCGGTACCGGGGATCGCCTCGACCCTCCTCCTCAACATCATCCTTGCCTGGAACGAGAGTTTCTGGACCATCCGGCTGACCACCACCAATGCGGCGCCGCTTACCGCCTTCATCGCCTCCTTCTCCAGCCCCCAGGGACTGTTCTGGGCGAAGCTGTCGGCGGCCTCGACCATGGCCATCGCGCCGATCCTCATCCTCGGCTGGTTCAGCCAGAAGCAACTCGTTCGCGGCCTGACCTTCGGCGCGGTTAAGTAAGGAAGACGGAGATGGGCAGCATTACCCTCAGGAAGGTTTCGAAAGCTTTCGGCGAAGCCAAGGTCATTCCCTCGATCGACCTGGAGATCAAGGACGGCGAGTTCGTCGTCTTCGTCGGTCCGTCCGGTTGCGGCAAGTCCACGCTCCTGCGGCTGATCGCCGGGCTGGAGGATGTCAGCGGCGGGCAGATCCTGATCGACGGACAGGACGTGACGCATAACGCGCCGGCACAGCGCGGGCTCGCCATGGTGTTCCAGTCCTACGCGCTCTATCCGCACATGAGCGTGCGCAACAACATCGCCTTCCCGCTGAAGATGGCCAAGGTGGACAAGGCCGTGATCGAGCGGAAGGTCCAGGAAGCCGCGGGCATCCTCAACCTCACCGACTACCTGGAGCGCCGTCCGTCGCAGCTTTCGGGCGGCCAGCGACAGCGCGTCGCGATCGGGCGCGCGATCGTGCGCGAACCTTCGGCCTTCCTGTTCGACGAGCCGCTTTCCAACCTCGACGCGGCGCTCCGCGGCACGATGCGGTTGGAGATCAGCGAACTGCACAACGAACTGAACACGACGATGATCTACGTCACGCACGACCAGGTCGAGGCGATGACCATGGCCGACAAGATCGTCGTGCTGAACCGCGGAAACATCGAGCAGGTCGGTTCGCCGCTCGACCTCTATTCAAGGCCGCGCAACCTCTTCGTGGCCGGCTTCATCGGTTCGCCCCGCATGAATCTCATCGAGGGGGACTTCGCCCGCGGGAAGGGGGCCCGAACCGTCGGCATCCGCCCGGAGCACCTTGCCCTCTCCAAGGAGAGCGGGTTGTGGAACGGCACGGTCAAGGTTGCCGAGCACCTCGGATCGGACACGTTCCTGCATGTCGACGTTCCCGGGATCGGCCAGATCAACGCGCGTTGCGACGGGGAGTTCGGGGCGCGCCACGGCGAGACCGTATATTTGACGCCGAACGAGGCGAAGCTTCATCGGTTCGATGAAGAGGGACTCGCGATCTAGCGTCGGAGTGGAGCAAGCAATGACCGTAAGACTATCCTCCTCGGCACTGGGCGAGATCGCCCATCGGGCCGCCGTGCCGGCCTATGATCCGATCATGCTGAAGCCGGGCATCCTTCATTTCGGCGTCGGCAATTTCCACCGGGCGCATCAGGCGGTCTATCTCGACGACCTGTTCAACAAGGGCCACGGCCTGGACTGGGCGATCGTCGGCGCCGGGGTCATGCCGTCGGATGCGCTGATGCGCGAGAAACTTGCCGAACAGGATTTCCTGACGACCGTCGTCGAGCAGGACAACAACCGCACGGCGGCGCGGGTCACCGCACCGATGATCGACATCATCGCACCCTCCGATACCGGCAAGATCATCGCCGCGCTCGCCGATCCGCGCATCCGCATCGTGTCGATGACGATCACAGAGGGCGGCTATTTCATCGATGCCTCGGGGGAGTTCAATCCCGGCCATCCGGCGATCTTCCACGACGGACAGAATCCCGACAAGCCGACGACGGTCTTCGGGCTCATCGTTGCCGGGCTGAAGCGCAGGAGGCAAGCGGGGCTCGCGCCCTTCACCATCATGTCCTGCGACAACATTCCCGGAAACGGCGAGGTGACGGAAAACGCCGTGGTGGGCGTCGCGGCGCTTTCCGATCCGGCATTCGCCCAGTGGATCGCCGATAACGTCGCGTTCCCCAATTCGATGGTGGACCGCATCACCCCGGCGACCGGAGAACGCGAGATCGCCCTGCTGCGCGATACATTCGGGATCGACGACAACTGGCCGGTCTTCTGCGAGGAATTCAAGCAGTGGGTGATGGAGGACAACTTTCCGGCCGGCCGGCCGCCGCTCGAGGAAGTGGGCGTCCAGTTCGTGCCGGACGTGGCACCCTACGAGCACATGAAGATCCGCATCCTCAACGGAGGGCATGCGGCGATCGCCTACCCGGCCGCGCTCCTCGACATCCATTTCGTCCATGAGGCGATGGAGCATCCGCTGATCCGCGCCTTCCTGGCAAAGCTGGAGAAGGAGGAGATCATCCCGATCGTGCCGCCGGTGCCGGATACGGACCTCAACGAGTACTACGGCCTGATCGAACGGCGCTTCGCCAACCCGAAGATCGGCGACACGATCCCGCGGCTGGCGCAGGACGGTTCGAACCGGCAGCCGAAGTTCATCCTGCCGTCCACCGCCGACCGGCTGGCGCAGGGCAAGGACATCATCGGCCTGTCGCTCGTCTCGGCGCTCTGGTGCCGCTATTTCGAAGGCACGACGGACAGCGGCAAGCCGATCGTCTTCAACGACACCAGCGCCGAGAAGCTGCAGGCGGCGGCCAGGCAGGCCCGGGACAATCCGGAAGCCTTCCTTGTGTTCGACGAGATTTTCGGAGAGGTTGCCCATTCGGAGCTGTTCCGCCGCCGTTTCTCGCACGCGGTAAGGACGCTCTGGGCCGAGGGGACGGCCAAAACTCTGGAGCTCTATCTCTCCGATGCTCTGGCGACCTGAGGGGGCAAGGAACTGGTGGAGGCGTCGCGACCACTGTTGATCTTCGACTGCGACGGCGTGCTGGTCGACAGCGAGCCGCTCTCGGTCAACGTGCTGGTCGAGGCGCTCAACCGTCGCGGCGTGGTGATCGGCGAGGGCGAGGCCTATGCCCGGTTCCTGGGCCGCAGCCTTTCCACGCTCGCGCAGATCCTGCACGACGATTTCGACCACAGCATCGACGCGGCCTTTCTCGACGACCTTCGCCGCGCGCTCTACGACCGGTTTTGCCATAGCCTGAAGCCGGTGAGGGGCGTCGCCGAGACGCTCGACGCGCTCGATTGCCCCCGATGCGTCGCGTCCTCCAGCCAGCCGGAGCGTATTCGCCTCTCCCTCGGCCTCACCGGCCTGCTGGAGCGCTTCGAGCCGCATATCTTCAGCGCCAGCATGGTCGAGCACGGCAAGCCGGCGCCCGATCTCTTCCTCCATGCGGCCGGCGCCATAGGGGCAGAGGCCACGGATTGCATCGTGATCGAGGATAGTCCGGCAGGCATTGAGGCAGCGCAAAGGGCAGGGATGACCGTCTTCGCCTTCACCGGCGGTTCGCATGCCGGAGCGCCGGGATATATCGAGCGCATCGCGGCCCTTTCCCCGGACGCGGTGTTTGACGCCATGCCGGATTTGATCCACCTTGTCCGCAAACACATGGAAGGCCCGGACAGGCATCGTTCGCATCGCGGCGGATAGCGGCGAGGAGGAGCGGCCGAAGGGCTCAAGGGGCAGGGAACACGCACGAATGCGAGATCACGTCGTTGCTGTCGATATCGGCACGACCAGCGCCCGCGCCGGCGTGTTCGATGCCGAGGGACGGCTTCTCGCCCGCGCGACGTACCCGATCGTCATGCGGCGTCCCCTCGACAACCACGCGGAGCATGATTCAGAGGACATCTGGCGGGCGGCCTGCCTGGCCGTTCGCGCGGCGATGACGGAGGCAAACCTTGCAGCGGACCGGGTCGCGGCGCTCGGTTTCGACGCGACCTGCTCGCTGGTTGCGCGCGATCGCGACGGGCGGCAACTCACCGTCTCCACGACCGGCGAGGATCGCTTCGACACGATCGTCTGGCTCGACCATAGGGCGATCGCCGAGGCCGAGGAGCTTTCGGCCACCGGCCATGCGGTGCTGGATTATTCCGGCGGCTCGCTTTCCCCGGAAATGGAGATGCCGAAGCTCCTGTGGCTGAAGCGCCACCTGCCCCGGTCATGGGAGCGGGCCGGATATTTCTTCGACCTCGCCGACTTCATGACATGGCGGGCGACGGGCTCGCCCGCGCGATCACGCTGCACGCTGACGGCGAAATGGAACTTCCTGGCGCATCGGGACGAGGGCTGGCAGCAGGATTTCCTGGCTCTCGCCGGGCTGGAGGATCTCATCGAGCGCGGCGGCCTGCCGACCGATACGGTGCCGGCCGGCTCCGTAGTCGGGCAGTTGTCGCCGGTCGCGGCCGGGGAACTGGGGCTCGATACCGGCTGCCGGGTAACGTCGGGGCTGATCGACGCCTATGCCGGCGCCTTCGGCGTCCTCGGCGGGGTGGAGGAGGGCGCGGCCCTCGATCGCTCCGTCGCGCTGATCGGCGGCACCTCGAGCTGCATCGTCTCGTTCGCGGCAGAAGCCAAGCCCGGCCAGAGCATCTGGGGGCCCTATTACGAGGCGCTTCTTCCAGGCCGCTGGCTGGTGGAAGGCGGCCAGTCGGCAACCGGTGCGCTCCTCGACCATGTGGTGCGGATGCATGCCGCCGGCGGCGAGCCGGACCGGGACATCCACGCCCGGATTGCCGCGCGCGTGCAAGAGTTGCGGGCGGAGCAGGGCGGCGATTTTGCCGGCGACCTGCATGTCCTGCCCGATTTCCACGGGAACCGTTCGCCCCTTGCCGATCCGCATGTGAAAGGCGTCATCAGCGGGCTTACCCTTGACACATCCTTCGACGGTCTCTGCCGCCTCTATTGGCGCAGCTGCGTGGCGATCGTGCTGGGTATCCGGCACATCCTCGAGGCCATGGAGCAATACGGCTACCGCTTCGAGACGCTGCACGTCACCGGCGGCCACGCCCATAACCCGCTCCTCCTCGAACTCTATGCCGATGTCACGGGCCGCAAGGTAATCGTCCCGCAAACGCAGGACGCCGTTCTCCTCGGGACCGCCATGACGGCCGCCGCGGGAGGTGGGCTACATCCGGACCTCGCGACGGCCGGACGCGCCATGGCGGCCGCCGAGCGGGACTACTTTCCCGATGCCGGGCGCGCCGGCGCCTATGACCGCGACTACCGGCGGTTCCTGGCGATGATCCGACATCGCGACGAACTGAACGATATCCATTAATCCGCCGCCAGAACGCGGCCTATCCGGGAGGTGTTGTCCATGTATTTCGCGATCCTCGCCTATCATGCGGAAACCGTCGTCCAGTCCTGGAGCGCGGAGGAAGACGCCGCCCTCATGGGCGAACTGCTGAGCATCAACGATCGGCTGGTGGCGGACGGATCCCTCGGTCCCGCGGCCCGCCTCGGGCCCACGGCGCAGGCTGTGACGCTCCGCGGCAAGGGCGACGCGCCGGTGACGGACGGGCCGTTCGCCGAGACGAAGGAACAGCTGCTGGGCTTCTACGTGGTCGACTTCCCCGACATGGACGGGGCGATCGCCGCCGCGCGCGCGAGCTTCAGGGCGCCAATCCGACGGCCGTCTACGAAATCCGCCCGATCCTGCTCTACCTGCCCGGCGCATCGCTTGGAGCCGGTGGAGAGGAATGACGGTATGGGGGCGGCGCTTGCTCGCCAGCGTCCGGGAACCTACATGCTTGCGGCAACCGGAGACGCTTCATGATCCTCGACGCCGCCCGCCTGTCGCTCCTCAACCTCTTTGCGCCGGAGACGCGCTCGGTCTTCTGGAAGGTCCTCGGGCTCACCATCCTCGTTCTCATCGGCCTTTGGCTTGCGCTGCGGCAGACCTTCGTCTCCGTTGTCTGGCCCTGGTTTGCGCTCTACATGCCGGACGTCCCCGACTGGGCGGGCTGGCTCACCTTCATCGCGGCGATCTTCGCGGGCGTCGGGCTTGCGCTTGCGCTCGCGCTCCTCATCGCGCCGATCACCGCCCTCATTGCCGGCCTCTTCCTGGACGATGTCGCTGAAGTGGTGGAGAAGCGCGACTATCCGGCCGACGCGGCCGGACGAGCCATGCCGCTCGGCCGCGCCATCATCAGTTCGCTGCAGTTCCTCGGCGTCGTGATCGCCGGCAATATCGTCGCCCTGCTGCTGCTCTTCGTCCCCGGAATAAACCTCGTCGCCTTCTTCCTCGTGAACGGCTACCTGCTGGGGCGCGAGTTCTTCGAGTTCGCCGCCATGCGCTTCCGCACGCCGCCGGAGGCGCGGGCCTTCCGCTCCAAGCATCGCGGTACGGTCTTCCTGGCGGGCCTTCTGATCGCCGGCTTCCTGGCCATCCCGATCGTCAACCTGCTGACGCCGCTCTTCGCTGCCGGGCTGATGGTGCATCTCCACAAGAAGATTTCCCGTCGCGACCCTGCCTTCCGCCTGGCGCCGGTCGCGGTCAGATGAACTGTTGACGGAGGGCGGCTTGCGCCTTGCGAAGGCGGCAGCCGGTGTGGGAGAAGGAAGGCTTCTCCCGCGAAAGCCTTTCCATGCCCAAAGCCAGCACTGCCAGTTCCGCCCTCTTCGAACCCGGTTCGACGAGAGACCCGCTAGCGGTTCTGCGGCACGTCTACGGCTATGACAGCTTCCGCGGCAAGCAGGCGGCCGTCATCGAGCGCGTCGTGGCGGGCGGGGACGCCGTCGTTCTCTTCCCGACCGGCGCGGGCAAATCGCTCTGCTTCCAGGTCCCGGCGCTCTGCCGCGACGGCGTCGGGGTCGTCGTCTCGCCGCTGATCGCGCTGATGCGGGACCAGGTCGAGGCGCTACGTCAGCTCGGCGTCCGCGCGGCCGCCCTCAATTCCTCGCTCTCCGCCGAGGAGTTCGCCGGCGTGCGCCGGGCACTGGCCGAAGGCGCGCTCGATCTTCTCTATGTGACGCCCGAGCGGATCGTCACCTCGGCCTTCCGGGAGATGATCGGACGATCGCGGATTGCGCTCTTTGCCATCGACGAAGCCCATTGCGTCAGCCAGTGGGGGCACGACTTCCGGCCGGAATACCGGGAACTGGGATTGCTCGGCGAACTCTTTGCCGGCGTGCCGCGCATTGCCCTTACGGCGACCGCTGACCCGCATACGCGCGAGGACATCATCGAGAGGCTGGGTCTTGGCGGAGCGGAAGTGTTCACGACCTCCTTCGACCGGCCGAACATCGCCTACGAAATCGTCGAGCGGGACCAGCCCCGGCAGCAGTTGCTGCAGTTCCTGTCGCGCCATCGGGGATCGAGCGGGATCGTCTATTGCCTGTCGCGCGCCAAGGTGGAAGAGACCGCCGAATGGCTGAATGAAAAGGGCATAAGGGCGCTTGCCTATCATGCCGGCATGGATCGCGCGGTGCGGGATGCCAACCAGGATGCCTTCCTCAAGGAGGAGGAGCTTTGCCTGGTGGCGACCGTCGCCTTCGGAATGGGCATCGACAAGCCGAACGTGCGCTATGTCGCGCATCTCGATCTCCCGGGCTCGGTGGAAGCCTATTACCAGGAGACCGGACGGGCCGGGCGCGACGGGCTGCCGTCGGAGGTCTGGATGGCCTACGGAATGGCCGATGTCATCCAGCGCGGCCGGATGATCGACGGGGCCGGGTCGAGCGACGAGATCAAGCGCGTCGAGCGGGCCAAGCTGAATGCGCTGCTCGGCATCTGCGAAACGGCCGGCTGCCGCCGCAAGGCAATCCTGGCGCATTTCGGGGAGGCGCATCCGGGCGGCTGCGGCAATTGCGATACCTGCCTGAAGCCGGTCGATACCTGGGACGGGACGGAGGCAGCGATCAAGGCGCTCGCGGCCATCTACCGCACGGGCGAGCGGTTCGGGACGGGCCACCTGATCGACGTCCTCACCGGCAACGAGAACGAGAAGACCATCCGCTTCGGCCATGTGGACATGCCGGTCTTCGGCGCGGGCAAGGACCTGCCGGTTAGAACCTGGCAGTCCGTCTACCGGCAGCTTCTCGCCGCGGGGCTCGTCAGCGTCGATCACGAGGCTTTCGGTGCGCTGAAGCTCGAACCGGACGCCCGGGCCGTCTTCCGGCGCGAGCGGGAGGTCCACTTCCGCAGGGACCGTCCGAAGACGGGCCGATCCGGCAGGGCGGCGGCATCCGCGTCAGGCGCCAGCCGGTCGACGCTCGAGGGGGCCGACATGGAACTGTTCGAGGAATTGCGCCGGACGCGGCTGGAGATCGCCAAGTCGCTTTCGGTGCCGCCCTATGTCGTCTTTCCCGACACGACGCTCGTCGCCTTCGCCACCAGCCGGCCGACGAGCGGGGAGGCGCTTCTGTCCATCTCGGGCGTGGGCCAGTCGAAGCTGGAACGCTATGGCGACGCCTTCATCGAGGTCATCCGAGCCCATACCCGGTAGCCGGGCCGGGCCGTCGCCCTAAACGTCGCCGACCGTCTCGCCGATCCGCTGCGGCGGCAGTTCGACCAGTGGGGCGGGCACGTCGCAGGTCTTTTCCGGCGACTTGCAGAGATCGGCGATCACGCAATGCTCGCATTCCGGCTTTCGGGCCTTGCAGGTATAGCGGCCGTGCAGGATCAGCCAGTGATGCGCATGGAAGAGATACTGCTTCGGGATGACCTTGAGGAAACGCTCCTCGACTTCGTCCGGCGTCTTGCCCGGCGCCATCAGCAGACGGTTCGCAATGCGGAAGACATGGGTATCGACGGCGAGCGTCGGGATGCCGAAGGCCATGGACATCACCACGTTCGCGGTCTTGCGGCCGACGCCGGGCAGCGTCACGAGCTCCTCGCGCGTCTTGGGGACTTCCCCGCCGAAATTCTCGATCAGCATTCGCGACAGGGCGATGACATTCTTGGCCTTGTTGCGATAGAGGCCGATCGTCTTGATATGCTGGATGACCCCCTCTTCGCCGAGCGCCAGCATCTTCTGAGGCGTGTCCGCGACCTCGAAGAGGCCGCGCGTCGCCTTGTTGACACCGGCGTCCGTCGCCTGGGCCGACAGTGCAACCGCCACCAGCAGCGTGAACGGATTGGTATGCTCGAGTTCGCCCTTCGGCTCCGGCCGCTGGACGGAGAACCTGCGGAAGATTTCCTCCATCTCCGCCTTCGAATACCGGCTTCGGATATGCCGTCGGGCAGCTGCCGCGGCGGGGCTGGACTTTTGTGGAGAAGCCGCGCTGGACTTTGATTTCGGAAGGGCCATATCGTTTCTATAGCCAGTGCTTGCGAGGAAAGGCAACGTGCAGATGCGCGATGAGCAACCCGTTTTCGCTGCCGAACTCACACCCCACCGTTCGCTCGGGCGAAAGGGATTTCACGTCCTGCTGATCCTGACCGGCGGCATCTGCTTCGTCCACGGCGTGTTCTTCCTGGTGACCGGAGCCTGGCCGATCGGCATCTTCCTCGGGATCGACTTCATCGCGCTCTACGTCGCCTTCATGATGAGCTATCGCTCCGGCCGGGCTCGCGAGGAGGTGACGGTGACGCGGACGAGGCTCTCGATCCGCAAGTTCTCCCCCACCGGCCGCATGGTCGAGCATCGCTTCAATCCCTTCTGGGCCCGTTTCGGCGTCAACCGGCATGACGAGTTCGGCATCACCTCCATGTATGTGACGGGGGAGGGGCACCGGACGGATATCGGCTCCTTCCTCAACCCGGACGACCGCGAGAGCTTCGCGAAGGCGTTCCGCAGCGCGCTTGCGACGGTGACGCAAAGGCTTTGAACCGACAAGAAACGGGTGGTTTCTCCCCTGCGGCTGCGGCATTCTTCCGGCAAAGGAGAAACACGATGAACGGATTGGCACAGCTTGCGGAACCTGCTCGCGACGTGACGCCGGAAGGCGGCGACTACGAGACCGTCCGGCGGGTCATCGAACTCATCTCGCTCGACTACCGCGCCCAGCCCTCGCTCGATGCGATCGCGGCCGAACTCGGCCAGTCGCCGACGCAGTTGCAGAAGGTCTTCACCCGCTGGGCGGGCCTGTCTCCCAAAGCCTTCCTGCAGGCGGTGACCCTTGACCACGCCAAGCGGCTGCTCGGCAAGGAGGGCCTGCCGCTCCTTGAGACATCCTACGAAGTGGGACTTTCCGGGCCGGGGCGGCTGCACGATCTTTTCGTGACGCATGAGGCGATGTCGCCGGGTGAGTGGAAGGCGAGGGGCGGCGGGCTTACCATCCGCTACGGCTTCCATCCCTCGCCCTTCGGCGTCGCGCTGGTGATGGCGACCGATCGCGGCCTCGCCGGGCTCGCCTTTGCCGATTTCGGCAGCGAGAAGGCGTGCCTCGACGACATGGTCCGTCGCTGGCCGAATGCAGGTTATGTCGAGGACCTGGAGGCGACGGAGCCCTATGTCCGGCGCATCTTCGACCGCTCGCAATGGTCGTCCGGCCAGCCGCTGAAGGTCGTGCTGATCGGCTCCGACTTCCAGGTGCGGGTATGGCAGAGCCTCTTGAAAATCCCGTTCGGCAAGGCCGTGACCTATTCCGACGTCGCCCGCGATATCGGCCAGCCCGCCGCGAGCCGCGCCGTCGGCGCCGCGATCGGGCGCAACCCGATCTCCTTCGTCGTTCCCTGCCACCGGGCGCTCGGCAAGAGCGGTGCGCTCACGGGATATCACTGGGGGCTGACGCGCAAGCGCGCCATCCTCGGCTGGGAAGCGGGCAATCTCTAGCGGGCCGGCGCGGGGAGAGGGGGCGGGAGGCTGCCGCTAGGCGTCTTCGGCAAGCTTCAGGAGTTCCCGTGCCGCGGCCTCGTCGGTGATCAGCGTATTGCAGCCGATCCGGCGGATCGTGGCGCGGATTGCCAGCGCCCGGTGAGCGCCACCGGAGGACAGCACGATGTGCCTTGCCTTCTTCAGCGTGTCGAGATCGACAGACATCACCCGCTCGTTGATCGGATGGTCGACCGAGCGGCCCTCGGCGTCGAGGAAGTTGAACATGGTGTCGCAGACGCAGCCGGCGGCGATCAGTTCGCCCAGTTCCGTCCGCGAGATGAAGCCTTCGGAGAGCGAGGTGGAGCGGGGGCCGATATCGCCGCAACTGACCACGGCAAGGTCCATCTGCTGGGCCAGGTCGTAGATCGACTTCAGGCCACATTTTTCGATCAGGGCGCGCTTGGTCTCGACGGAATCGACCAGTAGCGGGGCGAGGAAGAGGTAGCATTCGGCGCCGAACTGGCTGGCGAGCCGCCAGGTATAGTCAATCGGATTGGTCTGGTGCACGGCGACGATGCCGCCGAGCAGGGAGACGACCTTGCAGTTTTCACGGCGCGGCGGGCGGAAGCTCGCCAGCGAGGCCGTCATCGTGCGCCCCCAGCCGACGCCGATCGTCATGTCGTCGTGGATGACTTCGGAGAGAAACTGCCCGAGCGCCAGTCCCACGGCCTTCGCGAGCGCGTCCGCATCCTGCTGCGGCGGCGCCGGCACGACGATCGCCTCGTCCAGCCCGTAGGCCTGTTCCAGCCGCGTCGCCAGCGACAGGCAATCCCCCACGCCGGCGTCGATCCATATCTGCACTTCCGAACGCTTCATCGCCTCGTCAAGCATGCGGATTACGGTGGACCGGCTCACGCCGAGGCGTTCGGCAACGTCCTTCTGCGTCATGCCCTGGTTATAGTAGAGCCATGCCGCACGCAGCCTGAGTGCGGACGCCTCCGCCATTCCGGGATGGGATTCACGTCGAAGTTTTGCCAAGTGGTCTCCGCCCGACTGCCGATCATTATTGAGTATGATACTTATGTCGATCGCATTGAGCAAATGTCTTGACTTGGCCATGTTCGGCTGGTGATAGTTCAATCAGAGGACGCCCCGTTCGGCGGTCCGCCTCCTACTCCCGATCCGAAGGATTTCCGGCATGACGTCGAAACTCGAACAGCTCCGCTCCATGACCACCGTGGTTGCCGATACCGGCGACATCGAGGCGGTTGCCCGCCTGAAGCCGGTGGATTGCACGACAAATCCGACCATCGTCCTCAAGGCGCTCGGGACCCCGATGTTCGCCGATGCAATGAAGGAAGCCATTTCCTGGGGCAAGGCCCGCAACGGCGGCTCCGATGCCGTCGTGGCGGAGGTCGCAGACCGCCTCGCCATCTCGGTGGGCGCAGCCCTTGCCGAACTCGTGCCCGGCCGCGTTTCGACGGAGGTCGATGCCGACCTCTCCTTCGACACCGAAGCCTCGATCGCGAAGGCCCGTGCCATCGTCGCCGCCTATAAGGAGCGCGGCATCGAGCGGGATCGCATCCTCATCAAGCTCGCTTCCACCTGGGAAGGGATCAAGGCGGCCGAGGTGTTGCAGAAGGAAGGCATCGACTGCAACCTCACGCTGCTCTTCTCCATGGCCCAGGCGATTGCCTGCGCCGAAGCCAAGGTCTTCCTCATCTCGCCCTTCGTCGGGCGTATCCTCGACTGGTACAAGAAGTCGACGGGCGAAGACTATACCGCGGAAACCGACCCGGGCGTCCTGTCGGTGCGGCAGATCTACAACTACTACAAGGCCAACGGCATCGAGACGATCGTCATGGGCGCGTCGTTCCGCAATGCGGGCGAGATCGAGGCGCTCGCCGGCTGCGACCGGCTGACGATCAGCCCCGCGCTGCTCGACGAACTCGACAAGGACCAGGGAACGCTGGAGCGCAAGCTGTCGCCCGAGCGGTTCGAGGCGGTGCCGGCGCAGAAGCTCGACGAGAAGAGCTTCCGCTGGATGCTCAACGAGGACGCGATGGCGACGGAAAAGCTTTCCGAGGGTATCCGTTCCTTCGCCAAGGATCTCGTCGCGCTCAGGACCATGGTGAAGAAGGAACTGGCTTCGGCCTGATCCCTGCGCCATCGAAGAACAGGAGGCGGTCTCTCGACGAGAGGCCGCCTCTTTTCGTTTCAGACGGGCACGGACCGGGCCTTGGCGGCCAGCGTCGTTCTCACGAAGGCAAGGACGAACATGGCGGTCATGGTCAGCACGATGGTCGGTGCCGGCGCGCTGTCGATGAAGAAGCTCAGGTAGATGCCGATGAAGGTGGCGCTGACGGCAACAGCGATCGCGACAAGCAGCATGGCGGAGAAGCGCCGGGTCAGCAGGAAGGCGATTGCTCCCGGCGCCACCAGGAGCGCGATCGACAGGATGATGCCGACCGCCTTCAGGGCGCCGACCACGACCAGCGACAGGACGGCGAGCAGGCCGTAGTGCAGGAGGCGGGTCGGCAGGCCGATCGCCCTTGCGTGCTGCTCGTCGAAGGACTGCACAAGAAGATCCTTGCGGAAGATCACCAGGAAGAGCGTCGCCGCCAGTGCGATGAGCGCCGTCTCGGCCATGTCGAACGGGGTGATGCCCAGCATGTCACCGAACAGGATATGGTCGAGGTGAACGTCGCTCTGCACCTTCACGTAGAGCACGAGGCCGAGGCCGAACATGCCCGAGAACACGATGCCGAGCACCGTATCCTCCTTGATGCGGCTGTTCTCCTTCAGGAAGCCGGTCGCGAGCGCACAGAACATCCCCGCCGCAAAGGCGCCAATGGCGAGCGGGATGGAGAAGATATAGGCGAGCACGATACCGGGAAAGACGGCGTGCGAGACCGCGTCCCCCATCAGCGACCAGCCCTTCAGCACCAGGAAGCAGGAGAGGATGGCCATCGGCACGGCGATCATCAGCGTCACGATGAAGGCGCGTTGCATGAAGTCGATCTGGAACGGGAAGGTCGCGAGGTCGATGAAGTCGGCGAGGCTGCTCATGCCGTCTCCTCCAGCGTCACGCGGAGCCGGCGGCGGGCCGCCAGCATGCCGTGCTTCGGGGCGAACAGGAAGGCGAGAAGGAAGAGGGCCGTCTGCAGCACGACGATGATGCCTCCCGTGGCTCCGTCGAGGAAATAGCTGAGATAGGCGCCGACGAAGCTGGTCGCCGCACCGATGCCGAGCGCAAGCCCGATGACGCGCGGGAACCGGTCGGTCAGCAGATAGGCGGTCGCGCCCGGCGTCACCACCATGGCGACCACGAGGAAGGCGCCGACCGTCTGGAGCGCGGCAACGGTCGAGGCGGACAGCAGGGTGAAGAACAGCAGGCGAAGGAGGTCCGGCCGGAGACCGATCGTTCGGGCGTGGTTCTCGTCGAAGAAGGCGACCATCAGGTCCTTCCACTTGAGCGCCAGGATCGCGAGGCTGACGCCGCCGATGATGACGAGCTGCAGCGTGTCGCCCGGCGTGATGGCGAGGATGTTTCCAAGCACGATCGTCTGGATGTTCACCGAGGTCGGGGAAAGCGAGACCATGAAGAGGCCGAGGCCGAAGAAGGAGGTGAAGATCAGGCCGATGATGGCATCTTCCTTCAGCCGGGTGCGCTGGTTGAGGAACAGCATGGCGCCGGCCGCAAGTCCGCCGGAGAGGAATGCGCCGAGCGCGAAGGGCAGGCCCAGCATGTAGGCGCCGGCGACGCCCGGAACGATGGAATGGGAGAGCGCGTCGCCGATGAGCGACCAGCCCTTGAGCATCAGGTATGCGGACAGGAAGCCGCAGACGCCCCCGACCAGAGCGCTGACCCAGATGGCGTTCCGCATGTATTCGTAGGTGAACGGCTCAAGAAGCGTCTGGAGCATTTTCCTGCGCCTTCTGCTTCTGCTGCCTGTCTCCATAGAGGACGAAGGGCCGCTCGTCGTCGCTGATGACCTTGAGATGCCGGGGGTCGGCGTCGTCGTGCAGGTCCGTGCCGCTCAGGATGAAGTGGCGCAGCACGCCGCCGAAGGCCAGTTCCAGGTTGGCTTCGGTGAACGTGTCCTCGGTCCTGCCATAGGCCAGCACCGTGCCCTTCACGAAGACGGTGCGGTCGCAGAAGTCCGGGACGCTGCCGAGATTGTGCGTGGAAACCAGCATCACCCGGCCCTCGTCGCGCAGGCTTTTGAGGAGCGTGATGATCTGTTCCTCGGTGGTGACGTCGACGCCCGTGAAGGGTTCGTCGAGCAGGATGATCTGTCCTTCCTGGGCGAGTGCACGGGCGAGGAAGACCCGCTTGCGCTGGCCGCCGGAGAGTTCGCCGATCTGGCGCTTGCGGTAGTCCAGCATGTTCACGCGCCGGAGGGCTTCCGTCACCATGTCGTGGTCGCGGCGGGAGGGGATGCGCAGGAAGTTCATGTGGCCGTAGCGGCCCATCATCACCACGTCCTCCACCAGGACGGGGAAGTCCCAGTCCACTTCCTCCGCCTGGGGGACATAGGCGACGAGGTTGCGCCGCAGGGCCTCGCGGGCCGGCATGCCGAGGATTTCCACCGCCCCCTCGGCAAGGGGGACGAAGCCCATGATCGCCTTGAACAGCGTGGACTTGCCGGAGCCGTTGACCCCGACAAGTGCCGTTATCGTTCCCTTGGGAACGGTGAAGCTTGCATGGCGCAGGGCCGTGAGGCCGTTGCGGTAGGCCACCGTGATATTGTCGACCAGGAGACCGGCGTCCGCAGGCTTCACCTTGCCCATCATCATGAAGCGAGACCCTTTGCAATGGTGTTGACGGTCACCGACAGGAGGTCGAGATAGGTGGGGACCGGACCGTCTTCCTCGCTCAGCGAGTCGACGTAGATGACGCCGCCATAGGCAGCGCCGGTTTCACGCGCGACCTGCTCGGCGGGATCGGACGAAACCGTGCTCTCGCTGAAGATCACCTTGATATTGTTTTCCCGTACGGCATCGATCACGGCGCGGACCTGCTGGGGCGTGCCCTGGCTGTCGGCGTTGACCGGCCAGAGATAGAGTTCCTTCAGGCCGAAATCGCGGGCGAGGTAGGAGAATGCACCCTCGCTGGTGACGAGCCAGCGCTGCTCTTCCGGCAGTGCCGCGAGCTGCTCGCGGATCGGCTCCACTGCGGCCTTCAGCTTTTGCGTGTAGGCCGCAGCGTTCGCCGCATAGGTTTCGGCGTTTTCCGGGTCGATCTCGCTCAGGGCCTTGCGGATGTTCTCCACGTAGATCACCGCGTTGTCGAGCGACATCCAGGCGTGCGGGTTGGGCTTGCCCTCGTAGGCGCCGCCGGCGATCGACATCGGTTCGACCCCCTCGGACACGGTAACGTTCGGGATATCGCCGAGATTGGCGAGGAACTTGTCGAACCAGAGTTCAAGGTTGAGACCGTTTCGCAGGACGAGGTCGGCGTCACGGGCGCGCAAGAGGTCGTGCGGGGTAGGCTGGTAGTTGTGGATCTCGGCGCCGGGCTTGGTGATGCTCTCCACATCGGCGGCTTCCCCCGCGACGTTGCGCGCCATGTCGGCGATCACGGTGAAGGTCGTGACGACCTTCGTCTTGTCGTCGGCGAGTGCGGAGACCGCGGACGTCGAGAGCAGTGCTGCGAGCGCGAGACCGCGGAGAAGCGATGATGCCATGATGATAATGAACCTCTTTTGCAATTAAGTTGCAATACCATTATCGGCGAAAAATTGGTCTGTCAACGCTAATGCAAATCATTGTCAACTAGATGATGTGTAACTGAAGGAACGGCGGGCGGCATCCGAAGGTTCCGCTTAAATCTTCGTCAAGGACCTTGAGGCACTGTCGCCCCACCGTATCGAGTGTTGCGTATGTCGAGGTTTGGAATGCCGGAGTTTCGCGGATGAAGAGTATTGTGTCCCGCATCCCGCGAAAACTCCTGCTGATCCTGTCCGGCGTCACGGTCCTGGGTGGCGGGAGCGGCGCGGCTGCGGTCTATATCGGTGCCGACAAGCTGCTCGGCCCATCCTATTCCGCCCTCAACGGGCTTTCCTGCACCACGGTCGAGACCATCAGGATCAAGAAGGCGGACCGCTACTGGGTCCGCAAATATGTCACCATGGACAAGCCCGGCGACGGCATGTCGAGGCTGAAGACGGCGCTCCGCGTGGCCCGCAAGGTGCAGGAGGCCGAGCGCTCCGATCTCGTCCAGGTCACGGTCCTGGATCCGGCCGGACCCACGGACCGGTCCCGGATGCGCGGACGCGCCATCGGCGCACAGGTCGTCTACATCCCCGACACGAGCAAGGTTCCGGACGGTCATCCCGCCCAGCCCGTCACCGCCTACTACGTCGATGGCGCTGCCGATGCGAACGGCGACTTCTGGGGAATGCGGATCGACATGCCGCTGGAGGATGCGGAGCACCTGACGGCCGCTCTCACCGACGACACGGATTGCCTTGATGCGCTGGGCCAGGGCGCGGGAGAGCCCGGTTCCTTGAAGGCTGACGACAAGAGCGCCGGGCACGGCGACGCCGTCGGTGGACATGACGCCGAAAAGCAGGGCGGACCTGCGGTCACGCCCGCAGAGGTTCCGGTTGCCTCCGACGGGACCGGCCCGGAGCAAGGCCTGCTCGCCTCCCTGATGGGGATGGTCGGTCTCGGCGCTACGGACACCGCCGAGGAGACCGGCGGCGCGGCGTCCTCGCACGATCTGCCGCCGGACGATCTACCCGATCCGGCGCATAGCGCCGAGGGGGATGCCGCACCTGCGGCCGATGAGAAGGCCGAAGCAGGCTGGCTCGATACCGTGAAGGGCATGGTCGGGTTTGGCGATAGCGAGCCGGAGCTCGAGGTGCCGGCGGAGACGGAGAGCGCCGCGGCGCCTGTACAGGAGGAAAAGCCGTCTTCCCCGGCTGCGGCGGAGAGCGCCGGGAAACCGGCGGAGACGGGTGCGCAGAACCATGGTGCGGCCTGGCTCGCCAGGATGCGCGCCCAGCCCATGGCTCCCGAAAAGCACGAGGCGCCGGACGTGGTCGAAAAGGCCGCCGCCGCCGAGGCAGTACCGGTCTCCGTGGTTGCCGAGGAGGACGATCCGGAAAAGCACCGCCGGAAGCGGGAGCCCGTCAAGGCCCCGTAAGACACTTATCGGAAGCAATAAAAAAGGCGGCTCGGGGCCGCCTTTTCAGTTCCGGTCAGTCCGTCTTGGCGCGCCGGGCCGGGAAGAGGATGACGTCGCGGATCGACGGCGCATCCGTCAGCAGCATGATCAGGCGATCAACGCCGATCCCGAGGCCGCCGGCGGGCGGCATGCCCTGATCGATTGCATCGAGGAATTCCTCGTCCAGCTGCTTGTCCTTCTCGCCGCGCGCATGCGCCTGCTCAAGCTGCTCGACCATGCGGGCACGCTGCTCTTCCGGATCGTTCAGTTCCGAGAAGGCGTTGCCGAGTTCCCAGGTGTTGCAATAGGTCTCGAAGCGCTCGACGAGGCGCGGTTCGCCGGGCACTTCCTTGGCGAAGGGGGAGATGTCCTTCGGGAAATGCGTGACGTGGGACGGCTGGATCAGCGTCGCTTCCACCTTCTCCTCGAAGATGAAGGCCAGGCATTCGCCCCAGGTCCAGTCCTTCTCGACCTCGAAGCCGGCGGCCTTGGCGGCGGCGCGGGCTTCCTCGTCGGTCTTGATCGCCAGGAAGTCGATGCCGGTCGCTTCCTTGACGGCGTCCGGCATGGGCACGCGGCGGAACGGTCCCTTGAAGGAGAGTTCCTTGTCGCCGTACTTGAACTCGGTGGAGCCGTGGATGGTCATGGCGAGACGCGCGAAGAGGCGCTCGACCAGGTCCATCATGTCCTCGTAGTCGGCATAGGCCCAGTAGCACTCCATCATGGTGAACTCTGGATTGTGCCGGGTGGAGACGCCTTCATTGCGGAAGTTGCGGTTCACCTCGAAGACCTTGTCGGAGAGGCCGGACACCAGCGTGCGCTTGAGGTACAGTTCCGGCGCGATGCGCAGGTACATGTCGAGCTTCAGCGTGTTGTGGTGGGTCTTGAAGGGTTCGGCCGTCGCGCCGCCGTAGATCGACTGCAGCATCGGCGTCTCGACTTCCATGAAGCCGTCGTCTTCCATGAAGCGGCGGATGCCGGAAACGATGCGGCTGCGCTGCTGGAAGCGGAGCTTGGACTCCTCGTTCGACAGGATGTCGAGATGACGCTTGCGGTAGCGCGTCTCGATGTCGGCGAGACCATGATACTTCTCCGGCATGGGCAGGAGAGACTTGGTCAGCATGGTGATTTCCTGCGCGTTGATCGTCAGCTCGCCGCGCTTGGTGCGGCGGACGACGCCCGTCACGCCGATGATGTCGCCGAGATCGATCATCGGCAGCATGTCGCGCGCCTCTTCCGGCGTCGTGTCCTTATGGCTGAAGATCTGGATCTTGCCGGAGGCGTCGCGCAGGTCGATGAACATGCCGGAATTGCGCATGGAGAAGACGCGACCGGCGACGGTCACGACGTCCTGCGTCTCGACGTCCGGCTCGAGGTTCTTGTACTTCTCCGCAAGGTCGGCATTGGTCATCGTCCGGTGGAAGTGCGCCGGATAGACGTCGCCGATCTTTTCGCGCAGCAGCTTGAGCTTCTGGGCGCGGACTTCCGTTGCGTCGGAGGAAAGGGCGTTTTCGTTCTGGTTATCAGCCATCTTACGGGACCTTCCTAGTTACGCCGCGCCGACCATGGAGGCGACCACGGCGGCGGCGACCTTCAGGCGCTGACGGACGACCGAGCGGCCGAGCAGGGCCATGGAATCGAAGAGCGGCAGCGAGCGCGACGAGCCGGACATCGCGACGAAGAGCGGCGGGGTCACGACGCGCAGCTTCTTGCCGAGCTTGTCGGCGACATTGCGCAATTCCTGGTCGATCGCCTCGACGTTCCACTCGAGGATCTTCTCGAGGTCGGCCTGGACGGTGTTGATGATCTCCAGCGTCTCCGCCGGGCTTGTCTTCAGGCCCGCGAAGGAAGCCGGCGTCAGGCCAACGTCGCCCGCCAGCAGGAAGCCGGCGAGCTGCGGCAGTTCGCCGAGCTTGGAAATGCGGCTCTGCGAGAGCTTCAGGCCCTCGGCCAGCCGGTCGTTTTCCGATGCCCATTCCAGGGTGCGGGCGATGAAATCCTCGGGCGTCAGCTTCTCGCGGATCCAGCGGCCGTTCAGCCAGTCGAGCTTCTGGATGTCGAAGATCGCGCCGGCCTTGGAGAGATTGTCCGGGTCGAACTTCTCGGCCAGCTCATCCATGGTGAGCAGTTCCTCGCCTTCGGCGATCTGGATGAAGAAGAGGCCGAGGAAGTTCATCAGCGCTTCGGGCAGGTAGCCCAGCGCGGAATAGTAGGAGATCGAGGTCGGGTTCTTGCGCTTCGACAGCTTCGACTTGTCGGCATTGCGCATCAGCGACAGGTGCATGAACTTCGGCTCTTCCCAGCCGAAGTAGCGGTAGAGCAGGATGTGCTTTGGAACCGAAGCCAGCCATTCCTCGCCGCGCGCCACGTGGGTGATCTTCATCAGATGGTCGTCGATGACGTTCGCCATGTGGTAGGTCGGCATGCCGTCGGCCTTGATCAGCACCTGCATGTCGACCGAGTCCCACGGGATCGACACGTCGCCGTAGACGCCGTCGTGGAAGTCGCAGGAGCCCTCGGTCGGGATCTTCATGCGGATGACGGAAGGTTCGCCGGCTTCCATGCGGGCGGTGACTTCCTCGGCCTTGAGGTTGAGGCAGAGCCCGTCGTACTTCGGCGGCTTTCCGGCGGCGCGCTGCGCCTCGCGCATCTGCTCCAGCCTTTCCGGCGTGCAGAAGCAGCGGAAGGCATGGCCCTTGTCGAGGAGTTCCTGCGCATAGGGCTGGTAGATGGCCTTGCGGTCCGACTGGCGGTAGGGGCCGTAGGGGCCGCCGACATCGGGACCTTCGGACCAGGTCAGGCCGGTCCATTTCAGCGCGTCGAGCACCTTCTGCTCGAACTCCGGCGTCGACCGGGTCGCATCCGTGTCCTCGATGCGCAGGATGAACTCGCCGCCCATCTTCTTGGCGAAGAGGTAGTTGAACAATGCGATGTAGACGGTGCCGACATGCGGCTCGCCGGTCGGCGAGGGGGCAATGCGGACGCGGGGGCCGGAAGTGCTCATGGGTAATGCTCGATTTGGCGCCGGATGCGGCGCGGACATGCGTGTCTCGGGATTGCTGGGCCTTAGCGCATATTCGGGCCCGAGCGTCAAGACTTGCCACCAAAGCTAGGCCACCGGCCAGACCCAGAGAAGGGCCGGAACGCTGACCAGCACGATGATGAAGGAGAGCGGCAGGCCGAGGCGCGGATAGTCGGAAAACCGGTAGCCGCCGGGTCCCATGACGAGCGTATTGCACTGGTGCCCGACCGGCGTGAGGAAGTCGCAGCCAGCCCCGATGGCGACGGCCATCAGGAATGCTTCCGGCCTGTACTCGAGCGCCGTCGCGAAGCTTGCCGCGATCGGCCCCATGACCAGCACCGTCGCGGCGTTGTTGAGGAAGGGCGTCACGCCCATCGCCGTCAGCAGGATCATCGCCAGCGCCGCATAGGCCGGCATGCCGCCGGCGATCTGCCCGAGCCAGGACGCGATGAGTTCGCTCGCGCCTGACGTCCGCAGCGTGTCGGACACCGGGATCAGTGCCGCCAGCATGACGAGGATCGGGCCGTCGACGGCCTTGTAGACGTCCGTCAGGGGGATGGCGCGGAACACCGCCATGCCGAGCGCGGCAGCGAAGAAGGCGACGGCGACGGGCGCCCAGCCGAGCGCCGTGGCGATCATGGCGACGGCCAGGATGACGAGCGGGATGAAGGCGCGGCGCTGCGTGCCGAGCATGACCTCCCGCTGCGCCAGCGGCAGGAGGTCGAAATCCTGCATGACGCCCGGCAGCGCGTTGCGATTGCCCTGCAGCACGATGACGTCGCCCGCCATCAGCGTCAGGTCGCGCAGCCGCTCGCTGAGGCGATGGCCGCGGCGGCTCACCGCAAGCAGGTTGACGCCGCGCGTGTAGGAAAGGGCAAGCTCGCGCGCGGATAGCCCCGCCAGCGGCGATTCCCGCGAGATGATCGCCTCGATGGACACGATGTCGTCCCGCTGCTGGCCCTTGCCGGTCAGCGGTTTTCCGGACAGCTGGAGCTTCGCATTGGAGACCAGCCGGTCGATCGCCGCGGAACTGCCCTCCAGGATCAGCGTGTCGAGTTCGCGCAGGATCACGTCGGGAAACGGCGACATGCGCGTCGTGCCGCGAAGGATGGTGGTCGCGATCACCTCGCCGTCGCCGAGCCGCAGCAGGTCGCCGAGCGACTTTCCGGCCATGGCGGATTGCGCCGGGATGGTCGCCTCCGACGTGTAATTGGCAATTTCCACGGCGTCTTCGATGGAATGGTTCTGCTTCCTGCGCGCCGGGACGAGCCAGTTGAAGAAGATCAGGAAGACGATCCCGACGAGCGCGAGCGTGGCGCCGACCGGGGTGAAGTCGAACATGGTGAAAGGGGTGCCGGTAAGCTCGGCGCGCAGCTGCGAGACGACGATGTTCGGCGAGGTGCCGATCTGCGTCATCAGCCCGCCAAGAAGCGCCGAGAAGGCCATGGGCATGAGATATCGCGAGGGCGAGACCCCGGTGCGCTTTGAAAACTGGAAGGCGACCGGCATCATGATCGCCAGCGCGCCGATGTTCTTGATGAAGGCGGAAAGCACCGCCACCACGATCATCAGCAGGGCGAGCTGCGTCCTGACGGAGTTGAGGTTCGGAAAGAACTTCTTGATCGCGACGTCGACGATCCCGGAGCGGGCGACCGCCGCGCTGACCACCAGCGCGCTGCCAACGATGATGACGATATCGTCGGAAAAGCCGGAAAAGGCGTTGTCGATCGGGACGATCCCAACGGCGACCGCGGCGACCAGGGCGCAGCAGGCGACGATGTCATAGCGGAATCTGTCCCAGATGAAGACGGCCATCATGATGCCGATGACGGTGAAGGCGAGGATCTGATCAGTCGTCATATAGCCCCGGAAAGGTCACATGCGTCGTCGGAACGAGACGCGGCATTGCAGAACACCCATAACTGCGAGAGCGCGGAAGGTATCCCGGAGGTCGGAGAAAAAAACGGCCCGGACTGTGCCGGGCCGCGATGCGATGCTCAGTGGAGCGTCGTTTCCGTCTTCTTGCGTCGCCGCGCGTTGCGGGCAAACATGTTGAGGACTTCGACGAGGGCCGAGAAGGCCATGGCCGCGTAGATGTAGCCCTTCGGCACGTGGAAGCCCATTCCCTCGGCGATCAGCGTCGTTCCGATCATCAGCAGGAAGCCGAGTGCCAGCATCACGATGGTCGGGTTCTTCTCGATGAAGTTGGCGAGCGGCGTGGCGGCGACCAGCATGACCGTCACGGCAGCGACGACGGCGACGATCATGATCGGCAGATGCGGCGTCATGCCCACGGCGGTGATGATGCTGTCGACCGAGAAGACGAGGTCGAGAAGCAGGATCTGGATGATCGCCGAGCTGAAGGTGATCGAGGCGGCGCCGCCCACCATGTCTTCCTTGTGATCGACCGGGTCCACGGAGTGGTGGATCTCGCGCGTCGCCTTCCAGACGAGGAAGAGGCCGCCGGCGATGAGGATGAGATCCTTCCACGAGAAGGGGTGACCGAAAGCCTCGAAGAGAGGATTGGTCAGCTGGACGATCCAGGCGACGGTGCCGAGAAGCGCAAGCCGCATTACCAATGCGAGCCCGATCCCGACCTTGCGGGCGACTTCACGGTTTTCCGGGGGAAGCTTGTTGGTGAGGATCGAAATGAAGATCAGGTTGTCGATACCAAGCACGACTTCCATGATCACCAACGTGACCAAGGCGACCCAAGCGGTCGGATCCTGTAGAAGCCCTAGAATTTCCTGCACCGGATGGTCCCTCTCTCGGTCGATGGCAAAATGCTCGTCCGATTTAAGGAGTCGCGTTGCAAAGACAAGAGGAGGAGCGCGCGCCAGAGGTGCCGTTTTTCAATCAGCCGGCGCCCGCCGACGCGTTTGTCCTGCCATAGGCGGCCATGAAGACGCGGATGGCGCTCTTCACGATGCGGTCGAGTTCCTGTCGGGACGGCACGTCGTCGAGGTCGCCGAACAGGCGCGCCTTGAGGAAGGAGCCGCTGGTCAGGTCGATGAACTGTCGCGCGGCGAGGTCGGTATCCTCCACCTCGAGCTTGCCCTGTCCGATATGCCGCACGATGAAGTCCTCCAGCACCGTGCGGACATTCGCGGGCGAGTGGAAGAAACGGCTGCAGAGACCCGGCATGCGGTTTCGCACGCCGATGAGCGTGCGCATGGCGTTGATCGTGCGGGGAGAAGTGATGTGGGTGGCAAAGCCTATACCGAACCGGTAGAGCCCGTCCTCGACCTCCTCGCTGCCCGCAAGGATATCTTTGAGCATGCGGGTGATGCGCTGCCGTTCCTCCTCGATGATGCTGGCGAAGAGGTCTTCCTTGTTTTGAAAATATACGTAGATCGTGCCCTTGGAGACGCCGGCTTCGCGGGTGATGTCGTTCATGCTGGCGGCATCGAAGCCGAGCCTCATGAACACCCGCTTGGCGCCCTCGATGATCTGCTCGCGCTTGGCCGGATCCTCGCCGGCGGCGAAGCGTCCGGGCTGCTGCCCGGGGTTGATTTCGATTTCTACGTTGTCGCTGGCCATGGGAGACCTTCCGATTTGCGAACCGTTCGGTTCGATTGTCCTTGATATGCGCACGAAAAGGCTCTATGTCAACTAACTGAACCGATCGGTTCGATTACGCTCGCAATGAATGGTGCTTCCGATGACCTCATCCTCCAGTGCGGGCGCGGTCCGCGCAGTAGTCCAAGAGAACATTCCTGCATCGGCGCGGTCCGACGAAACGGACGCCAGCCCCGCCGCCGATGTGCAGGCACAGGCGGCGGTACCGAAGAAGCGCCGCAGCCCCATCCTGCCCGTCATCGTGCTCGCTTTGCTCGGCGGAGCCTCATGGTACGGCTATGGCTGGTGGACCGATGGCCGCTTCCTGATTTCCACCGACGACGCCTATATCGAAGCGGATATTGCGATCATCTCGCCGAAAGTCTCCGGCTATGTGGAGCAGGTGAATGTCGTCGAGAACCAGGCGGTCCGGGCGGGCGACCCGCTCGTGACGCTCGACGGACGCGACTACCAGATCGCGCTGGAACGGGCGAGGAATGCAATCGAGAGCGCGCAGCTCGCCGTCAGCCGGATCGACGCGCAGATCGTCGGGGCCGGCGCGGCGCTGAAGCAGGCGGAGGCGCAACGCGGCGCGCTGGAAGCGGCTCTGCGCGGTGCCGAGATCAACGAGCGGCGCGCGGGCGGTCTTGCCTCGAAGTCGATCGGTACGGCGGCGGACCTCGACAATGCCAAGGTCGCACTCGACCAGGCGCGCGCCAACCTCATCGCAGGAGATGCGAGCGTTGCGTCCGCGGAGGCCAATATCGGCCTCCTGCGCGCCCAGCGGGACGAGGCCGTGAACGCCATCCGTGCCCAGGAACTGGCGCGCGACCAGGCGCAGCGCGATCTCGATTTCACGGTGCTGAGGGCGCCCTATGACGGTGTCGTCGGCAATCTCGCGATGCAGACCGGCGACCTCGTGTCGGCCGGCAAGCGGCTTGCGGCCCTTGTCCCGCTCACCAGTCTCTACATCCAGGCCAATTTCAAGGAAACGCAGATCTCCGGCCTCACGCCCGGTTCGAAGGTCCGCGTCCATGTCGATGCCTTCAAGGAGCACGACATCATGGGAACGGTGACCTCGCTCGCCCCGGCGTCCGGCTCGGTCTTCTCCATGCTGCCGGCCGAAAATGCCACGGGCAACTTCACCAAGGTGGTGCAACGGGTTCCGGTCCGCATCGCCATTCCGCCGGAGGCCCTGGCCGAGGGCCGCCTGCGCGCGGGTCTCAGCGTCATCGTCGATGTGGATACGCGCACGGCGCCTTCCGATCGGGCTGTGGCGCAGGTCGACTGACCGGCGGCACGAACCGCTCAAACAGCAAGGAGAGGGCCATGGCGACATCGGCCGTTGCGGGAACGCTCCCCGTCGATCCGCCCATGGATCCCCCGATGGACAGGCGCAAGCTCATCGCGTTCTTCGCGATGGTCTTCGGCATGTTCATGTCGATCCTCGACATCCAGATCGTCTCCGCCTCGCTGGCCGAGATCCAGGCCGGGTTGGGCGCGGGGTCCGACGAGATCGCCTGGGTGCAGACGTCCTACCTGATCGCCGAGGTCATCATGATCCCGCTGTCGGGGACGCTCGCGCGCATCCTGTCGACGCGCGTCCTTTTCAGCATCTGCGCGGCCGGCTTCACGATCGCCAGCGCGCTCTGCGCGACCGCCACCAGCATCGAGCAGATGATCGTCTACCGGGCGATCCAGGGCTTCATCGGTGGCGGCATGATCCCGTCGGTCTTCGCCGCCGCCTTCACCATATTCCCACCCTCCAAGCGGGCCATCGTCTCGCCGATCATCGGACTTGTCGCGACGCTCGCGCCGACGATCGGCCCGACGGTCGGCGGCTATCTGAGCCATGCCTTCTCCTGGCACTGGCTCTTCCTCGTCAACATCGTGCCGGGCATCCTGGTCACCGCCGTCGCCTGGAGCATGATCGATTTCGACGAGCCGCAGGCAAGCCTCTGGAAGAAGTTCGACTGGTGGGGGCTGCTTTCCATGGCGCTGTTCCTCGGCTCGCTCGAATACGTGCTGGAGGAGGGCAACAACAAGGACTGGTTCAACGACGGGCATATCGTTCTCGGCACGCTGGCGATGGGCGCCGGGGCGATCGTCTTCTTCTGGCGCGCCTTCAGGGTCGAGTTCCCCGTGGTCGACCTCAAGGCCTTCGCCAACCGCAACTTCGCCTTCGGCTCGCTGTTCTCCTTCGTGATGGGCATCGGGCTCTACGGGCTCACCTATCTCTATCCCCTCTATCTCGGGCGCATCCGTGGCTATGACGCGCTGATGATCGGCGAGACGATGTTCGTCTCGGGCCTTGCGATGTTCCTCACCGCGCCGGTCGCCGGTTTCCTGTCCAACCGGCTCGATCCGCGGGTGATGATGGCCATCGGCTTCTTCGGCTTTGCGCTCGGCACGTACATGCTGACCGGGCTCACCGCCGACTGGGACTTCTACGAACTCCTCCTTCCGCAGATCCTGCGCGGCTGCTCGATGATGCTGTGCATGGTGCCGATCAACAACATCGCGCTCGGGACGCTGCCGCGAGCGCGTGTCGGCAATGCGTCCGGCCTCTTCAACCTGACCCGCAACCTCGGCGGGGCGGTGGGGCTCGCGGTCATCAACACCATGCTCACGCAGCGCTCCGACGAACATTACGCCCGCCTCTCGGAGCACCTGAGCTACAGCAACCCGGCGGTGGTCGATTGGCTCGACAGCGTCGGGGCGAACTACGACAGCTTCGGCCTCGATGGCGCGGGCGTCGCGCTGCAGCGCCTGTCGGGCATGGTAACGCAGCAATCCTGGCTCCTGTCCTTCATCGATGTCTTCACCGCGTTGACGGTGCTGTTTGCAGGCCTCATCCTTCTCGTCATGCTGATCGCAAAGCCCTCGGCCCAGGCGGGCGGCGGCGGGGGGCACTAGAGGCACCTTGCAACCCGCCGGAGCGGGGACAGACGCCTCCCGCACCCTCACGGAACATTTTTGATTTACGTACCTCAAGAATTCCGCTACCACGGCGGCGGGAGGACGTATGAAGCCGACGGTTCACGATATCGCGCGTCTTGCGGGCGTCAGCCTCGCCACGGTGGACCGCGTCCTAAACGGCCGGCCCGGGGTGCGGAGCGTGACGCGCGAGAAGGTCAACGAGGCGATCGCCTCGCTCGGCTATGTCCGCGATCTCGCCGCGGCGAACCTGGCGAAGGGGCGGACCTACCGCTTCACCTTCATCCTGCCTTCCAACGACAATTCCTTCATGATCGGCGTGAAGCGCGAGGTCGAGGCGGCGATCGAGCGGTCGTCCGTCGAGCGCACCCGCATCGAGATCGTCCAGGTCCCGGCATTCGATGCCCCGGCGCTTGTCGCGGCTCTCGCGTTCGTCGCTGCCGACCGTCCCGACGGCGTGGCGCTCGTCGCCATCGACGAGCGGAGCGTGCGCGCCGCGGTTGACAATCTTGCCGAAGCCGGGATCGCGGTCGTCACCCTCGTGTCCGACCTCAGCGGCTCGGCCCGCCATCATTACGCGGGGATCGACAATGTCGCGGCCGGCCGCACCGCGGCAAACCTGATGGGCCGCTTCCTCAGCAAGGTCGACGGCCGGGTCGGCGTGCTTGCCGGGTCGATGATGGTCCGCGACCACCGCGAAAGGCTCGAGGGCTTCCTCGCCGTTCTCTCGGAGGATTTTCCCCAGGTGGCGATCCTGCCGGTGATGGAATCGCGCGACGATGCGGCCATCGCCGAGGCGCTGGTGCGCGACGCGCTGCGCCGTCACGTCGGGCTGAACGGCATATACAGCCTCGGCGCGGGCAATCGCGGCCTGATCCGCGCGCTTGGCGACGTCGCGCCCGACAGGAGGCCGGTCGTCATCGCCCATGAACTCACCGCCTCGACGCGCAAGGCGCTTCTCGACGACACGATCGACGCGGTGCTCAACCAGGATGCGGGCCACGAGGTGCGCAGCGCCATCCGCGTGCTGAAGGCGAAGGCCGACGGCCTGCCGCTGCTCGCCGCGCAGGAGCGGATCCGCATCGACATTTTCCTCAAGGACAACCTGCCCTGAGCGCAGAAGGAAGGCATGACATGTATCTCGGTCTCGATCTCGGAACCTCAGGCGTCAAGGCCATGCTCATCGACGGCGACCAGCGGATCGTCGGCTCGGCAAACGGCGCGCTGGACGTGTCGCGGCCGCATCCGGGCTGGTCGGAGCAGGACCCGGCTGACTGGATACGCGCGGCAAAAGAGGCGGTGTCCGGCCTGAAGGCCAGCTTCCCGCGGGAACTCGGTGCGGTGAAGGGCCTCGGCCTTTCGGGGCAGATGCATGGCGCGACACTGCTCGACGGGGACGACAAGGTCCTGCGGCCCTGCATCCTGTGGAACGATACGCGCTCCTACCGGGAGGCGGCGGCGCTCGATGCCCATCCGCGCTTCCGCAGGATCACCGGCAATATCGTCTTTCCAGGCTTCACCGCGCCGAAGCTCGTCTGGGTCAGGGACAACGAGCCGGACATCTTTTCCAGGGTCGCGAAGGTCCTGCTCCCGAAGGACTACCTGCGCCTCTGGCTGACGGGCGAGCACATTTCGGAAATGTCGGATTCGGCCGGCACCTCCTGGCTCGATACCGGCGGGCGCAAATGGTCGTCGGAGCTTCTCGCGGCAACTGGGCTTTCGGAGGATCACATGCCGTCGCTCGTCGAGGGCACGGAGCAGGGCGGCAGGCTGCGCGCCGAACTCGCCTCCTCCTGGGGGATGGGGGAAGGCGTGGTCGTGGCCGGCGGGGCGGGCGACAATGCCGCTTCGGCCTGCGGCATGGGCACGGTCTCGGAAGGCCACGCCTTCGTGTCGCTCGGCACGTCCGGCGTGCTCTTCGCCGCCAACGCCTCCTATCTGCCGAAGCCGGAAAGTGCGGTGCATGCCTTTTGCCACGCGCTGCCCAGGACCTGGCACCAGATGGGCGTCATCCTGTCGGCAACCGATGCGCTGAACTGGTATTCCGGCATTGCCGGCAAGTCCGCGGCTGAGCTGACCGGCGAGGTCGGCGACACGCTGAAGGCGCCGTCCGGCGTCACCTTCCTGCCCTATCTTTCCGGCGAGCGGACGCCGCACAACGATGCGGTCATCCGCGGCGCATTCATCGGGCTCGGCCACGAGTCGGGCCGCGCGGCGCTGACCCAGGCGGTGATGGAGGGCGTCACCTTCGCGATCCGCGACAATCTCGAAGCGCTGAAGTCCGCGGGGACGTCGATCTCGCGGGTCACCGCGATCGGCGGCGGCTCGCGCTCGAAATACTGGCTGGCATCGATCGCCACCTCGCTCGGTGTCCCGGTGGACGTTCCGGCGGACGGCGATTTCGGAGCGGCATTCGGCGCAGCACGGCTCGGCCTGATCGCCGCGACGGGCGCCGATCCGCTCTCGGTCTGCCAGCCGCCCGTCATGGCGGAGACGATCGACCCGGTTTCGGGGCTCGGCGAGGCCTATGCGGCGGCCTATGCGCGGTACCGCTCGGCCTATCCGGCGATCCGGTCGCTGGCGCATTGAATTGGGCTCGCCCTGACCTCTCCGGCCTGCGGCGAAGGGGACGCCCAGCGCGACGCGTCGAGAGGGCGCTGCAGGGAGGTGGGTGGGGGAAGCCGGAAATTTCCAGGAACCAAGGAGGAATGACACGATGAGCACAGGCTTTTTCGGTGACATAGGCAAGATCAGTTACGAAGGTCCGGACAGCACCAATCCGTTCGCCTTCCGCTTCTACAATCCGGACGAGATCGTCGCGGGAAAGCGGATGGAGGACCATCTGCGGTTCGCCGTCGCCTACTGGCACACCTTCACCTGGCCGGGCGGCGATCCGTTCGGCGGCCAGACCTTCCAGCGCCCGTGGTTCGAGGACACGATGCAGGCTGCGAAGATGAAGGCCGACGTCGCCTTCGAATTCTACCAGCTGCTCGGCGCGCCCTTCTACTGCTTCCATGACGCGGACGTCAGGCCGGAAGGCAATTCCTTTGGCGAAAACACCCGCAACCTCAACGAGATCGTCGACTATTTCGAACAGAAGCAGGCCGAGACCGGCGTCAAGCTTCTCTGGGGCACCGCGAACCTCTTCTCGCACCGTCGCTACATGGCCGGGGCGTCGACAAATCCGGATCCGGACGTCTTTGCCTTCTCCGCAGCGACGGTGAAGACCTGCATCGATGCGACCAAGCGGCTCGGCGGGGTCAACTACGTGCTCTGGGGCGGGCGCGAGGGTTACGAGACCCTGCTCAACACCGACCTTTCGCGCGAGCTCGACCAGATGGGCCGCTTCCTCAACCTCGTCGTCGAGTACAAGTACAAGATCGGCTTCGAGGGCACGATCCTGATCGAGCCGAAGCCGCAGGAGCCGACCAAGCACCAGTACGACTACGACGTCGCCACCGTCTACGCCTTCCTGCAGAAGCACGGGCTGGAGAAGGAGGTGAAGGTCAATATCGAGCAGGGCCACGCCATTCTCGCCGGCCATTCCTTCGAGCACGAGATCGCCATGGCCAATGCCTTCGGCATCTTCGGCTCGATCGACATGAACCGGAACGACTACCAGTCGGGCTGGGACACGGACCAGTTCCCCAACAACGTGCCGGAAATGGCCCTTGCCTATTACCACATCCTCCAGGGCGGCGGGTTCCGGAACGGTGGCACCAATTTCGACGCCAAGCTTCGCCGCCAGTCGCTCGACCCGCAGGATCTGCTGATCGGCCATATCGGCGGCATGGACTGCTGCGCGCGCGGGCTGAAGGCGGCCGCGCGGATGATCGAGGACGGCGCCCTGTCGAAGCCGCTCGAGGAACGCTATGCCGGCTGGGACAGCCCGGAGGCGCAGAAGATGCTTCGCGGCGAGTACAAGCTCGACGACATCGCCGCCATGGTGGAGCGGGAAAACATCAATCCCGAACCGCGCTCCGGCCGCCAGGAATACCTGGAAAACGTCGTCAACCGCTACGTCTGACCAAAAGGCAGGGCCGCGAGAGTGGCCCCGCCTTTCGTCTCAATGCGCATCCGCGAAGCGATCGAGTTCCGCGACGACATCCTGCGGCAGGTGGAGATCGGCGACGGCAAGGTTCTCCTTCAGGTGCGCGACCGACGAGGTGCCGGGGATGAGGAGAATGTTGGGCGAGCGCTGCAGGAGCCAGGCGAGCGCCACCTGCTTGGGCGTGGCCCCGAGGCGCGCGGCCGCCCCGTCCAGCGTTTCGGACTGGAACGGCGTGAAGCCGCCGAGCGGGAAGAAGGGCACATAGGCGATGCCGTCAGCGGCCAGGGTGTCGATCAGCGCGTCGTCGGCGCGCCTGGCGATGTTGTACATGTTCTGCACGCAGACGATGTCGCAGATTGCGCGGCTGTCGGCGACCTGCCTGGCGGTCACGTTGGAAAGGCCGATGTGGCGGATGAGGCCCTGCCGCTGAAGCTCCGCAAGGGCAGTAACCTGCTCCTCGAGCGATCCTTCCGCCGGCCCGTAGACGTCGAGCATGGAGCGGAAGTTGACGACCTCGATCTTATCAAGACCGAGATTGCGCAGGTTGTCATGAACGGCGGACACGAGGTCCTGTTTCGACGTCGCCGGCACCCATTCGCCGTTGGGCCCGCGCCTTGCGCCGATCTTGGTGACGATCGTCAGGTCGTCCGGATAGGGATGGAGCGCTTCGCGGATGATCTGGTTGGTGATGTGCGGGCCATAGAAGTCGCTGGTGTCGATGTGATTGACGCCAGCCTCGACTGCGGCGCGCAGCACGGCGATCGCCTGGTCGCGATCCCGGGGCGGGCCGAATACGCCCGGGCCCGCAAGCTGCATGGCGCCATAGCCCAGCCGCCGGACCGGGCGATCGCCCAGGCGGTAGGTGCCGGTTTGTGAAATGCTGTCCATTGTTGATCTCCCCGGTGACGATGTGAACATTGCTCCCAAGAGCTATGCCCTGTTGCGCCTGCCGATAATCCGGTACAATTCGCACGACCTGTGCGGGAGGGCGAACAATGGCGGTGGAGCTGGGTGATCTCGGTGCGTTCGTGGCAGTGGCTCGCGCGAAGGGTTTTCGCGAGGCCGCACGGTCGACCGGCGGCAGCCCTTCCGGCCTCAGCGAGGCCGTGCGGCGGCTCGAGGCGGAACTCGGCGTCCGGCTCCTCAATCGCACGACCCGCAGCGTCGCCCCGACCGAGGCCGGACAGAGCCTGCTTGCACGCCTGGCGCCGGCGCTCGGGGAGATGGAAGCCGCCCTCGATGCGGTCAACAGCTTTCGAGACCGTCCTGCGGGAACCCTGCGGCTGAACGTACCGGTCAGCGCCGTCCGGCTTGTCCTGCCGAAGATCGTGCCCGGCTTTCTCGCCGCCTATCCGGATATCCGGCTGGAGCTGATGACGGACGAGAGTTTCGTCGATGTGCTCGCTGCCGGCTGCGATGCCGGGATCCGCTATGGCGAACGGCTGGAGCAGGACATGATCGCCGTCCCGATCGGGCCGCGCAGCCAGACCTATGCGCTTGCGGCCTCTCCGGCCTATCTCGACCTCCGTGGCCGGCCGCAGCATCCGCGCGACCTTCTCGACCATTCCTGCCTGCGCTTCCGCTTCCCAAGCGGCAACATGCCCAACTGGGAACTGGAGCTGGAGGGCGAGGTCGTGGTCGTCGAGCCGAAGGGACCGCTGATCGTCCAGGCGGGGGGCGCCATCGAGCTGGCGGTGGAGGCCGCGGTTGCGGGCGTCGGGATCATCGGCCTTTTCGAGGACTGGCTCAGGCCGCAGCTGGAAAGTGGCGCCCTGGAGCCGGTCCTGAGGCCATGGTGGCAGGAATTCCCCGGGCCGTTCCTCTACTATCCCGGCCGACGCCTGGTGCCGGCGCCGCTTCGGGCCTTCCTGGATTTCGTGAAGTCCCGTCCCGCAGGTCGATGACCCGACCGATGGTCGGCCATTCGGCTCGGACGGCTCGGTCGCGCTATCCTGCCTCGCCCGGCCGTTTGCCGCCGGTCGTGAACGGCCTGCATCGCAAGGGCCAGCGCCTGGATGCCGTCGATGCCGAATGTGCGGTGACGGACGTCGCCATCCGGCCAGGCGATGGACCATCTGCATTCGAAATCGCTGCCGGGGACCTCGGCGGGCGCTTCGAACCTGATCAGCAGGGGCTCGCCATCGAGGTCGAGGCGCCGTTCCACGAAACTCTTTCCGTTCATCCGTATCCTCGCTGGGCTGGCCGTGGCGCCGGGGCTTCGGGCGTATTTCGCGCCGTACCGGCAGGCATGTCGTATCCGTTTCTGAAGGCATCGAACTTATCGAGAAACCTGCTTTACGTACCTCATTTTCTTGGATAGCGTCAATTCCGGGAGGAAGTTCAGGTGCATCAAGCAAGGTTTTTGCCTGCGCGTGAGGGGTTGGCCAGCGACCGGACGGCCGGTCCGTCGTCCGCAGCGGAAGGCGGGCCGCGATGACCGGCGATCCGGTTCCGGGCACATCCGCGATCCTTGCCGCGCGGGGCCTTTCCAAGAGCTTCGGTCCGGTCGAGGTGCTGCATGACGTGACGCTGTCCGTGCGGCCGGGCGAGGTGCATGCCATCATCGGCGAGAACGGTGCGGGCAAGTCGACCCTGATGAAGATCCTCGCCGGCCACGAGCCGCCGACGCGCGGCGAGATCCTCGTCGACGACAGGCCGGTTGTCTTTGCCGGGCCCGTGGATGCCGAACACCGCGGCATCGTGCTCGTCCACCAGGAAATCCTGCTCGCCCCCGACCTGACGGTCGCGCAGAACATCTATCTCGGCCGCGAACTTGGCAGGGGAATAGGCGTCGACGACAGGGTCATGAACGAGGGAGCGGCCTCCGCCCTTCGCGACCTCGGGGCCGATATCGATCCCCGTGCCGTCGTCGCCAGCCTGTCGATCGCCCAGCGCCAGCTGGTGCAGATCGCGCGCGTCCTGCTCGTCCCCCATCGGGTGGTGATCTTCGACGAGCCGACCGCCTCCCTGACGCCCTTCGAGACCGAGGCGCTGCTCAAGGTCATCCTCGACATTCGCGCCCGGGGTGTCGGTGTTCTCTATATCTCGCACCGCCTGCCGGAGGTGAAGCGCATCGCCGACCGGGTGACGGTGCTGCGCGACGGCCGGCTGGTGGCCAGCCATGATGCCGCCGACCTGGAACCTGCCGACATGGCGCGGCTGATGGTCGGGCGCGACGTCACAAAGCTCTATCCGGACCGCCATGCGGGCGAGGCGCGGGAGACGGTCCTGGAGGTGCGCGACTTCGACGTGCCGGGCCATGCGCGGAATGCAACCTTCGAATTGCGCAAGGGCGAGATCCTGGGCTTTGCCGGCCTTGTCGGCGCCGGCCGAACGGAACTGATGGAGGGACTGGTCGGCCTGCGGCGCGCCCATGGCGCCGTCCGGCTACGCGGTCGGGACGTGTATTTTCGGTCCGCCAGCGAGAGCCTCGATGCGGGCATCGCCTATCTGTCGGAGGATCGCAAGGGCAAGGGCCTCCTGCTTCTCAAGGATCTCGCAACCAACCTGACGCTCGCCTCGATCACGAGGTTCGTCCGCGGCCTGCAGATCGACCGCAAGCGCGAGGCGGATGCGCTCGACGTCGCCATCCGCGACTTCGACATCCGCACCGGGCGCAAGGACCTGCTGGCCGGGCAGCTTTCCGGCGGAAACCAGCAGAAGCTCCTCATTGCCAAGATGATGATGCTCGACCCGTCGATCGTCATCATCGATGAGCCGACCCGCGGCATCGACATCGGCACCAAGCAGCAGATCTACAAGTTCATCGCGCGTCTGGCGGAGGAGGGGCGCTCGATCATCGTCGTATCCTCCGAGATGCCGGAGCTGATCGGCATCTGCGACCGCATCCTCGTCATGCGGTCGGGGCAGATTGTCGGGGAAGTCACGGGGGAACACATGACCGAGAACGAAATCGTGGTGCTCGCCACCGGTGTGAAGGCAGGGGAGGCGGCCTGAGACATGACGACCGCCACCACCGAAACGGCCAAGCCGAAGACCTCCCGCGACTGGGACCTCAGGGCGGTCGCGCCCTTCGTGGCGCTGGCCCTGCTGCTCGTCCTCGGCACGGTCGCCAACGAGAACTTCATCTCCGTCACCAATCTGATGAACGTCATCACCCGCAGCGCCTTCATCGCCATCATCGCGCTCGGGGCAACCTATGTGATCTCCTCGGGCGGACTCGATCTTTCCGTCGGCGCCATGGTGGCCTTCGTCGCCAGCCTGATGATCATGTTCCTCAATTCCGGGGCGATCGCCGATCCGCTGCTGCTGCTCGTCGCGGGGATGGCGCTTGCGGTTGCAATCGGCGCCGCCTGCGGGCTCTTCAACGGATTGATCACGACGGTCGGCCAGATCGAGCCTTTCATCGCCACGCTCGGCACGATGGGCATCTATCGCGGCCTCACCACCTGGCTCTCGCAGGGCGGCGCGATCACGCTGCGCGACCGGGAACTGCAGTCGCTCTACCGTCCGGTCTATTTCGGCGATATCCTCGGCGTGCCGGTGCCGATCATCGTCATCTTCGTGACCGCGGCGATTGCCGCCTTCGTGCTCTACCGCACGCGCTACGGCCGCCACCTGATCGCGGTGGGTTCCAACGAGGACGTCGCCCGCTATTCCGGCATATCCGTCAAGCGGGTGCGCACCATCGCCTACGTCGTGCAGGGGCTCTGCGTGGCGATCGCGGTCCTTCTCTACGTGCCGCGTCTCGGCTCCACCTCCGCCACGACGGGAATCCTGTGGGAGCTGCAGGCGATCACCGCCGTCGTCGTCGGGGGGACGGCGCTGCGCGGCGGCGTCGGGCGCATCTGGGGCACGATCTGCGGCGCCTTCATCCTGGAGATCGTCGGCAACATCATGCTGCTGTCGAACTTCGTCAGCGAATACCTCATCGGCGCCATCCAGGGCGCGATCATCATCATCGCCATGCTCGTGCAGCGCTCGCTGTCGCGGCGATCGTGAGGAACCGACCGGGCCCAAACGGGTCGTGCCCGGCCGCCGGCAAAGACCCGAACTTGGGAGAGAGAACATGCTTAGAAGAACTTTCGGCCTGCTCGCAGCGGCGCTCGCGACCTCGGTCGCCATCGGCCCCGGCCTCGGCTGGGCCCAGGAGGAGAAGAAGGCAACGATCGGGGTCTCAATCCCGGCCGCCGACCACGGCTGGACCGCAGGCGTCGTCTACCATGCCGAGCGCGTCGCGAAGCTCCTGATGGGCGAGCATCCGGGCCTCAACGTCATCGTCAAGACCTCGCCCAATCCGGCAAGCCAGGCGAATGCGGTGCAGGACCTCGCCGTCCAGGGCATCGACGCGCTGGTCATCCTGCCGACCGATCCGGACCCGCTCGTCAACGCCATCCAGCAGGTCAAGGATGCCGGCACATTCGTCGCCCTCGTCGACCGCGCTCCGTCGAGCAACGACAGTTCCGTCCGCGACCTCTATGTCGCCGGCAACAACCCGGCGCTCGGCGAAGTGGCCGGCAAGTACATCGCGGAGACCACGCCGGATGCCGAGGTCGTCGTCATCCGCGGCCTGCCGATCCCGATCGACCAGCAGCGACAGGACGGTTTCGACAAGGGCATCGAGGGCTCCAACGTCAAGGTGCTGGAGCGCCAGTACGGCAACTGGAACCGCGACGACGCCTTCCGCGTGATGCAGGACTACCTCACCAAATATCCGAAGATCGACGTGGTCTGGGCGCAGGACGACGACATGGTCGTCGGCGTGCTGGAGGCGATCGAGCAGTCCGGGCGCAGCGACATCCAGTATGTCGTGGGCGGCGCCGGCTCCAAGGACATGGTCAAGCGGGCGATGGACGGCGACAAGATGGTGCCGGTCGACGTGCTCTATCCGCCGGCGATGATTGCAACCGCCATGCAGCTCACCGCCGACGGCCTCTACGACCAGGTGCCGGTCAGCGGCACCTACATCCTCGACGCCACGCTCGTCACCAAGGACAATGCCGAGCAGTTCTACTTCCCGGATTCGCCCTTCTGAGGCGTGGTCCGGTCCTGACGCCAGCCCTCTTCCCGTGATCGCGGGGGGAGGGAGCGCCCTTCATGCTCGGTCCGTCTCAGGCGCGGACCGGATCGATCTTCTCTTCGCGGGCGAGGGGAAGGCCGACAGGCAGGCAGGGGGCAATCGATGCAAGCAGCCATACGACACTGGAGGAATTTTCATGAAGACGATCAAGGGGCCGGCCATCTTTCTCGGCCAGTTCGCCGGGGATGCGGCGCCGTTCAACTCCTGGGACGCCATCACCAAATGGGCGGCGGACAAGGGCTATGTCGGCGTCCAGGTGCCGACCTGGGCAGGGCAACTGATCGACCTCAAACGGGCGGCGGAATCGAAGGACTATTGCGACGAGTTCGCCGGCGTCGCGCGCCAGAACGGCATCGAGGTGACGGAACTCTCCACCCACCTCCAGGGCCAGCTCGTCGCGGTCCATCCCGCCTATGACGAGGCTTTCGACGGGTTTGCGGCGCCGGAAGTGCGCGGCAATCCGAAGGCGCGGCAGGAATGGGCGGTCAACCAGGTGAAGATGGCGCTCTCGGCGTCACGGCATCTCGGCATCAAGGCGCATGCCACCTTTTCCGGCGCGCTCGCCTGGCCCTTCACCTACCCCTGGCCGCAGCGGCCGGCCGGTCTCGTGGAGACCGCCTTCGACGAACTCGCCCGCCGCTGGACACCGATCCTCGACCATGCGGAGGAATGCGGCGTCGACGTCTGCTACGAGATCCACCCGGGCGAGGACCTGCATGACGGGGTGACATTCGAGATGTTCCTCGAGCGGGTGAAAAACCACCCGCGCGCCAACATGCTCTACGACCCGTCGCACTACGTGCTGCAATGCCTCGACTACCTGGACAACATCGACATCTACAAGGACCGGATCAAGATGTTCCACGTCAAGGATGCGGAGTTCAATCCGACCGGCCGCCAGGGCGTCTACGGCGGATACCAGAGCTGGGTGCAGCGCGCCGGGCGCTTCCGCTCGCTGGGCGACGGGCAGGTCGATTTCGGCGCCGTCTTCTCGAAGCTCACCGCAAATGATTTCGACGGCTGGGCCGTGGTCGAATGGGAATGCGCGCTGAAGAATTCCGAGGACGGAGCGCGCGAGGGCGCGGAATTCGTCAAGGCGCACATCATCCGTGTCACGGAAAAGGCCTTCGACGACTTTGCCGCCGGCGGCACGGACGAGGCGGCGAACCGGCGGATGCTGGGGCTTTAGGAACGTCGGTCAGGGCGCCTTGCCGCAACTCTTCCCGTTTGCCGGGAGGAGGCCGAGGCGAGGCGGCCGCGAACCTTTCTTCCCAACCTCCGGGAGAAGGGACCGACAGGGCGGGGGAGGCAGGCTTCCTCCGCAGGTTTTTCAAGGAGACATGAGAATGGCGATCGAAGGCAAGGACGAACAGGCGCGCGAACCGCGCATCCGGCTCGGGATGGTGGGCGGAGGCACGGGCGCCTTTATCGGCGCCGTCCACCGGATGGCGGCGCGGCTGGACGACCAGTTCGAACTCGTGGCGGGGGCGCTTTCCTCCACGCCGGAAAAGGCCGTGCAGTCGGGACGCGACCTCGGGCTCGATCCGGCCCGGACCTACGGGTCCTACAAGGAGATGGCGATCCGCGAGGCGCGGCTGAAGAACGGCATCGAGGCCGTGTCCATCGTCACGCCGAACCATGTGCATTACGAGGCGGCGAGGGAATTCCTTCGCCGGGGCATCCACGTCATCTGCGACAAGCCGCTCACCTCCAACCTTGCCGATGCCAGGAAGCTGAAGAAGGCGGCCGACGAGAGCGACGCGCTCTTCATCCTGACCCATAACTATACCGGCTATCCGATGGTGCGGCAGGCGCGTGAAATGATCGCCAGCGGCGACCTCGGCCGGCTGCGCGTCGTGCAGGTGGAATATCCGCAGGACTGGCTGACGGAAGCGGTCGAGCAGACCGGCGCCAAGCAGGCGGTCTGGCGCACCGATCCGGCCCAGTCGGGGGCCGGTGGCTCGACCGGCGACATCGGCACGCATGCCTACAACCTCGCCTGCTTCGTGACCGGCCTGACGCTGGAAAGTCTCGCCGCCGATCTCGACAGCTTCGTCGAGGGCCGCAGGCTGGACGACAACGCCCATGTCATGCTGCGTTTCGAGGGCGGCGCCAAGGGCATGCTCTGGTGCAGTCAGGTCGCGCCCGGCAACGAGAACGGACTGAGGCTGCGCGTCTACGGGGAGAAGGGCGGGCTCGAATGGAGCCAGGAGAACCCGAACTATCTCTGGTTCACCCCGTTCGGCGAGCCGAAGCGGCTGATCACCCGCAACGGTGCCGGCGCCGGGCCCGCCGCCGGCCGCGTCTCGCGCATCCCCTCCGGTCACCCCGAGGGCTATCTGGAAGCCTTCGCGACGATCTACACCGAGGCGGCACGCGCCATCCAGGCAAGGAAAAGGGGCGCCAAGGTCGACAAGGACGTCATCTATCCGACCGTCGACGACGGCGTGAAAGGCGTCGCCTTCGTCGAGGCCTGCGTCGCGTCGTCGAGAAAGAACGGGGGCTGGGTGAAGGTCTAGGCCTCGCTGGCGATCTCTCCCACCAGGGCGCCTGCCGGGATGTGCCATGCTCGGCTGATCTTCCTGATCTGGTCGAGATTGATCTCGCGCCGGCCGTTTAGGAGATCGGCTGCGCGAGACTTCGAACCAAGGACTGCGACGAGGTCGGCGCGCGTGTAGCTGTTGGCTTCCATTACCGCCTTGAGGACCTCGACCGGCGAGGCGGTCGGGATGGGATAATGCCTGGCCTCGTATTCCTCGATCAGCAGCACGAGGGCATCGAAATGGGCCGCCTCGACGCGACCCTCTTCCGGTTCGTTATCGAAATAGGGCCGCACGGCCTTCAGCGCCTGTTCGTACTCGGCTTCGTCGAGGAGGGTTCGTACCGATCCGATATCCATCTGCAACCTCACAATCCCGCAACATCGATGCGGTCATATTCCGCGTGAGTGCCCACAAAAAGGAGGAACACCCGCTCCGTCCGAGAAAACTAAACGGGCAGCAGGTGTTTCATCGTTCCCAATCTGGAGACAATAGGACGGGGAGACTGCAACGTTACAGTTTTGCCTGTACAACCGTCCCCGCGTCCCATAAATCGCCGCCATAGTCACCAACCACGCTGGCGCAGCTCCCATGACCGACCCCAAGATCCTGGCTTCCCGTTTTCCCGGCGACTTCACCTTCGGCGTCGCCACCGCCTCCTTCCAGATCGAGGGGGCGACGAAGGAGGATGGGCGCAAGCCATCAATATGGGATGCCTTCTCCAACATGCCCGGCCGGGTCCACAACCGCGACAACGGCGATGTTGCCTGCGACCACTATCACCGGCTGGACGCCGATCTCGACCTCATCAAGGAAATGGGCGTTTCGGCCTACCGCTTTTCCATCGCCTGGCCGCGGATCGTCCCGGAGGGCGTCGGGCGGGTGAACGAGAAAGGGCTCGACTTCTACGACCGTCTCGTCGACGGCTGCAGGGAGCGCGGCATCCGGACCTTCGCCACCCTCTACCACTGGGACCTGCCGCTGGCGCTGATGGGAGACGGCGGCTGGACCGCGCGCTCGACGGCCTACGCGTTCCAGCGCTATGGCCGGGTGGTGATGGCAAGGCTCGGCGACCGGCTGGATGCGGTTGCGACCTTCAACGAGCCGTGGTGCTCGGTATGGCTGAGCCACCTCTACGGCGAGCATGCGCCGGGCGAGCGCAACATGGAAGCCGCGCTGCATGCCATGCACTATACCAATCTCGCCCACGGGCTCGGCGTCGAGGCGATCCGCGAGGTCAACCCTTCCGTCCCGGTGGGCCTCGTTCTCAACGCCCATTCCGTGATCGCGGGTTCCGGCAGTGCGGCGGACGAGGCGGCCGCCGAGCGTGCCTTCGACTTCCACAACGGCGCCTTCTTCGGGCCGGTGTTCAAGGGAGAATATCCGCCGGCGCTTCTCGATGCGCTCGGAGACCGGATGCCGAAGGTCGAGGACGGCGATCTCGAAACGATCGGTCGCAAGCTCGACTGGTGGGGGCTCAACTATTACACGCCGATGCGTGTCGCCGATGACGCCACGCGGCAGGGCGACTTCCCCTGGACCGTCGATGCCCCGCCCGCGAGCGAGGACCGGACCGATATCGGCTGGGAAATCTACCCGCCGGGGCTCAAGCTGCTGGTCGAGGACCTCTACCGTCGCTACGACCTGCCGGAAATGTACATCACCGAGAACGGCGCCGCCTACAACATGGGCGTCGGCGCGGACGGGGAGGTCGATGACCAGCCCCGGCTCGACTATTACGCCGAGCACCTCTCCGTCTGCGCCGACCTGATCGCCGACGGCGTGCCGCTGCGGGGCTATTTCGCCTGGAGCCTGATGGACAATTTCGAGTGGGCGAAGGGCTACCAGATGCGCTTCGGCCTCGTTCACGTGGACTACGAGACGCAGGTCCGCACCGTCAAGAAGAGCGGCAAGTGGTACCGCGCGCTGGCGTCCGAGTTTCCCAAGGGAAATTACAAGGCGGGTTCCTGAACCGTCCGACGGGGCTGACGAGAGCGCCGGTTTTCGGGGTGCCTGCGTGCCTGCGGCCTGTCGCCGGGGCGCTCCCCGCCGTCTGCCCGTCTGCCCGTGAGCATGGTTTTTCCCCAACCCTGCGAATATTGGAAAACGCGTGTCTCGGCAGGCATGAGGTTGTGGTGCCATAAGCGGATCGTCGGATCGGCAAACCGATCCCCGCAATGGATTTGATAAGGTGAAAGCAAAGATGCTAGAGGGACGCCCGACCGTCCGAATGTGTAAGCGGGGCTGAGGCCTTCGTCATACGCTCGTCTTTTCCGCTGTTGCGGCATTCACCAAAGAGAAGTCCATGAACCGTCCCCACAGTCCGCGTGACGCCTCCTCCGGAGGTATCCGATGAGTGATGTCTCCGTCCTGAACGAGGCTGCCCGACCGGAGGCCATGGTGGCCTTCGAGGCCGTCACCAAGCGCTTCGGGGGCACCGGCTCGCAGCCTGCCTTCACGGCGCTCGACGGCGTCGACCTCACCGTGCCGCGCGGCGGCATCACCGGCATCATCGGCCGTTCCGGCGCCGGCAAGTCGACGCTGATCCGTCTCGTCAACGGGCTCGAGAAGGCAACGTCGGGCCGCGTGGTCGTGGATGGCGTGGAGGTCGGCGGCCTGGGCGAAGGCGGGCTTCGCGACCTGCGCCGCCAGGTCGGCATGATCTTCCAGCACTTCAACCTGCTGTCCTCACGCACCGCGTTCGACAATGTCGCGCTGCCGCTGGAAATCGCCGGCGTCGACCGCCAGGCGATCCGCGAGCGGGTCACGCCGCTCCTCGACCTGGTCGGCCTCGGCGACAAGGCGGGCCGCTATCCGGCGGAGCTCTCGGGCGGCCAGAAGCAGCGCATCGGCATTGCCCGGGCGCTCGCCACCGAGCCGAAGCTCCTCCTCTCCGACGAGGCGACGTCGGCGCTCGACCCGGAGACGACGCAGTCGATCCTGGCGCTCCTGAAGACCATCAACCGGGATCTCGGCCTTACCGTTCTCCTCATCACCCACGAAATGGAAGTGGTGAAGACGATCGCCTCGCAGGTCGCGGTGATCGACAGGGGGCAGATCGTCGAGCACGGCCGTACCTTCGAGGTCTTCACGACGCCGAAGCACGAGACCACGCGGGCGCTGCTTTCGGCGGCCGTCGGCGCCAAGCTGCCGGAATGGATCGGTCCGGACCTGAAGCAGGAACCGGGGCCGGGAGACCGTGCGCTGGTGCGGCTGATATTCTTCGGCGAAACCGCCTTCCAGCCGCTGACGGCGCGCCTCGTCGCCGAGATCGGTCCCGACGTGAACATTCTTGCCGGCGCGATCGACGAGATTGCCGGCGAACCTTACGGCTCGCTGGTGGTTTCCTATCCGGCCGATCCTGCGACCCTGGAACGGGCCGCGCGCTTCTACGCTGAAACCGGCCTGGCCACGGAGGTGCTCGGTTATGGCGCCTGACATTCTCATCGCACTCCTGTGGAAATCGCTGCTGCAGACGGCACAGATGGTGATCGTTTCCGGCCTTGTCGGCACTCTCATCGGCCTGCCGATCGGCGTCTTCCTGGCGACCAGCAACCGTGGCGAACTCTTCCCCGCACCGCTCGTCAACCGGATCGTCGGAGCGATCGTGAACGCCACGCGCTCGACGCCGTTCATCATCCTCGTGGTCGCGATCATTCCCTTCACCCGGATGATCGCCGGCACCTCGATCGGCACGACCGCCGCAATCGTGCCGCTGACGATCGCCACCATCCCGTTCATCGCGCGGCTGATCGAGGCATCGATCCGCGAGGTGGACAAGGGGCTGATCGAAGCCGCGCGCGCGATGGGCGCCACACCGGTGCAGATCGTCACCAAGGTGCTTCTGCCCGAGGCGCTGCCGAGCATCGTGCTCGCCCTGACGCTGACGCTGGTCAGCCTCGTCGGCTACTCCGCCATGGTCGGTGCCGTCGGCGGCGGCGGCCTCGGCGATCTCGGCATCCGCTACGGCTACCAGCGCTTCATGCCCGAGGTGATGCTGGCCGTCGTCGTCGTGCTGATCGTGCTGGTGCAGGCGATCCAGAGCGCCGGCGATGCGCTCGCCCGCCGCTTCGACAAGCGTACCCGCAAGAACTGACAGTCCTCTTCCCAAGCAAAGGAGTTACCAGATGAAGAAACTCGCTCTCCTCGCCGCATTCGCGGCCGCTCTTTCCGCCGGCACGGCTCTCGCCGAAGACATCAAGGTCGGCGTCTCCGTCGGCGAACACGCCGAGATCATGGAAAAGGTCAAGGAAGTCGCCGCCGGCAAGGGGCTCAACATCGATATCGTCGAGTTCTCCGACTATGTCGTGCCGAACCAGGCGCTGAATGACGGCGACCTGAACGCCAACTCCTTCCAGCACCAGCCCTATCTCGACAACCAGATCGCCGACCGCGGCTTCAAGATCGAAAGCGTCGCCAAGACCATCACCACCCCGATGGGCGTCTATTCCAAGAAGGTGAAGAGCCTCGACGAACTGGCGGACGGCGCAACCGTCGGCATCCCGAACGATCCGACCAATGGCGGCCGCGCGCTTCTCGTGCTCCAGGCCAACGGCCTGATCAAGCTGAAGCCGGAAATCGGCCTCAAGGCGACCCCGGCCGACGTCGTGGAAAACCCGAAGAACATCCAGTTCGCCGAGCTCGATGCCGCCCAGCTGCCGCGTTCGCTGGACGACACGGACGCGTCGGTCATCAACACCAACTACGCTCTGGATGCCGGCCTCAACCCCAACACGGATTCCATCGCCATCGAAGGCAAGGAAAGCCCGTATGCGAACGTCATCGCCGTCCGCACGGAAGACAAGGACGCGCCGTGGGTCAAGACGCTGATCGAGGCCTATCACGACGACAGCGTGAAGGCCTACATCAACGATGAATACAAGGGCGCGGTCATCCCGTCCTGGTAAGCAGGCCTTGCCTGACTAAACGAGCCCGCCGGCCTCGCCGGCGGGCTTTTTCATTATGCGCCTTATGCGCCTTGGCGCGCGGCGGACGGGATGCGAGCGATCGCCTTGATCTCGAAGTCGAACCCGGCGAGCCAGTTGACGCCGACCGCGGTCCAGTTCGGGTAGGGGGCCTCGCCGATGTTCCGGCTCCGGACGGCCATCACCGTCTCGACCTGCTTTTCCGGGTCGGTATGGAAGGTCGTCACGTCGACCACGTCGTCGAGCGTGCAGCCGGCGGCAGCGAGCACGGCGCGGAGGTTGTCGAAGGCAAGCTGCACCTGCTTTTCGAAGTCGGGTTCCGGCGAGCCGTCGGGCCTGCTGCCGACCTGGCCGGACACGAAGAGCAGGTCTCCCGACCTGATAGCGGCAGAGTATTTATTCGCTTCATATAGCGCCTGGCGCTCGGCGGGAAAAATGGCTTCACGGTCTGACATCGGTCATCCTTGTCAAAGGGAGAAGAATTCGTATACGTTGCGTATGTGAGCGTAATGCATACAACGCGTATGTCAATGGCATGCAAGTCGTATGTGAATGAGGAGATCGTCGGTTGGCGAGAAAAACACGCCTGGAAATGATGGAGGAAACGAGGGCCAAGCTCATAGGAGCGGCCCGCAAGGCCTTTGCGGAAAAGGGCTATGCGGAAGCCTCGATGGACGACCTGACGGCGGCGGTCGGCCTCACGCGCGGCGCGCTCTACCATAATTTCGGGGACAAGCGCGGCCTGCTGGCCGCCGTCGTTCACGCGATCGACATGGAGATGGCGACGCGGGCCAAGGATGCGGCGTCTGCGGCGCCGACGGAGTGGGAGGGGCTTCTGGCGGAAGGGACCGCCTATATACGGATGGCGCTGGAGCCGGAGGTGCAGCGCATCGTGCTCCTGGACGGGCCGGCGTTCCTCGGCGATCCCTCGCAGTGGCCGAGCCAGAACCTCTGCCTTCAGTCGACCGTGGAGAAGGTGCGTAGCCTGATCGAGGCGGGGACGATGCGCCCGGTCGATGCGGAGGCCGCGGCGCGGCTGATGAGCGGTGCTGCCCTCAACGCGGCACTCTGGGTCGCGGCGAGCAGGGATCCGGAAGAGGTGCTTTCGCGCGCGACGGAGGCATTCCGCTGCATGATGGAAGGATTTCTGGACGAGCGCAAAGCGGCCTAGCGGGTGCGGTCTATCAGGTGCCGGGGGGCTGCTTATCCGCCGATATGCTTCTGCCCGCGCTTCTTCGCCAGCGCGATCTGGTGTTGCCGCTGGCGGTAGCGCTCGCGGTCGGCTTCCGTCCGCGTCTCGTAGCAGTGCGAGCAGGAAACGCCTTCCTCGTAGAAGGGGGAGGTGACTTCCTCGGCGGTGATCGGGTTGCGGCAGGCATGGCAGAGCCGGTGGTTGCCTTCCTTCAGGCCGTGCTCCACCGAGACCCGCTCGTCGAAGACGAAGCAGGCGCCTTCCCAGAGGCTTTCCTCGACCGGCACTTCCTCCAGGTATTTCAGGATGCCGCCCTTGAGGTGATAGACTTCCTCGAAGCCCTGTTCCTTCATGAAGGCGGTCGCCTTCTCGCAGCGGATGCCGCCGGTGCAGTACATGGCGATCTTCGGCTTGTTGTGCAGGCCGGGATTGTTCTTCACCCATGCCGGAAACTCGCGGAAGGTCTTGGTCTTCGGGTCGACCGCGCCCTTGAAGACGCCGATCGCCGTCTCGTAGTCGTTGCGGGTATCGATCAGGATCGTGTCCGGATCGGAGATCAGCGCGTTCCAGTCCTTCGGATCGACATAGGTGCCGACGATCTTGTTGGGGTCGATATCCTCGACGCCCATGGTGACGATCTCCCGCTTCAGGCGCACCTTCATGCGCAGGAAGGGCATCTTCGACGCGCGGCTTTCCTTGTGCTCGAGCGCCGCGAATTCCGGCTGGGCGCGCAGGTATGCGAGAAGCCGCGCGATCGCCTCGTCCGTTCCGGCGACGGTGCCGTTGATGCCTTCGCGGGCAATCAGCAGCGTGCCCTTGATGCCGTTCTCGTCGCAGAACGCCTGCAACGGGTCGCGGAACGCCTCGTAGCGCGGAAAGTTCGCGAAGTGGTAGAGCGCGGCCACGCAGGTGGTGCCGGCTGCCGGACGGTCGATGGTCGTGTTGTCGGTCATGGCGCGGGAAATACTACCAGACGGGAGCGGACGCAACGCGCTTTCTGTCCCCGGCAATGCCGCCCCGTCCCGCTACCGGCGCGACGCTGCCTCCTGCCAGAGAAGCGCGATGCGGGAAGCTTCCGCATCGGCGTCGTCGGCAAAGACGCGCCTGGCCTGGTCGATCGCCCGCTGGCGCAGTTCCTGCCGGCGGGCGATGATCGCGCCGATCAGCCTCGCCAGGGTATCGCTGTCGCCGAAGAGGTCCGGGTTCTCGTTCACCACCTGGGTCAGCACCGAAAGGTCGTGCTCGTGTCCGAGGATGTCCACCAGCGCCTTGGCTTCCGCCCGCTTGGCGCGCATGGCCGAGGGCCATAGGTCGGAGAGAAGCGAGAGGTGCATCCAGTAGATCTGGCCGACCTTCCGCAGGTCGTGGAAGGCTTCCGTATCGCCGCCCTCCTCGCAGGCGAGCAGGTCCGCCGCCGCCCGCGACATCTGCCGGCGCCATGCCTTGGCGAGACGCCGGGCGGTCTTGCCGCGGCCGTCCTCGAGCTTGAGGTCGTCCAGCGCTGCGATTGCGTCGCGGCAGGTGCCGATCGCCGCGGCGATCTTCTCGGGCAGGTCCACTTCCTCCTCGGCAATCCGGTCGCGCCGCTCGATCAGCGCCCTCGAGGCAAAGGAAAGCGCCGATATCTCGTCCGGCGAAGTTGCCTCCGAAGCGAGGTAGTCGACCGTTTCGACCAGTGCCGTGGCGTCGCGCACGACCGACAGGGTCTTTGCCATGTCGCGGATGCGCGCGTTCTCGCGGTGCCGGAACTCCCGGGCATCGGCCTGGACCAGCCGGTAGAGGGCACGGACCCGCTTGAACTTCTTGCGGGCGTCATGGATCGCCTCGTGCGGGCCGTCCGGCTGGTCTTCCAGGAAATGGATCGCCTGTTCCAGCTGCCGCCGGGCGACGGAGCGGAACTCCTCGGTGAACGGGCGGTCAGGCCGGATGCGAAAGGCCATGGCAAAGCTCTCCGCTCAGGTCCTCGGTCGCCATCACCAGGTTGGAGAAGCGCCGGTCGCCGGTCACCTCCTTGCCGATCCAGGACGGAAGCGACGGCTGCTGCTCCTCGTGCTCCAGCTCGACTTCAGCCACCACGAGGCCCTGATAGACCCCGGCATAGACGTCCACCTCCCAGGTGAACCCCTCGTGCTCCACCTCGTGGCGCGTCTTCTCCAGCACGATGCCGAGCGCGCTGCCGATCAGGTCGTGCGCGTCCTCGACGGGGATGTCGTATTCGAACTCGTCGCGGCTGATGATCTGCCGGCCGATCTTGATGGTCAGCGTCGCGCGACGGTCGTCGATCAGCCGCACGCGCAGCGACCTGTCCTCCTGGGCGGTGACATAGGCCTGCACGAACGCGCGGACCGACCGCGCCTCAGCGCGCCAGCCATCGTTATTCACGATAAACTTCCGCTCGATTTCCTTGGCCATGCGCATCCCCGTTGCCGGTCGTGGTGGAACCTATGGCAAAACGTCCATTTGGCAAAGGTTCACGCCGCGCGACGGTTTATTTTTCCTCGACAAGCGGGGGGAGGGGGGATAATTCCGAGACCTCAGTTCAATCGTTTGAAACGGAAGCGCCGATGACTGCCAAGACCGAAAACCTCCTCGCGATCCTCAAGGCCCAGCCGGTGGTTCCGGTGCTGATCGTCGATGATGCGAAATCGGCCGTGCCGCTCGCCCGCGCACTTGTCGCGGGCGGGCTCAAGGCGATCGAGATCACCATGCGCACGCCGGTCGCACTCGATGCGATCCGCGCCGTCGCAGCCGAGGTGGAGGGCGCCAATGTCGGCGCCGGCACGATCCTGAATTCCCGGGACTGGGACGCGGCGGTCGCCGCCGGCTCCACCTTCATCGTCAGCCCGGGCGTGACCCGTGGCATCCTCGATGCCGCAAGGGGGTCCGACGTGCCGATCCTGCCGGGTGCTGCGACCGCAAGCGAGGTCATGACGCTGCGCGAGGAAGGCCTGGAGGTGATGAAGTTCTTCCCGGCCGAACAGGCGGGCGGCGCGGCCTACCTCAAGGCGCTGTCGTCTCCGCTCGCGGGCACGCTGTTCTGCCCGACCGGCGGTATCTCGCTCAAGAACGCGCGCGACTACCTGTCGCTTCCGAACGTCGTCTGCGTCGGCGGTTCGTGGGTTGCGCCGAAGGAACTCGTCGCTTCCGGCGACTGGGACGGCATCACGCGCCTTGCCTCGGAAGCCGCTGCGCTCAAGGCGTAACATCTTTCGCCGCGGCTTTTGCAATTCCACCCCCGCCACCCTATCTCCCTGTCGTCACAAACAGGGAGATCTCGATGTTCGACGCCAAAAAGCTTCTTGACCAGTTCCTTGGCTCGCAGATGGGCGGGCAATTGGGCGGAAAGTCGGGAGACCTCCTCGGCAAGGCCGGGCAGTTCGGCGACATCGCCAGGAACAATCCCTGGAAGACGGCCGGCATTGCCGCGGCGCTTCTCGGCACCAAGACGGGCCGCAAGCTTGCCGGCAACGTGGCGACCGTCGGCGGGCTTGCCGCCATCGCCGGCCTAGGCTACCTCGCCTACAAGAACTACCAGTCCGGCCAGGCGCCCCAGACCGTGGCCCACAAGGAGCCGGAAATCCTGCCGCCTCCGGCGGATTCGCCCTTCAACCCCCAGTCTCCCGCACTCACCAACGATTTCGCCCTGACCCTCATCCGGGCCATGATCGCCGCGGCCAAGGCCGACGGACATATCGATGCGGCCGAGCGGGCCAATATCATGGACAAGGTGCACGCCGTCGATCTCGGCTCCGAGGCGGAAGCCTTCATCGCCAGCGAGCTCGCCAATCCGCTGGACATTGACGACCTCGTCGCGGCGGCGCGGACAGAGGAGCAGAAGGTCGAGCTCTACACGGCGACGCGCCTGACGATCGACCCGGACACGCGTGCCGAACGCGGCTATCTCGATCTCCTCGCCGGCCGCCTCGGCCTGCCGGACGCGCTGCTCGATCATATCGACGCGACGGTGTCGGCGGCCAAGGTCCAGGCCTGAGCCCTTCGATCCCGTCACCGGACCCTCTCCCGTCCGGACGGGGGAAGGGGCGGCCTGAGCGTGCATGCCGATTGCCTTTCGCCTGCCTCTGGCCTAAGCCTCGTCGCGGACAAGGGGCATACGATGCACGATCTCAGGAACTACAAGGTTGAGCCACCCGGCCCGGTCACGCTGCGGGGCCGTTTCGTGACGCTGGAGCCTTACGAGGCCGAGCGCCACCTGCAGGCCCTGTGGGAAGGGCTCGGCGGCCAGGAGATCAACGCGCTCACCCGCTATTTCCCCAATGACGACTTCACGGGGGTCGAAGACTTCGGCAAGTGGCTGGAGGCGGCGCGCACGGACGGCAAGTATGTGACGCTCGTGTTCCGCGACAACGAAGGCGGCCGGATCGTGGGCATGGCGAGCTACATGCGGCCCGACCCGAAGAACGGCGTGGTCGAGGTCGGCGCGGTCGCCCATGCGCCGGACATCCAGCGGTCGCCGCTGACCACCGAGGCGCACTACCTGATGGCCCGCCACGTCTTCGAGGACCTCGGCTACCGTCGCTACGAGTGGAAGTGCCACAACGACAATGCGCCCAGCAGGCGTTCCGCGGTGCGGTACGGCTTCACGTTCGAAGGCGTCTTCCGCCAGCATGTAATTTCCAAGGGTGCCAACCGCGATACGGCGTGGTTCTCGATGATCGATGGGGAGTGGCCGGTGTTGAAACAGGCTTTCGAGGTGTGGCTGATGCCGCAGAATTTCGACGAGACCGGCGGCCAGCGCCGGCGGCTCGAGGATATCCGGGACGAAATCCGGTCGGGAGCGGCACAATGAGCGGCGAGCGCGGACGCAGCCCCGCCCTGGCTGCGGCAATCATTTTCCTCGGCTTCCTGGTGCTGTTCTTCGTCATGCCGCCGATCATGATCTGGCTGGCGGAAACCTTCTCGCCATACCTGGCCGCGGCGTTCGGGGTTCTCGCCGTGGCATCCTTCTTTGCGATCTTCTGGCTGCGGGGCCGCTACCAGCGCGGTCGCAAGCCCTGACGTCTTCAGGCCTGCAGCGCCGCTCCCAGCAGCGACAGGCCGATCAGCAGGATGAACAGCGCGCCGGCGATCTCCAGCCCGGAGGTGATCCGGCCCGCCATGCGCGAGCCGGGGCCGGCGAGCCGGACCGCAAGGTCCTTCGCCCCGACCGCCAAGACGGCGAGGATCGAGACGGTGATGGCGGTGCCGAGCGACATGGCGAGCACCGAAAGCAGGCCGCCAAGATAGAGGCCGTTCAGCAGCGAAAAACTCATGACCAGGATGGCGCCTGAACAGGGGCGCAAGCCGACGGCGACCATGGCCGACCATGCTTCCCTCGCGCCGAACCGGTTGCCGCCGAGTAGGCTCGGATCGGGCGCATGGGCGATGCCGCAGGTCTCGCAGTATCTGCCGTCACCCGTCTGGTCGTGATCGGCGACCTCGACTGCCTGGAACGCCGAACCGGACCGCCTTTTGAGGCCGAGCCGCATTGGGGAGGGTGGGGCGGAGGGCATTGCGGCCGGCACGGGCGAGGGCGCGGCGCGCGCAGGCATCAGCTTGCGGGCAAGCAGCCATGCACCGAAGGCGGCGATCAGCGCAAAGCTCGCGATCTCCATGGCGCGGGTCGCGGCGGTCATGGTGATGCCGCTACCGCGCAGGAGGAAGAATGTGGCGCCCACCAGCAGCACGGCGACTAGCCCCTGCAGGAGCGAGGAGATGAAGGAAATGGCGACGCCGCGGCGCAGCTGCACCTCGTTGGCGATCATGTAGGAGGAAATCACCGCCTTGCCGTGTCCCGGCCCTGCCGCATGGAAGACGCCGTAGGCGAAGGAGAGGCCGACCAGCCCGGTCAGGGCCCGAGGGTCCTCGCGCATCGCCTTGAGGGCGCCGGTCAGCGCCCGGTAGAAGCCCTGCTGGTAGTCGTTGATCCAGCCGAGGAAGCCGCCGAGCGGCCCGCCGATCCGGAATGCCGGCTCGGCCGAGCCGACGCCGAGCGGCGACTGTGCGTAGGCCGCCCCGGCGAGCGCCAGCCCCACGAGCACGAATCCCAGGAGCCGCAGGCGCATCAGCAGTTCAGCTCCAGGCGCGTGGCGAAGAGCTTGGACATGTCGTTGCCGGACGGGTCGTCGAAGAATGCTTCCGTCAGCGTTTCGCTGTTTTCGGCGATGATCTCGTCGGGGTTCGGGCGGACGACCTGCCGCTGGCATGCGTCCGCCGCCTTGCCCTGCGCCACGAGGTCGCCGTCGGTCGGGAAGTCGATCGCGGTGTACATGGAGGGATCGTAGACGCCGAAGGCGAGCTTGCCCTTCAGCGGCAGCGGCGCCTGCGGGCGTACCGCGAAGAAGATGAGGATCTGGTTTTCCTCGTAGGACACGTGGATCGCGTCCGGCTTGACGATGGCGGCACTTTGGCCGTCGACGGAAATCGTCGTGAAGTAGTCGAAATCGGCGAGCGAGGTGCGCATCACCTCGCCGAGTTCGGCAAGTTCGGCCTCGTCGAGCTTCAGGTTGGTGTTCTGGTCGAAGTCGAGGAGGACGCTGGAGGAGAACACCTCGTCGAAGCGCCAGACGTGCCGCAGTTCCTGGACAGTGCCGTCATCGCCGGCGACGACCTCGAGGCGCGCTTCGGCGAAGATATGCGGGTGCGCGGCTGCCATTCCCGGCAGCGACAGCACGATGGCGGTCAGCAATGGCAGGGGGTATTTCATGCGGCGGTCCCGCGTCTCCGGTTCGAACATTGGCGCTATCTGGGCGGCAAATGGGTCGGAATTTCGACCTCGTGTCAATGCTGGTTCCTGCGGAACCAGAGGACGAGGTAGTCGACAAAGCTGCGCACCTTGGCGGGCAGGTAGCGGCGATGGGGATAGACCGCATAGATGCCGCGATCCCTGGCGATATAGTCGTCGAGAAGGGTGACGAGATCGCCCGCCTGGATCGACGGATTGGCGATGAAATCGGGAATGATCGCGACGCCGAGTCCCGCCTTCGCGGCGCGCAATGTCGCCTGCGGGCTGTTGACCTCCACCGGGCCGCTGACCGGAACCGAGATCGTGTTGCCGTCGGTGCCGGAGAAGCGGACGTTGTTGTGCCAGCGGGAATTGGTGTCGATCAGGAAGGGGATGCGCGAAAGGTCCTGGGGCGTCTCGATCGGGCCGTGGCGGGCGACGAAATCAGCCGACGCACAGGCGTAGACGCGGAAGTCGGCGATCTTTCGGGCGATCAGGCCGGAATCCTCGAGCTTGGTAATGCGGATCGCCAGGTCGAAGCTCTCCTCGATCAGGTCGACGAATCGATCCTCCGCAACGATCTCCAGCGACACTTCCGGATGTTCCCTGGCGAAGTCTATGAGCGACTGGCCCACCTCGGCATCCACGAAGGTGCGCGGCACGGAAACCCGGAGCCGGCCTTTCAGGTCGGCGTTGTTCTCGCGCACCAGGTCGGCGAGGTTGTCGATTTCCTTGAGGATGTCGGCGGCGGTCCGGTAGTAGGTGTGGCCCGCCTCGGTCATGGAAAACTGCCGCGTCGTGCGGTTGAGAAGAAGGGCGCCGAGATCGTCTTCGAGCTCCTTCACGTACTTGGAAAGCAAGGCCTTCGAGCGCCCGGTCCGCCGGGAGGCGGCCGAGAAGCCTTCTGCTTCCACGACTTCGATGAAGGCGCGCATGCGCGTCAAGGTATCCAATGCGATCGTCCCTTTACTGCCCCACGCCTAGTTGGGAACTCAGGTTCCCGCCGGCAATGCGAAAAATAGTTAAAAGCGGGAAAAAAATCTCTTGATTGTGAAGGCGAATATTCTTATTTCCCGTGCTGCCCAAAGTCGCACGTGCCTGTGGGTGTCCGCCGACCCTCGAACTGGGATTTATCCCTAAGGTGAGGTCATCGGTAAGGTACCTGGAACTAACCCCTCCAGTCGCTATTCCGGCCAACCGGGAAATGCGAGGACATCTTGAAGCAACGACGGTGCGGGCCTTTCTGGTTCTCTTCCGGCTTTCCATCAGCCGGGGTCACTGAAGAGGCACACCATCATTGCCGGACGTGCGGTGGGTTATCCCCTCCAATCCATGGCAGACAAAGCCGGATCTTTGCCCGTGGCAGGGCGCTGATCCATTGTTTGCGCGTATGAGCGTGTAGCGGCGTCGGGGTCTCCACCGGCTGGCGCCATGGCATACTCTCATCCGCCCTTTGTCCTCCGGTTCGCCGGAGCCTGGAATTTGAGGGACTGCAAGATGACGACCGCTCGTATTCTCGATTTCATCAAGACCCGACGTCCCGACGGCCCCTGCCTGGTCGTCGACCTCGATGTCGTGCGCGACAATTTCCACGCTTTCCGCCATGCCCTGCCGGACAGCGCCATCTACTATGCCGTCAAGGCGAACCCGGCTCCCGAAATCCTGAAGCTGCTCGCGTCGCTCGGCTCGAGCTTCGACTGCGCGTCCGTCGCCGAAATCCAGATGGCGCTCGATGCCGGCGCCACCGCCGACCGCATCTCCTTCGGCAACACCATCAAGAAGGAGCGCGACATCGCCCGCGCCTTCGCTCTCGGTGTCGAGCTCTACGCCGTCGACAGCCACGAGGAAGTCGAGAAGATTTCGCGCGCCGCTCCCGGCTCCAGGGTATTCTGCCGCGTGCTCACGGATGGCGAGGGCGCCGAATGGCCGCTGTCGCGCAAGTTCGGCTGCGTTCCGCAGATGGCCGTCGACGTGCTCGTCTACGCCCACCAGCTGGGCCTGGAATCCTACGGCGTGTCGTTCCACGTCGGCTCGCAGATGATGAAGGTCGATGCCTGGGATTCGGCGCTCGCCGATGCCAAGCGCGTCTTCGCGCAGCTGGCCAAGCAGGGCATCCACCTGCAGATGGTCAACATGGGCGGCGGTTTCCCGACCAAGTACCTGCGCGACATTCCGTCGGCGGAAGCCTACGGCCAGGCGATCTTCGCGGCACTCCGGTCGCACTTCGGCAACAACCTGCCGAAGACGATCATCGAGCCCGGTCGCGGCATGGTCGGCAATGCCGGGGTGATCAAGGCGGAAGTCGTCCTCGTGTCGAAGAAGTCCGACAACGACAACCACCGCTGGGTCTACCTCGACATCGGCAAGTTCGGCGGTCTCGCCGAAACCATGGACGAGGCGATCCGCTACCCGATCCGCACCGAGCGCGACGGCGACGAGATGGAAGCCTGCGTGCTCGCCGGCCCGACCTGCGATTCGGCCGACGTGCTCTACGAGAAGAACATGTACCCGCTGCCCGTGTCGCTCACGATCGGCGACGAGGTTCTGATCGAGGGTACCGGCGCCTACACGACGACCTATTCGGCGGTTGCCTTCAACGGCTTCGATCCGCTGAAGAGCTACGTCATCTAGCGCCTGACATCGCCGACCCCGTAGCCAGCCGGGGCGGCAAGCTCACAATTCCTTTTCATCGCCGCTGATAACGGTATTGGGTACGGGAGGCCGCCATGGCCGCTGTTCTTGACACTGTGCGCGCATTCCTTGCGCCGACCTCCACCTACTCGATCGATACCGAAACGCCGGCGGATGTCGTCGCGCGCGAAAACCTGCTCGACCGGGTCATGGGTGCGGAACGCCGCCTGAAGTCGTCGGAGAAGATCCGCCGCGGCCGCCTGCCGGCGGAGGGCCTTGCCCTCGTCGCCCGCGACGAGGACGGTCACGTCATCGGCACCGTGCGCCTCTGGAGCATCGAGGCGGGCATCAGCCAGCAGGGGGCGCCCGTCGAGGCGCTGCTGCTCGGGCCGCTCGCCGTCGACTGCGCCCACGAAGGCCGGGGTATCGGCGGGGCGCTGATGCGGGCGGCGATCGCCGAAGCCGCGCGCCGCGATCACGGCGCCGTTCTTCTGGTGGGCGATGCGGCCTATTACGAGCGGTTCGGCATGTCGGCCGGCAAGACCCGGCATCTCGTCATGCCCGGCCCCTTCGAACGGTCGCGTCTGCTGGCGCTGGAACTGAAGGACGGCTGGCTCGACGGAGCGGCCGGGATGATCGTCGCCAACGGGCGAAAGCTCGCCTGATCCGCAAGCCGCGGCGATGTCCGAAGACACTGAAAAGCCCGGCTGTCCCGAGAGGAAGGCGGGCTTTCGTTTTGTCGCGCGTCAGAACTGGTGTTGCGGGGCGGGCGGGCGCGGAAGCGCCGCGGTACTGGCCTCCCGTTCCGCCTGGCCGCGCGCCGTGGCCACGCCCTGCGGAAAACCGCTGCGGTCGCTGTAGTCGCGCACGTCGCCGTCGTCGCGGCGGTTCTGCTGGCGTGTCGCAAGCGCTGCCGCGACGTCGAGCAGCGTCACCCCCGCGACCATGGCAAGCGCGAGCACCGCGTTGCCCCGTCTGGGATTGTCGTGCCGGACGGCAGCTCCGATGACCGCAAGGTCGAGCGCATCGCCCGCCACCCGGCTGTACAGTCCCGCCTTCGTGTCGACGGAGAGCGTCAGCACGCCGCTCGCGATCTCGCGCGCCCCGAAGGCGCGGATCAGGCCCTCCGAATTTGGCATGCCGAGCGCGCGGCTGATGCTGCGGGCCGCGACGAGTTCGACGACCCCGAGACCGATGCTGAACCAGCCGAGCTGGCGGGCGAGGCGATCCGTGCCGGTCAGCGAGCCCGAGCTCCTCCTGACGAGGCCGGGATTTTCCGAACGTCGGACGGCGTCGAGGCTATTGCTCATGGCTGTTCTCCGTTCTCATGGTTTCAGCACGACCTTGATGCAGCCGTCCTGCTTGTTGCGGAAGACCTTGTACATCTCCGGACCCTCCTCGAGCGTCGCGGTATGGGTGATGACGAATGAGGGGTCGATCTGGCCCTCGTCGATCCGCCGTACGAGGTCGTCGGTCCAGCGGTTGACGTGGGTCTGGCCCATGCGGAAGGTCAGCCCCTTGTTCATGGCCGCGCCCATCGGGATCTTGTCGACCAGCCCGCCGTAGACGCCGGGGATAGAGATGATGCCGCCAGGGCGACAGACATAGATCATCTCGCGCAGCACATGCGGGCGATCGCTTTCCAGCATGACCATCTGCTTGGCGCGGTCGAGCAGGGTATCCGGCTGGCCCATGGAGACATGCGATTCCAGCCCGACGGCATCGATGCATTTCTCCGGTCCCTTGCCGTCGGTCAGGTCGTTCAGGCGCTCGATGACGCTTTCCCTCTCGAAGTTGATGGTGATCGCGCCGCCGGCCTCGGCCATGGAGAGCCGCTCGGGGATGAAGTCGATCGCGATGACCTGCCTTGCGCCGAGCAGCACGGCACTGCGGATCGCCATCTGGCCGACCGGCCCGCAGCCCCAGACCGCGACCGTGTCGGTCGGCTCGATGTCGCAGTGAACGGCGGCCTGCCAGCCGGTGGGCAGGATGTCTCCGAGGAAGAGCGCCTGCTCGTCGGTAAGGCTGTCGGGCACCTTGACATGCGTCTTGTCGGCGAAGGGGACCCGCAGATACTCGGCCTGCCCGCCGGGAAAGCCGCCCGTCAGGTGCGTGTAGCCGAAGAGGCCCGCCGTGGCGTGGCCGAAGGCCTTGTCGGCCATGTCCCTGTTGGGATTGGAGCGTTCGCAGACGGAGAAGTTGCCGCGCATGCACTGCTCGCATTCGCCGCAGAAGATGGTGAAGGGCACGACGATCCGGTCGCCCTTCTTCAGCGCGCCGTTGATGCCGGAGCCGGTTTCGACGACCTCGCCCATCATCTCGTGGCCCATGATGTCGCCTGGCTTCATCGCCGGGATGAAATTGTGGAAGAGGTGCAGGTCGGAACCGCAGATGGCGCAGCTGGTGACCTTGATGATCGCATCGCGGGGGTCCTCGATCTCCGGGTCGTCCACCGTGTCGCAGCGAATATCCTCTTTTCCGTGCCAAACCAGAGCTTTCACAGGCTTCTCCTTCGATTGCTGTCGCCGCCCGCGTGCCGCGTGCGGGGCATCACAACCGTCGAATGAGCCTGAAGTTTCAGATCTTTCAGAATGGCGGGACGGGCTGCCCGGCGTCGGGCCGGGCAATCCACTCGTTTCAAGCCGCGGTTACGTCGCGGGCCGGCTGGCGCCGGACCTGCTCAATCCCGGGCGCGGTAGGCCTCGGGGACGAGGTAGACCTCGTCGGCCCGGCCATAGCCCCCGTCCTTCACCTCCTCGATCAGCACCATCGTGTGCGGCCGGGCGGCTTCGGAGAAGTATTCGACCAGCATATCGGTGGTCCGATGCACGATCTCCTCTTTCTGCGCCCGGGTCAGGGCGCCTTCAGGGGTCTTGATGTTGACGAATGGCATCATTCTTCTCCCTTCATCCCGTCAGAGCATGCCGCCGTTGGCGCGAAGCACCTGGCCGTTCACCCATCCTGCTTGCGGGCTCGCCAGGAAGGAGACGACCGAGGCGATGTCGTCCGGCTGGCCAAGTCGTCCGAGCGGGATGCCCTGGACGATCGACTGCACCAGTTCTTCCGACTTGCCGTGCATGAACATGTCCGTCTCGACCGGGCCGGGGGCGACGGCATTGACGGTGATCTGCCGGCTGCCGAATTCCTTAGCTGCGACATGGGTCATGGCCTCGACGCCGCCCTTGCTGGCTGCGTAGGCGCCGTAGCGCGGACCGTAGGCGCCGACGACGCTGGACGAGAAATTGATGACGCGGCCTCCTTCGCGAAGCCGGCGGCCGGCCTCGCGGATGCCGTAGAACGTGCCGGCGAGGTTGACCGTGATGTGACGGTCGAAGGTGTCGTCGTCGGTTTCGGTCAGCGGGGTGAGCGTCATCACGCCGGCGTTGTTGACGAGGACGTCCACGCCGCCGAAGTTTTCGTCGGCCGCGTCGAAGAGGGCAGCCATGCCGCTCGACGTTCCGACATCGGCCTTGACCGCAACGGCCTTGCCGCCCGCCGCCTCGATCCCCGCGACGACCTCGTCGGCCGCTACGCTGCTGGAGGAATAGTTGACGATCACCGCCAGCCCATCGGCGGCCAGCCGTTGGGCGACCGCGGTGCCGATCCCCTTGGAGGCACCGGTGACGATGGCGACGCGTTGTTCTTTCTCTGTCATGGCCTGTCTCCTTTTTCTGTTCGTCCCGAAAATACGCCTTCGGCCTCGAAGAACAATAACGGCGAATTGACATAAAAATTCATCTGTGATGAACAATGGACATGGATCGCCTGACGCGTATGGAACTCTTCGTGAGGGTGGTGGAACGCCGCAGCTTCGCGGCCGCCGCCGCCGATCTCGGGCTTGCGCGGTCGACGGTGACGGCTGCGATCAAGGCGCTCGAGGCGGATATCGGCGCGCGGCTCCTCGACCGGACGACGCGCCATGTGGCGGCGACCCTCGACGGTCACGCCTTCTACCAGCGCTGCCTCTCGATCCTGGCGGAAATGGCGGAAACGGAGGCGATCTTCCGGGAGGCGAAGCCGCAGGGTATCCTGCGGGTGGATGCCCATCCCATGCTGACGCAGATCTTCCTGCTGCCGCACCTGCGGGAATTCCTCGACCGCTACCCGGCGCTCGAACTGCAGATCGGCCAGACGGATCGCTATGTCGACCTGGTGCGCGAAGGCGTCGACTGCGTCATCCGCGCCGGCGAGATCTCCGACAGTTCGCTGATCATGCGCAAGCTCGGGTCGATCACCGAACTGACCTGCGCCAGCCCCGGCTATATCGCGGCGCACGGGATGCCGCAGACGCCGGACGCGCTGGATGGGCACGAGGCGGTCGGCTTCATTTCGTCTCGCACGGGCCAGGTCATGCCGCTCGAGTTCACCGTCGACGGGCAGATACGCAACGTCACGCTGCCGGCGCGGGTCAGGGTCAACAATTCCGAGACGCTGATTGACCTCGCGCGGCGGGGCTTCGGCCTGATCCAGGCGCCGCGACACCGCCTGCAGCCGTTCATCGAGGGCGGCGATCTGGTGCAGGTGCTGGCGGATTATCCTCCGGTGCCGACTCCGCTTTCGGCGCTCTATCCGCAGAACCGGCAGCTATCGCCGCGCGTCAGGGTCTTCCTCGACTGGATCGGCGGGATCTTCGACCGGGCGGACCTGTAGAAGGCCAATCCGCTCGCAATCCCATCACCTTGGCGTGAGACATCGCGGCCGTCATGGTTCCGCCCCGGCCGCCGTCCTAGATTGCCGGCATGATCAAGCGTCGCACCCTGCTTTCCGCCTTTCCCCTCGCTCTCGCCGCACCGCATGTGCTGGCCCAGGCGGTTCCGCAACCGCCGGCGGGCCGGTCCCCCGTGGAGGTCGCGCTGGACGGGGCAGGGGGACTTTCGCCGCTCAAGGTGGTGCTGGTGTCGCGCGACGGCGAAATGCTGGCGGAGCGTGCCTTCAACGGCCGTTCTGTCAACGAGTCCACCAATATCAAGTCGGCGTCGAAATCGATCATATCCGCGATGATCGGCATGGCCATCGACAGGGGCCTGCTGGAGGGACCCGACCAGAAGATCGCGACCATTCTCGCCAGCGACCTGCCGCGCGATCCGGACCCGCGCCTCCACGAGGTCACGATCGGCAACCTTCTTTCCATGCAGGCCGGGCTGGCGCGGATGTCGGGGCCGAATTACGGCCGCTGGGTCTCCAGCCGCAACTGGGTGCGCTTTGCGCTGTCGGAGCCCTTCGAGGGCGAGCCGGGCGGCGCGATGCTCTATTCGACGGCCTCGACGCATCTCCTCTCCGCCATCCTCACCCGGGTCGGGGACAAGTCGACGCTGGCGCTGGCGCACGAGTGGTTCGCGCCGGTCGAGGGGTTCCGCATCGGCGCATGGGAGCGGGATCCGCAGGGCATCTATCTCGGCGGCAACCAGATGGCGATGACGGCGCGGTCGCTGCATGCCTTCGGGGAGGTCTACCGCAACGGCGGAAAGGCCGCCGATGGCACGCACGTCCTCTCGCAGGGCTGGATCGGGCAGTCGTGGACGCCCCGCACGAATTCGCGCTTTTCCGGCGACGGCTACGGCTACGGCTGGTTCCTGCGGACGATCGGCGGCGAGGAGGTCAGGTTCGGCTGGGGCTATGGCGGCCAGATGCTCTACGTCGTCCCCTCGCTCGGGCTTACCGTGGTGATGACCTCGGACGAGAATTCACCCTCTGCCAGAACAGGGTATCGTGACGATCTGCATGCGCTGCTGGGGGCGATCATCGGTGCCGTCCGCACGGCCTGACGTTAGCCCTGATGGTAGCCCTGCTGGTAGCAATGAAATTGCGCGGTGAAGAAACTTCGCAGGCATTTCAACGATCCGGCCCTCCCGTGCTTCCCCTTTCATCCCCGCGGGCCGATGCCCATCTATCCTGAAGCGGTCATCGGGAAGGGCCGGGTCGCGAACCGGTTGCCTCCCCCGGGAAGCACCCGGCGCCCGATGATGGTTGCAGACGGTGGCGGGCCGGCGTCAGGCCGGTCCCCACCCGAAGCTCCGGAAAAGGGGCGCCCCACCTTCATCCGGATTTTCGGGAAAAACCGGAAGCGACCGGGCAGGCGGCAAACCTGACCAACCAATACCCTCGATACCGGCTGCCTGCCCACCTCTCGTCCCGTCGCGGAATTTTCCAGCGCGGCCGTTTGCGCTGGCCTCGTGTTGGCTGATGGCCGCTAGCGGTCCTGCTTCACGCCCAGCCAGATCATGTGCTTTGCGCCGCGTCCCCTGGTGCTGGCACGCGTCGGCACTTCCTCGACCGTAAAGCCTGAAGATTGCATCCGGCGCGTAAAGCGGGAATCGGGGGCGGAAGACCAGACGGAGAGGACGCCTCTGGGCCGCAGCGCGTTCTTCGCCGCACCCAGCCCGCCGGCGTCGTAGATGCGGTCGTTCTCTTCGCGGGTAAGCGCTTCCGGACCGTTGTCGACATCCAGCAGGATGGCGTCATAGACGCTCCTGTCACGGCGGATCAGTTCGCCGACATCCGCCTCCATGATCGTGACCCGGGGATCGTCTAGGCAGCCCTTGAAGACGTCCGCCATCTCGCCCTTCGCCCAGCGGATCACCGCCGGGACGAGTTCGGCGACGACGACGCTCGCCTCCTGCGGCAGTTCGGCGAGCGCTGCGCGGAGCGTGAAGCCCATGCCGAGCCCGCCGATCAGGATCACCGGCCGCTTACGGTCGCGGATCTTGTCGATGGAAAGGCGCGCGAGCGCCTCCTCGGAGCCGGAAAGGCGGCTGTTCATCAGCTCGTTGGCGCCGAGCATGATGGAGAATTCGGAGCCGCGCCGCTTGAGGCGGAGCTCCTCGCCGCCGCCGGGTACCGTCGCGGTATCGATGAGGGTCCAGGGGATCACGGGCTCAGGCCGAAATGTCGATGACGCCGCAGTCGCCGGCTTCCGAGCCGAAGGCGAGGAGCTTGCCCGTGGCGCTCCAGCCCATGCCGGTGATGGCGCCCTTGCCGGGGCGGCGCAGAAGCGCCTCCTTGCCGTCGGCGATGCGGACGCCGAGGATCATGCCGTCGATGAAGCCGATGGCGAGGACTTCCTCGGCCGGATGGAAGGCGACCTGGGTGACCATGATGTCGGCGCGGGTGCCGAGCTCGAGCGGCGCCTTGCCCATCGGGCCGTCCTTGGCCGAGAAGGGCCAGACGATCGCGGCCGGCGCCCCGGAGGAGGCAAGCCACTTGCCCTTCACTGACCAGGAGAGCGACTTCACCTTGGCCGGGTAGCCGGTCATGCGCATGTGGCGGGCTTCGCCGGGCTTGCCGTCGAGCTTCCAGCCGTGCAGGGCATTTTCCTGCATGGTGGTGACGAGGAAGCGGCCGTCCGGGGAGAAGGTCACGCCCGTATGGGCGCCCTTCCACTCGAGATCGGCGGGCGCACCGTTGGTGCCGACCCAGTGCAGGGTGACGCCGTTATAGCGGGCGGCGGCGATCCGCAGGCCCTTCGGCGCAAAGGCGAGGCCTTCGACCGTCCTCTCTTCGGAAAATTCCCTGGTGGAACCGTCGGAGAGCCGGACGAAGCCGTTGCGTCCGTGCGCATAGCCGACGGCGCCCTGCGGGCCTCCGGCCACGGCGGCGATCCACTTGCGCGGCGCTTCGGCGATTTGCGTCACCGTGCCGTCCTGAGCGATGCGCAGGACCTTGCCGTCCTCGCCGCCGGTCAATAGCGTCGGGCTATGGGGGTCGCGGATGCAGGTCAGCAGCCCCTCGTGCGCCTCCGTCACCTTCTCCCCGCCGTCGAGACGGTGGATGGTGCCGGCGGCGGTTGCGAAGAGCGGGACTTCACCCAGGAAATGAGCGGCGACGACGTGACCTTCGAGATCAAGGGGAGCGACTGTCGGCATCAGGCAGGCGTCGCCTCGCAGGCCTTGAAGCTCTTCTCGATCTTCTCGACGTCGAGATCGCGGCCGATGAAGACGAGGCGGGATTCACGCTTCTCGCCGTCCTTCCACGGACGCTGGTGGTCGCCCTCGACGATCATGTGGACGCCCTGCACCACGTAGCGCTCTGCATCGCCCTTGAAGGCGATGATGCCCTTGAGGCGCAGGATGTTGGGGCCGTCCGTCTGGGTGATCTTCTGGATCCACGGGAAGAACCGGTCGGGGTTCATCTCTCCGCCGCGCAGCGAAATCGACTTCACCGTCACGTCGTGGATGGGCGAGGGCGCGTGGTGGTGGTGCCCGTGATCGTGGTTGTGGTCGTGGTCGTGATGATGGTGATCGTGGTCATGATGGTGATGATGATGGCCGTGATCGTGGTCGCAATCCGGTCCGCAGACATGGTCCTCGTGGCCGTGGTCCAGGAACTGCGGGTCGTTTTCCAGCGCCCGCTCCAGGTTGAACGCGCCCTGGTCCAGCACCTTCGCGAGATCGACGCCGGAGCGGCTCGTCTTGTAGATGCGCGCGCCGGGATTGATCGCCCGCACGACGTCCTCCACCTGCGCCAGTTCTTCCGGCGTCACGAGGTCGGTCTTGTTGATGACGACGACATCGGCGAAGGCGATCTGGTCCTCGGCCTCGCGGCTGTCCTTCAGCCGTAGCGGCAGGTGCTTGGCATCGACCAGCGCGACGACCGCGTCGAGCTCGGTCTTTGCCCTGACGTCATCGTCCATGAAGAAGGTCTGCGCCACCGGAACGGGGTCGGCGAGGCCGGTCGTCTCGACGATGATCCCGTCGAAGCGGCCGGGGCGTCGCATCAGGCCCTCGACGACGCGGATCAGGTCGCCGCGAACCGTGCAGCAGACGCAGCCGTTGTTCATCTCGTAGATCTCCTCGTCGGATTCCACGATCAGGTCGTTGTCGATGCCGATCTCGCCGAACTCGTTGACGATGACCGCATATTTCTTGCCGTGGCTCTCCGACAGGATGCGGTTGAGGAGCGTCGTCTTGCCGGCGCCGAGATAGCCGGTAAGGACGGTGACGGGAACGGGCTTGATGGTGGTCGTATCGGTCATGGAGAACCTCGAAGGATGTTCCGGCGCCGCATCGGCGGGAAAGGGTGTCGGCCTGATATAAGGGCAAGCCGGGAGCAGTTCAAAGGGTTTTGAATGTTATAAGGTGACGTTTGGGGTCAGGGGCGGGTGTCGATGTCCGTCTCGCGCAGCAGGCGGTCCGTCGTCAGCATCGGCTGTCCCGTCACCTTTGCGTGGGCGTAGTGGAAGCAGTCGAAGTTGCTCAGGTACCGACGGCCAATTCCATGCGTCTCGGCCACAGCGACGGCGTGCTGCAGTATCTCGCGCGGCATTCCCGTTTCCGTCAGCATGATCTGCCGGTCGTCCAGCCATTCGAGCACCGCTCCCTCTGCCTCCCGGTAACTGCAGTCAAGCTGGTCCGGACGCGAAAGGATGATGATGGCCTCCCAGGCGGCGAGCGCCGAGGTGAAGGGCGACGCGGCCGCAACCAGGGCCTCTTCGTAGGCATCGGCGGTCTCTTCACCGGCCATCAACGCCACGATCGCGCAGGCATCGACGAACATCAGTCGGAATCCAGTGGGTGGTCGAGATCGTGAAACGCTTCGGGGTCGGCGGGACGCCGACCGGGCCTGAAGGCAAGGCCACGTTTTGCCAATATCCTCCTGGCGGTATCGCGCGGGGTCTCGTTCCTGAGCCGGGCGGCAATCGCTTCACGCAGGGCAGTTACGATTGCATCGGTGATCGTCGTGCGGTCGAGTTCCGCCAGTTCGCGCGCCAAGGCATCCGCCTGCTTGTTCCGGATGTTCAACGTCATCGGCGCCTCCTTGTGTAGTAAAAGGATAACCGATTGTGTAGCCGTTCGCAACGCGGACCTACCCCAGCTCCGCCACATCGAAGGCCGCCACGTCCTCCAGCAGTTCCACGATGCCCTTGACCGCGTGGCCGAGGATCGCCTCGCCCTTCTCCGCGGTCGCGGCGGCCGCGTTTCCGGCGACGCCTTGCGGGTTGAGGTCGGACATCCTCCAGCCGAAGGCATGCGGGCCGTAGGCGCGGAGATGCCGGAAGCGGCGGGCGAATTCCGCCTGCCGGGAGGTGAAGGCCTGCGCCCTCGCCATGTCCACCCGGTCCGGATGGAGCGCCAGCATGACCGAGGTCTCGATGTCGCCGCCGTGGATGTCGATCGCCCTGTCTTCCGGCGCGATCAGGCCCTCGGGCAGGCCGAAGCGCGTCCAGCTCGTGGCCACGGCCAGCATGTTGAAGCGGATGCGCGCCTCGGTGGCGACGATGGTCATCAGCGGCGCATTGCCGCCATGGGCGTTCAGCATCACGAACTTGCGGATGCCCTGGCGGTGCAGGTCCTCGGCGATCCTGAGCCACCGCGTCACCGCCTCATCGAACGAAAGGGTTCTCGTTCCGGCAACATCCATGTGCTCGATCGAGTAGCCGACCGGCTCCGTGGGCAGAAAGGTGACCGGAAGACGAGGGGGGAGGGCCTGGACCAGCCGGTCGACGATCCCGGCCGCGATGAGGGTATCGGTCTCGAAGGGAAGGTGGGGCCCGTGCTGCTCATGGGCGCCGAGCGGCAGGACGGCGATCCAGTCGCTGCGCTCCGCCGGCGAAAGGGTCTTCTCGTTGTCGGCGAATTGCGGCCGTGGGTGAGGCATCTGGCGGTCCATCCCTCGTTTCGCTATGCATGGACCGAAGTCTATAGCCGTGCCGGCGTGGGCACGGAAGCGGGAAGGGCAGATGGCCAAGAAGAAGGACGGCAAGAAGAGCAAGGACGGCAAGAAAAAGGATGCGGAAGCCTTCGCTCCGGCCGATCTTGCGGCCGGGCTCACCCAGGCCGCCCGCTCGCTGCGTACCGCGCTCAGCCGCAGCCTTGCCGAAAGCGGTCTCTACGCGGGGCAGGATGGCGTGATCCTCGCGCTTGCGGAGGAAGACGGCCTGACGGCCGGCCAGCTCGCGGCCCATCTCGGCGTCAAGGCCCCCACCATGACCCGCACGATCGGACGCATGGAGGCGCAGGGCTTCGTGCGCCGCGGCGATGACGGCGAGGACGGGCGCCTGACGAAAGTGTTCCTCACCGACGCCGGCCGGGCGAGCGTCGCGCGGATCGAGCAGAGCGTCGCGGCCTGCGGCGAGCTTGCGCTCAGGGATTTCTCGGGCAAGGAAATCCGCACGCTGATGCGGCTCCTGCGGGCGCTCGACGACAACCTGCATGCCCCGCTGCATGCCCCCCTGCAGGCCCCCGAATAAGTTGTTGGAACGCTCTCGCCGGGCAGTTGCGATCTCGGATTTAATTATTTAAAGATTTTAAATCCGGCCCGAGCCGGTACTTGCCTGGCCGGAGGGGACGTGGCGCAAAAGATCAAGCTGTCGACGATTGCCGAAAGCCTCGGCCTCTCCACCGCGACCATTTCTCTCGCCCTGCGTGACAGCCCCCTGGTGGCGGCGGATACCCGCGAGAAGATCAAGGAGCAGGCGCGCGCGCTCGGCTATATCTACAATCGTCGCGCCGCGAGCCTCAGGACCTCCCGGTCCGGCATCGTCGGCGTCGTGGTGCACGACATCATGAACCCGTTCTACGGGGAAATCCTGAAGGCCATCGAGAGCGAACTCGACCGCAGCGGCCAGACTTTCATTCTCTCCAACCACTACGATTCCGTCGAGAAGCAGCGGACGTTCATCGAGACGCTGCTGCAGCTGGGCGGCGACGGGGTGATCATGTCGCCCGCGATCGGAACGCCGGTGGAGGACGTCAAGCTCGCCGAGGCCAACGGCATGCCGGCGATCCTCGTCGCGCGGTCGATGGAGGGCGTCAGCCTGCCGATGTATCGCGGCGACGACAGCTACGGCATTTCGCTTGCCACCAACCATCTCATCGGGCTCGGCCACCGGGTCATCGCCATGATCGGCGGCACGGACCAGACCTCGACCGGCCGCGACCGCTACCAGGGTTATGTCAACGCGTTGCGCAAGGCAGGCATCGCGGTCGATCCGAACCTGCGCATTCCCGGCCCCCGCTCCAAGCAGGGCGGGTTCGAGGCGGCGGTGCATTTCCTGTCGCTGCCGCAGAAACCGACCGCGGCGGTCTGCTGGAACGACCTCGTCGCCATCGGCCTGATGAACGGCATCGCCCGTGCGGGACTGGTGCCCGGCGTGGACATCTCCGTCACCGGCTATGACGACCTGGAGGAAGCCTCGATCGCCATGCCGGCGCTGACCACGGTCTGGAACGGCCAGAGCGAGGTGGGCCGGCTTGCGGCGCGCGCGCTCCTCGACCGTCTTGCCGGCAGCCACGAGCCGGACGGCATCCACCTCATCAAGCCGGAGATGCGCATCCGCCAGTCCACCGGCATCTACCGACCCCGCAGCTGAAGTCGAAGGAAAACAAACAGCATGTCCCAGCAGCCCGTTGCCATACTCGTTCCCGGCCGCATCCATCCGCGCGTCCTCGAGCGCCTGAAGGAAAGCTTCGAGATCGTCGCCGTCCCGATGGGTCCGGCGACCGACATCGACGCCGGCCTCCGCGACAGGATCCGGGGCGTGGCCGTTTCCGGTGCGCTGGACAACAGCTGGATCGAAAGGCTGCCGAACCTGGAAGTCGTCTCCAACTTCGGCGTCGGCTATGACGGGGTGGACACGAAGAAGGCCGTGGAGCGCGGCATCATCGTCACGCATACGCCGGACGTCCTAAACGACGAAGTCGCCGATACGACGATCGCGCTGCTTCTCAACACGATCCGCCAGTATCCTCGCGCGGAAACCTATCTTCGCGAGGGACGCTGGAAGAGCGAGGGGCCCTATCCGCTGACGCCGCTGTCCTTGCGGGGGCGCACGGTGGGCATCCTCGGCCTCGGCCGGATCGGCATGGAGATCGCCAAGCGGCTCGAGCCCTTCAAGGTCAGGATCGGCTACCATACCCGCACCCGCAAGGAGGGGTTGCACTACACCTATTATCCGTCGCTGAAGGCCATGGCCGAGGAGGTGGACACACTGATCTCGATCGTGCCCGGCACGGCCGCGACCCACAAGATCTTCACCTCCGAGATATTCTCCGCGCTCGGCCCGAACGGCGTCTTCGTCAATGTCGGGCGGGGCACGAGCGTCGACGAGGAGGCGCTCGCCGATGCGCTCCGCACCGGTACCATCGCCGCTGCCGGGCTGGATGTCTTCTACGACGAACCGAATGTCCCGCAGGCGCTGCTCGACCTTCCGAATGCCTGCCTGCTGCCGCATGTGGCCTCGGCCTCGGTGCCGACGCGCAACGCCATGGCCGACCTGGTCGTCGACAATCTCGTCGGCTGGTTCCGCGAACGCAAGGTGCTGACGCCGGTTCCGGAAACCCCCGTCCAGGCCTGACCGACTACTTCGCCGCCGCGCCCGCCTGGCGGATAGCGGCGGCAAGGGTCGCGGGAGGCGCGTCCGGCCGGCGGGTCGCGGCATAGTCCCGCACCGCCTTTCCGAATGCCTCGAAGAGGGCGCGGGACGGGGCATCCGTCTCGGCCCAGTATTCCGGGTGCCACTGCACGCCGACGGCGAAGCCCTTGGCGTCGATCACCGAAACCGCCTCGATCGTCCCGTCCTCCGCCGTCGCCTCGACCGCCAGCCGCGGCGCCGTCTCGGCGATTGCCTGGCGGTGCAGGGAATTGATCTGCACCTCGCCAGACAGGCCCAGATGGCGGGCTATGCAACTGCCCTCGCGCACGAAGACCGGCTGGCGGATGGCGTACATGTGGTCGCGCTCCGGCACGGGCGGCTTGCGGTGGTCCCAGATGCCCGGCTGTTCCTGTATCTCGCTTGCAAGCGTCCCGCCCAGCGCGACGTTCAGTTCCTGCAGCCCGCGGCAGATGGCGAGTAGCGGGATGCCGCGCTCGATGGCGCGGCGGATGAGGGGCAGGGAGGTCGCGTCGCGGGCCATGTCGTAGGGCCCGTCCACGTCCGTCGCTTCCTTGCCGTAGAGCGAGGGATGGACATTGGAGGCGGAGCCCGAGACGAGAAGGCCGTCGACCCGGTCGAGGATCGCGTCGGCATCGTTGCCGTCCTCGAAGGCGGGGATGATGAAGGTCATCACGTCCGCCACCTTGAGGGCCGCCCTGACGTACTGGTTCGGCGTGGCGTGCCAGTCGGTGCCATCGAAGTGGCGGATGTCGGCGGGCAGGGCAACGATCGGCTTGGACATTTACGGTCTCCGGAACTGCGGGGATTTCTGGCGCCGGATTGTCCCCGCTGTCAAGCAGTCCGGCTGACGCAGGCCGATCCGCCGGGACGGATGCCGCCGTGGGGACCCTTCCGGGATTGACTGCCGACTGTGTCTCGGACAGATCACCCTAGTAAAATGTCATACGCAACCAATGAATAGGCGCGGCGATACTTGCGCGTCCGAAGGGGACATGGTTACCTCCGCGGCTAACCGGGGAGATGGGAAGAAGACCTTCCCAGCGGTTTTGTCTTTTTGGGAGGTAATACATGGATCGTCGTTCATTCTTCAGGAGGGCGGCAGTAACGGGGGCCGGCGCGGCCGCGGCCACGGCGCTGGCGGCCCCGGCCATTGCCCAGGAAAATCCGAAGATCACCTGGCGTCTGACGTCTTCGTTCCCGAAGTCGCTCGACACCATCTATGGCGGCGCCGAGGACATCGCACGCCGCGTTTCCGATGCCACGGGCGGCAACTTCGTCATCCAGCCCTTCGCGGCCGGTGAAATCGTCCCCGGCCTCCAGGCTGCCGACGCCGTCAGCGCCGGTACGGTCGAGATGTGCCATACCTGCTCCTACTACTATGTCGGCAAGGATCCGACCTTCGCGATCGGCACCGCGATCCCGTTCGGCCTCAACGCCCGCCTGACCAATTCCTGGTTCTACGAGGGCAATGGCAACAAGCTCCTCAACGAGTTCTACGCGACCCATGGTCTCTACGGCATGATCTCCGGCAATACCGGCGCCCAGATGGGCGGCTGGTTCCGCAAGGAGATCAACACGGTCGACGACTTCAGGGGCGTCAAGATGCGCATCGCCGGGCTTGCCGGCAAGGTCGTCGAGAAGCTGGGCGTCGTGCCGCAGCAGATCGCCGGCGGCGACATCTATCCCGCTCTCGAGAAGGGCACGATCGATGCGGCCGAGTGGGTCGGTCCCTATGACGACCAGAAGCTCGGCTTCTACAAGGTCGCCAAGTACTACTATTACCCTGCCTTCTGGGAAGGCGGCCCGGTCATCCACTCCTTCGTCAATCTCGACCAGTGGAACAACCTGCCCAAGAACTACCAGGCAGCGCTGACCGATGCCTGCGCCTATGCCAATACCAGCATGATGGCGAAGTACGACGCCAAGAACCCGGGCGCGGTCAAGCAGCTCGTCGCCGACGGCACGATCCTGCGCCCGTTCAGCCAGGAAATCCTCGAGGCCTGCTTCAACGCCGCGCAGCAGGTCTATGCCGAGCTGACCGCTTCCAACGAGTGGTTCCGGAAGATCTACGAGGACCAGGTCGCCTTCAAGAAGGAAGGCTATCTGTGGATGCAGCTGTCGGAATACACGTTCGACACCTTCATGATGATCCAGCAGCGCAACGCCAAGCTCTGAGCGCCGCAGGACGGCGGGAAAAGAAGAAGGCCCGGATCACAGGATCCGGGCCTTCTTCGTTTGAAATGCAGGGGCCACAAAGCAGAAAGCCCGGCGCTGGCCGGGCTTTCGTTCGTTCGGTCTAGTGCTTCATCGCCTTGACGATGTCCTCGGTCATCTTCTTGGCGTCGCCGAGCAGCATCATCGTGCCGTCCTTGTAGAACAGCGTGTTGTCGATACCGGCATAGCCGGAGCCGAGCGAGCGCTTGACGAAGAGGCAGGTCTTGGCCTTGTCGACGTCGAGGATCGGCATGCCGTAGATCGGCGAGGTCTTGTCGTCGCGCGCCGCCGGATTGGTGACGTCGTTGGCGCCGATGACATAGGCCACGTCCGCCTGGGCGAACTCGGCATTGATGTCTTCCAGCTCGAAGACCTCGTCATAGGGGACATTGGCCTCGGCGAGCAGCACGTTCATGTGTCCCGGCATGCGGCCGGCGACGGGATGGATCGCGTACTTCACCTCGACGCCGTGTTCCTTCAGCGTATCGGCGAGCTCGCGAAGGGCGTGCTGCGCCTGGGCCACCGCCATGCCGTAGCCCGGCACGATGATCACCTTCTCGGCGTTCTGCATCAGGAAGGCGGCGTCGTCGGCCGAACCCTGCTTCACGGTCCGCTGCACGCCGTCGTCGGCGCCGGCCGTTGCCGCCTCGCCGCCGAAGCCGCCGAGGATGACCGAGATGAAGGAGCGGTTCATGCCCTTGCACATGATGTAGGACAGGATCGCGCCCGAGGAGCCGACCAGCGCGCCGGTGATGATCAGCGCCAGGTTGCCGAGTGTGAAGCCGATGCCGGCCGCGGCCCAGCCGGAATAGGAGTTCAGCATCGACACGACGACGGGCATGTCGGCGCCGCCGATCGGGACGATGAGGAGGACGCCGAGCGCCAGCGACAGGATGACGATCAGCCAGAACTGGGTGTGGCTCTCGGTCTGCGTCAGCGCGACGATCAGCACCACGATCGCCACCAGCAGGCCGATGTTGATCATGTGCCGGAAGGGCAGGAGGATCGGCTTGCCGGACATGCGCCCGTCGAGCTTCAGGTAGGCGATGACCGAGCCGGTGAAGGTGATCGCGCCGATCGCCGCGCCGAGCGCCATCTCGATCAGTGCCTGGCCGTGGATCTGGCCCACGTCGCCGATGCCGAAGGAGACCGGGTCATAAAGGGCGGCCGCAGCCACCATGACGGCGGCGAGGCCGACCAGCGAGTGGAAGCCCGCCACCAGCTGCGGCATGGCCGTCATCGGAATGGTGCGGGCGATATAGGCGCCGGCACCGCCACCGATGGCGAGCGCCAGGACGATCAGCGCGAGTCCGGTGAAGCTCGGGGTCGCCAGGAGAAGCGTCGTGCCGATGGCGATGCCCATGCCGACCATGCCGTAGACATTGCCCTGACGGCTCGTCGTCGGATGCGACAGGCCGCGCAGCGCCATGATGAACAGCACGCCGGAGACGAGGTAGAGGAAGGCTGCAAGGTTCTGTGACATTGTTCAGGACCCTCAGCGATCTTTTTTCTTGTACATGGCGAGCATCCGGCTGGTCACCAGGAAGCCGCCGAAGATGTTCACGGAGACGAGGACCAGCGCCACGAAGCCGAAGCTGGTGGCAAAGCCGCTCGCCGAGATGCCGACGGCCAGGAGCGCGCCGACCACGATGACCGACGAAATGGCATTGGTGACGGCCATCAGCGGCGTGTGGAGCGCAGGCGTCACCGACCAGACGACGTAATAGCCGACGAAGATCGACAAAACGAAGATCGCCAGCCTGAAGACGAAGGGATCGATCGCGCCGCCGGACACGCCGTGGGCCGCCTGCGCGACCGCCTCGGGGGCCTGTTCCGCCGCAACCCGGACCGCCTCGACCGCCTGGTCGAGGCGGTCAAGAGCCGAATTCATAATCTCGCTCGCCATCACAGCCCCTCTTTCTTGTCCGGCGTTGCCGCCTCGGCCTTCTTGCGCGTCCGCTTCGGCTTGTCCGCTTCGGCTTGGCCGGAGGCCGGAGCCTCGGCCTTGGCCGGCTTGCTGCGGGCGGGCGATGCCGGGGCCGCAACCGATGCTTCCGCCTCGGCGAAGGCGGGATGAATCACCTGGCCGCCATGGGTCAGCATGGTCGCCTTGACCAGTTCATCGTCCGGGTTGATCGCGAATTCCTTGCTTTCCTTGGAGACCATGGTTTCCAGGAAGGCGAAGAGGTTCTTGGCATAGAGAGCGGACGCGGAGGCCGCGACGCGGCCAGGCACGTTGGCATAGCCGATGACCCGGACGCCCTCGACCGTGGCGATCGATCCCTTGACGGAGCCCTCGATATTGCCGCCCCGCTCGACCGCGAGGTCGACGGCGACGGAGCCCGGCTTCATGGCGGCGAGCATGGCGCGCGTGACGAGACGCGGGGCCGGCCGGCCGGGAATGAGGGCGGTGGTGATGACGATGTCCTGCTTGGCGATATGGTCTGCCACCAGGGCCGCCTGCTTGGCCTGATAGGCTTCCGACATCTGCTTGGCATAGCCGCCCGCGGTTTCGGCGGCCTTGAACTCGTCGTCCTCTACGGCGATGAACTTGGCGCCGAGCGAGGCGACCTGTTCCTTGGCGGCGGGACGGACGTCGGTCGCCGAGACCACGGCGCCGAGACGGCGGGCGGTGGCGATTGCCTGCAGCCCGGCGACGCCTGCGCCCATCACGAAGACCTTGGCGGCCGGAACGGTGCCGGCGGCGGTCATCATCATCGGCATGGCGCGGCCATATTCATGCGTCGCGTCGATGACGGCGCGGTAGCCGGCAAGGTTGGCCTGCGAGGAAAGCACGTCCATGGTCTGGGCGCGGGTGATGCGCGGCATGAGTTCCATGGCGAAGGCGGTGAGGCCTGCACGCGCCATTTCCGCAAGGGCCGCCTCGTTGCCGTAGGGGTCCATGGTGGCGAAGACGGCGGCACCGGACCGATAGCCGGCGATCTCGGCCGAGGTCGGCCGGTTGACCTTGAGGATCACGTCCGCGGTCGCGGCGTCGGCGGCCCGGCCGATGCGTGCGCCTGCCGCCTCGAAGTCGGCGTCGAGGATGCCCGACGCCGTTCCGGCGCCTGCCTCGACGACGACCAGGAAGCCCATGGCGGAAAGCCGCTTCACCGTGTCCGGCGAGGCGGCAACCCGTTCCTCGCCTGCCCCTTCGCGAGGAACGAAAATAGTTCTTGTCATAAAATACCCCTCACATCCGTGCCCCCGACAGGCATGAAGACCATACCTGTCCCGCGATCATGTCGACGGAGGAATCAGCGAAGCAGGAAGGCGCCGGCGGCGTTGAGGACGAGGAAGACAATGAGGGCGCCGAAGAAGCCCAGGCCGCCGAAGAAGCCGGCCGCCATGGCGATCATCAGAACCACCAGGCACATGGTGCCCCACTTGGTCAGCGAGAGGAACATGTTGTAGGTCTGCTCGTGCTCCGCATAGTCCATGGAAGCACCCGTCTCGACTGGAGCGCTGTTGTGGTTGTCCATTCGTCGTCTCCCTGATTCGACCGATCCGTCCACCTTTTCGGTGCGGTCACTGAAACCTTCCGGACCGGCCCCGGGCAAATTGCCGGAGGCCGGTCTCGTCGGATTCTGGCCTTACACAAAGCGGCCACAAAGCGCAATGCCACCTTGTGGGGAAGGGGCCCCCGGAGGGGTGGTCAGTTGGGGAAGGCATGCTGCGAGGCCATCCGTGCCGTCGGCAGGATGGTCAGCGGAGCGGTGCCGCTGAGCGGCGACCGGTCGAACATGAGACGGCGCTCGTAGGCCTGCGATTCGTATATCGGAAAGCGCGTCATAAGGCGGGTCCGGATCTCGCGCGTTCGTGACGCGAGCAGCGTCAGATCGAAGCCGTAGATGCTGGCGAAGGTCGGCGGCACGACGGTATCGGCGTAGAAATAGCGTCGATAGAAGGCCGAATGGGCGGGGCGTATGTGCTGGAGCATGCGGTCCGCGTTGAAATATATCGCGGCCATGATCGTCGGCCTTACGGTCAGGAAGGGTAGTGCTGAGCGTTCGTCGTCCAGTTCCGGATCGATGGCGAGTCTCGCCGGGTCGATCAGCGTCATGCCTGCGTCGAGGAAGGCGTTGACGGCATCCGGAAATATGCCGGACGACTGGCTCACCCGGTGCGAGGGGGTCACGTGGTGCACCCTTATGGTGCTGACGAGTTCCTCATAGAGATAGACTCCGAAAACATAAGCGTGGTCATCGAAGTCGACCTCGTCGAGCATGCTGCTTGCCGAAAGCGGCAGGACCCCTCGCTCCTGGTAGGACTTGTAGCGCAGGCGGGCAATGTCTTCAAAATCTTCCTGGCTTTCGATGCGCCGGTATTCGACGGCGTCCAGGATGGAGAGTAGCTTCTTTCCAAATGGCTCGTTCGCAACGACATTATTGTTATGCATGTAACAGCATTCTCCTCAGCGTTAACGAGAAGTTAATCTGAGTTTGCTCGCTGCGGAGAATCAACCGTCGTGATAAGACGATATTTTAACAAACATGGTTAAAATTTTAGGGATTGGACGCGTCCGGCCCGGATCACTTCACCGGCTTTAGACGCTTTCGGGATGCCTTCAGGGCCTGAGGCTGGCTGCCGATGCGTAGCATCCCGGCTGCGGTATCCGCATCCACCGGCGGCGCAAAGACGTAACCCTGGATCAGGTCGGCGAAGCGATTGTCGCTGATCAGCATGAGCTGTTCCTGCGTTTCGACGCCCTCCATCACGATCTGAAGCCCCAAATCCCGGGACAAGAGCGTGATTCCGCGAAGGAGCTTGGTCTGTCGCGGATTGTGGTTGATGTCGCGGATGAAAGCCCGATCGACCTTGACGATATCGAGCGGCAGGGCGCTCAGGTAGCTGAGACTGGAGAACCCGGTGCCGAAATCATCGATCGCGATCGTGACGCCTTCCTCCCGCAGTTGATACAGGATGTCGCTGACCGCGACAGGGTCGTCGATGAAGCAGCTTTCCGTCAATTCTACGTGAAGGCGCGTCGGCGGCAGGCCGTTGCGTGCTAGTATCCGCAATACGTCGCCCACGAAGTCCGGCGTCATGAGGTCGTGGACGGAAAGGTTGACGGAGACGGCGGCCGGTTGTTCCCAGCCCGCGCAGTCGCGGCTTGCGCGTTCGAGGACGAAATGCGTGATCCTGGAGATGATGCCCATCTCCTCCGCCATCGGGATGAAGACGTTGGGCGCGATCGTACCCTTTTCGGGATGATCCCAGCGTACCAGTGCCTCCATGCATTCGATCCGGCTGCCGTCGAGCGTGTACATGGGCTGGTAGACCACATGCAGGCCCTCGTCCGAGACCACCTGCCGCAACGCCGCGCGCAGCTTCTGCTCCTCGACGTAGCGGGCATCCATCTCGGGACGGAAGAAGGAGAGCGAACCGTGGCCCCGCAACTGCGCGTCGCTGAGGGCGAGGTCGGCCTTGATCAGCCATGTCTCCATGTCGAATTGGTCTGCGCGTGCCGCGATGGCGCCGCTGTTGACGGAGACCTGGATACGAAGGTCAGGAAGCTGGTAGGCCTTCTGGATCTCCTCGTGAACCCTGCGGACGTGGGCCTCCAGTTGCGGACGATCCTCGGCCATCACGAAAAGGGTGAACTCGTCGCCCACCAGTCGCCCGGTGAGGAGATCGGGGCCTGCTTGCGCCGACAGCCGGGATGCGATCGCCGACAGGAGCCGGTCGCCGACCACATGGCCCCTCAGGTCGTTGACGTGTTTGAAGTCTTCGACATCCAGCACGACGAGAGCGGCGAGGCTGTCTGGCGGCCGCCGTTCGAGTTCGGTTCTCGCCATCGCGGCAAAGTGCGCCCGGTTGCGTAGTCCCGTCAATGCGTCGAACTGGACCATGTGCAGGATCTGCGCTTCCGCATCGATACGGGCGCTCACGTCCTCGAAAATCAGGACGACGCCTCCATCCTCGCGCCGGCTGGCGGAGAATTCAACGTGCAGGCCCTTCTTGAGCTGGAAGACCGTACGGTCCACGTGGCCGCCCAGCAATCGGCGGACTTCGCTCACCACCCTGGTGCGGCGGTAGCCGTTATGGGATTCCAGCACGCCGACCAGCGGGAGACCCTGGATCTCGGCGGCATCGGACAGGCCCAGCAGGTCGCAGGCACGACGGTTGGCAACCTCGATCCGGCCATCCCTATCCAGCATGATGAGGCCGTGTGCGATGGTCGTGAGCGCGAGGTCGAACCGATTGGCGATCAGGCGGATTTTTCGCGCCGCCAGCACGTTCTCATAGAGAAATTCCCTGACGCCGGTGGCCATGGAGCGGGTGGTAAGGGCGAACGGTATGAGCAGCAGGGACATCGCCGCAAGATGTGTATCGCCGCTCGCCACGCAGGCCACGACGATGGGAACGCAACAGCCGAACGTCTGGAAATCCACGGCGTAGCGCGAGCCGTAGTTGCGGCCGACGATCGACATCATCGACCCCATTGTCATGGCGATGCACGTGAAGGCTACGAAGCTGTCCTTGAGGACCAGCATGCCGTGGCCGCTCGTCGTCCCCAGAAGGAGCGCGGTCATCGCCGCCCCGAGGACATAACGGCGCTCCCAGCCGGCAATCTCCTTGCGGGTCAGGGTCGTCTTGTCGACCTTGTCGAACTTCAGGAAATCGAAATAACGGTAGGCGAATACGAGCGGGAAACCCGCCGCAGCATAGAGATAGAAGTTGGACTTCGTATAGCTGTAGACAATAGCGCACCAGACGACATGCACCACCACGCCGGTAATCAGTGTCCCGCGGTTTCCAAACAGCGACGTCACGAAGGACAGGTAGACATCCGTCGGAAGCGTCGTTGCGTCTTGCGCTCTCATGGGTTGCCCCTCGTCTCGACCCCACCCTGACCGAGACAGTTAAATGATTTCTCCGAATCGGTAGCCCTTCCCCTAGGAAGGCGAGGGTTTGTTCGGTTTTTGCTTAACAGAACACAAAGACGCTTACGCGAAAATTCGCACCCTCTCTCCATTGGCTGGTGAACGGCGGCAGACGAAGCAGGACTCTAACATCTTTCGGCGCCGAGCGAGAGCCATCCTCCCCCGGAACGGGCGCAGAAGCCTTGAAAACCAGTGCATCGGGCCTGCGGGGCGATTGCTTTTTACGGTTCCAGCACATACAGGTCGCCGACGACCATACGTGACCTTGCCATCGAAACAGAGCGGTGGCGACGGCCGCAAGCTTCGACAGGAGAAGAAAAACATGGCTGCGCTGCTCGCGCTCAGTCGCGCGATCGATGCCGTAACGACGGTCATCGGGAAATCCGTCTCATGGCTGCTGCTGGCGGCCGTACTGATCAGCACCGGCAATGCCATCCTTCGCAAGGCGCTGGATATCTCGTCGAATGCCTGGCTGGAAATCCAGTGGTATCTCTTCGGTACCGTCTTCATGCTGGCCGCCGGCTATGCGCTCCTGAAGAACGAGCATGTCCGCATCGACATCGTCTCCTCGACCTGGAGCAAGCGCACGCGCGACATCATCGACCTCGTGCTGCACATCATCTTCCTCGTGCCGTTCGCCGCGCTCATGGCCTATCTCGCCTGGCCGTGGTTCTGGCTGTCGTTCAATTCCGGGGAGGTCTCGTCCAATGCGGGCGGCCTGGTGATCTGGCCGGCGAAGCTCGTCGTCCTCCTCGGCTTCTCGCTGCTCCTGCTGCAGGCCTTCTCCGAGATCATCAAGCGCTTTGCCGTCGTCACCGGCCGGATCGAGGATCCGCGCGAGGACACGACCGGTGAAATGCCGCCGGCCGCGACGGAGGTCTGAGCGTGATCGACTTCATCGCACACAATCTTCCGCTGATCATGTTCTCCAGCGTCATGCTGCTGCTGCTGCTCGGTTATCCGGTGGCCTTCACGCTGGCGGCGGGGGGCCTCATCTATTTCGTGCTGGGCGTGGAGCTTTCCGCCATCTCGCCGGAAATCCGGCTGTTCTGGCCGCTCCTGCAGTCCCATCCCGAGCGCATCTACGGCATCATGTACAATGATACGCTGCTGGCGATCCCCTTCTTCACCTTCATGGGGATCATCCTGGAGCGGTCGCGCATGGCCGAAGACCTGCTCGACACGATCGGCCAGCTGTTCGGCCCGATCCGCGGCGGCCTTGCCTACGCGGTCATCCTCGTCGGCGCGCTGCTCGGCGCAACGACCGGCGTCGTCGCCGCTTCCGTCATGGCCATGGGCCTGATCTCGCTGCCGATCATGATGCGCTACGGCTACAACCGGCCGCTGGTTTCCGGCACGATCGCCGCCTCCGGCACGCTGGCGCAGATCGTCCCGCCGTCGCTCGTCCTCATCGTCATGGCCGACCAGCTCGGACGCTCGGTCGGCGACATGTATGTCGGCGCGCTCTATCCGGCGCTGCTGATCGTCGGGGCCTACTGCCTCTACATCTTCGCGGTCACCATGGTGAAGCCGCAATGGGCGCCGGCGCTGCCGAGCGAAGCCCGCACGCTCGGCTCCGGCGTGACCTCGCTGGTCGTCATGATGGTGATCGGCGTCGTGCTCTACTATCTCGGCATGTACGTGCTGTTCACCGGCATCCAGTCGCCGGAATGGCAGCAGGTGACGGCCATGGCCTTCTCCGTCGGCGTCGTCTACGCGGTGGCGCTGTTCAACGGCCGCACCGAGAAGAAGCTGATCTCGCGGCTGGCCGAGCAGGTCATCATCGTGCTCATCCCGCCGCTGGCGCTGATCTTCCTCGTCCTCGGCACGATCTTCCTCGGCATCGCCACGCCGACCGAGGGTGGTGCGATGGGGGCGACCGGCGCGCTGGTGCTTGCGCTCGCAAAGGGCCGCCTCAGCTTTGCGACCGTCAAGAACGCGCTCGACGCCACGACGAAGCTTTCCGCCTTCGTGATGATGATCCTGATCGGCGCCCGCGTCTTCGGCCTCACCTTCTACGGCATCAACGGCAATGTCTGGATCGAGGAACTGCTCCTGGCGCTGCCGGGCGGCGAGACGGGCTTCCTGATCGTCGTGACGATCATCGTCTTCATCCTCGGCTGCTTCCTCGACTTCTTCGAGATCGCCTTCATCATGGTGCCGCTGCTGGCGCCGGTGGCGGAAGCGCACGGGATCGACCTCGTCTGGTTCGGCATCATCCTCGGCATCAACCTGCAGACGTCCTTCCTGACGCCGCCCTTCGGGTTCTCGCTGTTCTTCCTGCGCTCCATCTCGCCGGTGGCGCCGTGGGTCGACAAGGTGACGGGCAAGACGATGCCGGCGGTCAAGACCACGGAAATCTATACGGGCGTCTTCCCCTATATCGTCATCCAGTTCGTGATGATCATGGTGGTGATCTTCTTCCCCGGCCTTGTGATGCACTACAAGACGGATCACCCGACCGTCGATCCGGCCAATATCCAGATCGACATTCCGGGCTTTGGCGTCCCGGGTGGCCAGCTCGGCCTGCCTCCGATCGGCGGGCAGCCGGCCCCGGGTGGCGCGCCCACGGCACCGCCCGCCTTCGGCCTCCCGCCGCTCAACCTCGGCGGGGAGCCACCCGCACCGGCGGCGCAACCTGCTACCCCGCCCGCGGCTCCGCCGGCCTTCGGACTGCCGCCGCTCGAGGGGCTGCCGGGGCAACAGGCACCGCAGCCGCCAGCAGAGCAGCCGGCCCCGCAGCAACCGGCCCCGCCCGCGGCGCAGCCGGACCTCAGCCAGCCGCCGCCGATGAACCAGTAAAAACGATGAAGAGCCCCGGCAGGTCCGGGGCTTTTTTTCGTTCTGCCTTCCGAGCGGCTTGCAGCGAGGGTGAACGCAGGGGCCCTCATCGTTCACCATGAGCGAACGGTGCGTGCCCGCAATCGCCGCGGCCGCAACCTGACGGGGCGGCCGCGACATGCCATATAAGCTCCAACACAATCGGATGGAGCACGTGATGAAGAAGATCGGTTTCCTTTCATTCGGCCACTGGTCGCCGTCGCCGCAGTCGGGCACGCGTTCGGCCGGAGACGCCCTGCTGCAATCCATCGACCTTGCCGTCGCCGCGGAGGAGCTCGGTGCGGATGGCGCCTATTTCCGCGTCCACCATTTCGCCCGCCAGCTCGCCTCGCCGTTCCCGCTTCTCGCGGCGGTGGGTGCGAAGACGAGCCGCATCGAGATCGGCACGGCCGTCATCGACATGCGCTACGAGAACCCCCTCTACATGGCTGAGGATGCGGGTGCTGCCGACCTGATCGCCGGCGGGCGGCTGCAGCTCGGCATCAGCCGCGGCTCGCCGGAGCAGGTGATCGACGGGTGGCGCTATTTCGGCTACCAGCCGGCCGAGGGGCAAAGCGATGCCGACATGGGCCGCCGCCACGCGGAAGTCTTCCTCGATGTGCTGAAGGGGGAGGGGTTTGCCCAGCCGAACCCGCGCCCGATGTTTCCAAATCCGCCCGGCATGCTGCGGCTGGAGCCCCATTCGGAGGGCCTCAGGAACCGCATCTGGTGGGGCGCCGGCTCCAACGCGACGGCGGTCTGGGCGGCGAAGCTCGGCATGAACCTGCAGTCGTCGACGCTGAAGGACGACGAGACGGGCGAGCCCTTCCATATCCAGCAGGCAAAGCAGATCCGTGCCTATCGCGAGGCGTGGAAGGAGGCGGGCCATGCGCGCACGCCCCGCGTTTCGGTCTCGCGGTCGATCTTCGCGATCGTCAGCGACCAGGACCGGGCCTATTTCGGGCAGAGCAAGGACGAGGATTCGATCGGCTATATCGACGCCAATACGCGCGCCATCTTCGGCCGTTCCTATGCGGCGGAGCCGGATCGGCTGATCGAGGAATTGCGGGGAGACGAGGCGATCGCCGAGGCCGACACGCTGCTCCTGACGGTGCCGAACCAGCTCGGCGTCGCGTATAACGCCCATGTCATCGAGGCAATCCTGACGCATGTCGTGCCGGCGCTCGGCTGGCGCTGATCGATCCGGTCAGGGTGCAACCGCAAGGGTGGGATCCGGCCTGGGCGTGAGCCTCGGCCGGGCTCGTCAGCTTATGAGCCGGCCTGTCGTCAGCTGCTGCGGGTGCGGGCGAGGCCGTCCTTGGCCGGCTGGTAGTTGGGGTCCAGCCGCGCGGCGTGGGAGAACGACTTGGCGGCGCGGGTCCGGTCGCCGCGGGTCTCGTAGACGAGGCCCTGGTTCGTCCAGGATTCGGCCAGCTTGTCGTTGTAGCCGATCGCGGTGTTGATGTCGGCGAAGGCGTTCTCGTCGTCGCCCATCGCCAGATAGGAGACGGCGCGGCCGTTATAGGGCTCCGGCGAGTTGGGCGACAGCGAGATCGCCTTGGAGAAGTCCTCGATCGCCTGCGCGTGCTGGCCGCGAAGCTGGTAGATCAGGCCGCGGTTGTGGAAGGCCCGGCCGTCGGTCGTGTCCAGCTGGATCGCCCGGTTGAAATCGTTGAAGGCCTCGTCGTTGCGGCCGGCCTGGCGGTAGATGTTGCCGCGGCCGATATAGGCGACGTCGTAATTGGGGTTGAGCTGGATGGCGCGATTGTAGTCGTTCGCGGCTTCCACGGGCTTGCCCATGTTGCGATAGACCAGCGCGCGGTTGGCATAGGCCTGGTAGAACTGCGGGTTGAGCTGGATGGCGCGGTTGAAATCGTCGAGCGCCGGCTTGAACTGCCCGGCGCGGCCATAGGCGGAACCGCGGACGTTGTAGCCCTCCGGATCGCCGGGATTGGCGTTGATGACGGAGGTCAGCGAGGCGATGTTCTCTTCCGAGCCCTGGGCGCGATCGACGGTGATGAGGTCGGTCGTCTGGGTCGTGGTCGAGCAGCCGGCAAGGAAGACGGAGGAGGCAAGGGCGAGGGCGGAGAAAGTGGCCTTGCTGCGAATCGGGGAAATGAGGGTCGGAAGGCAGATTGTTGCGGATGACGTAGCAGCAGTCTTGAAGGCCATCAGGCTCGTTTCCTCGTATCTTGCAGGAGCGGATGCACGATCCGGTAAATGCGAAAGGCGGCGGCGCCCAAGTCGCCACCGCCTCATTAGCACGTCAAAGACGTCGAAAAAACGGCCGATTAGCGGCTCGAACGCGGCGCTGCAATCAGGCCTTCGCGCTGCATGCGCTTGCGGGCCAGCTTGCGGACGCGGCGAACTGCCTCGGCCTTTTCACGCGCACGCTTCTGGGAAGGCTTTTCGTAGTAGTCGCGCATCTTCATTTCACGGAAGATGCCTTCGCGCTGCATCTTCTTCTTGAGAGCGCGGAGAGCCTGATCAACGTTGTTGTCGCGGACAAGTACCTGCACGTGTAATCCCGTTCCTTGGTTGGGTTGCTCGCCGGGAACCTGATCCGATTCGAGGCGAAAAGAATAACTGTGCCCGGCCGGAAAGCCGTGCGATTGGTTCGGCAGATAGCAGAGGCGGGCCCGGAAGTCCATATCCCCGCACGGGGTGGAGCGCCAAAAATGTGGCGCGGGCCCGGAAGAACGGGCCACACGGGCATCGCGACGAGAATGCGGCGTATACTAAAGGTTGCGTCATGCAAATATTGCAATTCATGGTGAATACGTCATAGTTGCTCCCGGGTGGGTTGCCTGCCGCGGCGGGCACTGGGGGCGATATGCGGACGACGGTCCTCTTTCTGATGATGGCGGTCATGGCGCTGTCTGCGTGCTCTCCGAATGCGGGCGCTGGAAGGATCGTGTTCGGGGAGACGGTCGGCCTGTCGACCACCGGCAATCTGCGCATCATCTCCGAGCGCCGGCGCCACGGCATGCCGGTGGTCTGCACGGAGCCCAGCCCGGACTATGCCATAGCCTTCGGCTCCGCGCGCAAGGCGAAGCTCGACCTGCCGGGACCGACGCCGGCGAGCGGGCGGAAGGTGGAGGGCGAGCTTTCCTCCACCGAGGCCGTGAGCCTCGGCGAGGGCCGAGACGCGGCCGTGCTTGCCCTGCGGGACGGTCTCTACAATGCCTGCCAGAGTTACGCGAACGGCGTAATAGGCCATGACGCCTACGCCATGATCCTCAGCCAGTACGGCGCCCTGCTGGTGGCGCTCGTCGGCAACGGCGCGGAGCGGCAGGGTGCCGCCGCGACATCGATCGGGACGCAGAACGCCACCATTTCCGCCCTCACCGTCGCCTGCGTGAGCAGTCACGACAGGTCGCGCGGCGTGGCGACCAACGCCCTGCTGACACCTGAATTCTGCCGGCGCGTCTTCGAGCGCGCGATGGCGCCACGGCGCTAGCAGCCTGCGGTTGCGCCCCTCTCCGCGGCCGTCGGAACTTTTCCGCCGGACGTCGCAAAAACGCTATTGCGGCGCGTGTCGATTTGCGATGGGTATGTCCCCAAGGACGCTCCCTCCGGAGCGAAGATCAGAAGGGGCGACATGCGCAGATATTCGGTTTTTGCCGTGGCCCGCGAGGCACTTCGCGGACACAAGGGCTGGGAAGCCCAGTGGTCTTCGCCGGAGCCCCGCGCAAGCTATGACGTGATCATCATCGGTGGCGGCGGGCACGGGCTGGGTGCCGCATATTACCTCGCCAAGGAACACGGGATCACCAACGTCGCCGTCCTGGAAAAGGGATGGCTCGGCGGCGGCAATACCGGCCGCAACACGACCATCATCCGCTCCAACTATCTCTACGAAGAGAGCATGGACATCTACGAGCATTCCCTGAAGCTGTGGGAAGGCTTGAGCCAGGATCTCAACTACAACGTCATGTATTCGCCGCGCGGCGTGATGATGCTGTCGCACAACAGCCATGACGTCCAGAGCTTCAAGCGGCATATCAGCGCCAACACGCTCTACGGCATCGACAACGAGTGGCTGACGCCCGAGCAGGCCAAGGCCATGGTGCCGGTGCTCGACATCTCAAAGACCGCGCGCTACCCGATCAACGGTGCTGCGCTCCAGAAGCGCGGCGGGACGGCCCGCCACGACGCGGTGGCATGGGGCTATGCCCGCGCTGCGTCCGACCGCGGCGTGCACATCATCCAGAACTGCGAGGTGACCGGCATCCGCCGCGGGCCGGACGGCGAGGTGACCGGGGTCGATACCAATCGCGGCTTCATCGGCGCGAGGAAGATTGGCGTTTCGGCGGCCGGCCATTCCTCGGTGGTGATGCAGATGGCGGGGGTTCGGGTGCCGCTCCATTCCAACCCGTTGCAGGCGCTGGTTTCCGAGCCCCTGAAGCCGATCTTCCCCTGCGTCGTCATGTCGAACACGGTGCATGCCTACATCTCCCAGTCCGACAAGGGCGAGCTGGTGATCGGGGCTGGAACCGACCAGTACAATTCCTACAGCCAGACCGGCGGCCTGCAGATCATCACCCATACGCTCGATGCGATCTGCGAGCTCTTCCCGATGTTCCGGCGCGTCAAGATGATGCGGCAATGGGGCGGCATCACCGACAACACGCCCGACCGTTCGGCGATCCAGAGCGTCACCCCGGTGCCGAACCTCTTCGTCAACTGCGGCTGGGGAACGGGCGGCTTCAAGGCGACGCCGGGCTCGGCGCATCTTTTCGCCCACCTGATCGCGAAGGGCGAGCCGCACAAGCTCGCAGCCGGCCTGACGCTCGACCGCTTCCGCACCGGTCGCCTGATCGACGAGGCGGCCGCGGCCGCCGTCGCGCATTGATTTCGAGGTTCCCCAGATGCTTCTGATCCACTGCCCCTATTGCGAAGAAGATCGCTCGGAACTGGAATTCCGCTGGGCCGGCGAGGCCCATATCGCAAGGCCCGAGAACATTGCCGGCATCAGCGACGAGGAATTCGCAGAGTTCTTCTTCCTGCGCAACAACGAGAAGGGCCTCACCTACGAGCGGTGGCGGCATATCCACGGCTGCGGGCGCTTCTTCAACGCCGCCCGCGACACGGTGAGCGACAGGTTCCTGACCACCTACAAGGCGGGCCTTCCGAAGCAGCCGGTGCCGCAGGCCGCAGCGACGGAGCGAACCGTCGAGACCTACGAGCAGACGGAAGGGGACGCACGATGAGCGGATCTTCCCACGGCTCGGCCAGGAACCTCGGCGCCTACCGGATCAAGGGTGCCGGCCGGCTGACCCCGGCGCGCACGGCGCGCTTCACCTTCGACGGCAGGAGCTACACCGCAATGGAAGGCGACACGGTCGCCTCCGCGCTTCTCGCGCACGGCGTCCATCTGGTCGGCCGCTCGTTCAAGTATCACCGGCCGCGCGGCATCCTGTCGGCCGGGCCGGAAGAGCCGAATGCGCTCCTCGACGTCTCCCGCGACGCGGCCCGCCGCCAGCCGAACGTGCGCGCGACCGTGCAGGAGGTCTTCGACGGGGCGAGGATCGCCTCCCAGAACCGCTGGCCGTCGCTCTCCTTCGACGTCGGCGCGGTCAACAACCTCTTCTCGCCCTTCTTCGCGGCCGGCTTCTACTACAAGACCTTCATGTGGCCGAAGGAGGCCTGGCGGAAGGTCTACGAGCCGCTCATCCGACGTGCCGCCGGCCTCGGCGTCGCGCCGACCGAAGAGGATCCGGATCGCTATGCCAACCGCTATGCCCATTGCGACGTGCTGATCGCCGGCGCGGGCGTCGCGGGGCTCACCGCAGCGCTCTCGGCGGCCGCGACCGGTGCCGAGGTCATCCTCGTCGACGAGCAGCCGGAGGTGGGCGGCGCGCTCCATTTCGACACCTCGACGACGATCGACGGCCGCAACGGCTACGACTGGGCGCAGGAGGCGGCGGCGAAGCTGCGGGCCATGCCGAATGTCCGCGTGCTGACCCGCACGACCGTCTTCGGCTACTACAACCACGGCTTCCTGGGCCTTGCGGAACGGGTGAGCGATCATATCGACCGTCCGGGCCGCGACATGCCGCGCGAACGGCTGTGGCAGGTGCGCGCCAGGCGCGTCATCCTGGCGACCGGGGCGATCGAGCGGCACATGGTGTTTGCCAACAACGACCGGCCCGGCATCATGCTGGCCTCTGCCGCGCGGACCTTCCTCAACCACCACGGCGTCGCGGTCGGCCGCAATGTCGGCGTCTACACCGCCCACGATTCGGCTTATGAGGCGGCCTTCGACCTCAAGCGGGCCGGGGTGCGGATCGCGGCGATCGTCGATTGCCGCCGCAATCCGGGCGAGGCGGTGCTGTCGGAGGCCCGCGCGCTCGGCATAGACGTGCTTTCCGGGCATTCGGTGACCGACACGTCCGGCCGGCTTCGCATCTCGTCGATGACGGTGGCGCTGAACGGCGGCTTCAACATCCGCAAGATCCCGGTCGACGCGCTGATCGTCTCGGCCGGCTGGACGTCGTCGGTGCATCTCTTCTCGCAGTCGCGCGGCAAGCTGCGCTTCGACGAGGCCAACCAGCGCTTCCTGCCGGACACTTATGCGCAGGACTGCGTCTCGGTCGGCGCCTGCAACGGGACCGACGGGATCGACGACCTGATCGACGAGGCGATCAATGCCGGCGGCGGCAGGATCGCCCTGCATGGCGAGAGCCGTTTCGACTGGAGCGGCGGCATGATCGGCGCCGGCGAAGGTGCGGGGCCCGACACGACGGTCAAGGCCTTCGTCGATTTCCAGCATGACGTGACGGCAAAGGACATCCGCCTTGCCGTGCGCGAGGGCATGCATTCGATCGAGCACATCAAGCGTTTCACCACCAACGGCATGGCGTCCGACCAGGGCAAGCTGTCGAACATGCACGGGCTGGCGATCGCCGCCGAAATGCTCGGCCGGCCGATCCCGCAGGTGGGGCTCACGACCTTCCGCGCGCCCTATACGCCGGTGACCTACGGCACGCTGGTGGCGCATTCGCGCGGCGACCTGTTCGATCCCGCCCGCAGGACGCCGATGCACGACCTCGAAGCGGCGGAAGGCGCCGAGTTCGAGGATGTCGGCAACTGGAAGCGCGCCTGGTACTTCCCGCGCCGGGGCGAGGACATGGCGACCGCCGTCAACCGCGAATGCCGTACGGTGCGCGACGTCGGCGGCATATTCGACGCCTCCACGCTCGGCAAGATCGAGGTGGTGGGCCCGGATGCGGCGGAGTTCCTCAACCTCCTCTACACCAATGCCTGGGACACGCTGCAGCCGGGCAGGTGCCGCTACGGCATCATGACCCGCGAGGACGGCTTCATCTACGACGACGGCGTCGTCGGGCGGATCGCCGAGGATCGCTTCCACGTGACGACCACGACGGGCGGCGCCCCGCGCGTGCTCAACCACATGGAGGACTACCTGCAGACGGAGTTCCCGCACCTGAAGGTCTGGCTGACCTCGACCACCGAGCAATGGGCGGTGATCGCCGTGCAAGGACCGAAGGCACGCGTGATCATCCGGCCCTTCGTCGAGGGCGTGGATATTTCCGGCGAGGCCTTCCCGCACATGAGCGTCGCGGAATGCACCGTCATGGGCATTCCGGCGCGGCTCTTCCGCATGTCCTTCACCGGCGAGCTTGGCTTCGAGGTCAACGTGCCGGCCGATCACGGGCCGGCGGTCTGGAAGGCGATGTGGGAGAGGGCGAAGGGCATGGGCGCCTGCCTCTACGGCACCGAGGCCATGCACGTGCTGCGCGCGGAAAAGGGCTACCTGATCGTCGGCCAGGACACGGACGGCACGGTGACGCCGGACGATGCGGGCTATGGCTGGGCGGTCTCGAAGAAGAAGGCGGATTTCGTCGGCATCCGCGGGCTGAAGCGCCCGGACCTCGTGCGCGAGGGTCGCAAGCAACTCGTCGGGCTGCGCACCAACCGTCCGAGCGACGTGCTGGAGGAGGGGGCGCAGATCGTCGCCGATCCGAACCAGCCGAAGCCGATGACCATGCTCGGCCACGTCACCTCCGCCTACTGGTCGGAAAATTGCGGCCGCTCGATCGCCATGGCGCTCATCGCCGGCGGGCGCTCCCGGATCGGGGAAACGCTCTACGTGCCGATGAAGGACCGGACCGTCGCCGTCGAGGTGACCGACACCGTGTTCTTCGACAAGGAAGGAGGCCGCATTCATGGCTGATCTGGCAACCCGTACCCTGCCGCTCGCGGGCGTCCACGGCGGTTCCGCCGGCGTCCGGCTGACGCCTGCCCCGCCCGCCGCGCGCATCTCGCTTCGCGCCCGTCCGGACGACGTGCCGGCCCTGTCGCGGGCGCTCGGCCTCGACCTGCCGACGACGCCGGTGAGATCGGCATCGGGCAGCGGTCGCATCGCGCTCTGGCTCGGGCCGGACGAATGGCTGGTGATCGAGGAGGGAGACGCTTCCGTCGCGGAGGGGCTCGTTTCCGCCTGCGCGGCCTCGGGCGTGCTTCATTCGGCGGTCGACGTTTCCCACCGCAACACGGCCATTCTCGTCGAGGGACCGGGAGCCGCCGCGGCGATCAATGCCGGCTGCCCGCTCGACCTGTCGCCCAGGGCCTTTCCGGTCGGCGCCTGCAGCCGCACCATCTTCGGCAAGGTCGAGATCGTGCTGCTGCGGACCGGCGAGGAAAGCTTCAGGGTGGAAGTCTGGCGGTCGTTCTCCGACTACGCCTTCGCGCTTCTGGCGGAGGGGGCGAGGGACGCGGACCTCTGAGGGGCGGCGTTGCCTTCGCCGCCGTCACCGCCAGCCTTCCCATCTTACCCAGCGGCCGTGGAAATCGGCGCGGCCGACCTCCTGCGCCTCGCCTCCCGGCCAGACCTGCAGGGTGATCGCCGCGCCCTCGCGCCTGCCGTCCGCCTCCATCTGCAGGCGGGCGAGGGGTGCCTCCGGCGTGGCGCGTTCCCCGGCCTCGCGGATGATCCCTTCCCCCTGCGCCCGGTCCTCCGGGGGCAGGTACTGCCAGGCGATCGTATGGTAGAGCACGGTGACGCCGCCCGGGCGGGGCTTGGCCAGCACGCGCGGCAGCCATGACAGGGCGCCGAGCCTGTCGACCGGCGGAGGTGAGGAGGCGGCGATCGACAGGGCTGCCCGCAGGCGCTCCATGCGGTCGGCCTGGTCGGCCCAGACATAGGACATCAGCCGCTGGCGGTCTTCGGCGGACGTCGGGTCGAGAGGATTGAGGTCGCAGCCGCGGCGATCGCGAACCTCGACCTTCGCGTCCGGCGGGCGCGGTCCCTGCCAGTCGGGCTCGAGATGGACCGGCGAGGCCGGATCGCCCCAGGCGAAACCGTCGAGCCGGTAGCGGTAGCGGTCCCATTGCAGGTTGAGGCCGGCGCTGGCGCCGACTTCCAGCAGGTCGAGGGGCATCGCGAACATGTCCGCGAGCGTCAGGAAGGCCGGCAGGAGGGCGCTGCTTCGGCGGATCTCGTTCGTCTGCGGCGCCGACTGCAGCCGGGCAAGCAGAAACGCTTCGTGCCGGACCATGGCCGCCTCGACCGCGGCCCACAGGACCCCGTCGGCGACTTCATGCGGCGGATAGGCGGCCGCCAGACCATCGTCCCGATGCGACAGGACCAGGGCGTGCAGACCGCCCGCAAGGCGCAGGGCAAGCGCGTCCCCGGTCCCGGTCGGATCATCCGGCCAGTCGAGGATCACGCGCCCGACCGGACCGGCTCGATCCAGCCTTGCGGCGGCATGACGGCAAAGCCGGGCGGTGAAGGGCGAGCCCAGATCCTCGCAGGCCATGGCCTGCCGCTCGAACGAGGCTCTGACGACGCTTTCGCGATCCATGTGATCCATGTGGTCCCTCCGTCATGTCACTGCGGGGCATTTCAGGGCGTGAGTTCGAGCGCCTTCTCCCGCTCGATATATTCGCGCTGCCTGTCGGTGATGTAGTCGCGCACGATGGGTGCTGCATCGCGCTTGCGGGACATCTGCATGTGGAAGACGAGCTGGCTGCCGGTGCGGAACATCATCTCGGCGCTGATCAGGTAGAATTCCCACATGCGGGCGAAGCGTTCGTCATACATGGCGATCACCCGGTCGCGGTTCTTCTCGAAGCGCCCGGCCCAGTGGGCAAGCGTGGTGGCGTAGTGGACGCGCAGGAATTCCAGGTCCATGACCCAGAGGCTGTTCCTCTCGACGCTGTCGAAGACTTCCGAAAGCGCCGGGGAATAGGCGCCGGGGAAAATGTACTTGCGCAGCCAGGGGCTCGCCATGCCGGGCGGGCTCATGTGGCCGATCGAGTGGAGGACGGCGATGCCGTCGTCCGGCATCAGTGCGTTCAGGTGGCTGAAGAACTCGTCATAGTGCTGGACGCCGACATGCTCGAACATGCCGACGGAGACGATGCGGTCGAACGTGTCGTCGACGTCCCGGTAGTCGCGCAGTTCGAACGTCACCCGGTCGGCAAGACCCGCCTGCCGGGCGCGTTCAGTCGCAAGCTTCTGCTGCTCCTTCGACAGCGTGACGCCGGTAACGTGGACGTTTTCCAGCCGGGCGAGATAGAGGGCGAGGTCGCCCCAGCCGCAGCCGATGTCGAGGACGCGCATTCCTTCGCGCAGGCAGAGCTTGGAGGCGAGGAGCCGCAGCTTGTTGCGCTGCGCCTCCTCCAGCGTCTCGCCGGGATCGCGGAAATAGGCGCAGGAATAGAGCATGTTGTCGTCGAGGAAGAGCCGGTAGAAATCGTTGCCGAGGTCGTAGTGGTGGGCGACGTTCCTCTCCGCCTCGCCCTTGACGTTCGACTGCTGGCGCCTGCGGAAGCGCATCTTCACCGCGCGGATCGCTTTCTGCAGCGGATAGGAGCCGAGCGACAGGCGGTTGATGGAAAAGAGCGTCAGGAAGTCGCGGAGCGTCGAGCCGTCCTCGAACCGCATCGTCCCGTCCATGTAGGCCTCGCCGGCGGAAAGCTCCGGGTTGAAGACAAGCGTCCGGTAGAGCCGCCGGTCGGTCAGCCGCATCGTCACCTCCGGGCCCGGCGTGCCCGCGAAGACGTGCCGGTTGCCGTCCGCGTCGATGACGGTGAGGCGGCCCTTGCGGATGAAGGACTTCATCATGTGGGAAAGCGGAAACATTCGTACCTCGCATATCGGTAGGGAACGATAGGTGGGTATGCGTATGCGTCTGCTGCGGATCAGGCGTCCGCGGGCCGGTCCTTGGGGTCGAACTGGACGATGGTGGTCCAGGTGGCGGTCATTGCCGGCTTCTTCTCGTTCTCGATCTCGACGGAAACGTCGTAGGTGGTCATCAGCAGGCCTGCGCCGCGGAAGCGGCATTCGGTGAGCGTGAAGTGTCCGCGCACCCGGCTACCGGCCTTGACGGGGGACATGAGGCGGATCTTGTCGAAGCCGTAGTTCAGCCCCATGGTCTGCTCGCGGATCTTCGGCACGCAGTCGTAGTTCATCGCCGAGAGCAGGGAAATCGTCAGGAAGCCGTGCGCGATCGTGCCGCCGAAGGGGCTTTCGGCCGCCGCCCGTTCAGGATCGACGTGGATGAACTGGTGGTCGTGCGTGGCATCGGCGAACTTGTCGATCATCCCCTGGTCGACGGTGATCCATTCCGAGACGCCGAGCACCTGCCCGACCAGCCCCGGCACGTCTGCAAGCGAAATTTCCCGCGGCATCTTCCCTCTCATTCCCCTTCGGTCAGGGTCCAATCTACAGACTTTGCGCGCCTTGGGTAGAAGGCACGTGCGGGTGAGGCTCAGGACGCGATGCAGAAGCTGACCGAGCGGGCGGGCGCCTTGCCGCTCCACGGCGCGTCACCGTCGATCGTCCGCCAGGCGGCGTCCGGCAGGGTGACGGCCTGCTCCGTCCGGCAACGGTTGAATATCGCCGCGATGTGGACCGTGCCGCCGGTGTCGCGATCCATGCTCTTCAGCGCCAGCACGAGGACGGAGGCATCCGGACTTTCCCAGTCCTCCCGGCTCATCGGCTGGCCGTCCGCATTGAACCAGTCAATGTCGTCGCCGGCATCGACGAAGAAGCCCGTCCCGGAGAAGACCGAGAAGCGGCGCCGCAACGTTGCAAGCTTCGCCGTATGGGCGATCAGGCCGTCGTCGAGTGCCGTCCAGTCCAGCCAGGTGATCGCATTGTCCTGGCAGTAGGCATTGTTGTTGCCCTGCTGGCTGCGGCCCGCCTCGTCGCCCATGCCGAGCATGATCGTGCCTCGGCTCATGAAGAGGGTGGAGAGGAGCGCCATGACGTCCCGACGGCGCGCCTCGGTTATAACGGGGTCTTCCGTCGCGCCTTCCATCCCGTTGTTCCAGGAGAAGTTGTCGTGGTGGCCGTCGCGGTTTTCCTCGCCATTGGCCTGATTGTGACGGGTCTCGTGCGAGACGAGGTCCATCAGCGTGAAGCCGTCATGGGCGGCGATGAAGTTGACGGTGAGCGTCCGGTGCTGACCGTGGCGGGCGAAGATGTCCTCCGATCCGGCGAGCCGCCGGGCGAGGTCGCCGATCGTCCAGCGGTCGCCGCGCCAGAAGCGGCGGATGTCGTCGCGGGCGCGGTCGTTCCACTCGAGGAAGGGCGGCGGGAAATTGCCTAGCTGGTAGCCGCCCGGTCCGATGTCCCAGGGTTCGGCGATGAGGACGCGGTCGGAGAGGACCGGATCATCGGCTATGGCGCGCAGCGTCGCGGCGTCGCGGGCGTAGCCGTGCGGACCGCGGCCGAGAATGGTCGCGAGGTCGAAGCGGAAGCCGTCGACGCCGGCATGCAGCACGAAATGGCGAAGGCTGTCGAGGATCAGGCCGCGGACGAATTGGTGGTCACAGGCGACCGTGTTGCCGGTGCCGGTATCGTTGACCAGCGTGCCGGGATGGCCTTCCGCGTGGCGGAAGCAGACGAGGTTGTCGAGACCGCGAAGCGAAAGGGTAGGACCGGCCCGGTCGCTCTCGCCGGTATGGTTGAAGACCAGGTCGAGGATGACGCCGATGCCGGCCTCGTGCAGCGCCGCGACGGTCTCGCCGAGTTCCAGCACGCCGCCGGGGCAGAGGCGCGGGTCGAGTGCCATGAAGCCGACCGGGTTGTAGCCCCAGCCATTGGTCAGCCCGAGCGGCGGCAGGTGGCGCTCGTCGATCCAGGCGGTGATGGGCATCAGTTCGACCGCATCCACGCCGATGCGCTTCAGGTGGGCCAGCACGGAGGGATGGGCGAGAGCGGCGATCGTGCCGCGCTGATGCGCCGGGACGTCCGGGTGGAGGATGGTGAAGGGCTTGACGGCAAGCTCGTAGACCAGGCCGCCGGGGGGGAGGAGTGGCGGCTTGCGGGAGACTTCCGGGTGCTGGCGGAGGATCGCCTTCGGCATCAGGCCGGCGGTGTCCAGCCCGAAGTCCGCCAGTCGGCGGTCGTATACGAAGGGCCGGTCGATCTCGGTGGCATGCGGGTCGAGGAGCAGTTTAGACGGGTCGAACCAGAGGCCGCGGTCGGGATCGTAGGGGCCGTGGGCGCGATAGCCGTAGCGTGCGCCTTCGCCGACCCCCGGCACCGTGACGCGGTGGACGTCGTCTTCGCCGCGGATCATGGGATGACGTTCCCGCTCGACGGAGCCTTCGGCATCGAAGATGCAGACCTCGATCATCCGCGCCGTCGAGGACCAGACCGCGAACTGGGCCCCACCGGGCGTCAGGGTCGTCCCAAGTGTCGCGCCAAGGGTGGTGGCAAGGGGCGCGCCAAGGGGCGTTCCGGTCGTCATTCCGGATCCTTCTCGTATGCGGTCACGCCGTCGGGCAGCCGGACCCAGCCGTGCCTGCGGCAGTCGTAGACGGAGACCTCGGGCGCCGGGAAGGCCGGATCGGCAAAGCCGCCGACCGCCACCGCCACCGAACGGTCGCCGACGCCTTCCTCCGTATGGAAGAGGTTGGTGCCGCAGACGGGGCAGAAGCGGAAGAGGAAGTGGCTGCCCTGGTCGCCGGTGCGCAGGTATTCGCTCGCCTCGCCGGTGACCCGGTAGGGACCGCGGAAGGCCGCGAGCGCCGCGAAGACGCTGCCGGTCCGCTGCTGGCAGGCGAGGCAATGGCAGAGGCCGACCCCGAGCGGTTCTCCGCTCACTTCGATGCGGAGCTGGCCGCAGCTGCAGGATGCCGTTCTCGTCGCCAAGGTCTGCCCTTTTCTCCCGACCTTAAGATCAGGTGATCACCGTCGGTGCCGTGCGGCCGGTGCGGGCGCGGATCCCGGCGATCTCGTCGGCGACGGCGATCAGGTCCGAAAGCGCTTCCTGCGTCTCGATGTCGTGGCGCGACGGGTCGGGTTCGTAGCGCTCGACATAGACGCGGATCGTCGCTCCCGACGTGCCGGTGCCGGACAGGCGGAAGACGACGCGGCTGCCGCCCTCGAAGAGCACGCGGATACCCTGCTTCGTGCTGACCGAGCCGTCGATCGGATCAGTATAGGAGAAGTCGTCGGCGGCGGCGACCTTGAGATCGCCGAAGCTTCGGCCGGGCAGCGAGGCGAGCCTGGCGCGCAGCGCGTCCATCAGCCCGTTTGCGGCATCGCTGTCGACCTCTTCATAGTCGTGGCGGGAATAGTAGTTGCGGCCGTATTCGGCCCAGTGCCCGCGGACGATCTCGGCCACGCTCTTCCTGCGGGCGGCGACGATGTTCAGCCAGAAGAGGATGGCCCAGAGGCCGTCCTTCTCGCGCACGTGGTCGGAGCCGGTGCCGAAGCTTTCCTCGCCGCAGACGGTGACCTTGCCGGCATCCATGAGATTGCCGAAATATTTCCAGCCGGTCGGGGTTTCGTACATGCCGACGCCGAGCTTTTCAGCCACGCGGTCGGCGGCCGCACTGGTCGGCATGGAGCGGGCGATGCCTGCAATGCCCTTGGCGTAGCCGGGCGCGCAGGTCGCGTTGGCGGCGATGATGGCGAGGCTGTCGGAAGGGGTGACGAACATGCCCTTGCCGACCACCATGTTGCGATCGCCGTCGCCATCGGAGGCGGCGCCGAAGTCCGGGCCAACGGCGCTCATGACGTCGTCGTAGAGTTCCTTCGCATGCACGAGGTTCGGATCGGGGTGGTGGCCGCCGAAGTCCGGCAGCGGGGTGAAGTTGCGCACCGAGCCTTCCGGCGCGCCGAGGCGCTTCTCGATGATCTCCTTGGCATAGGGACCCGTGACGGCGCCCATGGAATCCATGACGACCCGGAAACCTCCGGAAATGAGGCCGCGGATGGCGTCGAAATCGAAGAGGCTCTCCATCAGCTCGGCGTAGTCGGCGACCGGGTCGATGACCTCCACCGTCATCCCGGCGAGCTCGAAGCTCCCGACCGTGTCGAGGTCGACGTCGGGCGCGTCGACGATGCGGTATTCGCCGATGATCTTCGACCGTTCGAAGATCGCCTCGGTGATCTTTTCCGGCGCGGGGCCGCCGTTGCCGATATTGTACTTGATGCCGAAGTCCTCGTTCGGCCCGCCGGGATTGTGGCTGGCCGAGAGGATGATGCCTCCGAAGGCGCCGTACTTGCGGATGACGTTGGAGGCGGCCGGCGTCGACAGGATGCCGCCCTGGCCGACCATGACCTTGCCGAAGCCCGCCGCCGCGGCCATGCGGATCACCTTCTGGATGACCTCGCGATTGTAGTAGCGGCCGTCGCCGCCGACCACGAGCGTCTTGCCCTCGAAGCCCTCGAGCGAATCGAAGATCGACTGGATGAAGTTCTCCGCATAGTTCTCCTGGGCGAAGACGGGGACTTTCTTCCGAAGACCCGACGTGCCGGGCTTCTGGTCCTTGTAGGGGGCGGTCGAAACGGTGCGGATCATGTCAGCGGCCTCTCATCGTCATGTTGGAGTAGAGCCGGGCGTAGAGGCCGGCACTCTTGTCCCAGGAAACGTCGGTCTTCATGCCCTGCTTCTGCATCCCCGCCCAGGTCTTGGAATCGCGATACAGACGGAACGTCCGGTTCAGGGCCCGCAGCAGCGCATGGGCGGTGGCGGGGCTGAAGCTGACGCCGGTCGCGGCCTGCGCGGCGAGCGCGGCCGGGTTGGCGTCGATCACCGTGTCGTTGAGGCCGCCGGTGCGCGCCACCACCGGAATGCAGCCGTAGCGCAGGCCGTAGAGCTGGGTCAGCCCGCAGGGCTCGAAGCGGGAGGGAATGAGGATTGCGTCGCTGCCGGCCTGCATCAGGTGCGACAGCGGCTCGTCATATCCGGTGTGGATGGCGACGCGACCGGGATGGCGGGCGGCGGCGTCCTGGAAGGCGGTTTCGAGCGCCGCCTCGCCGGAGCCGAGCACCGCGAGACGGCCGCCCTGGACGACGAGGTCGTCGGTGACCTCGGCGAGGAGGTCCATGCCCTTCTGCCAGGTGAGGCGCGAGACGACGCAGAACAGCGGGCCGTCCTCGGGGTCGAGCCCGAAGCGGTCGGCGACGGCGAGCTTGTTGTCGCGACGGCGCTTGAGCTTCGACGAGCCGTAGGTGGTCGTGATCAGCGCGTCGTCTTCCGGGTCCCAGACGTCGGTGTCGATGCCGTTGACGATGCCGTGCAGGTCGCCCGCGCGGGCGGCGAGCACGCCTTCCAGGCCCATGCCGAATTCCGGCGTCAGGATCTCCTCCGCATAGGTGGGGCTGACGGTGCTGAGCGCGCTCGCCGCCTGGAGGCCGGCCTTCAGGTAGCCGACGCCGCCGTAATATTCCACGCCGTCGATGGCATAGGCATCCGCGGGCAGGCCGAGATAGGGGAAGATGTCGACGCCGAAGCGGCCCTGGAAGGCGATGTTGTGGATCGTCATCAGGCTCGGCGGCACGGGACGGCCGGCATAGCGCAGGTAGGCGGGCAGGAGGCCCGTCTGCCAGTCGTGCAGGTGGACGAGGTCCGGCCGCCAGCCGTCGAGGGTGCCGAGGGCGATGTCGGCGCCGGCACGCGCGAGCGCGGCGAAGCGACGCCAGTTGTCGGGATGGTCGAGCCCGTCGACGCCGGCATAGGGACCGCCCGGCCGGTCGAAGAGTTCCGGCGCGTCGAGGATCAGGAGGTCGAGCCCCTGGTGCTCGGCCCTGAGGAGAGTTGCCGGTTGGCCGAGGAGGTCCTTGAAGGCGTGCACCGGGGCGGCCTGCTTCACGGCGGCCATGACCGCCGGGTAGCCCGGAACCAGCGTTCGCGTGCGAACGCCGTGCTCCTTCAACGCAAGCGGCAGTGCGCCCGTCACATCGGCAAGCCCGCCGGTCTTGATCAGCGGGTAGATTTCGGAAGCGACCGAAAGAACGTTCATGCGGGTGCTACAATTCCAGTTTGTCGATCATCGGCTGGGTGATGAGGCATATGCCGCTTTCGGTGCGCCGGAACCGGCGTGCGTCGAGTTCCGGATCCTCGCCGACCACCAGTCCTTCCGGGATGGTTACATTGGAATCGATGACGACATTGCGAAGCTGCGCCCGTCGGCCGACGCGCACGTTCGGCAGCACGACCGCGCCGTCGAGCCTTGAATAGGAATTGGCGCGCACCCCGGTGAAGAGCAGGCTCCGGTGCAGCGTGGAGCCGGAGATGATGCAGTCGCCGGCGACGACGGAGGAGATCGCCGAACCGCGCCGGTCCTCGTCGTCATGCACGAACTTCGCCGGCGGCGTGATCTCCGCATAGGTCCAGATCGGCCAGGACTTGTCGTAGATGTCGAGTTCCGGAAGGATGGCGGTGAGGTCGATGTTCGCCTGCCAGTAGGCCTCGATCGTGCCGACGTCGCGCCAGTAGGAATGGCGCTCGAACTCGGAGCGGACGCAGGACTTGGTGAAGCGATGCGCCACCGCCTTGCCGTTCCTGACGATCCACGGAATGATGTCCTTGCCGAAGTCGCGGCTGGACGATGGGTCGGCGGCGTCGCGCTTCAGGGCCTCGATCAGGAACTTGGTGTTGAAGACGTAGATGCCCATCGAGGCGAGGGCGAATTCCGGATTGTCGGGAATGCCCGGCGGATCGGCGGGCTTCTCGACGAAATCGATGATGTTGTCCTTGTCGTCCACATGCATGACGCCGAAGCCGGTCGCCTCCATGCGCGGCACTTCTAGGCAGCCGACGGTGACGTCGGCGCCGGAATCCACGTGCTGCTGGAGCATGTATTCGTAGTCCATCTTGTAGACGTGGTCGCCGGCGAGGATGACCATGTATTCGGGATTGTATCCCTCGATGATGTCGATGTTCTGGTAGACGGCATCGGCGGTGCCCTCGTACCACTGCGTCTCCGAGACGCGTTGGGAGGCCGGCAGGATGTCGAAGCTCTCGTTGCGTTCCGGCCGCAGGAAGCCCCAGCCGCGCTGCATGTGGCGGATCAGCGAATGGGCCTTGTACTGGGTCGCGACGCCGATGCGGCGGATGCCGGAATTCAGGGCGTTGGACAGGGCGAAATCGATGATGCGGGCCTTGCCGCCGAAATAGACGGCCGGCTTGGCGCGCCGGTCGGTCAGTTCCTTGAGGCGACTGCCGCGGCCGCCCGCCAGGACATAGGCCATGGCGTCGCGGGCCAGTGGCTGGTAGCGCTTGTCGTCCATCTTCTCCCCCTCTCTATACCTGTTCCAGTTCCAGCATGATCGTCGCCAGCGGCGGAAGCGTCATGGTGGTGCTGATCGTTCCTCCGGCGTCGACCGCCTGTACTCGGCCGCCGTTTCCCTTGCCGCTGCCGCCGTAGATCTCGGCATCGGTGTTGAGGATTTCCCGCCATCTTCCCGCCGTTGGCAAGGGGAGGCGGTAATTTTCCAGGTAGGCGGGGGTGAAATTGGTGATGACCGCCACCGGTTTTTCGCCCGGCGCCATGCGTAGCCAGGCGAAGACGGAATTGTCGTGGTCGTCGGCAATCAGCCAGCGGAAGCCTTCCGGCTCGCAGTCGCGGGCGTGCAATGCGGGCTTTGCGCGGTAGGAGAGGTTGAGGTCGCGGACCAGCCGGCGCATGCCCTCGTGCTGGTGATAGCTCAGGAGGTTCCAGTCGAGCGCCCTTGCCTCGCTCCATTCGCTCCACTGGGCGAATTCCTGGCCCATGAACAGGAGCTTCTTGCCGGGATAGCCCCACATGAAGGCGTAGTAGGCACGCAGGTTGGCGAACTTCTGCCAGTCGTCGCCGGCCATCTTGGCGATCAGCGAGCCCTTGCCGTGGACCACCTCGTCATGGCTGAGCGGCAGGACGAAGTTCTCCGAGAACGCGTAGACGAGGCCGAAGGTGATCTCGTTGTGATGGTGCTTGCGGTGGATGGGCTCGCGCTTCAGGTAGCCGAGCGTGTCGTGCATGAAGCCCATGTTCCACTTGAAGCCGAAGCCGAGCCCGCCCTCGTGGACGGGATGGGAGACTTTCGGCCAGGAGGTCGATTCCTCGGCGATCGTCATGACGCCCGGATGATTGCCGTAGGAGAGGCTGTTCAGCTTCTGGAGGAAGCGGACCGCCTCGAGATTCTCGCGGCCGCCGTATTCGTTGGGGACCCACTCGCCTTCCTTGCGGGAGTAGTCGAGGTAGAGCATGGAGGCGACGGCATCGACGCGCAGCCCGTCGATATGGAACTTCTCCGCCCAGTAGAGGGCGTTGTTGACGAGGTAGGAGAGAACCTCCAGCCGCCCGAAATTGTAGATGAGCGTGTTCCAGTCGGGGTGGAAGCCCTGGCGCGGATCCTCGTGTTCGTAGAGCGCGGTGCCGTCGAAGCGGCGCAGGCCGTGCGAATCGGTCGGAAAGTGGGCCGGCACCCAGTCGAGGATGACGCCGATCCCGACCTTGTGGCAGCCGTTGACGAAGCGGGCAAAGCCCTCGGGATCGCCGAAGCGGGCCGTCGGGGCGTAGAGGCCCGTCGTCTGGTAGCCCCAGGACGGGTCATAGGGATGTTCGGTGATCGGCAGGAACTCGATATGGGTGAAGCCCATGTCGGCGACATAGGGGATGAGCCTGGAGGCGAGTTCGTCCCAGCTCAGGAAGGAGCCGTCGTCGTGGCGCTGCCAGGAGCCGGCATGGACCTCGTAGATCGAGATCGGCTGGCGGCGGTGATCGGCCTTTTCCCAGTGGGCGCGGTGCGCCTCGTCCTGCCAGTCCTGCTTCAGTTCGGGGGCGGCGACGGAGGCGGTCTTCGGCCGCATCTCCGCCCGGCGCGCAAAGGGGTCCGCTTTCAGGAAGCGATCGCCGTCCTGGCCGATGATCTCGAACTTGTAGGAAGAGCCCGCCGGCACGTCCGGGGCGAAGATCTCCCATATGCCGGTATCCTTGCGCAGGCGCATGACGTGCAGCCGCCCGTCCCACCGGTTGAAGTCGCCGACCACGGAGACGCGGCGGGCATTGGGGGCCCAGACGGCGAAGTGGAAGCCGTCGACGCCCTGGTGGCGGATCGGATGGGCGCCCATCTTGTCGAAGAGGCGCAGGTGCGAGCCCTCGCGGACGAGGTAGTCGTCCATGGGACCGAGGACGGGGCCGAAGCTGTAGGGGTCGGTGACGGCCCATTCGTCGTCGCCGCCGCGGCGGGCGCGGTAGCGGATCGGCCGCAGGCCGGAGACCTCGACGGGGCCTTCGAAGAAGCCGGCCTCATGGCGCTGCTTGAGCAGGCCGAGGCGTGTTCCGTCGAGCTGGTAGGCGGCGACTTCCTCGGCGCCCGGGATGAGGCAGCGGACATGGTAGCCGGTCGGCAGCTTGTGGAGGCCAAGCACGGCGAATGGATCGCTGTGCCGGCCCTCCAGGATCGCCTCGATCTCCGACAACGGAATTTCGCCAGGGGCTCTTCCGTCGTCGAGCGACTTCGGCGCTGTCGTCATCAGGCTCTCCAGATTTCCGACGCGTACTGGCGAATGGTCCTGTCAGAGGAGAACCATCCCATCCGGGCGGTATTGCGAATTGTCTTTGAATACCACGATTTAGGGTCTGTCCAGATTTGGTCAACGGTCCGCTGTGCGGCGGCGTAGGCATCGAAATCGGCGGTCACCATGAACCAGTCGTGATCGTAGATGCCGTCGATCAACCCGGTGAAGCGCGAGCGGTCGTCCGGCGAGAAGACGCCCGAGGCGATCGCGTCGAGCGCCTGGGAGAGTTCCTTGGACTTTTCGATGATGGCGCGCGGCTCGGGACCTTCCGCGCGGGCCTGGGCGACCTCTTCCGCCGTCAGGCCGAAGATGACGATATTGTCCGCCCCCACGTGGTCGCGCATCTCGACATTGGCGCCGTCGAGCGTGCCGATCGTCAGCGCGCCGTTCAGCGCGAACTTCATGTTGCCGGTGCCGGACGCTTCCATGCCGGCCGTCGAGATCTGCTCGGAAAGGTCGGCGGCAGGCACCATGACTTCGGCGAGCGAGACGTTGTAGTTCGGGATGAAGACGACCTTGAGGAGGCCGCGGACGGCCGGGTCGTTGTTGATGACCCGGGCGACGTCGTTCGCGAGCTTTATGATCAGCTTGGCATTGTGATAGCTGGGCGCCGCCTTGCCCGCGAACAGCTTGACGCGCGGCACCCAGTCGAGTTCCGGATGCGAGCGGATCTGGTCGTAGAGGGCGACCGCCTCGATGATGTTGAGGAGCTGGCGCTTGTATTCGTGGATGCGCTTGATCTGGATGTCGAACATGGCCGAGGGATCGATGCGCACGCCCATGCGGCCGCCGACGAGCTGGGCGAGCTGCACCTTGTTTTCGCGCTTCACCGCCGCGAACTTTTCCTGGAAGGCGGAATCGTCGGCGAAGGCCTCGAGTTCATGCAGCGCTTCCGTATCGTCCATGAACCGGTCGCCGATCGTCTCGCGGATCAGCGAGGTGAGGCCGGGATTGCACTGCATCAGCCATCGGCGCGGCGTGATGCCGTTGGTCTTGTTGTTGATCCGCTCGGGATAGAGCGTGTTGAGGTCGGAAAAGACCGTGACCTTCATGAGCTCCGTGTGGAGCGCGGAGACGCCGTTGATGGAATGGGAGCCGATGAAGGCGAGGTTCCCCATCCTAACGCGACGGTCGCCGTTCTCGTCGATCAGCGAGATGGCGCGGATCTGCTGGTCGTTGAAGTGCCTGGCCTTGCGTGCCTCGAGCAGGATCTTCGCGTTGATCGCGTAGACGATCTGCATGTGGCGGGGCAGAAGCCGCTCGAAGAGCGGCACCGGCCAGCTTTCCAGCGCCTCGGGCAGGAGCGTGTGGTTGGTATAGGAGAAGGTGCCGCGGGTGATCTCCCAGGCCTCGTCGAATTCCAGTCCGTGGATGTCGGTCAGCAGGCGCATCATCTCGGCGATGGAAACCGCCGGATGGGTGTCGTTCAACTGGATCGCCACCTTGTCGGCCAGGTTGGAGAAATCCGGGTACTGCTGCAGGTGGCGGCGCAGGATGTCCTGCAGGGACGCCGAGGAGAAGAAGTATTCCTGGCGCAGCCGCAGCTCCTGGCCGGCCGGATTGGCGTCGGCCGGGTAGAGGACGCGGGTGAGGGCCTCGGCCTTGTTGCTCTCGCGCAGCGCGCCGATGTGGTCGCCGGCATTGAAGGCGTCGAGCAGGATCGGGTCGATCGGGTGGGCCGACCAGAGCCGCAGGGTGTTGACGCGCTGGGCCCGCCAGCCGACGATCGGCGTGTCGTAGGCGGTGGCAATCACCCGCTCGGCGGGCTTCCAGACATAGCGCGGCGGCTCTTCGTAGCCGCCGATGGTTTCCACCGAACCACCGAAGCCGATCTCGTAGGAGCTTTCGCGCCGCTCGAACTCCCACGGGTTGCCGTGGGCAAGCCAGGTCTCCGGCAGCTCGACCTGCCAGCCATCCGCCATCTGCTGGCGGAAGAGGCCGTGGACATAGCGGATGCCGTAGCCATAGGCGGGGATGTCGACCGTGGCCATGGATTCCATGAAGCAGGCGGCGAGGCGGCCGAGGCCGCCATTGCCGAGCGCCGCATCGGGCTCGAGGCCGGCGATGACGTCGAGATCGACGCCGAGGGAGGCGAGCGCATCGCGCAGTTCGTTCATGACGCCGAGATTGGAGACGGCATCGCGCATCAGCCGGCCGATCAGGAATTCCAGCGAGAGGTAATAGACCCGCTTGTCGCCGTTCTCATAGGCGCGGCGCGTCGATTCCATCCAGCGGTCGATGATGCGGTCACGCACCACGAGGATGGCGGCGGTCAGCCAGTCGTGCGGCTTGGCGACCTTGGCATCCTTGCCAATGCGGTAGGTCAGGCGCTCGATGATCTCTTCGGCGAGTATTTCGGGGCGGGTGCTGCGGGGGCTGGGCTGCGGGATTTCCACGGCCGGGAGGCTATCATTCATGGTATGCCAACTCTTCCGGTGGGCAGGCTGGGAGGTGACCTGCGTGAACCTTCGGTCTCGAATTTCGGCGCCAGTTTATGCACCGATGCAAGGGGCTGGCAATAAAGCGATTGAGGCGGCGGAAAAAAGGCGGCGCCCGAAGAGTGCCGCCGGAGGGACGTTGGAGGCGATATCGGACGGGATATCGGGCGCCGGGTGGCGGGCGCAGCGAACCGTTGCTGCCGATCAGTTCGTCAGGCGGGTTGTTTCCTTCGCGGCATCCTTGGCAATCGTTTCGAAGGCGCTCACAAGCTTGCTCATCGTTTCCGCCTCGAAGTAGTCCTTGCTCGAGGTGGCGCAGTAATTCAGGAGGGTCTTGCCGCTGGCAGGAGCCTTCAGCGCGACGGTGTAGATGTGGATATCTGCTTCCTTGGCAGCCTCACATTTCTTCCGGACATCGCCGTCGACTTTCTTGCTCCACTTTCCATCCGTGCCGGTCATTTCGCCGTCGGTCATGAACACGATGTAACGGCGGACGGTTTCATTGCCCTTTTTCGAGTGCTCCTGGGACTCGCTGTCGTTTCCCGCAGCGTTACGCCTGATTGCGCTGGTTGCCGTCTGGAGGGGCTCGTTGGCATTGGTCGTGCCGATGTTGTCATCGACCATCTTCTTCACGGTGGTTCGCGCCGCGGTCGTGCCCCAGGCAGGCGGCGAACTCCAAACCATCTTCTGGTCGTAGGTATATACCGCTGTCCGGACCAGCTTCTTGTCGGGGTCGGCCTTGTCGAGCGCGTCAAACAGCGCTGTTGCAGCGGTTCTGAGGGCAGCGTGCTTGTTCACCCCCGGCGTTCCGACCGACGCGTGCATCGAGCCGGATTCATCCAGGATGAGGGCCATCGTAAGCGCAGGCTGCTTTGCAGATATCCCGCTCGTCGAGGCGCCGGCCGTGGCGATGTTGGTGGTGCCGTGGCCGAACGCGCCCATCAGCGGCGTCAGGGCAAGATCGTAGTTGGATTGGACCTCGACATCGAAGGTCTTGCCAGTGGCGGTCGTGGTCGTCCTGATGCCGATGTCGAGCTTCTTCGAAAGCGCGGTCGCGGCCTGCGTGCCCAGGAGGTTCGTCGCCTGTCCCACGAAGAAGCGCCGCGCGACCTCGCGGGCCTCGGCTTCATCGGCGGCCTCGCCGGTGGCAAGCGCCGTGGAGGCCGCAAGGGCGGCGGCATCCGTCGCTTCCTGGAGCTGGGTCTTCGAGACCATCATATTGGTGAGGTCGAGGGCGATGCCGGCTCCGCCGATAAGGACGGGAAGCAGGATTGCCGTCATGATGCCGAAATTGCCGCCGCGGTCGTTCAGGAGCCGCAAGAAATTCTGCCACGCCATCATCTTCCCACCCGCTCGTACAGCCGAACTTGCGGACGTTGGTAGCAAAAAGTCGTGGAGGAAGGCCTAAGCGAAAGCCTTGCATTTTAACCGATGGCGCACACGGCCACGGCCACGGCCACGGCCCCGGCCGCTGCCCTGGCGTTATCTCAGGGCAGGGTCATGTTCAGGTCGGCGGCGCGGCCTGCCTCAGCTGCGGCCGAATTCGTCGACGATGCGGATGATGTCGTCCTCGCCGAGATAGGAGCCGGTCTGCACCTCGATCATCTCGAGCATGATCTTGCCCGGGTTTGCGAGGCGATGGACCTCTCCCTGCGGGATGTAGACGCTTTCGTTCTCGCGCACCGTCTTCACCTGGTCGCCGACGGTGACCTCGGCCGTGCCCTTCACGCAGATCCAATGCTCGGAGCGGTGATGGTGCTTCTGCAGCGAGAGCTTCTTGCCCGGCGAGACGAAGAGGCGCTTCACCTGGAACCGGTCGCCGTTGAGGATGGAGGTATAGCCGCCCCAGGGCCGGTAGGAGGTGGGGTGGGTTTCGGTGAGCCCGGCGCTTGCCGGGGAGGCGGCAAGCTGCTTGACCATGCGGCCGACGTTCTGGCTGTCCTCCAGCCTGCCCACGTAGACGGCATCCTCGCTGGCGACGACGACGACGTTTTCCAGGCCCTGCACGGCCAGATGGCTGGTGCGGGACATGACGAGCGAGTTGCGGGTATCCATCAGCGTCGCGTTGCCGGAGACGACATTGCCGGCCTCGTCGCTGGTGCCGAGCTTCCAGACCGCGTCCCAGCTGCCGAGATCGGACCAGGTGAAGGAGGAGGGGACCACCGCCGCGTTCGAGGTCTTTTCCATGATCGCGTAGTCGATCGAGATGTCCGGGCTCCTCGCGAAGGCTTCCGCATCCAGACGGACGAAGTCGAGATCGATGACGGCCCGGGCGACCGCCTCGCGGGCTGCCGAGGCAACCTCCGGCGCGTAGGCTTCCATCTCTTCCATCACCTGGCCTGCGGTGAACATGAAGATGCCGGAGTTCCAGTAATAGCCGCCTTCGGCGAGCATGCGCTCGGCCTCTTTCAGCGGCGGCTTCTCGACGAAGCGGCGGACCGCGTGGGTGCCGGGGGCGATCTGATCGCCTGCCTCGATATAGCCGTAGCCGGTGGAGGGCTCCGTCGGGTCGATCCCGAAGGTCACGAGCCTGCCGCCGATCGCTGCATCGCGGGCGGCCCGGATGGCGTCGAAATAGCGCTGGTCGGCCACGATCTCGTGGTCGGAGGCGAGCACCTGCATGACGGCGTCCGGCCCGTGGCGCTCGATGACGAGGGCGGCGGCCGCGGCAATTGCTGCCGCCGTGTTGCGGGGGGTCGGCTCCAGCAGCGTGGCGGCGAGCGGCATGCCAAGCTCGCGTGCCTGCTCGGCCACCATGAAGCGGAAATCCTCGTTGGTGACGACGATCGGCGGCTCGTAGAGCGCCGGATCGGCGAGGCGCGTCATCGTCGCCTGGAAGAGGGTCCGGTCACCGATGAACCGGATGAATTGCTTGGGGGCGCTTGCCCGCGAGAGCGGCCACAGGCGCGTTCCCCTTCCGCCCGCCATGATCACGGGAATGATCTTCTGAGTCATGTCCGTCCTTGAAATCATCCGCCAACGCGCAAACTGTCCTCTTGCGTCTTCTAGCGGCTGTTTCCGGAGAAGCAAGGGAGCCTTGGAGCGGTAAGCATCGACCACCCTCGGATTTCCCGGGTTTACGGGTGCCTGGCGGCAGGAGGAAGAGATGATGGACGTGTCAGACGAAGCCGGCAGGGATGGCGCCGAGGTGGGGCGCTGCGCGGTCTGCGGGCGAAAGCTTCCCCTGAAGGAACTGCACGAGATCGAGCAGTTGAGGCCGGCGCTTCGGGCGCTCATCGCCGAGAGCGTGGAGGATATCGGCGATCAGTCGCTGATCTGCGAACCCGACCTTTCCCGCTACCGGCGGCTCTATGTGGAAAAGCTGCTGAACGACGAGCGGGGCGAGCTTTCCGAGCTGGACCGGCGGGTGGTCGAGAATTTCGTCGCGGGTGCCTCGACGGTGCAATCGAGCGCCGACATGGCGCTGGAGGGAGAGCGGACGCTGGGCGAGAAGGCATCCGACGCGGTGGCGACCTTCGGCGGCTCCTGGGGCTTCATCATCGTGTCCTGCGTCATCCTCGTCGCGTGGATGAGCGTCAACGTGTCGGGGCTGTTCGCCGACCCGTTCGATCCCTATCCCTTCATCCTTCTCAATCTGGCGCTTTCCTGCCTTGCCGCGCTGCAGGCGCCGATCATCATGATGAGCCAGAAGCGCCAGGAGGCGAAGGACAGGCAGCGGGCGGAGAGCGACTACATGATCAACCTGCGCGCCGAAATGGAAATCCGACAGCTGCACGAGAAGATCGACCATCAGATGGCGCAGCAGTGGGAGCGCCTTGCCGAACTGCAGCAGATCCAGATCGAGTTGCTGGAGCGGAATGGCGGCTCGCCGGGCGAGCGGCGGTGACGCCCGCCGGCATCGGCCGGGCGTGAGGCTCAGGCCTCATGCCATGGGGCGGCGCCCTCAGAAGACCAGACTTCCGCCGACGATCGCCAGAATCAGGAAGACGACGAAGACAACCAGCGCCAGGACGAAGAGCACCTTGGCGATCGATGCGGTTGCCGCAGAGACGCCCGAGAAGCCGAGAAAGCCTGCGACAATCGAGATGACGAGAAAGATCAGGGCCCATTTCAGCATGGCGTGCTCCTTTTGCTGGGCCGGAGAACGCAGGTCTCGCGAAAATGTTCCAGGAGCGGAAAGGGACCGGGCGGCGTGAGCATTGACGAGAGGCGGTGCGGGCGTTGGGCGAGCGGCTTCCCGCTCCGGGGGAATGGCCCGCCACCGGAAGGGGCGGGCCGGCCGCTATCAGTCGTCTTCCTCGCACTCGGTGATTTCGCATTCACCTTCCGTGCTGGTGCGCGCGGCACATTCGTTCAAGGCCCGCTTCATCGCGGCGCTCTCGCTGCTGGCGCCGTAGCTGTAGCCGTAGCTGCCCTCGTCGGACACCGCGATGCAGCCCCAGGCATGGGCAGATGTATTCGTCATGACAAGCGCGAGCGCGCCCACGACAGCGGCAAGCCCCGCCTTCTTGATATTGGTCATGTCGATCATTCCCGCGGACTTAGTGGCAGTCTGCAACGATCAGCTTGCAGTCCGGGCAGTCGTCCTTCGCAGCCTTGATTGCCGCGGCTTCCGTCGCGCCGACGCCGGTCGCGTAGTAAGCCTTGTTGCCGATATAGGCGCCGCACTGTTCGAAGGTCAGCATGACCTCGCAATTGTCATTGCCGGCTGCCTTGCATTCCTTGACCGCATTGGCCGAGGCTTCCTTCTCGGAGCCGCCGTAACCGACGGCGTAACCGGCATCTTCCGCCGACATGCCCTGAGCGTCATTCACCGCAATTGCACCCGTGGCGAAAGCAGAGGTGGAGTATGCGCATGCAATGACGACCGCTGCGAAAGCAACCTTTAAATTAGATTTCATTGAAATCCCCCAAAAATCCGCGGAATTGCGGCGCAGGGTGAATAGCTCGTTTGAAGAATAGTACAAGCGTTTTTCCATCGGGACAGTTAATTGCAGAAGAAGTCGGTCGGAGCGATGCGTAGATGCTTATATAAGCATGGCGTGATGCTGCAGGAGATGGCCGCGCAGAGCGACATACTTGCCCGGATCAATATAGTGGGTTGGCGAGCTCTGAAGGCGGGATTCGGCTCTCCAGAGCCTTGCGGTGGCGGTCCGGATTCGGCGGCTTTCACCGTCCCCGAAATGTACGCGCGAGACGCCTGCCGACGCCGGTAAATTACCTCAAGCCGCGCGGTTCATCGAACCGGAGGGAGGCCTGTGCCAGGGAGGTGGGGGAGGGCCAAAAGGCCTGAGAAACAAGGGGATCGGATGGTGGGCGTGACAGGGATTGAACCTGTGACCCCTACGATGTCAACGTAGTGCTCTCCCGCTGAGCTACACGCCCATCCGATGTCGGCGCATAGACCATAGAGTGGTCGGGCCGTCAACAGTCTTTGAAACGAAACACGAAGCTTTTTTCAGGTCCCCGTGTTTCGCCGGGACAGGGCTCACGCAGCGGCGAGCATCTTGTTGACCTCGTCGACGAGGTCACGCAGGTGGAACGGCTTGGAGAGGACTTTCGCGTCCTTCGGAGCCTTCGAATCGGAGTTCAGCGCGACGGCCGCGAAGCCGGTGATGAACATCACCTTGAGGTCGGGATCGAGTTCGGTCGCGCGCCTGGCGAGTTCGATACCGTCCATTTCCGGCATGACGATGTCGGTGAGGAGAAGCGAGAAGGGTTCCTCGCGCAGCCGATCGTAGGCGCTTGCGCCATTGTCGAAGGAAGCGACGTTATAGCCAGCCTTCTCGAGCGCCTTTACGAGGAAGCGCCGCATGTCGTTGTCGTCTTCGGCGAGAAGGATTTTTTGCATCGTTCGAGGGCCGTGTTCCATATTTTCAATTTTTCCGGAGAGTCCATTCTAGCCGTTATCTGGTAAAAGCCCATTTAATGGCAGCAGGAGCGGATCCTGACAGGACATAGATAGTATGGACTTCAGGCGGGGCAACTGGCAACATGCCCGTTCTGGAAGTTCATGACATGGTAAAGGCTAGATGGACCGGGCAAAAGGCGACTTCGAGCAGTTCGAGATCAGAGAGCCCGCCTGCCAGACCATCCCCTTCGTCTACAATTCTCCCCATAGCGGCAGCGATTATCCCTCCGCCTTCCTCGCTGATTCGCGGCTTGATTCGCTCTCCATCCGGCGCTCCGCCGACCATTACGTCGACGAACTCTTCGCCGCAGCCCCCGAACTCGGTGCGCCGCTGCTCGCCGCCAACTTTCCGCGCGCCTATCTCGACGTCAACCGCGAGCCCTACGAACTCGATCCGAAGATGTTCGACGGACCGCTGCCGCCCTTCGCCAACATCGGTTCGCTGAGGGTCGCGGGTGGGCTGGGGACAATCCCGCGAATCGTCGCCGAGAACATGGAAATCTACCGGCGCCGGCTCAGCGTCGAGGAGGGGCTTTCGCGAATCGAGACGATCTACAAGCCCTATCACGCCGCGCTTCGCCGGCTGATCGCCCGCACCCATGCGCGGTTCGGCACGAGCATCCTGATCGACTGCCACTCGATGCCCGGCAATATACGCCTTGCCGGCTCCGACATGCGACCCGACTTCATTATCGGCGACCGCTACGGCACCAGCGCCTCGGCGGACCTTTCCCGCGCGGCGATCTGCATCCTGAGCGAACTCGGGTTCAGCGCCGTGCGCAACAAGCCCTATGCGGGCGGCTTCATCACCGAGCATTACGGGCGTCCCGCGCGCGGCCTGCATGCGCTGCAGATCGAGATCAACCGGTCTCTCTACGTGGACGAGGCGACGCTTCAGAAGAGGCCGGATTTCGACGCGGTCGCCGGCAGTCTCTTCACCTTCATGCGGCAGCTGGCGGAAATCGCCGAGGAACTCTCCGGCACCACGTCGCTCGCGGCCGAATAGCGCCTCATTCACCAGACAAAAAAAACCGCGCCGAAGCGCGGCTAGTCTAGGGAGGAAACACCCAAGGAGGGCATTACAGTCAAAGACTGCAATGTCAGACTATTTTTGGGGTGCACATATGTCAAGCATTCTCAAGATCCGTCCACATTTTAATCATGTGCCGTTTAAGTCGTTGCGGATTGCTTCCTGCGGCCAGGGCGCTACAACCTCCCCATCCATGCCGCCAACGAGGTTCCCATGCTTCCCGACCGAGAGTTCTTCCATGCGCTTGCCGATGCCGCCCGGGCGGAGACGCTGCCGCGGTTCCGGACCGGCGGCGCCGTCGCCAACAAGGTCGAGGGTGGCTTCGACCCGGTGACCGAGGCGGACCGGGCGGCCGAGGCGGCGATCCGGGCGCTCATCCAGGCGCGCTTTCCCGACCACGGCATTCTCGGCGAGGAGCACGAGGACATCGGCCTCGACCGCGAGAACGTGTGGGTGATCGATCCGATCGACGGGACGCGCGCCTTCATCTCCGGCGTGCCGATGTGGGGAACGCTGATCGGTTTCCAGAGCAACGGGCGCTCGGTGATGGGGCTTATGGACCAGCCGTTCACCGGCGAGCGCTATTTCGCCGACCGGGAGCGGTCCTGGTACAGCGGGCCGGACGGCGAGCGCGAGATCAGGACGCGGGCCTGCGAGCGCCTGTCGGACGCCATCCTGTTCACGACATCTCCGCATATCTTCACGGGCGGGGAGGCCGATCGCTACCGTGCGGTGGAGCGCCAGGTGCGCCTTTTCCGCTACGGCACGGACTGCTACGCCTATGCGCTGCTCGCCTCCGGTCATGTCGACCTGGTGATCGAGAATTCCCTCAAGCCCTATGACGTCGGCGCGCTGATCCCGCTCATCGAGCATGCCGGCGGCGCGATCACCACCTGGGACGGCGGTCGTCCGGAAGGCGGCGGCAATATCGTTGCGGCCGGAAGCCGGGCGCTTCATGAACAGGCGATGGCGATCCTGAACGGCGGCTGAGCCGTCAGGCGGCCGTCTCGGAAAGGTCGAGCCCGCCGTCGAGCCCCGGCATGAAGGCCTCGATCGCCGCCAGCGCCTGGGCGCGGTAGATGTCGCGTTCCTGGAAGATCTCGTGGCGTGCGCCGTTGATGGTCACGAGCTGGCCGGCCCGGAAGTTGCGCGACAGTTCTTCCTGCGCCGCATAGGGAATGATCCCGTCGAGCACGGGCGCAAGGATCAGCGTCGGGATGGTGATCCGGGTCAGGTGCTCCTGGCGCGTGACCCGGGTCACCCCCTTCAGCGTCTCATGCAGCCAGCGATAGGTCGGCGGGCCGACGGCAAGCTCCGGATGGGCTGCGAGGAGGGCGGCGTTTCGCGCAAAGCGGGCGGCGTCCGAGGTCAGCGGGTTGCCGGCAAACGGCCGGTTCAGGCGCTCCCGCTCGGCGGAGAGGCGGCCGAAGCCGGTCCATGAGGCGAGTGCGGCAATCTGGCGGATCACGCCGACCGGCCAGGTATCGTGGCGAAGCCCGACATAGGGGGCCGACAGCGCCATCCGGCTGATGCGGGTCGCGAGCCTCGGTGCGGCGGAAAGCGCGATCAGCGCACCCGTCGAATGCGCGACGAGGAAGAAGGGCAGGCGGGTATCCGGCAGCACGATCTGCTCCAGGAAGATTTCCAGGTCCCGCTCGTAGTGCGACATGCGCCGTACATGCCCCTTGCGCGGATCCTTGAGCAGCCTGTCCGAGCCGCCCTGTCCGCGAAGATCGAAGGTGGCGACCCAGAGGCCCATCGCGTTCAGATCGCGGATCGTCTCGAAGTATTTCTCGATGCATTCGTTGCGTCCCTGCATGAGGACGACGGTGCCGCGGGCGGGCGAGATCGGCGAGCGGAAGATCGCATAGCGCAGCCTCACGCCCCTGTAGCCGGTGAAATGGCCGGCGGTGAAATTCTCGGGCGCGGGGTTTCCGGGCGTCGGATGGAGAATGTCGGGCATGATCCGTGCGGCAGCGTTGGCGATCCCACAGCGATAGGTTCTCACGGCGCAAGGTCAAGGAAAAAAGCCGGATCGGAGCTTGATCACAAGCGCCGACCCGGCCAGCCGACTGAAGAGAAGGGACGTTACTTCAGTCAACGACGGACCTGATTTCCGCCGAGACCTACACTTTTACGCGGCTTATCCTGAACCGGCGTGAAACCCCCTGTTCATATGGGGTTCATGCGATGTTCCAGCGGTCGCGATGCCGGCTGCGGGGGGCTCTTGACGCGTCGGACGGCAATTCCCATCTTTCTCCTGCGGGTGCCGCAAGGGCCCGTGGAATGCCTGCATCATCGCCATTCGGGATGAGGCGGGACACTGAAAACCGCAACACGTCGCTTCCCAGGAGGACAATAATGCGTCACGTCGATTTCTCCCCGCTCTACCGCTCCACGGTCGGTTTCGACCGCCTCTTCAACCTGCTCGACAATCGCGGCCAGCCGGAGCAGGCCCAGACCTATCCGCCCTACAATATCGAACGCACCGGCGAGAACACCTATCGCATCACCATGGCCGTTGCCGGGTTCGACGAGAAGGAACTCTCGATCGAAGCCCATGCGCACGTGCTGACGGTGAAGGGTGAAAAGGCCGAAGAGGACAAGAGCGAGCAGAGCGAATACCTGTACCGCGGCATCGCCAAGCGCGCCTTCGAGCGCCGCTTCCAGCTTGCCGACCATGTGGAGGTCACCTCCGCCTCGCTGAAGAACGGCCTTCTCCACATCGACCTTCTGCGCAACATCCCGGAAGCCATGAAGCCCCGTCGCATCGCGATCGCCGGTGATTCCGCCGACGCGCCGAAGACGATCGAGGCTCAGGTCGCCCCGCAGCAGGTCAACTAAGACCCCTTGGCCTTTTCGGAAGGCTCGAACGGCTCCTCCTTGCGGAGGGGCCGTTTTTCGTTTGGGCTCAGGCGGTCGCCGCCAGGAAGGCGTCGACGTCTTCGGGAGTGGTGGCGAAACTGGTGACGAGGCGGATCAGCATCTCGTCCTTTCCGACGGGTTCGGCCATGTCGCGCGGCTCCAGCCAGTCATAGAAGGTCGCGCCCTTGGCCTCGGCGGCGCCGGCGGCGGCCTTCGACACGAGCGCGAAGACCTCGTTCGAGCGGGTGGGCCAGGCAAGGCGCGCGCTGTTGGAGCTGCGCAGGCCCTCGCGCAGCCGGTCGGCCATGGCGTTGGCGTGGGCGGCGAGTTCCAGCCACAGGCCGTCCTTCAGATAGGCCTCGAACTGTGCGGCGATGAAGCGCGACTTGGAAAAGAGCTGCGCCGTCCGCTTGCGGATGAAGGGCAGTTCCCTCGCCATGTCCGGGTTGAAGAAGACGATCGCCTCGGCGCACCAGCAGCCGTTCTTGGTGCCGCCGAAGGAAAGGACGTCGACGCCGCGCTTCCAGGTCATCTCGGCAGGGGTCGTGCCAAGCGCGGTGAGGGCATTGGCGAAGCGGGCGCCGTCCATGTGGAGCGGCAGGCCGTGGGCCTTCGCCGTCCGCGAGATCGCCTCGATCTCGTCCAGCGTATAGACGGTGCCGACTTCGGTCGCCTGGGTCATGGTGATCGCCGCGGCGCGGCCGTGGTGGACGGCGTCCTGGGGGTAGCGGGCGATCCGTGCCTCGAGATTCGCCAGGTCCATCCTGCCGAGGGGGCCCTCGACCGGGACCATGCGCATGCCGCTGAAGAAATCGGGCGCGCCGCACTCGTCCTCGATCACATGCGCTTCGGAATGGCAGAAGACGACGCCGCCGGGGCGGGCGATGCTGGCGAGCGACAGGGAATTGGCCGCGGTGCCCGTCGCCACGAAGAAGACGGACACCTCGCGCTCGAAGATCTCGTTGAAGCGTTCCTCGATCGCGCGGTCGAGCTCGCTCGTGCCGTAGGCGGCGGCAAACCGGGTGGATTCGCGAGACAGGCGCTCGTTGATCGCCGGATGGGCACCGGCCCAGTTGTCGGAGGCAAAGAACATGGGTGGTCCTTTCGTTGGGAGGCGAAATTATCCTGTTCGGGGCTCTAATCAATCGACGGCATCCGGAAAAGCGCAATCGGCAAGCAAGCGACAATTTCTGGCAACAATGGACAACTAAGTTTCAAGAAGGGATGCGGCGGCGAAAGCTTCGGTCGCCGGGGTCGCGATTTGTGAAGGGCCGGGTCTTGTGGGCTTCCGGCAAGTATGTCATACCACGCATCGAATTAGGTCAGAATGATTGACCTAATTCCCGGATTTTCTCCCACCTTCCGCGGAAGGCCCGGAGGCGATCACCAAGAGAATTTCAGCAAAGAATAACCACCTAGTCCGCTGGACCGAAGGAGGATGACGATGACGAAGATTGTCGAAACGCGGCGCGCTGCTTCCGAAGCTGCGAGAGGGCGCGAAAAGCGAACGTCATTTGCCGCCTCCGGCCTGCCGGCCGCCCAGGGCCTCTACGACCCGCGCAACGAGCACGATGCCTGCGGCGTCGGCTTCATCGCCCATATGAAGGGGCAGAAGTCGCACCAGATCGTCAAGGACGGGCTGTTCATCCTCGAGAACCTAACGCATCGCGGCGCCGTCGGCGCCGATCCGCTGATGGGCGACGGCGCGGGCATTCTCGTGCAGATTCCGGACCGCTTCTTCCGCGAGGAGATGGCCAGGCAGGGGATCACCCTGCCGAAGGCCGGCGAGTACGCGGTCGGCCATTTCTTCCTGCCGCGCGATGGCGAGCAGATCGAGCACTTTAAGAAGGTGATCGTCGATGTCGTCGCCGAGGAGGGGCAGCAGTTCCTGGGCTTCCGCGAGGTGCCGGTCGACAATTCCTCGCTGTCCAAGGCGCCGGAAATCGCCGCGACCGAGCCCCATCATCTGCAGGTCTTCATCGGCGCCGGCCGCGATGCCGCCACCAACCACGAGTTCGAGCGCAAGCTCTTCCTCGTCCGCAAGGTCATCTCGAACCGCATCTACGACCAGTTCGGCGGCGAGGAGACCGGCTTCTATCCCGTCTCGCTGTCGTCCTCGACGATCGTCTACAAGGGCATGTTCCTCGCCTACCAAGTGGGCGCCTATTACAAGGACCTGTCCGACCCCCGTTTCGAATCCGCCGTGGCGCTCGTCCACCAGCGGTTCTCAACCAATACCTTCCCCTCGTGGAAGCTCGCGCATCCCTACCGGATGGTCGCCCACAACGGTGAAATCAACACGCTGCGCGGCAACGTCAACTGGATGGCGGCGCGCCAGGCGTCCGTTTCCTCGCCGTTCTTCGGCGACGACATCTCCAAGCTCTGGCCGATCTCCTACGAAGGCCAGTCGGATACCGCCTGCTTCGACAACGCGCTCGAATTCCTCGCCCGGGGCGGCTATTCGCTGGCCCATGCGGTGATGATGCTGATCCCGGAGGCCTGGGCCGGCAACCAGTCGATGAGCCCCGAGCGGAAGGCGTTCTACGAATATCACGCCGCCCTGATGGAGCCGTGGGACGGGCCTGCCGCGGTCGCCTTCACCGACGGCAAGCAGATCGGCGCGACGCTCGACCGCAACGGCCTGCGTCCGGCACGCTACGTCGTCACCTCCGACGACCGGGTCATCATGGCCTCGGAAGCGGGCGTGCTCCCGGTCCCGGAAGAGACGATCATCAAGAAGTGGCGCCTGCAGCCGGGCAAGATGCTGCTGATCGACATGGAAAAGGGCTGCATCATCTCCGACGAGGAGGTGAAGAGCGAGCTTGCCACCAAGCATCCCTACCGCAAGTGGCTGGACCGCACGCAGCTCATCCTGGAAGACCTTCGCCCCGTCGAGCCGCGGGCGCTTCGACGCGACGTGTCGCTGCTCGACCGCCAGCAGGCCTTCGGCTACACGAGCGAGGACACCAAGATCCTGATGTCGCCGATGGCGACGACCGGCCAGGAAGCCGTGGGCTCGATGGGAACGGATACGCCGATCTCGGCGATGTCGGCCAAGTCGAAGCTGCTCTACACCTATTTCAAGCAGAACTTCGCGCAGGTGACGAACCCGCCGATCGACCCGATCCGCGAAGAACTGGTGATGAGCCTCGTCTCCTTCATCGGCCCGCGCCCCAATATCCTCGACCACGAGGGCATGGCGAAGGCCAAGCGCATGGAAGTGCGCCAGCCGATCCTGACCAATGGCGACCTGGAGAAGATCCGGTCCATCGGCCACATGGAGGATCACTTCGATACCAAGACGCTCGATTTCACCTATGACATCGAGCGTGGCGCCGAAGGCATGCCGGAAATGCTCGACCGCCTGTGCGAGCGGGCGGAAGCGGCCGTTCGCGGCGGCTACAACATCATCGTGCTCTCCGACCGCCAGATCGGCCCGGACCGGATCGCGATCCCGGCGCTGCTGGCGACCGCGGCCGTGCACCACCACCTGATCCGCAAGGGGCTTCGCACCTCCGTCGGCCTCGTGGTGGAATCGGGCGAACCGCGCGAAATCCACCACTTCTGCTGTCTCGCCGGCTTCGGCGCCGAGGCGATCAACCCCTATCTCGCCTTCGACACGCTGACCGACATGCATGCCCGCGGCGAGTTCCCGAAGGAAGTCGATGCCCAGGAAATCGTCAACCGTTATATCAAGGCGGTCGGCAAGGGCATCCTCAAGGTCATGTCCAAGATGGGCATCTCGACCTACCAGTCCTATTGCGGCGCGCAGATCTTCGACGCGATCGGCCTGTCGTCGGAATTGGTCAACCAGTATTTCTTCGGCACCGCGACGACCATCGAGGGCGTCGGCCTGAAGGAGATCGCCGAGGAAACCGTGGCGCGCCACCAGGCGGCCTTCGGCAAGGACCCGGTGCTTGCCCGCACGCTCGATATCGGCGGCGAATACGCCTACCGGATGCGCGGCGAAAGCCACGCCTGGACCCCGGATGCGGTCGCGTCGCTTCAGCATGCGGTGCGCGGCAACAGCCAGGAACGCTACCGCGAGTTCGCCCAGATGGTGAACGACACCTCAGCGCGGCTGAACACCATCCGCGGCCTGTTCAGGCTCAAGTCGGCCGAAGACATCGGCCGCAAGCCGGTCCCGGTCGAGGAGGTCGAGGCGGCCGTCGACATCGTCAAGCGCTTCTCCACCGGCGCCATGTCCTTCGGCTCGATCAGCCGCGAGGCGCATACGACGCTGGCGATCGCCATGAACCGGATCGGCGGCAAGTCGAACACCGGCGAGGGCGGAGAGGAGAGCGACCGGTATATGCCGCTTGCCGACGGTTCGCAGAACCCCGAGCGCTCGGCGATCAAGCAGATCGCGTCCGGCCGGTTCGGCGTCACCACGGAATACCTGGTCAATGCCGACATGCTGCAGATCAAGGTGGCGCAGGGCGCAAAGCCCGGCGAGGGCGGCCAGTTGCCCGGCCACAAGGTCGACGCGACCGTCGCCAAGACCCGACATTCGACGCCGGGCGTCGGCCTGATCTCGCCGCCGCCGCACCACGACATCTACTCGATCGAAGACCTCGCGCAGCTGATCTATGACCTGAAGAACGTCAACCCGGCGGCCGACGTCTCGGTCAAGCTGGTGTCGGAAGTGGGCGTCGGGACAGTTGCGGCCGGCGTCGCCAAGGCGCGCGCCGACCATATCACCGTTGCCGGCTTCGACGGCGGCACGGGCGCCTCGCCGCTGACCTCGCTGAAGCATGCGGGCAGCCCCTGGGAGATCGGGCTTGCCGAAACCCAGCAGACGCTGGTGCTGAACGGACTGCGCTCGCGGGTCGCGCTGCAGGTCGACGGCGGGCTGAAGACCGGCCGCGACGTCATCATCGGCGCGCTGCTCGGCGCCGACGAGTTCGGCTTTGCCACCGCACCGCTGATCGCCGCCGGCTGCATCATGATGCGCAAGTGCCACCTCAACACCTGTCCGGTGGGCGTGGCGACGCAGGACCCGGTGCTGCGCAAGCGCTTCAAGGGCGCGCCCGAGCATGTGATCAACTACTTCTTCTTCGTCGCCGAAGAAGTGCGTGAAATCCTCGCCTCGCTCGGCTTCACCAGGCTCGACGAGATCATCGGCATGTCCGAGCTCCTGTCGAAGGACGAGATGATCGCGCACTGGAAGTCCGAGGGGCTCGACTTCACCAGGATCTTCCACAAGGTGGAGGCGCCGAAGGAAGCCACTTACTGGACCGAGCGGCAGCAGCATCCGATCGACGACGTCCTCGACCGCAAGCTGATCGAGAAGTCGATGCCGGCGCTCGAAAGCAAGGAGCCGGTGGTCTTCGAGGTGCCGATCAAGAACGTCGACCGTTCGGCCGGCGCCATGCTGTCCGGTGCGCTTGCCCAGCGGTGGGGCCACAAGGGGCTGAAGGACGACACCATCCACGTGACGCTGCGCGGAACGGCCGGCCAGTCCTTCGGCGCATTCCTCGCCCGCGGCATCACCTTCGACCTGGTGGGCGACGGCAACGACTATGTCGGCAAGGGCCTGTCGGGTGGCCGCATCATCGTCCGCCCGCCGGAGACCTCGCAGCTCAGGGCGGAGCAGGCGATCATCGTCGGCAATACCGTGCTCTACGGCGCGATCACCGGCGAGTGCTACTTCCGCGGCGTGGCGGGCGAGCGCTTCGCCGTCCGCAACTCGGGCGCGATCGCCGTCGTCGAGGGCGTGGGCGACCACGGCTGCGAATACATGACCGGCGGCATCGTCGTGGTGCTCGGCGAGACGGGCCGCAACTTCGCGGCCGGCATGTCGGGCGGCGTCGCCTACGTTCTCGACGAGAGCGGCGATTTCGCCAAGCGCTGCAACATGGCCATGGTCGAGCTGGAGCCGGTTCCGGAAGAGGACGACATGCTGGAGAAGCTGCACCATCACGGGGGCGACCTCATGCACAAGGGACGCGTCGACGTTTCCGAGGACATGACGCGCCACGACGAGGAACGCCTCTACCAGATGATCTCCAACCACCTGCACTACACGGGTTCGGAGCGGGCGAAGGAGATCCTCGACCGGTGGAGCGAATTCCGGCCGAAGTTCCGCAAGGTCATGCCTGTCGAATACCGCCGGGCGCTGGAAGAGATGGAACGCATGCGCATGGGCGTCGCGGCGGAGTGAACCGCCGGCGCCTCATTCATCGGCTGCTTGCCTGAAGGAATTGCAGCCGCCCTTTGGCGGCGTGTTCGTGGCGGGCGGCGCTATCGCAGTAGAGCATTTCGTGCCGGGGCGGTCGTTGGACCGCCGACCGGTACCGGGGGCCGACAGGCGCCCCAAATTGAAGAGGGACGAAAATGGGCAAGGTGACGGGTTTCATGGAGATCGACCGGCAGGTCATGAAGTACCAGCCGGCATCGGACCGTATCCGCCATTTCCGGGAGTTCACCATCCCGATGTCGGATGCGGAAGTGACCAAGCAGGCGGCGCGCTGCATGGATTGCGGCATTCCCTATTGCCACGGCCCGACCGGCTGTCCGGTGCACAACCAGATCCCGGACTGGAACGACCTCGTCTACAACAACAAGTGGGAGGAGGCGATCCGCAACCTTCATTCCACCAACAACTTCCCGGAGTTCACCGGCCGTGTCTGCCCCGCGCCCTGCGAGGAAGCCTGCACGCTGAACCTCGAGGACGCGCCGGTCGCCATCAAGACGATCGAGCAGGCGCTGGCCGACAAGGCCTATGAGCTCGGCTATATCGGCCCGCAGCCGGCGACCGAAAAGACGGGCCGGAAGGTTGCGATCATCGGTTCGGGTCCCGCCGGAATGGCCGCGGCCCAGCAGCTCGGCCGCGCCGGCCACGACGTGCATGTCTTCGAGCGCGAGACGAAGCCCGGCGGCCTGCTGCGCTACGGCATTCCGGACTTCAAGCTGGAGAAGAACTTCATCGACCGCCGTGTCGAGCAGATGAAGGGCGAAGGCGTCACCTTCCACTGCGGCGTCAATGTCGGCGTCGACATGCCCGTCGAACAGCTGATGGCCGAGCATGACGCGGTCCTCTACTGCGGCGGTTCGGAAACCCCGCGCCCGGCCGGCATTCCCGGCACCGACCTGCAGGGCGTCTATGACGCCATGCCCTATCTGGTGCAGCAGAACCGCCGCGTCGGCCGCGAGAACATCGACAGCGTCGGCTGGCCGGCAGATCCCATCCTGGCGGGCGCCAAGCATGTGGTCGTCGTCGGCGGCGGCGATACGGCATCGGACTGCGTCGGCACGGCCTTCCGCCAGGGCGCGGTCAAGGTCACCCAGCTCGACATCCGCCCGCAGCCGCCGGAGAAGGAAGACAAGCTCGCCGTCTGGCCGTTCTGGGCAACGAAGATGCGGACCTCGTCCTCGCAGGCCGAAGGCGCCGTGCGCGAGTTCCAGGTCGCGACCCTCGAATTCGTCGGCGAGGACGGTCATCTGACCGGCGTGCGCTGCTGCGAGGTGGACGAGCGCCGCAAGCCGATCGCCGGCACGGACTTCATCATCAAGGCCGATCTCGCCTTCATCGCCATCGGCTTCTCCGGTCCGCTGAAGGACGGCGTTCTCGGCGAACTCGACGGCAAGCTCGAACTCAATCTCGACCGCCGCGGCTCCACCAACGTCGTCGCCAACGACCGCGACTACAAGACCTCGGTCGACAAGCTGTGGGTCGCCGGCGACGTGCGTCGCGGCCAGTCGCTGGTGGTTTGGGCGATCCGCGAAGGCCGCCAGGCGGCCCGGGCGATCGACGAGGCCCTGATGGGAAGCTCGGTGCTGCCGAGGTAAGACCGGAAGACACCCGCCCGGGGCCTCGGCCCTGGGGAGGCTATCGCGTCGCGTTCCGCTGGTAGTCGTCGATGCGGCCCTTCGGGGCCGGCGGCAGTTCACCGCGCTTGACCAGCATGTCCCGCGGCGTCTCGACCAACTGCGGCGGCGGCGGGGCCGCGCCCAGGAGTTCCGACCCGCCGTCGAGTTCGGGGTCCATTAGGCTGATGGGCTGGACGGGGATCGCCGTGGTCGCCGAAGGCGGCAGGACCTGAAGCTCGGGCAGGTTGCTGCCGTCGAGCGTGACCAGTTCCGGGCTTGCCATTTCGCCGAGGTGGCGGCGCGCGTATTTCTCGACATAGAAGGCGAGCTTGCGCTTGCCGGCCTTGGTGAAGTTGATGCCGTCGGAGCCGCGCAGGCGGGCCTGCTGGCCGTTCATGTCGGAGCCCGTGACGATGAAGCGGCCTTCCTCGTCGACGAAACCCTCCCAGATATCAACGAATTCACCGCCGAGCTTTTCCACTTCCGCGCGGTAGAGGCCGTTCAGCTTCACCGCGTCGCGCATCAGCGACGGGGACTGGAAGGAGGGCAGGCCGACCCAGAGGAGCGGAACCTTGCGGCTCGTGGCGATGGTCGCGACTTCGCGGATCCGCCGCTCGTATTCGGTGAACCAGCCGTCGCTCGGGAATTCGAAGCGGGTGTCGCCCGCCTTCATCTGCTGGCGGTCGTTCGCGCCCAACATGACGACGACAAGCGCGGGCTTGATCTCGTCGATCAGGGCGGGGAGTTCCGCGGGCCAGTTGTAGTAGTCCTGCCGAACGAGGCCTGACGAGCCATTGCTCCGTTCCGCGACCGCAACGCCCGGAGACTGCTCGAAGGCGGTGGCGAGTTCGTCGCCCAGTCCGCCCGCAAGGAAGTCGCCGACGACCAGGACCTGGCGGGCATTTTCGAGCTTGGCGATCGGTTCGGGCTTGGGCGGGGCCGCGGGGGCTGCGGGACGGGGTGTGGAGGCCCGCGCGGCGGGTGCGCGGCCGCGCGGGCGCTGCTGCTGTCTCAGCTGCCGCTGGCGGCGCGGTTCCACGTCGATGATGGAGGGTTCCGGGTCGATGTAGCGCCGTCCGCCGCCGAACAGCATCTGGAACAGGTTCCGCCGCTGGACGCGCTCCTGCGCCTCCGCCGGGGCCGGAGCCACCGGAACGGCAAGCGCGAGTACGAGCGCGATCGCCAGGAAACGGCCGAAAATGCCTGTGCCGCCCATCACTCGAGACCTCATGTCCTGCCGGACGCTTCCGCCCGCCTGCTCAGGCAGGCGATGTGGGACGGAATGCGCCGCTTGTCAACGCAGTGCGTTCAGCAGCGATTGCGACGGGTTGCCGTCCGCCTGCATGCCGAGCCGCTCCTGCAGGGCAGTGATGGCCGCCTTCGACCCGGAGCCGAAATTGCCGTCGATCTCGCCTTCGTAGTAGCCGAGCTGCTTGAGTTTCGTTTGTAGCTCGAATTTCTCGACGATATCGAGCGTGCCATCCGGCCGCGGCCAACGCTGCTGCATGCCACCGTAGCCGGCGATCTGGTCGGCAAGAAGGCCGACGCCGAGCGCGTAGCTGTCGGCCGCGTTGTAGCGCTTGATGACGAAGAAATTGCGGGTCATCAGGAAGGCGGGGCCCTTGCCGCCGGCGAGAAGCTTCAGCTCGGCCCGGTCGGAACCGCGCGGGAAACCCTTGCCGTTCGGGCGGGTAAAGCCGAGGGCTGCCCATTGCGACAGGGTCTTCGTCTGGCCGTCGTATTTCGCGGCACCCGGCGGCAGCACCGCCTCGTAGCCCCAGGTCTTGCCGGTCTGCCAGCCGTTCTTCTTCAGGAGGTTGGCAGCGGTGGCGAGCGCATCGGGTATCGAGTTCCAGATGTCGGCGCTTCCGTTCCCGTCGGCATCGACCTTGTAGAGGAGGTAGCTGGAGGGAATGAACTGGGTATGGCCCATGGCGCCGGCCCAGGAACCAGTCAGGTGACGGGCGGAAATCTCGCCGGACTGCAGGATCTTGAGGGCCGCGATCAGCTGGGTGCGGGCGAACTTGGCGCGCTTGGGATCGCCCCAGGCGAGCGTGGCCAGGGCCTGCGGCACGTGGTGCAGGCGATCGGTCTTTTCGAGGACAGCGCCGTAGTTGGATTCCATCGACCAGATGGCGAGCAGGATGTGCCTGTCGACGCCGAAATGGTTCTCGAGCGCCGCCAGCGTGCGGCCATGGCGGGCCAGCATCTCGCGGCCGATCTTGACGGTATACGGGTTGACCCGGGAGTCCAGGTAATCCCAGATCTGCGACTTGAATTCGGGCTGGTAGGCGGCCTTTTCGAGCACCGCCCGGTCGGGGCTGGAGATCCCGGCGAAGGCCTTTTCGTATGTCGAACGGCTGATCCCGGCCTTGGCGGCCGTGGGATAGAAATCGGCGATCCAGGACTTGAAACCCGTATCGGCTCTGGCATGTAACGGGGTGGTCGCCAGGGCAGCCCCTGCGGCCAGGGCGAAAATCAAACCGCGAAGGCGATAGGTGCGAAACATGGTCATCGGCTAATCGTGTCCGTCGTTCTTCAGGTTCATCCTCGGCCGAACGTGATGTTCGACTTAACGAATGAATAACAGAACAGAGTCAACAAACCCTTTACCATAGGAAGCCGGTCCCGTCATCGGTCACGGTTTCGTAGCAATTCTTGACTAGATGACGCGATTGTGAGTTGGCTCCCCGACGGAGTACTTCAGGAGGTGTGCGTGGCACAGAAGAAGATACGCAAGGCAGTGTTTCCCGTAGCCGGGCTTGGAACGCGGTTCCTGCCGGCGACGAAGGCCGTGCCAAAGGAAATGCTGACGGTCGTCGACAAGCCGGTGATCCAGTACGTCGTCGACGAGGCCGCGGAAGCGGGGATCGAGCACTTCGTGTTCGTGACCGGGCGCGGCAAGGGCGTCATCGAGGACTATTTCGACATCCAGTTCGAACTCGAACAGATGCTGCGCGAGCGCAACAAGAATGCCGAACTCAGCCTGCTCGCCGACCTTCTGCCGACAGCCGGCACGGCGAGCTTCACGCGCCAGCAGGTGCCGCTCGGCCTCGGCCACGCCGTCTGGTGCGCCCGTGACATCGTCGGCAACGAACCTTTCGCCGTGCTGCTTCCCGACATGATCATGTCGTCGGAGAAGAGCTGCCTGAAGGGCATGGTCGAGCTTTACGAAGAGACAGGCGGCAACGTGCTGGCGGTCGAGGAATGCGACCCGGACATGGCCCACAAGTACGGCATCGTCGGCGTTGGCGAACAGGTCGGCGAGGGCTTCAAGATCACCGAGATGGTCGAGAAGCCGGCCAAGGGGACCGCCCCTTCCAACTTCTATATCAACGGCCGCTACATCCTGCAGCCGGAGATCTTCGGCATCCTGGAGACCCAGGAGCGCGGTGCGGGCAACGAGATCCAGTTGACCGACGGCATGCTGGCGCTTGCCAAGAGCCAGGAATTCGCCGGCTATCACTTCAAGGGCGAGACCTTCGACTGCGGGGCCAAGGATGGCTTCATCCTGGCGAACCTCGCCTTCGCGCTCCAGCGCGGCGACATCCGCCCGGCAATCGAAGGGCCGCTCAAGGACATGGTGGCGCGGCTGACAGAGGGACGCTGAGCCCTCGAAACGACGACCATGATGCCCGGTTCACGCCGGGCATTTTCTTATCTGCGGAGGGTGAGGCCCATGCCGGCCCGCCAGGTGCTCGTGTCGCCGCCGGTGCGCAGCGTGTGCTCGTATTCGAGATCGCCGGTAAGATCGAGATAAGGGTTGATCGCCCAGGCAAGCCCGGCGCCCGCAAGCCACGTGGTCTCGTTGTCGCCTTCGGGGAAATCGCGCAAGACGGTGCCGCCGACGAGGCGTCCGACCAGCCGGTGGCGCAGCTGCTGCGTCACTACCGCGGCAAGGTCGTATTCCGTCCAGCCGCTCGCGCCGGGCGCGGTGGCATCCTGAAGCGTCGTGCGGAGCGCCAGCTCGACATCGGTTCCCCGTCGCGGAGACCACACGGTCCGTCCGTCGAAGGTCACGCCGCCGAGGTCCTCGAGCCTTGCGTCGTCGTAGTCGGCGTGCCGGTAGCCGGCGGCCAGTTCGCCCCGCAGCTTCTCGCCGAGATCGAATTCCACGCCGGCGCGCGCCGCGTAGCGCCAGGACGAGCGCTCGTAGCCGGCGGAATCGTAGCGGTCGTCGTAGAGGCTGCGCCCGCCGCCCACTTCCACGAAGGGGATGAGCGCCGGCGACAGCTCGTAGCCGAGCCTCAGGCGGCCGTCGACGACCGTCCGGTTGCGGTCGCCGAGGTCGAGCGAGGAACCGTCCTGCAGCTCGGCATCGGAGTAGACTTCCCGGCGGACGCCGATCCCGGCGAGACCGTGGATCAGCCCGGCGCTGCGCTCGAGCGAGAGGCCGCCGTCATACTGGTGGACGCCGGACTGGACGCTGGCGCCACCGATCGCGTTCGGATCGTCATTGTCCTCGCGCTCGAAGCCGTAGCCGGCCGTGATGTTGGCGATCGTCTCGTCGGCGAGATCGAGCCGCAGTATGCCGTCGACGCGGCCTTCCGGCTCGAAATCGTCGCGGCCGCCGATATCGCGTTCGAACGTGCCTTCGCCGATGATCGCCAGCTCGTGCCGCGCCCAGTCGGAGGTGAGCGTGCCGCGGACGACGGTGGCGAGGTAGTCGCGCTCGGTCTTGAGGTCGCCGTTGCGGATCGTCTCGCGGTTGACGCTGGTGCCGACCGAGGGGCGGAGCATGAAGGTGCCGAGCCGGATGCCGGTCGGATCGGCGGGAACCAGAGGCGGTTCGCCCGGCTCCACCGCATCGACGCCGGCGTCCAGGTCCTCCTCGTAGGCGAGGAACAGGTCTTCTTCGGATGGACCCGGCGTCGCCTGCTGCGGGATGGCGCCGGTGGCAAGCGAAGGAGCGTCGCTGGCGGAAGCCGCCGGATCAGTCGCGGGAATGCCTGGGGCAGGCGGGGCGAGGGGGGCGGCGGCGAGGGAGGTGCCGAGAGGGACGGCACTGCCCGTCGCCGAAGTCTGCGCGGGCGAGGCGCCCGTCGTCGCGGAGCCCGCCGGGTAGGACGTCTGGGCAAGCGGAGACGCAGGCGTCAGCAGGGACGTGCAGGCAAGCAGCACGGCCAGTGCCGGCAGGCGCCGCACAGGTCTTTCGCCTTGCTTGTCCATTCTCTCCATCCAGATGCCCGTTCGTGCAGCGGTTACGCGAACGTAAAGCCTCGTGGTTAACACTTGGTTCTGGAGAGGCCGGCCGGGATCGTCCCGATGGACTTTCGGGCGCAAAAGCGCTAGATGCCGCGCCATGACACAGAAAGCACTACAGGTGAGCGAGACATCCGTCATCGGGTCTGCACTGCGCACGATCCTGGTGGAGAGGGAAGGGCTGGACGCCCTCGAGCAGGCCCTGCAGAACGGGCTTTCGGAGCCCTTCCGGCAGGCCGTCGACCTGATCCTCGGCCTGAAGGGCCGGGTGATCGTCTCCGGCGTCGGCAAGAGCGGACATATCGGCGCGAAGCTCGCGGCCTCGCTGGCTTCCACCGGTACGCCGGCATCCTTCGTCCATGCAGCAGAGGCGAGCCATGGCGATCTCGGGATGATTTCCCGCGACGACGTCGTCCTTGCGGTGTCCTGGAGCGGCGAGACGGCCGAACTGCAGAGCATCGTCGGCTATTGCCGGCGCTTCTCCATTCCCCTGATCGCGCTGACGGCGGGCGAGGTATCGACCCTTGCGCGGGAGGCGAGCATCGCGCTCCTCCTGCCCAAGGTGCAGGAGGCCTGCCCGCACGGGCTGGCGCCCACCACGTCCACGCTCCTGCAACTCGCGCTCGGCGATGCGCTCGCGGTCGCGCTGCTGGAAGCCCGCGGGTTTACCGCGCTCGACTTCCGCGTCTTCCATCCGGGCGGCAAGCTCGGCGCCATGCTGAGCCATATCGGCGACATCATGCATACGGGCAGCCGCGTTCCGCTGGTGAAGAAGGGGACGCCGGTCCCGACGGCAGTGATGACGCTGGCCGAGATGCGCTTCGGCTGCGTCGGCGTCGTCGACGAGGAAGGGCGCCTGTGCGGCGTCCTGACCGACGGCGACCTTGCCCGCGGCCTGAACCTCAACCTCACGTCCATGATCGTCGACGACATCATGACGCCGGATCCGAAGACGGTGAAGGAACGGACGCTCGCGACGAGCGCCATGGCGCTGCTCAACCAGTACAATATTTCCGCGCTGATCGTCGTGGACGACGAGAGCCGGCCGGTCGGCATCGTCCACTTCCACGATCTCCTGCGCGTCGGCGTCGCCTGAACTAGGCGACGGCCTCCACCCGCAGGTCCCGGCCGTCGGCCGAGATCACCGTCACCCGCGTTCCCGCCGGCAGGTCCGGCCCCATGACCGGCCACCACGTGTCGTCGAGCCGTATGCGGCCGCGACCCTCGGTGATCGGCTCGTGCAGCGTCGCGGTGCGGCCGACGAGGCTTTCGCCGCGCCGGTTGAGATAGGGCTGGTCGCTCGCTTCCTTCCTTGCGTAGAAGCGCCGTCCCGCGACGGCGAGGACGGCAGCGAGCGCTGCGAAGAGCACGAACTGCAGCTGCCACGACCAGATGGCGGCATCCCAGAGGACGAGCGAGAGCATGCCGACGACGATCGCGGCGGCGCCGATCCAGATCAGGAAGACGCCCGGGGCGGCGAGTTCGGCGGCAAGGAGCAGGATCCCGACGATCCACCAGCTCCAGGGCCCGAGATTGGCGGCGAGTGCGTGCAGCATGGTCAGGTCTCGGTCCGCGGAGCGAAGGGATTGACGGCCGGCGTGGCGGCGCGGGCAGGGGCCGTCGCCGAAGGACGAGGCGGCGCTGCGGGCGACTGCGGCGGGGGTGCGAGCGGGCGTGCTCTTGCCGGACCGTCACCATCGCCGAAGACCTCCCTGGCGATCGCTCCGATGCCGCCCAGCGAGCCGATCAGCGAGGAGGCCTCCATCGGCATGAGGACGATCTTGGAGTTCGGCGCCCTGCCGATTTCCGCCAGTGCCTCGGTGTATTTCTGCGCCACGAAGTAGTTGATCGCCTGCACGTCGCCGAGCGCGATTGCCTCGGATACCGACCGGGTTGCCCTGGCCTCGGCCTCGGCCAGGCGCTCGCGGGCTTCCGCCTCGCGGAAGGCCGCTTCCCGTTCGCCTTCCGCCTTGAGGACGGCGGCCTGCTTGGCGCCTTCCGCCCGCAGGATCTGGGCGTTGCGGGCACCTTCTGCCTCCAGGACCTGTGCGCGCTTCTCGCGTTCGGCCTTCATCTGCCGTCCCATGGCTTCCACGAGGTCTTCCGGCGGCTGGATGTCCTTGATCTCGACGCGGGTGACCTTGATGCCCCAGGGGCCGACCGCCTCGTCGACGACGTGCAGAAGCCGCTCGTTGATGACCTCGCGGTTGGAGAGAAGCTCGTCCAGGTCCATCGAACCCATGACCGAGCGGATGTTGGTCATGGTGAGGTTCTGGATGGCATTCTTCAGGTCGGCGATCTGGTAGGCGGCCTGGGCGGGATTGAGCACCTGATAGAAGGCCACCGCATCGGCGGAGACGCTGGCATTGTCCTTGGTGATGACTTCCTGGGTCGGGACGTCGAGGACCTGTTCCATGACGTTCATGCGCGCGCCGATGCGCTCGATGAAGGGCGTGATCAGGTTCAGGCCGGGATCGAGGGTGCGGGTGTAGCGCCCGAACCGCTCGACGGTATAGCGATAGCCCTGCGGCACGGTCTTGATCCCGGCGAAGAGCACCAGGATGACGAGAAGTACGATGGCGATAACGACGATATCAAAGCCGCCCAGCATGGCTGCCCCCCAGCTCGAAAAGTTTGAGACTGGAGTAACACGTTCGCGCCGAGGATCAAACGGAAGAGGTCAGACCCAGCCCTGAAGCTCCCGGCGGACGACGTTTTCGAGGACGCCCATGCCTTCCTGGCTGTCGTTGAGACAGGGGATGTGCAGGAACTTCTCGCCACCGTGGTGCTGGAAGATCTCGCCCGCTTCGCCGGCGATCTCTTCCAGCGTTTCCAGGCAGTCCGACACGAAGCCGGGGTTCATCACGGCGATGCGCTTGATGCCCTGGTCGCCGAGCTTCTCCATGGTCTTGTCGGTATAGGGCTGCAGCCACTCCTCCGGCCCGAAGCGGGACTGGAAGGTAACCATGAACTTTTCCTTCGGCAGGCCGAGGCGCTCGCGCAGCAGCCGGCCGGTCTTCTGACAGTGGCAGTGGTAGGGATCGCCCTGTTTAAAATAGGATTCCGGGATGCCGTGGAAGGAGGCCACCAGCATTTCCGGCTCCCAGTCCACCTTGGCCAGGGCCTTCTCCACCGAGACGGCGAGGGCGTCGATGTAGACGGGATCGTCGTGATAGGGCGGGACGGTGCGCACGGCGGGCTGCCAGCGCATCTTCATCAGGTGCTCGAAGGCCTTGTCGTTGACGGTTGCCGTCGTCGAGGCCGAATATTGCGGATAGAGCGGGAAGAGCAGGATCTTCTCGCAGCCCTGCGCATGGAGGGCGTCGATCTTCGAGGCGATCGAGGGCTTGCCGTAGCGCATCGCCCAGTCGACGACGACGTTCGGCAGGTCCTTCAGGCGCTCGGCCATCAGCTCGCCCTGGTTGCGGGTATAGGTCCGCAGGTAGCTCTCGTCGAGGTCCTTGTTCCAGATCTCCTCATAGGCCTTGCCGACCTTCTGCGGCCGCTTGCTGAGGACGATGCCATGCAGGATCGGGTACCAGTAGAGCCGCGACCATTCGATGACGCGGCGATCGGACAGGAACTCGGCCAGGTAGCGGCGCATCGACCAGTAGTCGGTGCCGTCCGGCGTTCCGAGATTGACGAGAAGCACGCCCACCTTGCCGAACTTGACCTTGGGGTGATCGGGGGGAAGGTGGCTGGGCACGGCGTTCATGTGTGAAATTCCATTCTTCGGGACGTCAGGCACCTATACGGTGCCGACGTGATTTCGGTTTCTATCTAGAAACAAAAAACGGCCCGGGGAAGCCCCGGGCCGGACCGCAACGCGAGACAAATCGTCTTACCGGGGCGGCAGGCGCAGCTCCTGCCCGACTTCCAGGTGGTCGGCATCGCGCAGGTTGTTGGCCTCGGCGATCTTCGTCCACATCATGCCGTCGCCATAGGTCGCCTCGGCGATCTTCCAAAGGGAATCTCCGCGGACCACGGTGTAGGTGCCCGCAGCGGCCGAGCCGGCAGGGGCGGCGGTTCCGGCGGCCGGCGCAGGGGCTGCCGGCGCAGGGGCGGCCGGTGCAGGGGTTGCCGGTGTCGTGGTCGCGGGAGCCGCCGGCGCGGAGGTTGCGGGTGCGGAGGTTGCAGGCGCCTGGGCTGTCGTCTCCGCCGGAGCTCCTGCGGGCGCCCCTACCGGGGTCACATCGGTGATCCGCCCGTCGGTATAGGGCTGGTAGGGGTTGTTGTTGGTCAGGTATTCGGCGACCGCCTGCTCCAGGTTCGGCCCGAAGTCATAGGGGTTGATGGCATTGCTCTCGAAGATGTCGAAGCCGTCGCCGCCGGCGCGGACGTAGTTGTTGGTGACGACGCCATAGGTCTTTTCCGGGTCGAGGGGCACGAAGGCCTCGCCTTCCCTGACCTGAACATCGACGATCCGTTCGCCTGCCGGCTTCGACCTGTCGAAGGAGTACTTCATTCCGGCCACCTGCGGGAAGCGGCCCGCGCCCTCCTCGATCTGGCTGACGCCGTTTTCGAGTGCGGCGCGCAGGTCTGATCCCTTGATCTGGAACGTCGCGATCGTGTTCTGGAAGGGCAGGACGGTGAGCACTTCGCCCATGGTCACGCCGCCGCGGTCGATCGAGGCGCGCAGCCCGCCGCCGTTGGCGATCGAGATGGTGATGCCCTGGTCCTTGACGCGGTCGAGCTGCGCATCGGCGACCAGGTTGCCCATGGTGCATTCCTGGATGCGGCAGACATTGCGATCGCCGACGATCACGTTCTGCGTCTCGCCGACGACCTTCTGCTTCAGTTCCTCCAGCGGCAGGCCGAGTTCCTTGACCTTGGCGGCGTAGCCCGCATCGTCCACGACGGAGGAATCGAGGAGTTTCGGCGCGCCCTCGACGGACTTCACCGCCCCGTTGTCGTCGAACACGACCTTCAGGTCGCCGAGGTATTTGGAATAGGCATAGGCCTGCACGATCGGCACATCGGTACCGGCGGGGTTCTTGACCAGCGTCGGGTAGGGACCGGAGGCCTTGTCGTCGGTGCTGGAGAGCAGGGTATGGCTGTGGCCGCCGACGATGACGTCTATGCCGTCAACGGCCGCGGCGATCTGCTTGTCGCGTTCATAGCCCACATGCGAGAGCACGATGATCTTGTCGATGCCCTGGCCCTGGAGATCGGCGACCGCCTTCTTGAGGTATTCGACCTCGTCCTCGAAGGTGATCTGGTCGCCGGGCGCGGAGGTCTCGTCGGTATCGGTGGCGAGAACGGAGACGACGGCGACCTTCTCGCCGCCCAGGTCCTTGATGATGTAGGGGTCGTACTTGCCGGCCAGGATGCTTCCCTCTGCGGCGATGGTGTTTCCGGAGATGATCGGGAATTCGGACGCCTCGATGAACTTGAGCAGTTCCTCCGGTCCGTCGTCGAATTCGTGGTTGCCGATCGCCATGGCGTCGAAGCCCATGCCGTTCATGAAGTCGGCGATCGGTCCGCTCTTGAACATGCTGTAGAACAGCGAGCCCTGGAACTGGTCGCCGGCGTCAAGGACCAGCACGTTCTTGCCCTGCAGCTCGCCGCGGCGGGTGTCGATCGCGGTCTTCACGCGGGCGATGCCGCCGAAGCACTCGTTCTTCGACGCTTCCTCGTCCGAGCAGGTTGAATCGTACTTGTTGATCGGTTCGATGCGCGAGTGGAGGTCGTTGATATGGAGGATATTGAGCTCGTAGTCGGCCAGCGCGCTGCCGGCAAGGAGGGCAACCGCCGAGGCTGTCATCAGCCCCAGTCTCACTGTCTTCATCATTGTCTCTCTCTCCTGTTGTCGCATTCGCATCACGATCCGACGCCCGATCCCGTGGTCCCACGACCGGCGACGGGGCATGTTTTCATCAAGGCATTGCGACTGCAAGGGGGAAAGTGCGGCGCCCGGCGTAGCGGAAAGGGCTTGCCCGTAACGAGAAAACCCCGCCACTGGCGGGGTTTTCGGGATCGGTGCCGGGAGCGATATCAGCTGCGGCGGGTGAGCGAGAACTGGGCCCCGCTGTCCTGCGTGCAGTTCAGCTGGCTCGGCGAGACCAGCGCGCAGTTGACCCGCGACTGGGTGTTGCGGACGAGCGACGTCATGCTGATCTCGACGAGGGTCGGCGACAGGTTGACGTAGCTGCCGGAAGCGAGAAGCGTGTTGCTGTCGGTCGAGCGGGTGTTGAAGGTGCCGCCCTGGAAGGTGGACACGATCCCGTTGGGATCGACCCATGCGCCTTCGACACCCTGCGGCTGCGCCTGCTGCGGCAGTCGCGGCGGCGGGTTGGAGACGCAGGCAGTCAGTGTGGCGGCAGCGATGATCGCGATGATCGCTTGCAGTTTCATGTCGGGGTCTCCCGCGGTTCGACCGTCTGATTATTAGCGTTAACAATCGTATCTAATGCAGATTCGGATATTTCGCAGCCTTTTTCGGGTTCTTTCAACAAGGGAGAGGCGATAGGCCGCCTCCTCCCTCCTTCGTGTCGGCGCCGTTCAGCGCACCAGAACGTTGCGGAACTGCCAGGGGTCGGACGTGTCGATGTCCTCCGGGAAGAGGCCGGGGCGTCCGTCCAGCGGGGTCCAGTCGGTATAGTGGCCCTCGACCGGTCCGAGATAGGGGCGCTGGACTTCCAGGCAGCGCTTGTAGTCCACCTCGTCGGCCTCGACGATGCCCGCCTTCGGGTTCTCGAGCGCCCAGACCATGCCGGCGAGGACCGCGGAGGTCACCTGCATGCCGGTGGCATTCTGGTAGGGGGCGATGCGGCGGGTTTCCTCCAGCGACAGACGCGAGCCGAACCAGTAGGCGTTCTTCTCGTGGCCGTAGAGCAGCACGCCGAGTTCATCGACGCCGTCCACCAGTTCGTCCTCGTCGAGGACGTGCTGGACGGGCTGGGCATGGCCGCCATTGCCGAACATCTCGTGCAGCGACAGCACGGCGTCGTTGCAGGGATGGTAGGCGTAGTGGCAGGTCGGGCGATAGGTGACCTCGCCGTGCTTGTCGCGCACCGTGTAGTAGTCGGCGATCGAGATCGCCTCGTTGTGGGTGACCAGGAAGCCGTATTGCGGGCCGGGCGTCGGGCACCAGCTGCGCACGCGGGTATTGGCGCCGGGCTGTTCGAGATAGATCGCCGCCTGGCAGCCCTTCTTGTGCTTGCGGGCGTTCTTCGGCATCCACTTTTCATGGGTGCCCCAGCCGAGCTCCGACGGCTGCAGGCCTTCGGCGATGAAGCCCTCGACCGACCAGGTGTTCCAGAAGACGTTCAGCGGCTTGGGATTCTTGGCGCGCTGCGTGTCGCGCTCGGCGATGTGGACGCCCTTGACGCCGAGCTTCTTCATCAGCTTCGCCCAGCCCTCGCGGTCGTCCGCCGACGGTTCGTCGAACTTCAGCCCCGTCTCGTTGGCGAGATCGACCAGCGCCTGCTTGACGAACCAGGAGACCATGCCCGGGTTGGCGCCGCAGGTGGAGACGGCGGTAGTGCCGCCGGGGTTCTTCGCCTTCTCGCGACGGACGGTCTCGCGCAGCGCGTAGTTGGTGCGCTCGGAATTCTTCACCGAGGTATCGAAGTAGAAGCCGAGCCAGGGCTCGACGACGGTATCGATGTAGAGCACGTCCAGCTTGCGGCAGAACTTCATGAGGTCGAGCGACCCGGTGTCGACCGAGAGATTGACGCAGAAGCCCTGGCCGCCGCCTTCCATCAGGAGCGGCTTCAGGAGTTCCTTGTAATTGTCCCGGGTGACATGTGCCCGGACATGCCTGATGCCGTGCCGGGCAAGGATGTCAGCGCCGTCGTCGCGGGGATCGATGACGACCATCCGGCTCTTGTCGAACTTGAAGTGACGCTCGATCAGCGGCAGCGTTCCGCGACCGATGGAGCCGAAGCCGATCATCACGATCGGGCCTGTAATCTCGCCATGCACAGGGTATTTCTGTTCAGACATGTATCTCTCCTTCGCCGCCTCGGCATCACGCCGCTGCGCCGCTTGGCCGACAGGGAACGATGAGAGCGCTGATCGCAAAATGCCGGCGCTCTAGATCACAAATCCCCGTCACAATAAAGAGGTTGCAAAAAGGGGCCAGAAAACGGCGATCCGGGCGTCTTTCGCAGTCCGACAGCGTCGCGGACATAGGGTCAGGTCGAGCGGTGGCGCCGCAGGTGATCGACCAGTGCCCGCAGCTTGGGCGCCATGTGGCGACGGCTCGGATAGTAGAGGTAGAAGCCCGGGAAGCGCGGGCCGTAGTCCTCCAGAAGCGGCACCAGTTCGCCGCGCGCGATGAAGGGCAGGAACGTCTCTTCCATGCCGAAGCTGATGCCCGCACCGGCGACGGCGAGCCGGGTCATTAGCGCCATGTCCGTCGTGGTGATGTAATCGCCGACGGCAACCGAGAATTCCTTGCCGTCCTCCGCGAACTCCCACCGGTAGGAGGCGCGGCCGGCGCCGGTGCGCCAGCCGATCGTGCGGTGCTGCGTGAGATCCCGGGGGTGCTGCGGCGTGCCGGCGCGGCGAAGATAGTCGGGAGACGCGACCGCGAGCTGTCGCTGCGGGCCGGAGACGGGGACGGCGATCATGTCCTGCGCGATCACCTCGCCGAGCCGCACGCCGGCGTCGTAACCCTTCTCGACGATATCGAACTCCTCGTCGGTGACGGTGACATGGAGCTTCACCTCCGGGTTTGCCTCCGCGAACGACGCGAGGAGCGGGCCGGACAGGAAGCTTTCGGCAATCGAGGATACGGCGAGGTTCAACTGGCCCCGGGGTCCGTCGCGCAGGCTGCCGGCCGCCTCGATCGCGGCATGCATGCCGGCGAGCGCCGGCGCGGCCTCGGCGTAGAGCCGCTCCCCGGCTTCCGTCAACGAGACGCTGCGAGTGGTGCGGTTGACGAGCGCGATGCCCATCGTCTCCTCCAGTTTCCGCATGACCTGGCTGACCGCGGCGCGGGTGACGCCGAGCCGGTCGGCGGTCGCCCGGAAGTTCTTCTCTTCCGCCACCGTGATGAAGACGGCCAGGGCATTGAGGTCGGGGGTCATTGGTTAGCGCTCCTTACCAATCCGCAAAGCTCGAGGCGGCTACCGGGCACAATGGCGAGCCTTTACCTTTCCTTCAAGCCCGGACGCCGGGCGAAAACGAGAGAAGGAAAGAACCATGGACAAGATCGTGCTCATCACGGGAGCCTCCAGCGGCATCGGCGCCGGCATCGCCCGCGAACTCGGCAGGGCCGGCGCGACCCTCATACTCGGCGCGCGCCGCACCGAGCGGCTGGACGAGCTTGCGGAGGAAATCCGCAGCTTTGGCGGAAGGGTCGCGACCCGTCGCCTCGACGTCACCGACCGGGACGATGTCGCCGCCTTTGCGCAGGCCGCGCGCGACGAGTTCGGCCGCGTCGACGTCATCGTCAACAATGCCGGCCTGATGCCACTGTCGCCAATGGCCGCGTTGAAGGTCGAGGAATGGGACCGGATGGTCGACGTCAACATCAAGGGCGTCCTCTACGGGATCGCCGCCGTCCTGCCCGAAATGACGGAGCGGGGCTCCGGCCATATCATCAACATCGCCTCGATCGGCGCGCTCACCGTTTCCCCGACGGCTGCCGTCTATTGCGCCACCAAGTTCGCCGTGCGGGCCATTTCCGAGGGCCTGCGGCAGGAGCGGGAGGATATCCGCGTCACCTGCATCCATCCGGGCGTGGTGGAAAGCGAGCTTGCCTCGACGATCACCGATCCTACCGCCGCCGAGGCGATGACGAGCTACCGCGCGATTGCGCTCAAGCCGGACGCGATCGGCCGGGCCGTCCGATTTGCCATCGAGCAGCCGGAAGACGTCGATGTCAGCGAGATCGTCGTGCGTCCGACGCGGTCGCCCAACTGAACGGCTTTAAATCCGGTTGCGGTCGGGTCCCGCCGCACCCGGTGATCCACCCTTGCGGGGACCAAGCCATGAAAGGACTGTTCCCATGCCCCATTCATTCATCGGCCTTCGCGAACTTCTCGTCGCTCTGGTCTTTTCCGCAAGCCTGACGCCGGCCTTTGCCCAGGCACCGGCCGCCGACGCGGCCGCAGAGAACGAGGCCATCGTCCGCGAGGCCTTCGACGAATGGTCGACAGGCGGCAACGTCTTCGAAATCCTCGCCGACGACGTCGCCTGGACCATCCACGGCTCCGGTCCGGTCGCCGGTACCTACAATGGCGTGGAAGATTTCGTGGAGCGGGGGTCCCGCCCGCTGGTGAGCCGGCTGAGCACGCCTCTCGTGCCCGAGGTCCATCACATATGGGCGGTCGGCGACCGGGTCATCATCCGTTTCGACGCGTCCTCCACGACAACCGGGGGCCATCCCTACAACAACAGCTTCGTCTGGATATTCCGGATGGAGGACGGTTCGGTGGTGGAAGCCGAAGCCTTCCTCGACCTCGCGGCCTACCAGGAGGTCGTCGACAACAACGAACCGCGCCTCCCCTAAGGCTCGGGGTATCCCCTCGATCCATGCAGTCATGCTCCATCCACCGAAGAGGAAATCGATCATGATCAGAGCAACCGCAATTGCCGCCGGCCTTCTGCTTTCGGGCTTGCCGGCGAACTCCCAGGAGACACAGATGCAGAACCAGCACCCCTATGTCGGAATGTGGGTCACGGACGACAACCGGGTCCGCCACGAGCTTCTTCCCAACGGCCGATACGACGAGGCCCGCGGCGATCGCGAGAGTGCCTATCAGGGCCGCTACGTGGTCACCGGCAACCACATCGACTACTGGGACGATACCGGCTTTACCGCCGACGGCGAGTTCGTCGACAACGACACGCTGCACCACGGCGGCATGATCCTGCGCCGGAGGCCCTAGCCGGCCTCGACCAGTGCCGCGGGGATCAGTCCCCGGAGCGCATTGCCGACGAAGAGCCGGCGGTTTGCGAGAGCCGCCGGCTTCAGCACTTCCGAACGCGCCCTTCCTTCGCGGATCAGTTCGGCGCGCAGGATGCCGGGAAGCAGGCCGCTCGACAGCGCAGGGGTCAGGAGAACGTTCTCGCCGGCATCGACGAAGAGGTTGGTGATCGTCCCCTCGCAGACTTCGCCGCGTTCGTTGAGGAGGATCACCTCGTCCGCCTCTTCTGTCGGGAACTCGGCGCGGGCCGCGTCATAGAGGTCGCGGCGGGTCGTCTTGTGGCGGAGGAAGGCGTCGTCGGAGGAGAGCCGCTGCGAGGCGATGCGCAGGCGCCAGACCTTGCCTTCCGGCTCCGGCTCGAAGGGCGCGGTGGTGACTTCGGTGCGGCCGCGATAGGTGACGGCAAGGCGCACCCGGAGCGGGGCATCGCCGCCGACGGCAAGTTTCAGCGCCGTCTCGGGATCGACGGGCGAGAGGAATCCGAGCGCGTCGGCCGAGCGCTTCAGCCGGCGGATGTGATGGTCGAGCCGCGGGAATCCCGTTTCCGGCTCCCAGCGGAGGGTCTCGACCAGCGAGAGATCACCTGACTGCCGGCTGCGGGCCGGGCCTTTAGAAGACATTCCTGATATTCCGTCCCGGCTCTCGAATCGATCATGATTCCTCCGCCGCCATTGAAGACGGCATCGCCGCCGTTGAAAAGGGTGAGCGCGTGAAAGGCGAGGGAAAACCGCCCCGGCCTTCGTGTGAAGCCGGCCGTCCACGCAACACCGTCGTGATCCCTCTCCCCAACGAGAGGAGAGGGGGGGCACAGGACAATCGCGAGCCGGTGCTGCGAGACGACCGTGGACCCTGCCGCCTACGTCTCGTCCAGCGCCTCGAGTTCGTCGATCAGGCCCTCGATCATCGAAAGGCCCTTCGACCAGAAGGACGGATCGGTGGCGTCGAGGCCGAAGGGAGCCAGGAGTTCGGAGTGATGCTTGGTGCCGCCGGCCTTCAGAAGCTCGAAATACTTCTGCTGGAAGCCGGGTTCGGCATTCTGGTAGACCGCGTAGAGCGAGTTCACCAGGCAGTCTCCGAAGGCATAGGCGTAGACGTAGAAAGGCGAGTGGATGAAGTGGGGGATGTAGGTCCACCAGTTCTCATAGCCTTCCGAGATGCGGATCGCCGGCCCAAGGCTTTCTTCCTGCACCGACAGCCAGAGTTCGCCGATCTGGTCGGAGGTCAGCTCGCCCTCCTTGCGGGCGGTGTGGAGCTTGCGCTCGAACTCGTAGAAGGCGATCTGGCGCACGACCGTATTGATCATGTCCTCGACCTTCTGGGCGAGCATGGCCTTGCGCTCGCGCTTGTCCTTCGTCTTGTCGAGAAGGGCGCGGAAGGTCAGCATCTCGCCGAAGACGGAGGCGGTCTCGGCGAGCGTCAGCGGCGTCTGCGCCATCAGCGCGCCCTGTCCGCCGGCCAGAACCTGGTGCACACCGTGGCCGAGTTCATGGGCGAGCGTCATCACGTCGCGCGGCTTGCCCATGTAGTTGACGAGGACGTAGGGGTGGGCCGAGGGGACGGTCGGATGGGCGAAGGCGCCGGGCGCCTTGCCGGGACGGACGGGCGCGTCGATCCATTCCTCGTCGAAGAAGCGGCGGGCGATCTCGGCCATTTCCGGGGCAAAGCCCGCATAGGCGGAAAGCACGGTCTCCCTTGCGTCCGGCCACGAGATCAGCGCCTTCGGCGTCTCGGGAAGCGGCGCATTGCGGTCCCAGAAGTTCATCCGGTCCATGCCGAGCCACTTCGCCTTCATCCGGTAGTAGCGGTGGGAGAGACGCGGATAGGCCTCGCGCACCGCCGCCGCCAGCGCATCCACGACCTCGCGTTCCACCCGGTTGGCAAGGTGGCGACTGTCGGCGATGTCCTCGAAGCCGCGCCAGCGGTCGGAGATCTCCTTGTCCTTGGCGAGTGTGTTGGTGATCAGCGTAAAGGTGCGGATGTTCTCCCGGAATGTCCTGGAGAGCGCTTCGGCCGCCTTGCGACGCACCGGCTCCTCCGGTTCCTGCAGCATGTTGAGGGTGATCTCCAGCGGCAGCTTCTCGCCGTCGACCTCGAAGCGCAGTTCGGCCATCGTCTCGTCGAAGAGGCGGTTGAAGGCGGCGGCGCTCGTCATCGACTTTTCGAGGAAGAGCTGCTCAAGCCTGTCCTCCAACTGGTAGGGCTTGTCCTGGCGCAGGTCGACGATCCAGGGGCGATAGTGGCCCGCCTGGGGATCGCGGTCCATGGCGGCATCCACGACCGCGTCGTCGATCCGGTTGAGTTCCAGCGCGAAGAACAGGAGATGGGCGGAAAGATCCGTGAGCTTCGACTGGACGTCGCCATAGAACTTGCCGTTCTCCGGGTTCGACGTGTCGGAGAAATAGGTGAGGCCGGCAAAGGAGCCGATCTTGCCAAGCAGGTCTTCCAGCGCCTCGTAATCGGCAAGCGCCTGGCCAAGACCGGCCTCGCCCGTCTTCGTGGCGGCGTCGGCGAGCTTGCCCTTCCACTTCGCCTCGAATTCCTTCGAAAGTTCCGTCGCCCGCTCCATGTCGGCCTTGAATTCGGGGGCCTCGCGGGAGGCGTAGAGATCCGAAAGCTTCCAGACCGGCAGCAGTCCGAGCGCCGGATCGGTCGCTGCATGTTCTGCGGATGACTGCATGGCCATCGGTGGGTTGTGACGGAGCATCGCCCGGTTCCTTTCCATTCCTCGTATCGCCGCCCTGTTTTCCGTGACGGCCGTTAAAATGCAAGAGTTTCTCAAAAGAGGATGTTCAAGCCTATCTGCCACAACCCCGGCATACGAAGCCCTTGTTGGACATTATGAATGATGTCGGGAGCCGAGCATGATTGCCCAAATCCTTGTAATTGATGACGACCTTGTTCAGCGCCGCCTGTTGAAGAACGCGCTCGAGCAGCACGGACACGTGGTTCACACGGTCGATGACGCTGCGCGTGGCCTCGACGTCCTGAGGAGGGGCGGCGACCAGATCGGCGTCATGGTGCTCGACCTGACGATGCCTGGGTTCGATGGAACAGGCTTTCTCCAGGCGATCCGCGAAGCCGGCATCGAGACGCCGGTGATCGTGCAGGCGGGACGCGGCGGAATAGAGACCGTCGTGGAGGCCATGCGGGCGGGCGCCTTCGATTTCGTCGTCAAGCCGGTCACGCCCGAGCGCATCGCCGCCTCCGTCGCCAATGCCCTGACGGTCGATCGCGGCGAAGGCCGGAGCGAGCCCGCGCGCCGGTCGCGCGGCGGCTCGGCCACGTTCAGCGACATCGTTTCCGCAAGCCCCGAAATGCTGCGCGTCATCGAACTGGCGCAGCGCGCCGCCCACTCGTCGATCCCGGTCGTGCTCGAAGGCGAATCGGGCGTCGGCAAGGAACTGATCGCCCGGGCGATCCGCTCCGAGGGCGACCGCGCCGGCAAGCCGTTCATCACCGTCAACTGCGGCGCCATTCCCGAAAACATGGTGGAAAGCGTCCTGTTCGGCCACGAGAAGGGTGCCTTCACGGGCGCGACCGAACGGCAGACGGGCAAGTTCGTCGAAGCCGACGGCGGCACGCTCTTCCTCGACGAGATCGGCGCACTTCCGCTGGACGTGCAGGTAAGGCTCCTGCGCGCCGTCCAGCAGGGCGAGATCGAAACCGTCGGCTCCTCCAGGGTGCAGCAGGTCAATGTCCGGCTGATCTCGGCGACCAACAAGGACCTCATCGAGGAGGTGAGGGAAGGGCGCTTCCGGGAAGATCTCTACTACCGCCTCAACGTCTTCCCGATCACCATCCCCGCCTTGCGCCGCCGCAAGGAGGACATCCCGCATCTCGCCCGCGTCTTTGCGGAGCGGTTCTCGCTGGAGCAGAAGCTGGCGCGGCCCGTCACCGTCGGTCCGGCGGCGATGGCCCTGCTCACCGCCCACGACTGGCCGGGCAATATCCGCGAACTCGAGAATGCGGTCTTCCGGGCGATCGTCCTGGCCAAGACGGACGAGCTGACGGAGGCGGACTTCCCTCAAATCGCCGCGCAATTGCCCGAATTCCGCTCGGAGGAATTGAGGCAGGCGACGAAGGCCCCGACGGCCGCCCAGAGGATTTCGCAAATACGCCAGGCGTCGTCCCCGACGGCGACGATCGACGCCTCCGACGTCTTCATCGGGCGTCCGACGCAGCCGGCCCGTCCCGATCCGCGCGCGCTTCTCGCCGCCGCCTACCCGACGTCCGCGAACGTGATCTCGAGCACGGATCCGGCCGGAGACGTGCGCAAGCTCGCCGACGTCGAGGAGGAACTCATTCGTTTTGCACTGAAATTCTACCGCGGCCAGATGAGCCAGGTGGCCCGAAAGCTGGGGATCGGCCGCTCGACGCTCTACCGGAAGCTGAAGGACTACGGCATCGACCCCGACAACCCGCTGAAGGAAGCCGCCTGACCTCAGCTCCATTAGGGATCGTTAACCTTCGCGCAAGGATGTTCTGCCACCCTCCGTCACTCTCTTGGTAGCGATTTATTGACTCTTCGAGAGATGCTTGTGATTGTGTGGCAAATTTGCCATCGTCTCACCGCAATTGACAGTCATCAACGACGACGAGGGAAGTTGTCGACAGGACGGGGACAGCCTTGCAGGATCTGAAAGCGAACGAAACGCCGGATGGCGCCGGCACGCGCGGCCACGCGGCCGCCTTCCTGAAGTCGCTCGTGACGGGTGCCGCGTCGCTCGTCATCGCCGGATGTCTCTCTCTTCCGCTATTGTCCGTATCCGCCGTCGAGGCCGCTGCCGAAACGCGCAGCCTGAAGCTCTATTTCGTCCACACGAAAGAGCGTGCCAACATCGTCTTCAAGCGCAACGGCAAGTTCGATCCCAAGGGCCTGCAGCAGATCAACCACATGTTGCGCGACTGGCGTCGCAACGAACCCACCAAAATGGATCCGCGCCTCCTCGACCTCGTCTGGGAAGTCTATCGGCGCAGCGGCGGGAACGACTATATCCACGTCGTGTCCGCCTACCGCTCGCCGACCACCAACGGCATGCTGCGCTCGCGCAGCAAGGGCGTGGCCAAGAACAGCCAGCACATGCTCGGCAAGGCGATGGATTTCTATATTCCCGGCGTCAAGCTCTCCACCCTTCGCGCGCTTGCGATCAAGATGCAGGGCGGCGGCGTCGGCTATTATCCGAGCTCCGGATCGCCCTTCGTGCACCTCGATGTCGGCGGCGTGCGCGCCTGGCCGCGCATGAGCCGTCAGGAACTGGTCAACCTCTTCCCCGACGGCAACACGGTCCACCTTCCGTCCGACGGCAAGCCGCTGCCCGGCTATGCGCAGGCCCTTGCCAGCTACAAGAAGCGCGTCAGCTCCGGCGCGCAGATCGAGATCGCCAGCACCTCGGGCGGCAGTTCCGAAAAGAAGCGGCCCAATCTCCTGGCCATGCTGTTCGGCGGTGGCGACGAGGACGAGGATGCCGATGCAATCGCCGCACCCGCACCCGCGGACCGCCCGGCTCCGGCCGTCCCGGCTGCACCGGCAGCCCAGGTCGCAGAGCCCGTCATGGTCGCGGCCGCACAGCCGCAGGATCTTCCCGGCGTAGAGACGATCGCCGCTCCCGTGCCGCAGACGCGCCCCTCGTTCCGCAACGACGGCGGACCTGGCGGGCTGGCCACGGCCCTCTATTCCCCGGCCCGCAACACGGCGCAGGAGGCGCTCGCCGCAGCACTTCCGGCCCAGCCGGTGCCGGCCGCCGAGGCCGAAGGCGAGGCCTTCGCCGACCTCCAGAAATATGCGATCCCCGTTCCCACCCTTCTCGGCCCGCGCGGCCTCAAGGGCGATGCCGAAGCCGGCGTGATGACCGCATCCGTGGGTGGCGTGCTGCCCGAGGCGGCACTGTCCGCCGTTCCGCTTCCCGCCGCCCGTCCGTCTGGCGCGGAGACGCTCCTGGCATCCGCGGCGATCGATCCCGAGAGCGAAGGCGATCTCGGCGAACAGCAGGCGCTGACGCCGGCGGTGATCGCCGCGCTCGCGCAGAGCGGCGCCTATGCCCGCTCGACGCTTCCTTCTGGCGCCCCGGCTGCCGCCGAAAGGCCGGTCGATGTGGCCTCCCTTCCGGCCGGCGTCCCGGTCGCCGACATGCGCTTCGGCGACGGTTTCGACGCGCCGCAGCAGGTTCCGGTTCCCACCAAGGGCGGCCGCAGCGGAGCCGGCGCGAAGTCGGAAACCGGTGGCGCGCTGACGGAAGACATGCTGGCGAAATGGGCCGTGAGCAACAATCGCCTCTCCGAGGTCGCTTCGGTGAAGGCTCCGCGGGTCGTCACCCGCACGCTGAGCACGGAGTACACGGCGGGCTACGCCTCGAGCGGCTTCAAGCCGGTAACGAAGGTCGCCACGATCGACCCGAACCGGTTCAGCCCGAAGACCCCGGTCAAGCAGTAGCCTGACGAAAAACGGATACAAAAAAAGCCGCCCGAGGGCGGCTTTTTTCATGGCTTGCGACCGGGGCTATTCGACCAGGTAGATTTCCTCCGCCGGCAGCGGCAGCAGGCGCTCGGCCATTTCGGTCTTCAGGTATTCGTGGCGCGCCACTTCTTCCGGCGTCTTGTCCTTCCTGGCGCCGAGGGTGACGAATTCCTCGCGCACGTGGCCGGGCCTGATGCGTGCCTCGACCGTCCTGCCGTGATAGGTGAAGCGCCAGACATAGGGCCCGGGCGGCTCGGTGATCACGTCGCTGCCGCCGATGCTCCAGTCGATCTCCAGGCGGTTGTCGGTCAGGGCGCGGGTGACCATCTCGATGGCATCGCGTCCGCCGGGGCCGGAAAAGGACGTCAGGACATGGATTTCGCGACGCTCCAGCGGTTCGGCGGAAAGGCGCGGGAAGGCAGCCTGCATGGCCTTCAGGCCATGCACCACGCCGCCGGGAAAGCCGCGACCGTGATAGTCGTTGATCGAGTCGAAGGAGAAGGTGAGGGGCTTGCCGTTCTCCGCGACGGTGATGGTGTCATTCATTCGTATATCTCTTCAGATTGGGGATGAAGCGGTCGAGGAACCGCGTGGTGGCGGGCATGAAGTGCGAGCCGTGGTGGAACATCGGATCGAGCGAGGAGACGATCATCCGCCCGGCGGTCGAAACCTCGTCCACATAGAGGATGGCGCGTCCTTGCCCGTCGCGCACCAGCACGTCCGCACCTTCCGGTGCGTCGAACCAGCCGTGGAGATGCCAGGTCACGTCCGCCTTCTCCATGCCCTCCAGCAGGGGATGGCCGGGTCGGGCGATCTCGACGCCGAGGTCGGCACCGGGCTCCAGCCACCACCACCAGTTCGTCGGGGTGGCCGTGAAGCGGACATTGGGGAGCCATAGGTCGGAGCGGCTTTCGCCGAGAGCGACCACCGTGCCGCCCCCCGCAAGATGGGCTGCGACCGTCTCCTTTTGGGCGATCATGCGCTGGGCGGGCGTCCGGCAGGGAACCCAGAGCACATCCGTCGGAGAGAGGACCGAAGCGAGGTCTTCCGGGGCGCAGATGACGTCGAAGGCTTCGGTATAGCGCGGACCTTCGAGGCTGCGGATACTGTAATAGGTGCCCGAGGAGGGCGCGACGATCCTGCGGCCGGCTTCTTGCGACATGCGCGGGCCGCCATAGGTTTCTGCCGGGGCGAGCGGCAGGTCGCCTGCCGGACGAGCGGGATCTTCCGGCCACGGATCGAGGCAGGCGCCGCCGTTCGTCCATGCGATGATGCGGCGTGACAGTTCGGGGGCGAGGCCCCATTCCATGCCGAGCGTCCCGAGGTCGTTGCCGGCATGGGAGAAGACCCGACCGCCCGACGGCCTTGCCCAGACCCAGTCGACCGGCACCCTGGCCGGGCCGAGCCCGTTGACGGCCACCGCGCCTTCCGGCAGCGGATTGCAGCCACGGCCATAGAAACCGGCCACGCCCTTGTTGGTCTCGATCTGCTTCAGGTCGATCCCGGCATAGACCGGATGCGGGTTGATGGAGGAAAGGTCGAAATCGGGGCGTTTCGGTGCCTCGATCGGCCGGTACTGGGCCACGCCGTCGAGCAGCGGCCGCACCATGTGGCCGTTGAAGAACCAGCGTCCGCCGGCATCGAGGAAGGCGGCAAGCGCCGGCTTCATCGCCATCATGGCGTTCTGGTCGAGCTGGTTGCCGGTGATCAGCCCCTTGTGGGTCACCAGCAATTCGGGCGTCAGGTCCGGCTGGTCGACGATAATCACCTCGCCGCGCGCGGCGGCTTCGCGGACTGCTTCGGAGGGCCCTTCATGGGCGGATTTCAGGTAGATGGTCGTCATGCGGCTTCTATTCCGGAAAATGCGGGCAGGATGGCCCGTCTCTGTTCGCCACGGGCGCCCGTCACCTCCACCCAGCGCATGGAGACGCCGTAGAGTTCGGACAGCTTGTCGGGCTGGATCATCTCGGCGACGGGACCGTGGATTTCTTTGCCATCCGGCATCATCAGAAGCACGTCGTCGGCCGCGGCCAGCGCGTGGTTCGGATCGTGGGTGGTGAACAGGATCGCCTTGTCGCGGCGCTGCCGGAGGAGGTTGAGGAGTTCCAGCGTCCGCGACTGGTTGCCGAGATCGAGCGCCGAGGTCGGCTCGTCGAACACGAGCGCCGGCGAACCCGTGGCAAGCGCCCGGGCGATCAGCACCATCTGCCGCTGGCCGCCCGACATGCGGTCGTAGGGCATCTCGGCGAGGTGGCAGGCGCCGACCTCGACGAGGGCCGCCTCCGCGGCGGCGCGATCCTGCTGTCCGGGCTGTCCGAACAGGCCGAGGCGGGCGGCACGCCCCATCACGACCACTTCGAGCCCGGTGAGCTTTGCCTGGGAGGAGCCGTGCTGCGGCACGTAGCCGGCGACCGGCGGCGCCTCGCGCCTGCCCTCCGCCAGCGGCAGGAAACCGAGAAGCGCGCGCAGGAGCGTGGTCTTGCCGCGCCCGTTAGGACCGAGCACCGCCATCGAGCGGCCGACCGGAACGCTGAAGGTGACGTCTGAGAAGAGCGTGCGGCTTCCGAAGGCGACGCTCGCGTTCTGCAGTCCGATCATGCCCTGTTGGCCTCGCAGAAATGGCGGCGCAGCAGGTAGCCGAAGACCGGCGCTCCGATCAGAGCGGTCAGCACGCTGAGCGGGATCTCGGCCGCCGTCAGGGTGCGCGCCAGGGTGTCGATGAAGGTGAGATATGCGGCGCCAAGGAGGGCGGAGGCAGGGATCAGCGCCCGGTGATCCTCGCCGACGAGGATGCGCGCGGCATGCGGCACCACGAGGCCGATCCAGCCGATGATGCCGGCGACGGCAACCGATGTCCCGGTCATGAGCGAGATGGCGACGAAGACGAACCAGCGCTCGCGGTCGGGATTGACGCCGAGCGAGCGGGCCTCCTGCTCGTCGAGCGCCAGGAGGTTCAGCCGGTAGCGCAGCAGCCAGATGATGGCGAGGCCGATCGCCATGCCGGGAACGGCGAGCCAGAGGCGCGGCCAGGTCGCGGTCGAGAAGGAGCCCATCAGCCAGTAGACGATGGCGGGGAGCGACGTGTTGGGATCCGCGAAGAACTGGACGATCGAGACGAGCGCGGCAAAGAGGGCGCCGATGATCATTCCGGCGAGGATGACCGTGATGACCTCGGTGCGGCCGTTGATGCGTGCAAGCAGGCCGACGAGGACGAGGGCGGAGAGGCCGAGGAAGAAGGAGAGGCCCAGGAGCACGATGCCGGCATAGCCGAAGAAGATGGCGAGCGCGCCGCCGAAGGCCGCGCCCTGGCTGATGCCGAGGACCTGCGGCGAGACGAGCGGGTTGCGGAAGACGCCCTGGAGGGCGGCCCCGCCGACGGCGAGGGCGGCGCCCGAAAGTGCCGCGAGGAGCACGCGGGGAAGGCGGACAAGCAGCACGATGCGCTCGTCCATCTGCTCGATCGCGGCGCCCGGATTAAGGACGGCGGCAAGAAGGATCTCGCCGATCCGCCAGATGTCGACGGAGAAGCGGCCCGCGCCGATCGCAAACAGCATGGATGCCAGGAGAACCAGCACCATGGCGCCGAACGCACCGATCTTCAGGACCGGGGACGCCCGGCGCTCGACAACCGTCGGCACCGCCATGCTCACCCTACTTCGCCTTGAACTGCGCGTAGTTGGCAGCGTCGGCCTGCTTGTCGATCCCCAGGATACCGTCGATGTCCTCTTCGGTCAGGTCGTAGTCGTAGAGCGACTTGTAGGCCTTCTTCATTTCGGCCCGCAGGTCGTACTGGAAGACGTCGGGGTGCAGGAGGTTGGCGAGCCACATCCATGTCAGCGGGCTTTCCTGGTTCGGCGGATCCCAGCGATAGCCGCCGAGCGGCATCTTGTAGACCTTGCGTGCCTGCGCCGCCTTGGTGAGCGACAGGATCGGGTCGTCGTAGACGCGGCTTGCGTCCAGCGTCGGCTCGAAGCTGTTGAGCAGGATCACGTCCGGATCCCATTCGGCGATCTGCTCGGCGCTGATCGTCACGCCCTGGCCGTCGAGTTCCGCCGAGGCGGACGTGCCGCCGGCAAGATTGATGTAGAAGCTGTTGTAGTTGCCCTTGTCGCCAGAGGCGGTCATCGTTTCCTGGGCACGCAGCAGGTAGAGAACCTTCGGCTTTTTGTCGGCGGGAATGGCCTGCGATTTCTCCGCCATCTCGGCGGCGACCTGGTCGCGCCAGCCGTTGATCATCTCGGCGCGTTCCGGCTTGCCCATCGCGGTTGCCAGCATCTGGTGGTACTGCTGCGTCTTCTCCTCGGTGCCGTAGGAGATCAGCATGGCGGTAAGGCCGGCATTGGTGATCGGATCGACGAAATCCGGGCCCCGGTCGGCCCACTGTACGACGAGATCGGGATTGGTTGCGGCCAGTTCCTCGACGTTCGGGATGAAGTTCGGCGCGGTGATGTCGGCGGGCCCCGCTTCGGTCTCGGGGAAGATCTTGCCGAGAATGCCGTCGAGGATGGCCTGCTTGGAGGCCGGGTTCATGCCGACCAGCCGGGAGGCGCCGCCGTCGATCGAGATGATGGTCGAGGCGATGGGCATCGGAATGGAGGCGATCCGTTCCGCCGGCTTTTCCAGCGTTATGGTGCGGTTTTCCTGATCGGTGATGGTGATCGGGTCGGCGAAGGCCGGAACCGCGGAGGCGAGGGCCGCGATGGAAACCAGGGTTTTGAGCGAGCTGGACAGATTTGGCACGGGGATGAAGACCTAAACTTGATGTTCGTTATCTTGTTTCGGTCAAATGACAAACGTGACTTTACCTGTCAAGATTAAGGGGAAAAGCGGGCCGCGTGTGCGGCAATTTGCGCAAGATCATCCGGCGTGCGCACGTCGAAAGCCCCGGCATTGAGCGCAATGCCGGGGCTCCGGAAATCTTGGAATTTTGAAAAGGGGGATCGCCTCAGGCTGCGTCGGCTTCCGGCGCGCCTTCGATCATGCCGAGCGCCTGCAGGTAGGTGTCGAGGATCAGTTCCTCTTCCATACGCTCCTGATCGTCCTTCTTGCGCAGCGCGATCACCTTCTTGAGGATCTTGGTGTCGAAGCCCATGGACTTGGCTTCGCCGTAGACGTCCTTGATATCGTCGGCGATCGTCTTCTTTTCTTCTTCCAGTCGTTCGATGCGCTCGACAAATGCGCGGAGTTGGTCGCGGGCGACGCCATGAGCATCAGACATCGAGGTCTCCTGTGTGTAGTGCGTTCTGAGATTGGTCCGTCACCTGCCGCGAAGGGCGGCCGAGGTCAAGCCGAATCGACGGCGGCCTCAGTGATCAACAGGCTTGTTTATATCAAATGCGGCTTTTTGATCGCCGGAAGCCTCGTTCTGGTGGAGCTTCTTCCACTCCTCGTAGGGCATGCCGTAGACGATCTCGCGCGACTGGTCCTTGGTCATCTCGACACCCGCGGCGATGGCGGCGTCGCGATACCAGTTGGAAAGGCAGTTGCGGCAGAAGCCGCCGAGGTTCATCAGGTCGATGTTCTGCACGTCGGTGCGTTCGCGCAGGTGCCGGACGAGACGGCGGAAGGCGGCTGCCTCGAACTCCGTCTGCTGCTGTTGCGTCAGTCCGCTCATGGCCTTCTCCTTCCAGGCGTCAGTTTCCGTAGGGGCCGGTCCGCGAGGGAAACACCCGATACTCGTGCAGCGCCGGATCGTCTTTCAGGGCGGCGAAAACGGGAGCGAGGCGATCGGCCCATTCGTCGATGCCGTTCTCGTCGGCGATCAGGTCCTGCCGCACTTCCAGAAGGGCATGCGGCGTTCCCGACACCATGCAGTGCCGATAGAGCGTGTCACCGCGCAGCGCCCCATCATAAGGCTGATTGTCGCCGATGACGAGATCGCCGTCCCGCCGCAGCATGTCGATGAGGGGCCGGACGGCCCTGTCGTCGCTATCCCAGAGGACGGCGGCGTGCCAGGGCCGGGGCACGCCCTTCCATGCGGGCGTGAACGAGTGCAGCGAGAGGACGAGCGGTGCGCGGCCGCCGGACCCCGCCCTGGCGATCGTACGCTCGACCGCGCGGTGATAGGGACGGTGGTAGGTGTCGAGGCGCCTGTTCCATTCCTCGTCGGTGATCGGGTAGTTGCCCGGTATGATCGCGCCGTCGGAGATCTTCATGATCAGCGTCGGATCGTCCTCGCCCCTGTTCGGGTCGATCAGGAGGCGCGAGAAGCAGCCGAGCACCGCCGGCACGCCCAGCCTCGCCGCGAGCTTGCGGGTCAGTCCCTCGATGCCGATGTCGAAGGCGATGTGGCGGCGGAACGCGCTGTCCGGCAGGCCAAGGCTTTCATATTCGGGCGGAAGACGGTTCATCGCGTGATCGGCGAGCAGCACCATGGAGGCGTCATAATCGCCTTCTACGATTTCGAACGGTACGAAGTCTGGCATGGCGGTTCCGGGTCGCGGCACGGTGCTTCAAGTAGGGTCAGGTTGATCGCACGCAGGCGCCGAACGCGCAAGCACGGTCTCGCCACGCCGGGTTTCGGGCCGCTATAATCGATTAGAGTTGCGTTGACTTTCCACCCCCGAAGGGCGAGAAAGTGCTTCGCGAATAACCATGGGGTTCCATCGGAAGCCGTGTCGAAATCATCCCGCCTATCCCGCTCCCTGCCGCTGCGCTACATCCCCGCGGCCGCATTCCTCGCCTCGCTATGTGTCCCGCTCTTCGCCGCAGGTGCCGCCAGAGCGGACTTCCGCGTCTGTAACGGCACGCAGAACCTCGTCGGCGTCGCAATCGGCTACCGGGCCGAGGAAGGGTGGACGACGGAAGGCTGGTGGCAGGTGCCGGCCTCGACCTGCGCAACGCTGATCGAAGGCGAGCTGCAGTCCCGCTACTACTATCTCTATGCGGAGGACGCCGCACGCGGCGGTCGCTGGACCGGCGAAGTCAACATGTGCGTCGCCGAGAACGAGTTCAAGATCGTCGGCGTCCAGGACTGTTTCGCCCGCGGATACCAGCGCATGGGATTCAAGGAATACGATACCGGGCGTCAGGGAAGCTGGATGGTGCAGCTTTCGGACGCAGCAAGCACGCAGGAAGGCCAGAATTGATGAAGCGTAACCGCAAAGTGAAAATCCTTGCGACCCTGGGGCCTGCGTCATCCGAGGAAGACACGATCCAGAAGTTGCATGAAGCGGGCGCTGACCTCTTCCGCATCAACATGAGCCACGCAAGCCACGAGACGATGCGCATGCTGATCGAGCGCATCCGCTCCGTCGAGGCGCGTTGCGGCCGGCCGATCGGCATTCTCGCCGACCTCCAGGGCCCGAAGCTGCGGGTCGGCAAGTTTGCCGAGACCAAGGTGACGCTGGAGCCGGGGCAGACGTTCACGCTCGACGACCGCGATGAGCCGGGCGATTCAAGCCGCGTCTTCCTTCCGCATCCGGAAATCCTGTCGGCGGTCAAGCCGGGCGACCGGCTGCTGATCGACGACGGCAAGCTGATGCTGCGCGCCGAGAAGACCGACGGGAAGAAGATCGTCTGCACCGTCGTTTCCGGCAACAAGATTTCCGACCGCAAGGGGATCAGCCTGCCCGACACGCTTCTGCCGGTCGGGGTGCTGACGGACAAGGACCGCGCCGATCTCGACGCCGTGCTGGCGACGGGCGAGGTGGACTGGGTGGCGCTCTCCTTCGTGCAGAGGCCGGAAGACCTCGCGGAAGTGCGCAAGATCGCCCGCGGTCGCGTCGGCCTGATGTCGAAGATCGAGAAGCCGCAGGCGATCGAGCGGATCGACGAGATCATCGAACTTTCCGACGCGCTGATGGTCGCGCGCGGTGACCTCGGCGTCGAAATGCCGCTCGAGGCCGTTCCCGGCCTGCAGAAGCAGTTGACCCGGGCCTGCCGCCGCGCCGGAAAGCCCGTGGTGGTCGCCACGCAGATGCTCGAGTCGATGATCAGTTCGCCGGTCCCGACGCGCGCGGAAGTGTCGGACGTCGCAACGGCCGTCTTCGAAGGCGCCGACGCCGTGATGCTCTCGGCGGAATCCGCATCCGGCGACTATCCGGTGGAAGCGGTCACGACCATGGCTTCGGTCGCGAGCACGGTCGAGCAGGATCCGTACTATTCCAACATCATCTACGCCCAGCGCCCGACGCCGGAAGCGACGGGGGCGGACGCCATCTCGCTTGCCGCCCGGCAGATCGCCGAGACGCTGAGGCTGTCGGCCATCGTCACCTACACGTCTTCGGGCAATACGGGCCTGCGCGCGTCGCGCGAACGGCCGCAGGTGCCGATCATCGCGCTCTCGCCGATCGTCCAGACGGCGCGCCGGCTCTCGGTCTGCTGGGGTCTCCACTGCGTCGTCTCGCATGACGCCGAGGATCTTGACGACATGGTCAACCGGGCCTGTCGGATCGTCGTGTCGGAAGGCTTCGGCATGCCGGGCGACCGCATCATCATCTCGGCCGGGGTGCCGCTCGGCACGCCGGGCGCAACCAACATGCTGCGCATCGCCTATATCGGCGCGGACGGCCAGAGCGGCATCTGACACCGGGTCAGGTGCCGGAGGCGCTCAGAGGGTCGCGATGCGGCCCTCGGCGGCGCGCGCGACCGCCTCGAGATCGCGGTCCAGACCCGCAAGCTTCTCGATCGCCGCGACGACGACGTCCGGGACGACATAGTCCGGCTTGTGGCCGAGATTGTCGATCCGGACGAGTTCGGCCTGGCCGATGTCGCGCTTCAGCCCTGCCGAGTGAATTTCCTCCGAGACGATCGCATCGCGGTTGCCGGTGATCACCACCGTCGGCGCGGTGATCGCGCCATAGCGGGGCGAGACCTTCTTCAGGTAGGCATTCAGGTTGGCGACGTCGATCGCATTGTCGTGGAAGTTGCGGGGGCGAAGGACAAGCGCCGGGGCGCCCTCGGTGACGTATTTTTCCGGACGCGGGTTGGGGTGGAAGACGGCGCGGGTCGCGCCCTCGATGCGCGCCAGTCCGGCCGGAAGCGCGACGAGACGGCTGAACAGCCAGCCGAGGCCGGGCATCCTCGCCAGATCGTAATACCAGTCGACGCCGCCGGGCCAGGGATGGGTGGCGGGCGCCAGGAACAGCAGCCCGGCCGTCCGTTCCGGGTGCTCCAGCGCGAAGGTCGCGGCGATCGCGCCCCCGAAGGAATGCCCGACGATGATTGCTTTCCCGATCCCGCGCAGTTCCATCAGCCGTGCGATGGCATCCGCCTGGCCGTCGGGCCAGCCGTTCCGTCCGCTGCCGCGCTCCGAATAGCCGTGGCCCGGGCGGTCGACGAAGAGGAGGTCGGCGCGGCCTTCGAGCCTGCCGCGGAAGGCGGTTTCCTGATCGCGCAGGTTGCCGCTCGCCCCGTGGATGAAGACGATCGGCGGAAGGTCCGCGTCGTCTCCTGCGGGCACGAAGAGCGAGTTCATGCGAAAGCCGCCGACGTCGATCAGCTCGCCGTGATTGGGAAAGGCGTGCTCGATGGCGCGGGCCTTCCAGGCCGTGAAGCCGAATGCGGCCGCGAGCAGCCCGAGAATGGTGAAGGGGGTGATCATCGGACCGTCGGAGGTCTCAGGTGCGGCTGCCCGCAAGCTTCTCCTGAAGCTTGATCGCCGCCTCCTGTGCGTCCCTGTCGGCCGGGTAGACCTCCAGGTATCGCTCCCATGCCTTCAGGGCGAGCTCGTCCTGGCCGTTGCCCTCCAGGATGCCGGCGAGCCCCGAGAGCGCACCGAAGTGGCGCGGTTCGCGGATCAGGACCTGGTTGATGTCCGCCATCGCCTTGCGGCGGTCGCCCATCGTGAAATGGAGGCCGGCGCGGCGGTTCCAGGCTTCCGCGAAGTCGGGCTTGAGGATGGTGATCTGGTCGAGGAAATCGAGCGCGGCGGCGTTGCGCTTCTCGCTTGCGGCCTTCCATGCCCACTGCATCAGCAGGTTCACGGTGGCGCTGCCCGAATCCTCCCATTCGACGAGGATCTGGCTGGCGATGCCGCGTGCCTTGTCCGGATCGCGCTCGCGCTTCAGCGAATCGTAGAGGGTGGAAAGCCGTGCGGCCGGAGCATCCTGCACGACCGCTGCGGCCCGCGGGTCCGGCGGCTGCGCCCACGCCGACGAGCCGGCGGCGAGGGTGGAGGCGATAAGCAGGCTGAAACGAAAACGGCGCATGCGGAAATATGTAATCCGCATGCGCCGAAGGTCAAACCCGAATGAGCCTGCGCTCAACAAATTGAACGGCACCGGGAAACCCGAGCCGCCAAGCGATCAGCCCTGGCGGGCCTTGAAGCGCGGGTTCTGCTTGTTGATGATGTATACGCGGCCCTTGCGGCGAACCAGACGGTTGTCGCGATGGCGGGCCTTCAGCGCTTTCAGCGAATTCTTGATCTTCATTGCTCTTGTCCGCAGGTTTACGAGCGTTTGGGCCCGCTTGTCATTACAATCAAAAGCGCGCCGCTTTTTCCCGAGAAGAAGGGCGCGCTCAAGGTTGGCGTGCAGATACCCCGACGCTCGGCGTCTGTCAACCATTTCGCTCGTTTTTGGGCCCGGTGAGCTGCGTCACGTGGCCCATCTTGCGGCCGGGGCGGGATTCCGTCTTGCCGTAAAGGTGCACGAGGACGTCCTTCCTCGCGAGCCATTCCGGAACGTCGCGGATATCGTCGCCGATCAGGTTGGTCATCACGCAGTCGGAGTGGCGCGCGATATCGCCGAGCGGCAGGCCGGCGACGGCGCGGATGTGCTGCTCGAACTGCGAGACGACGCAGGCCGCCTCGGTCCAGTGGCCGGTATTGTGGACGCGCGGGGCGATCTCGTTGGCCACGAGGCCGCCGTCCGGCATGACGAAGAACTCGATGCCGATGACGCCGACATAGTCGAGCGCCTCCAGGAGCTTGCGCGCTGCTTCGGCAGCCTGGGCAGCGGTCGAATCCGAGATTCGGGCCGGCAGGGTCGAGGTGTGAAGTATGCCGTTCAGATGAACGTTTTCGGCCGGATCGTAGCAGGTGACGGTTCCGTCCAGGCCGCGTGCGGCGATGATGGAGATCTCTCGCTCGAACTCCACCAGGCTTTCGAGAATCAGCGGCACCCGGCCAAGCGAATCGAACGTGCCGGCGGGATCGTGCTGCGGATCGCGGAAGAGCCTCTGGCCCTTGCCGTCGTAGCCGAGGCGGCGGGTCTTGAGGACGCCGGGTCCGCCGAATTCCGCGAGCGCATGCTCCAGGTCGTCCTGGCTGTCGACGGCGCGGAACTCGGCCGTGGCGATTCCGCAGCCGTTGAGGAAGCGTTTTTCGGTGAGTCGGTCCTGGGCGACTTCGAGCGCCCTCGGGGGCGGATAGACCGGCACGGACCGCATCAGTCTCTCCGCCGCCGAGACCGGTACGTTCTCGAATTCGTAGGTGACGATCTGGCAGGCGCGGGCAAGCGCGTCGAGCGCGTCCGGATCGTCATAGGGGGCGACGATCTGCTCGCTGGCGACCTGGGCGGCCGGGCAGTCGGACTGCGGCTCCAGGACGACGATGTGGAAGTTGAGGCGGGCGGCGGCCATGGCAAGCATCCGGCCAAGCTGCCCGCCGCCGATGATCCCGATCGTGGTGACGCTCATCAGCCCTGGTCCATGGGGTATTCGGCGACGCTTGCGGCCTGGTCGGCGCGCCACTCGTCGAGCCGATCGGCCAGATCCTCGTCGCCGAGCGCGAGGACCGCGGCCGCGAGCAGCGCGGCGTTGACTGCGCCGGCGCGCCCGATCGCAAGCGTTCCCACAGGGATCCCGGCCGGCATCTGGACGATCGAGAGCAGGCTGTCCTGTCCGGAAAGGGCCTTGGACTGCACGGGGACGCCGAAGACGGGCAGGGGCGTCATCGCCGCGGTCATGCCCGGCAGGTGCGCCGCTCCGCCGGCTCCGGCGATGATCACCTTGAAGCCCTCGTCGCGGGCGCCCCTGGCAAAACTGACGAGTCGGTCGGGGGTGCGATGGGCCGAGACGATTCTCGCCTCGTAGCCGATGTCGAGCGCGTCGAGCATGTCGGCGGCGTTCTTCATGGTCTCCCAGTCGGACTGGCTTCCCATGATGATGGCGACTGCGGGTCGTTCGGAGGTCATCCGTCTATCCTCCTCAGGCGATGATGTCGGGCAGGATCTGGTCTTCCATCTGGGTGATCTTGTCCTTGATGGCCAGCTTCTTCTTCTTCATGCGCTGGATGCGCAGCGCGTCGCTGCCGACCTGGATCATTGCGTTGATTGCGGCGTCGTAATCCTCGTGCTCCTGACGAAGCCTTGCAAGCGCCAGCCGAATATCCGCCTGTTCCTGGTCCGCCATTTCCACTGTCCCCATTCAACTCGCAACCTGTGCCCGATTGCCGGCAATGTGCGCAAGCTCCTAGCACCAATCGCCATTAACTGGAAGTTACAGCCTGCCACCAATTTGCCGCGCTCAAACCACGTTTTCACCTTCGACAAACGGCGCCGTTCGTGTCACAGTTTCTTCGTAAACGAGAAGCCTCCGGCTCGCTGGGATGGCCGGGGCAGGTTGCGCAAGGAGGATATGCCGCATGACCATTCAGGCTCATATTGCATCGCTTGAAAAGAAGCATGGTGCTCTCGAAGAGGAGCTCCAGAGCGTTCTTGCGTCCCCCTCTGCGGATGATCGCGAGATCGCAGAGCTCAAGCGCCGCAAGCTTCGTCTCAAGGACGAATTGCAACGTCTGAAGGCGTCGACGCGCCACTAACCCTCTAAGGAGAATATCGGGCCGCCGGCGCCCGTCCCAAGGGGGCCTCCAAGGCGGCAATGAAACCATCCACAAGCCTCTGGTCGTGGCTTATCGACGGTCACGACCAGAACTGGTCCAGCCATAGGTTCAACCTGTCGAACCCGCTGTTGTTGATCGAATAGACCCGCCGCGTTCCCGCGACATTCACCATCACCAGATTGCAATCAAGCAGAGCCTTTAGGTGCTGCGATACGGCCGGCCGGCTGATCGGCAGGCCGTGCGCAAGCTCGCCGACGGTCCTTGGTGCACGACGAAGCTCCTCCAGCAGGTGGCGCCGGTTCGGATCGGCGATAGCAGCGAAAGGGTCCGTGCTCGTCATGGGCGAAAGCTAGCCCAAGTCTTGCAGGGTGACAATCCTGTTTGTGCGGCGCAGCAAGGGGGGCAGGGCCGGGGCTTGCGAAGGGCGCTCAGGCCAGAGCATCCCACAGGAGCTTCAGCCCGGTCACCAGCGCAAGGCCGTAGGTCAGCGGATAGAATACTTCCGTCTTCAGGTGGCGGATGACCCAGGCGCCGAGCATGGTCGCGACCATGGCGACGGGAAAAAGGGTCGCCGAGGCGACGAGGTTTTCCGTGTCGAGGGCGCCGAGCGCGAAATAGGGGATAAGCTTGATCGCGTTCACCAGCGCGAAGAAGCGCACGCTGGCGCCCGTATAGGGTTTCGGGTCGAGCTTGAGCGGCAGGGTATAGATCTGGAAGGGCGGGCCGCCCGCATGGGCGACGAAGCTGGCATAGCCGGAAAGCGTGCCCCAGAAGGTTGCCGGGACCGGGCGGTGCGGCTGCGGCGGCGCCTCGCTTGCGCCACCCGTCCACCACTCCTGATAAAAATAGCGGGCCGCAAAGAGGATGGTCGAGACGGCGATCACGAATTTCAGCGCGTCCTGGGACACATAGGCGGAGGTCGCCCAGCCGAGTGCTATCCCAAGGATCGCGCCGGGCAGGAGTATCAGCAGCGTGCGCCGGTCATTGTGGTTGCGCCACGCCCAGAGCGCGACGATGTCCATGACGATGAGGATCGGAAGGAAGATCGCCGCCGCCTGCAGCGGATCGACCACGAGTGCGAGAAGCGGCACGCCCATCAGCGCGAAGGCGCCGCCGAAGCCGCCCTTGGACAGGCCGACGAGCAGCACGGCCGGTATGGCGGCCAGGAAGAAGGTGAGATCGAGAGTCATCGCAGACGGTTGATCCTGATATCGGTCCGGTCTATCGAACGGGGGAAAGGCGAGAAGCTACTCGTCCCACACTTTCGCGGTACAGGAAATACCATGACCGACGTCGAAAACCGCTGCCGCCTCGTCCTGATCCTTCCCGCCGGAGACGACGTGCAGGCCATGTCGGACCAGCTCCGGTCGGCACTTGCCGGCGGGGACGTGGCAACCGTCATCATTCCCCAGTACGACCGCAACGACCAGCAGTTCCAGGTCCTTGCCGAGACGGTGGTGCCAATCATCCAGGAGGCGGGAGCAGCCGCCCTGGTGGCGGGCGACAGCCGCGTCGCCGGACGGGCCAAGGCCGACGGCCTGCATATCGCGGGGAAGCGCGAAGAGATCGAGGACGCGATCGTGAAGTTCACGCCGAAGATGATCGTCGGCGCAGGCGGCGTCTCCGAACGCCACACGGCGCTGGAGATCGGCGAGGTGCAGCCCGACTACATCTTCTTCGGCAAGGTGGACGGCGACATCAAGCCGGAGCCGCATCCGAAGAACCTCGCGCTCGGCGAGTGGTGGGCGTCGATGGTGGAAATCCCCTGCGTCGTCATGGGCGGCAACGACGTTGCCTCCGTGGTCGCCGTGGCTGAGACCGGCGCGGAGTTTGTGGCGCTGCGGGACGCCGTATTCGCCGGACCGGAAGACCCGGAGCGGCAGGTTGCCGAAGCCAACCGGCTTCTCGACGAAAAAGCGCCACGGTTTGACGCTTGATGAACGGCATGCGCCCGTTTCCGATATCAAATGTTCTTGTCAGACTTATGGTCGTCGCCGGGACAACCGCCGCGGCCCTGCCGACTCCCGATGCCGCCGCCCAGCAGCCGCCGCGGGCGGTGACCCGATCCCTCGATGCCGATGCCCAGCCGATCAAGAAGGGCCGGGTGGGGGAAGGCGACGCAGGCGAGCAGCCTGACGGGATCGTGCCTTCCGGCGGGGTGGGGCTCTACCAGCGGATGGGGGCCACCCTTCCGGCGCTCCCGGACGACAAGCCGTACGAAGGACCGGTCGACAACGCATACGGCGCCTTCCAGCGCGGCCTCTACGTTACCGCGCTCGCCGAAGCCCTGCCGCGGGCGGAAGCCGGGGATGCGGCGGCGCAGACGCTGGTCGCGGAGATGATGTCCAAGGGGCTCGGCATCAAGCGGGACCCGAAGACGGCGGCCTTCTGGTACGGCCAGGCCGCCGAGCGCGGCGACCCGGCGGCGATGTTCGAATACGCGCTGATGCTGATGACGGGCCGTCACGTGGCGCGCGACAAGGCGAAGGCCGACGACTACATGCGCAAGGCGGCGGAGGCCGGAAATTCCTCTGCGCAGTTCAACTGGGCGCAGATCCTCGTCTCCGACAATCCCGGCGAAAAGGGCCTGAAGCTCGCACTGCCCTTCTACGAGAAGGCGGCGGAGCAGGGGCTGGCGGACGCGCAATATGCCGTCGCCCAGCTCTACGTGACGCTTGGCGACCTGCCCAAGGAGAAGAAGGCCCTGGCGCGCCGGTGGCTGATGCGCGCCGCAAACTCCGGCTACGACACGGCGCAGCTCGATCTCGGCCTCTGGCTGGTGAACGGGGTCGGCGGCGAACGCGATCTCGACCGCGGGTTCCAGTGGATGCGGATCGCCGCCCTTCGGGGCAATGTCGTGGCGCAGAACAAGCTTGCGCATCTCTATATCAACGCGCTCGGCACCCGCCCCGATCCGGTTGAGGCGGCCAAGTGGTACGTGCTTTCCCGGCGCGCCGGCCTTGCCGATCCGGAACTCGAGGATTTCTACCTCGGCATCGACGAGGCACAGCAGAAGAAGGCAATCGACGCCGCCAACCGGTTCCGCCGAAGCTGATCAGCGGGCGGTTGCCAGCGCATGCCAGACGATCAGCGCGTGTCCGGCCGCAAGCACCACGATGACGAGGAGCCAAAGCCCCTTGTAGAGCCGCGGGGATGCCGAAGCCTTGGGATCGAAACGCGGCGTGAGCGCGAAGATGAGCGTGGCGAAGGCTGCCGCGAGCGGCACGATCGACAGCGCGAAGGGCGCCCGCGCATAGCGGGTGGGCGTGCCGTCCAGTTTGAAGTGGACCGCCAGGTCGACCTCCGATCCGAGGATAGACCACGCCACCAGGGATGCGGCCGCCATCGCCGTCAGGAGAACGGCGCTCGTCGTCAGGGGCAGGGTATTCTTCATCCGTCTCTCCGGCACGTGCGGGCCAACCGGTGCCATCCATAGCGGCAGCGCGAATCGTCGCAAGGGCAGGCGGCTTGCGCGACTTGAATTTCCCTCGTTTTTGTGGTCTTGAACCCGCCGATCACTACATTGCCTGTACAATGCGTCCCGCGGCACCTCACATGCGGGACAGGCTTCCGCAATCCAAGGACCTTCCCGCATGGCACGTTCCGCCCTTCTCAACGTCATGGTTCAGGCCGCCCTCAAGGCCGGCAAGTCGCTGTCGCGCGATTTCGGCGAGGTGCAGAACCTGCAGGTCTCGGTCAAGGGACCGAGCGACTTCGTTTCGCAGGCGGACCTGAAGGCCGAGAAGATCGTGCGGGAGGAGCTGCTCAAGGCGCGGCCGACCTACGGCTTCCTGGGCGAGGAAAGCGAAGAGATCCAGGGCACCGACGGCGCCCATCGCTGGATCGTCGATCCGCTCGACGGCACGACGAACTTCCTGCACGGCATTCCTCAGTTCGCGGTCTCCATCGCGCTGGAGCGCAACGGCGACATCGTCGCCGGAGTCGTCTTCAACCCGGCCACCGACGAACTCTACACGGCCGAAAAGGGCGGCGGTGCGTTCCTCAATGACCGCCGGTTGCGGGTCGCGGCACGCCGCGTCCTCTCCGACTGCGTGATCGGCTGCGGCGTTCCCCATCTCGGGCGCGGCAACCACGGCAAGTTCCTGGTCGAGCTTCGCCACGTGATGGGCGAAGTGGCCGGCATCCGCCGCATGGGCGCGGCATCGCTCGATCTCGCCTATGTCGCGGCCGGACGGCTGGACGGCTTCTGGGAGGCCGAGCTTGCACCGTGGGACGTCGCGGCAGGCCTCGTGCTGATCCGCGAGGCGGGCGGCTTCATCAGCGACATGAAGGGCGGAACCGACATGTTCGGCGAACGCAATATTGTCGCGGGCAACGAGCACATCCAGAAGGCCCTGCTCGAAGTGGCCAACCGGCCCGTTCCCACCCGATAGGGACGGGCGCGGCCCGCCATCCCGGGCTGCCGGACTGTAACACACTTCAATTCGTCTCATTTTTCCACTAGCCTCCGGCAAACACGACCGGAGGCCGAGTCACGATATGGTGGATGCGAGAGTGGACGAACTGGATGAGTCGGAGACCGGTCGGACCGGCTACAGTCACAAGCTCTCCAATCCCGTCCCCTTCCTGTGGACGATGGTGATCTTCCTGATCCTCGTCGGGTTCATCGCCGCCATCCTCTACCGCCAGGCGCACAACGCCTTCATGACCAATCCGGGGCTGAACGGCTTCATCCTCGGGGTGCTGATCATCGGCATCGTGCTGGTCTTCAACCAGGTGATCAGCCTCATTCCGGAGGTCCGGTGGTTCAACTCGTTCCGGGCCGCCGGAAGCGCCGACAAGGTCGGTCGCGAACCGCGGCTGCTCGCCCCGATGCGCGCCCTGATCGGCCGGCGCCGGATGATGGCGCTCTCTCCCTCCTCGCAACGCTCGATCCTCGATTCGATCGGCACGCGCCTCGACGAATCGCGGGAGATCTCGCGCTATCTTATCGGCCTCCTGGTCTTCCTCGGCCTCCTCGGGACGTTCTGGGGACTGATCGGGACGATCGGCTCGATCAGCACCGTCATCCAGACGCTCGACCCCAATGGCGGCGACACCAATGACGTGCTGGCGGCACTGAAGAGCGGCCTGACGGCGCCGCTCTCGGGCATGGGCACGGCGTTTTCGTCCTCGCTGCTCGGGCTTTCCGGCTCGCTGATCCTCGGCTTTCTCGACATCCAGGCGGGGCGCGCACAGAACCGTTTCTATATGGAGGTGGAGAACTGGCTCTCCTCCGTCACGGATGTCGGCTCCGACATTACTCCGTCAACAGGAGGTGCTTCCCGGCTCGGCTCCAACGAGGAACTGCGGGCGCTGACCGAGCAGTTGCGGAAGCTCTCCGCCCTGCAGGCGAAGGCGCAGGACGGGGCGGTCAGCGACAAGTCGCTCTCGGCGATGGCGAACCTTGCCGAAGGCATCCAGGGGCTGGTGAAGAACATGCGCAACGAGCAGCAGATGCTGCGCGACTGGATCGAGGCGCAGCAGGAGGAAGCCAAGGTCCTGCGCCGGACGCTCGACCGCCTTTCCGAGAAGATCGGGAGCAAGTAGCAGATGGCGCTCGTCAAGAACCGCCGCCGCGAGCGTGGCGTCGATTACTGGCCGGGCTTCGTGGATGCCCTCTCCACCCTGCTTCTCGCCATCATGTTCCTGCTCACCGTCTTCGTGCTGGCGCAGTTCCTGCTCAGCCGCGAGATCAGCGGACGCGACGAGGTGCTGAACCGGCTGAACACCCAGATCGCCGAACTGACCGAACTCCTGGCGCTCGAGAAGGGCAATGCGCAGGACCTGGAGGATACGCTCGCCAACCTGCAGTCCTCGCTTGCCAGCTCAGAGAACGAACGGTCCCGCCTGCAGTCCCTGCTCGACCAGGGCACGGGCGCCGGCGACGCCGCCAATGCGCGGATCGGGGAACTGACGCAGACCCTCAACGAGGAGCAGCAGGTCAGCGCCCGGGCGATGAGCCAGATCGAGCTTCTCAACCAGCAGATCGCCGCCCTGCGGGCGCAGATCGCGGCGGTGGAGCAGGCGCTGCAGGCGTCGGAGGCGAAGGATCAGGATTCGCAGGCGCAGATCGCCGACCTCGGCCGCCGGCTGAACGTCGCGCTGGCGCAACGCGTCCAGGAACTCAACCGCTACCGCTCCGACTTCTTCGGGCGGCTGCGGGAAATCCTCTCCGACCGCGAAAACATCCGCATCGTCGGCGACCGATTCGTGTTCCAGTCGGAAGTGCTGTTTCCGGTCGGCGGGAGCGAGCTGGACGATGCGGGGCGGGTCGAGATGGGCAAGCTTGCCGAAGCGCTTCTCGACCTCGCCAAGGAAATCCCACCGGAGATCAACTGGGTGCTTCGCGTCGACGGCCATACGGACAATGCGCCGCTCTCCGGCACCGGGCGCTACCGCGACAACTGGGAGCTCTCCTCGGCCCGCGCGACCTCGGTGGTCAAATACCTGATCGAGCAGGGCGTGCCGGCAAACCGGCTGGTGGCCGCGGGGTTCGGGGAATTCCAGCCGATCGCCGCGGGAGATGCCCCGGAGGCCCGCAACCAGAACCGGCGCATCGAACTGAAGCTTACAGAGCGCTGACCACCGGGCGTTCCATGTCGTGGAACTGCAGCCGCGCCAGCCTGGCGTAGAGGCCGCCCTTCGCGACGAGGCTTTGATGCGTCCCTTCCTCGACGATCCGCCCGTCTTCCATGACGAGGATGCGGTCGGCCTTGAGGACGGTCGCCAGGCGATGGGCGATGACCAGCGTCGTCCGTTCCTTCATCAGCCCGTCGAGCGCCTTCTGCACGAGCGTCTCGCTCTCGGCGTCGAGGGCGGAAGTCGCCTCGTCGAGGAGCAGGACCGGCGCGTCGCGCAGGATGGCGCGGGCGATGGCGATCCGTTGCCGCTGGCCGCCCGAAAGGGTCACGCCGCGCTCGCCGGCCAGGGTGTCGTAGCCGTGCTCGAGCTTCTCGATGAATTCGTGCGCCTGCGCGGCGATGGCGGCGGCACGCACTGCCTCGCGGCTGACGCCGGCGGTGCCGAAGGCGATGTTGTCGTGGATGGAAGCCGCAAAGATCGTCACGTCCTGCGGCACGAGCGCGATCCGGCTGCGGATATCGGCGAGCGCCGCATCCCGCAGGTCGACGCCGTCGAGCCGCACGGTCCCGGAGACCGGATCGTAGAAGCGCAGCAGAAGCGAGAAGATGGTGCTCTTGCCGGCGCCGGACGGGCCGACGATCGCGACCGTCTCGCCCGGACGGACATCGAGGCTAAGCCCGTTCAGCGTCACGGTGTTCTCGCGGGAGGGATAGGCGAAGGAGACGTCGTCGAAGCTGACGGCGCCGCGCGGCGGGCGGGGAAGGGCGATAGGGGAGGCCGGATCGCGCACCGCCGGCACCTCGTCCAGAAGCTCCGACAGGCGTTCGGCAGCGCCGCCGGCCTGCGAGAGTTCGCCCCAGACTTCCGAGAGCTGGCCGAGCGCGCTTGCGGCAATCACCGAATAGAGGACGAACTGGCCGAGCGTTCCTGCCGTCATCGTGCCGGCGAGCACGTTCTGGGCGCCGTACCAGAGCACGCCGACGATGCTGCCGAAGACCATGAGGATCGCAAAGCCCGTCAGCAGCGCACGCGAGCGGATGGCGGCGCGGGCGGCGTCGAAGGCATCCTCGACGGTCGCCCCGTAGCGCGCCGCCGCGGCGGCCTCGCCGTTGAAAGCCTGGACGGTGCGGGTGGCGCCGATCGTCTCCGACGCGAAGGCGGAGGTGCGGGCAAGGGTATCCTGCGCGGCGCGGGAGCGCTTGCGGACCGAGCGGCCGAAGGCGACCAGCGGGAAGACGATGACCGGGATTGCGCCGAGCGCGAGGCCCGAAAGCTGCGGGCTCGTGTAGATCATCATCGCCATCGCGCCGATGCAGAGGATGGTATTGCGCAGCGCCTGGGAGGCGGCGGATCCGAAGGCGGACTTGATCTGGGTGGTGTCGGCGGTCAGTCGGGAGACGATCTCGCCCGACTGGTTGACGTCGAAGAAGGCGGGCGAAAGGCGCGTCACGCGCGCAAAGACGTCGCGGCGAAGGTCGGCGACCACGCGCTCGCCGACGGTGATGACGAAATAGTAGCGAAGCGCGCTCGCCAGCGCGAGGAGGCTCGCCAGCGCCAGCAGCATGCCGAAATAGTTGTCGATGAAGCTTCCGTCGGCGGCCGCGAAGCCGCGGTCGACCATGCGCCGGACCGCGAGCGGCAGCGCAAGCGTCGCGGCGGCGGAGAGGATGAGGCTGAAGAGGGCGCCCATGACGAGGCCACGGTAGCGTGACAGATAGGGAAGGAGCCTCGCAAGCGGGCGGATGCCCTTGCCATTTGCCTGTCGTTCTTCTGAATGCGCCACTTTATCCCCGGATTGATCGGACTCTTTTCTGAGACCGGCGGTACTTGTGCTCCCGGCGCCCTTCCTGTATAGGCTCCGCATCGAATTGGGAAGCCGTGGCCAGCCGGTCTGCGGCTTCATTTATTGAAGAGGGTCTGCGATCGCAATTGCGACATTTGGACCTCGCAGCGCAGGATTATCGACATGAAGGCTGACATCCATCCGCAATACCACACGATCAAGGTGGTCATGACCGACGGCACCGAGTACGAGACCCGCTCGACCTGGGGTTCGGAAGGCGCGACCATGAACCTTGAAATCGACCCGAAGTCGCATCCGGCATGGACCGGCGGCAACCAGCAGCTCATGGACCGCGGTGGCCGCGTCTCCAAGTTCAACAAGCGTTTCGGCGGCCTCGGCCTCTAATCCTTGTCTGCAAGTGGTTTTTGAAAGACCCGGCTCCGGCCGGGTTTTTTTATGCCTTGCGGTCGGCTCAAACGGCACAAAAAAAGCGGGCCGAAGCCCGCCTGTTCCGGATCGGTCGCCGATCAGGCGCCGAAGGCCGTGTGCAGGAGATGAAGCTGCGCGCGCACGCCGTTCTCGTTGCTCGGCACCGGGGCATCGCCCGGGCGATAGATCTCGCGGTCGAGAAGCGCCACGCGGTTCTGGAGCCTCAACGAGCGCTCCACGAGGTCGCGGAAGCCCTCCGGAAGGTCCAGCCAGCCCGGTGCGTTCTTGTCGACGTTGAAGCCGTCGAGGCGAACCTTGTTCTTCTCGGCCAGGACCTGGTCGCGGCTCATCTCGCCATTGTTGACGGCGCGTTGCAGCAGCAGCCAGGATGCCATCTGCATCAGGCGGGTGGTGAGGCGCATCGATTCTGCGGCATAGAGCACGGAAGCCACGCGCGGCAGGACCTTGGAGGCTGCACGACCCGGGCCGTCGAGGTAGCTTGCGGTTTCCTCGACCAGGGCCATGCCCTCGGTATAGAGCGCCTTGAACTGCGACGAAGCTGCGGCGCGGCCTGCAAAGTTGACGGTGTTCAATCCGTGTTCGGACATCGAAATCATCCTGCTAACGCATCACAATACAGGCAATGACCCCGGGAAGGGAAAGTTCCCTGGCGCCTCTCCTAGAAGTTAAGATGGAGTTTATAGCTGTAAACCGCAAGCCGTTTCTTAAGGAAGGGTTAATACCCACACCTTTGCTCGGCGCGCAAAAAAGAAGAGCCGCGAAAGCGGCTCTCAAGGTAAAACAGGGAGAAAAGTCAGACCCAGTCGCCACATGGTGAAAACCGTCTGAATCCAGGAGGCCCGGATGTTCATCATAATGTACGTTAATGCTTAACGTCCGGTTAAAGGCGGGATTGGTCTGCCCTAAATCTCCCGTTTCGGGACATCAGGAGCGGAAGAAACTGTCGGCGGCGCGCCGGCCGGCCGCCTTCTTCTGCTTTTCCTCTTCCAGGCGGACGATTTCCTGCCGCAGCAGAGCGATCCGCCTGTCGAGCTCGTCGGCCGACAGGGCGTCGAGTTCGCAGCCGATCTCGTGGGAAACCGGCTTTTTGGGTCTGTCGTCGTCCGTGAAGCTCATGACGAGGGCCTCTCGTGATCCGGGTCGCCGCCGCCTTCGGCCGCACGGGGATTAAGCAGCAGACTCTCCGGCGTCGTCAAGGACGGGGCGAGGGCGGGCGAGCCGGAATAGCTGTCGCGATCCTCCACCGGCACCGCCGGCCTCCGGCGGCTGCGGAAGATCGAATAGGCGGTGACGAGGATGTGGGCAAGCGCGGTGACGGCAAAGAGCGCGTAGGGGCCGAGCCAGGTCATGACCGGGCCGCCGAGCGTCGGGCCGATGATCGTGCCGATGCCGAAGAGCAGCAGCAGTCCCCCCGAGACCTTCACGAAGTCTTCCGGCGCGGCATGGTCGTTGGCATGGGCGACGGCGATCGGATAGAGCGCGTTGGCGGCGGCGCCATAGGCGGCGATCAGGATGATGATCGCATAGACGTTCTCCGGCCGGAACAGGAAGAGCGCCAGGCCCGCGGTCGCCGCAAGTCCCGACAGGGCGGCCAGCACGAAACGGCGGTCCATCCGGTCGGAGAATCGCCCGGCGGGAAACTGGGCGATCGCGCCGGCGAAGATGGTGATCGACACCATGACGGCGATGGTCGACGGGTCGAGGCCGGCGCGCGCGCCGAAGACGGCGGCGAGCGTGCCGTAGGCGCCGTTGGCGGTACCGACCAGCAGGATCGCCACGAAGGAGACAGGGGAGTTGCGGTAGAGCGCCCTGAGGTCCAGCCGGACGCGCTTCAGCGGCTGCGGCGAGGCTGCCTTGGAAACGGCGGTCGGGATGATGGCGAGGCAGTAGAGGATGCCGCAGATCATGAACAGGACGGGCGTCGAGATGTCCGCGAAGGGCACCATCATCTGGCCGCCGACGACGCCGAACAGGGTGATGGAGATGTAGAAGGAGAAGATTGCGCCGCGGCTCTCGTTGGTGGCGCGTTCGTTCAGCCAGCTTTCGATGATCATCGACGTGCCCGCGGTGCAGAGCCCGGTGACCGCACGGAGGATGAGCCAGGCGGTCTGGTCGACGAGGATGCCGGTGAGCAGCACGTTGAGGCAGATCAGCGCGCCGAAGCCTGCGAAGGCGCGGACATGGCCGATGCGCCTGACGAGATTGGGGGCAACGAAGCAGCCGACGACGAAGCCGGTCGCCCAGGTCGTGCCGATAAGGCCGAGGATCTCGTTTGAATAGCCCTCGTACGATCCCCTCACGGGGAGCAGCAGGCCCTGCAGGCCGTTGCCGAGGAACAGAAAGAGCGTGCTCGTAAGCAGCGCCAGGATCGGGAGGAGGTTACGTCGCATCGTGCATGACCAGCTTCTTCTCTCCTTCAGATGGGCATCGGGAGGCCAGGGAATTATATGTTGCCTATACCGTCAATCGGGGATTAACGGGCGAAGCGAAAAGCTTTCATGGCAACCGATTCGGTGCGGGGCATTGGTGGCCACCAAACATGTCCAGCCTGTGACGGCGCCGGACCGAAGGAGAGACACATGACGAAAGCCATCGGCGTTCTCCTCGTCCTGGCGATGCTGGTCCATATCATCCGGCCGCTCGGCCTGCCGGGGCTCAGGCGCCGAGGCGACTTCTGGAAAGTGGCCGTCGCGGCCTTCGTGATATGGGGCGGCGCCCTCCTGGTGAGGGACTTTTCCTGAGGCCTGCCCGGACGTGAGAAAGGCCGCACCGTTTCCGGCGCGGCCTTTGCAATCTCCGGGCTTCGAGAGCCGGATCAGACCTTCTCGACGCTCGCCTTGTAGATCTGGTCGATCGTCGCGGCGAGGCTCGCATCGAACTCCGCATCGCTCATGGTGACGCGCATCTTTTCCGTCAGCGCGCGGGAGAAGCTCGCGATCATGCCATGGTTGTGGCTGAGCTTCTCGCAGGCATCCGCGGTGCTGTAGCCGCCGGAAAGGGCGACGACGCGGACGACAGACTTGTGGGCGACGAGCGGGGCGTAGAAATCGGCGACCGTCGGGATCGTCACCTTCAGCATGACCTTTTCGTCCGCCGGAAGCTTGTCGAGCTGCTGCGCGATCTCGTCGCGGAGGATGGCCTCGGCCTCCTGCTTGGTGGGGCTCTTGATGGAGACTTCAGGCTCGATGATCGGAACGAGGCCCTGGCCGATGATCTGGCGGCCGACCTCGAACTGCTGCTTCACGACGGCGGCGATCCCGGCCTTGTCCGCATGGGCGATCACCGAGCGCATCTTGGTGCCGAAGATGCCCTTTTCGCGGGCACGGATCAGCAGCGCGTCGAGATCGGGCATGGCCTTCATCAGCTGGACGCCGTTCTCTTCGGCTTCCAGGCCCTTGTCGACCTTGAGGAAGGGCACGACGCCGCGCTTTTCCCAGAGATAGGAAGGAACCGGCTGGCCTTCGACGTCGCCGTCCATGGTGCGCTCGAACAGGATCGCGCCGATGACCTTTTCGCCGGTGAAGGCGGGCGCGCTCATGATGCGGACGCGCATGGCGTGCATCAGGCGGAACATTTCCTCTTCGCCGTCATAGTCCGACTCCGAGATGCCGTAGAGGCTGAGCGCCTTGGGTGTGGAGCCACCGCTCTGGTCCAGCGCGGCAATGAACCCCGGGGCGGAGCTGATCTTTTCCAACATCTTCGCGTCGACCATATGTGACTCCTGTTTTTTGAATTGCGCGATGCGCGTTCCCCGAACTCATGTCCCGGACGACCGGCGGAATGTCCCGCATTTCCGCCTCGCCGCCGAAACCGTGTCAGCGCGATATCAGAAGTTGTCGGGCATTCAAATCCCGCTCTAATCTATTGAAACGTTTGAAATTATTTCAATCGTTTAAAATGTCTAAATTGTTTAAACGTGGTTGATGAAGGCGCGGCGGCTCCTACCTTCCGCGCCTTCATCCCGTTTTTACTTCGAGAGCACCGCGACGCCCGGCAGTTCCTTGCCTTCCATCCATTCGAGGAAAGCACCGCCGGCCGTCGAGATATAGGTGAAGTCGTCGGCAACGCCGGCATGGTTGAGGGCGGCCACCGTATCGCCGCCGCCGGCAATCGAGACGAGCCTGCCCGAGCGCGTCTCATCGGCGGCATGGCGGGCTGCCGCGACGGTCGCACGGTCGAAGGGCGCGATCTCGAAGGCGCCGAGGGGGCCGTTCCAGACGAGCGTATGCGCCTTCGAGATCCAGTCGTTGACCTTCTCGATCGACTTCGGCCCGATATCGAGCACCATCGCATCGGCGGGGATGGCGTCGATCGCCACGACCTCGTTGTCGGCGCCGGCCTTGAACTCTCGGGCCACGACGCCGTCCACCGGCAGGACGATGGTGCAGCCGGAGGCTTCCGCCTCGACCATGATGTTCTTCGCGGTCGCCGCCAGATCGTGCTCGCACAGCGACTTTCCGACGGAGACGCCGCGCGCGGCGAGGAAGGTGTTCGCCATGCCGCCGCCGATCACCAGGGCATCGACCTTCTGCACGAGGTTCATCAGCAGGTCGATCTTGGTGGAGACCTTGGCGCCGCCGACGATGGCGACCACCGGACGGGCCGGGTTGCCCAGGCCCTTCTCCAGCGCCTCAAGTTCGGCCTGCATGGTGCGGCCGGCATAGGAGGGCAGGTGGTGGGCGAGGCCTTCGGTCGAGGCATGGGCGCGGTGTGCGGCCGAAAAGGCGTCGTTGACGTAGATGTCGCCGTTCTTCGCAAGTTCGGCCGTGAAGTCCGGGTCGTTCTTTTCCTCGCCCTTGTGGAAGCGGGTGTTCTCCAGGAGCAGGATGTCGCCATCATTCATCCGGGCGATCGCTTCGGCGGCGGGGGCGCCGATGCAGTCGGAGGCGAAGAGGACGGCATGGTCGAGAACCTGCTCGACGGCGGGCAGGATCGTCGAGAGCGACATTTCAGGCACGACCGCACCCTTGGGGCGTCCGAAATGCGCCAGGAGGATCACCTTGGCGCCCTTGTCGGAAAGCTCCAGGATGGTCGGCGCGACGCGTTCGATCCGCGTCGTGTCGGTCACATTGCCGTCCGCAACCGGGACGTTGAGATCGACGCGCAGGAGCACGCGCTTCCCGGCGATATCGTTGAGGTCGTCGATGGTCTTGAAAGCAGGCATGGCATGATCCTCGTCGGCAGATGGTCGCGAGGGACCATACTATTCCTGACCGGTCGCGCAAGGCACCGGCCCCGTGTCGAGGCCGGCAAATTCTACTCTCCGTGGTGGCCCGGCTCCGGCGTCTTCAGCGACTTGCCGCGATAGTGGCGCAGCCGGTCGCGTATCCGGTGGGCGATTTCGCGCATGTTGATGAAGATGGGCAGGGTGGTCGCGGGCTCCACCGGCTCCAGCGAAATGCCGATGCTGCGGATCGCCTGCTGTTCGTCGAGATCGCGGACGATCAGCACGACGGAGCCGAAGCGGACGCGGTCGGCGTATTCCGCTACGCCGCCGAGACGATAGGCGACGAGTTCGGCAATCGTCATGCTCTGCTCGGCCGGGGAGAGGAGCCCCGGGCCATAGGCCGCGTCGAGCTCCTTGGCGGGCCGCGAGGGCGAGATGGCGAAGGCGCCGAAGAATTCCTCGTCATCCTGCTCGACGGGTGCGCGGCTCGCGAAAAGGCGGTCGAGGAGCCGGATATAGTTCGGGGTGACGAAGAGATAGACCTGGTCGCCCTCCTGCAGACGTCCCGCATACTGGTAGCGCATGCTGCGGCCGTCCCTGATGACGAGGGAAGGCAATGCCCAGCGCGGGATACGCTCGCCGCGAAGGACGGGGCTGTCCTTCATGACACGATAGGAGATGAGCTCGTGGGTCGATTTTCCCGGAAGGTCCAGCTCGATCTTGTCGATCTCGCCGAGCCGCGGCGGGATGATCAAGCCGAGCTTTCGCGCCATGGGCTTGATCGTCCATCCCTGCACGATGAGCGAGACCATGACGATAATGAAGGCGGTGTTGAAGAACAGGAGGCCGTTTTCCATGCCGCCGAGGAGCGGCAGGATGGCGAGCAGGATGGAGACGGCGCCGCGCAGGCCGACCCAGGCCACGAACCCGGTTTCCTGCTGCGTCATCTGGAAGGGCAGGAGGCTCAGCCAGACCGCGAGCGGGCGCGCGACGAATATCAGGAAGAGCCCGAGGATGACCGCCGGGACGGCGACCGTGAGGAACTGCGAGGGGGTCGCGAGCAGGCCGAGCACGATGAACATGATGATCTGGGCGAGCCATGTCAGCCCGGAGTGGAAACGGGCGATGGATTCGCGCGCGAAGATCTTGCTGTTGCCGGAATATATGCCGGCGACATAGACGGCGAGGAAGCCGCTGCCGCCGATCGCGCCGGTGAAGGCGAAGACGAGCAGGCCGAGCGCGAACGCGAAGATCGGGGCAAGGCTGCGGTCGGAGGTGAAGCGGTTGAGGATCCAGACGATCATCATGCCGCCCAGAAGGCCGAAGATGAGGCCGAGCGCCATCTGCTCGACGAAGAGCAGCAGGAACTCCGCGTCGAGGCCCGCGAAGCCCTCGCCGCTGGCGAGCACCTCGACAAGCGCGATGGTGAGGAAGATCGCCATCGGGTCGTTGGTGCCGGATTCCACCTCGAGCGTGGAGCGCACCTGCTCGCGGATGTTGATGCCGCCGATGCGCAGCAGGAAGAAGACGGCTGCCGCATCCGTCGACCCGACGATGGAGCCGAGGAGGAGGCCTTCAAGCCAGGAGAAGCCGAGGAGCAGCATGGCCGCGAAGGCGAAGATGGAGGCAGTGAGGACGACGCCCACCGAAGCGAGCGTGAGGGCCGGCCAGGCGGCGACGCGGAAGGAGTGGATGGAGGTCCCGAAGCCGGAATCGAAGAGGATGACGGCGAGGGCTAGAGAGCCGAGCATGTAGGCGAAGGCGAAATTGTCGAAGGCGATCCCGAACCCGTCGACGCCGGCGATCAGGCCGATCGACAGGAAGACGAGCAGCAGCGGCGCGCCGAAGCGGAAGGCGATCAGGCTGGAGAAGGCAGCCACCAGCACGAGGATCGTGCCCACCAGCAGGAAAATGTAGAACGCCTCCACCATTCCGATGCTCTCCATTGGGACAGGCTCGACGATTGCAGCGCCGGTGGCGGTGCTCGTTAACCTGTCGGATCTCACATGTCTTGGATTTCCGCCGGGCGGAAAGAATCAAGAGGAAGTGAATAAGGCGGGAACAAATCCGGCAACAGAAGGGCGGCGAAAAAGAAAACGGCGGCCGGAATGTCCGGCCGCCGTTTAAAAAAGCGATTGGGGTGGAAATGACCTAGAGCAGCTTGCCCATCGCGACGGCCGTATCGGCCATGCGGTTGGAGAAGCCCCACTCGTTGTCGTACCAGGTGAGGATGCGAACGAGGTTGCCTTCCAATACCTTGGTCTGCTCGGCTGCGAAGTTGGACGAATGCGGATCGTGGTTGAAGTCAACCGATACGAGCGGACCCGTGACGTAGTCGAGGATGCCCTTCAGTTCGCCGTCGGCGGCGGCCTTGATCGCCGCGTTGACTTCTTCCTTCGTGACGTTGCGCGAAGGAATGAACTTCAGGTCGACGACGGAAACGTTCGGGGTCGGCACGCGGATCGCCGAGCCGTCGAGCTTGCCCTTCAGTTCCGGCAGGACCAGGCCGACGGCCTTGGCTGCGCCGGTGGAGGTCGGGATCATCGACAGGGCAGCGGCACGGGCCCGGTAGAGGTCCTTGTGCATGGTGTCGAGGGTCGGCTGGTCGCCCGTGTAGGAGTGCACGGTCGTCATGTAGCCCTTCTCGATGCCGAAGGCCTTGTGCAGGACATAGGCGACCGGGGCGAGGCAGTTCGTCGTGCAGGACGCGTTGGAGACGACGAGGTCGTCCTTGGTCAGCGTGTTGTGGTTGACGCCGAAGACGACCGTCTTGTCGGCGCCGTCGGCCGGGGCCGAGACGAGGACGCGCTTGGAACCGTTCGAAAGGTGCAGCGACGCCTTCTCCTTGGAGGTGAAGATGCCCGTGCATTCAAGCGCGATGTCGACGTCGCCCCAGGGCAGTTCCTTGGGGTCCTTGACGGCGGTCACCTTGATCGGCTTGCCGCCGCCGACGACGATCGAGTCGCCTTCGACCCGGACCTCGGCAGGAAACTTCCCGTGGACGCTGTCGTAGCGCAGAAGATGGGCATTGGTCTCGACCGGGCCCAGATCGTTGATGGCGACGACCTCGATGTCGGTCCGGCCGGATTCCTGGATGGCGCGCAGGACGTTGCGACCGATGCGGCCGAAGCCGTTGATGCCGACTTTCACTGTCATTTCAGATACTCCCGTCTGTCTGTCGTAACATTGGTTCAACCTTGCTGACGCGAGGGAACGGCTTCAGGAAAGTCGCTTCTCGGTAGCAGCCACCACGGCTTCCGCCGTGATGCCGAAGTGCTTGTAGAGATCCTTTGCCGGCGCCGAGGCCCCGAAGGACTTCATGCCGATGAAGATGCCGTCGGAGCCGATCAGGGCATCCCAGCCCTGGCGGACGCCGGCCTCGACCGCGACCTTGACCGGCGAGGTGCCGATGATGGCGGTCCGGTAGTCCTCGTCCTGGTCCATGAAGAGCTCGACGCAGGGAACGGAAACCACGCGGGTGGCGATGCCCTTCTGCTCCAGCATGCCGGCGGCCTTGACGGCGATCTCGACCTCCGAGCCGGAGGCGAAGATGGTGACGCGGGCGTCGCTCGACGACACGAGGTCATAGGCACCGTAGGCGCAGAGGTTCTTCTCTTCGTATTCCTTGCGGACCGGCGTCAGGTTCTGTCGCGTCAGCGCCAGGCCGGAGGGACGCTTCTTTTCCTTGAGCGCGAGCTGCCAGCATTCCGCCGTCTCCGTCTCGTCCGCGGGGCGGAAGATCAGGAGGTTCGGGATCGCGCGCAGCGATGCCAGCTGCTCGATCGGCTGGTGCGTCGGGCCGTCTTCGCCGACACCGATGGAATCGTGGGTCCAGACATGGACGACGCGGATGCCCATCAGGGCCGCGAGGCGGACCGACGGCCGGCAGTAGTCGGAGAAGATCAGGAAGCCGCCGGCATAGGGGATCAGGCCGCCGTGAAGGGCGATGCCGTTCATCGCGGCTGCCATGCCGTGCTCGCGGATGCCGTAGTGGATGTAGCGGCCGGAGAAGTCGGTCGGCGTGATCGCCTTCATCTGGCTCGTCTTGGTATTGTTCGACGGCGTCAGGTCGGCGGAACCGCCCAGGACCTCGGGCAGAAGCCCGTTGATGATCTCGAGCGCGTCCTCGGAAGCCTTGCGGGTCGCGACGGTCGGGTTGTTCGCGGCGATCTTCTTCTTGAAGGCATCGATCGTGCTGTCGAAGCCGCCGGGCAGGTCGCCCGCGAAGCGGCGGACGAATTCGGCGCGGGTTTCCGCCGGGGTGGCGGCAAGCCGTGCTTCCCATTCCTTGCGGGTCTTGGTCGAGCGCAGGCAGGCGAGGCGCCAGGCATCGAGAACGTCGGCCGGCACGCTGAAGGCTTCCGCCTCCCATTCGAGCGCGGTGCGCGCCGCGGCGATCTCTTCGGCTCCGAGCGGACTGCCGTGCACCTTGTGCGTTCCCTGCTTGTTGGGAGCGCCGAAGCCGATCACGGTCTTGCAGGCGATGAGGGTGGGCTTGTCGGAAAGCTGTGCTGCCTCGATGGCCGCGGCGATGGCATCCGGATCGTGGCCGTCCACCTGGATCGTGTTCCAGTTCACCGCCTTGAAGCGGGCGATCTGGTCGGTGGAATCGGAGAGCGAGACGGCACCGTCGATGGTGATCGAGTTGTTGTCCCAGAAGACGATCAGCTTGTTGAGCTTGAGGTGGCCCGCCAGAGCGATGGCCTCCTGGCTGATGCCTTCCATCAGGCAGCCGTCACCGGCGAGGACATAGGTGTGATGGTTCTGGAGGTCGGAGCCGAATTCCTCGGCGAGCTTGCGCTCGGCGATCGCCATGCCGACGGCATTGGCGAGGCCCTGGCCGAGCGGGCCGGTGGTGGTCTCGACGCCCGAGATGTGTCCGTATTCCGGGTGGCCGGCGGTCTTGGAGCCGAGCTGGCGGAATTCCTTGAGGTCCTCGATGGTGAGGTCTTCGTAGCCCGTCAGGTAGAGCAGCGAATAAAGGAGCATCGAGCCGTGGCCTGCCGACAGCACGAACCGGTCGCGGTTCGGCCAGAGCGGGTTCTTCGGGTCGAAGTTCATGAAGCGCGTGAACAGGACGGTCGCGACGTCGGCGGCGCCCATGGGCAGGCCCGGGTGGCCGGAATTGGCCTTCTCCACGGCGTCCATGGAGAGGAAGCGGATCGCATTCGCCATCCGATTGTGTTTTTCGCGAGAGATCATGACTATTCCGCTGTTTCCGGGTGTCGTTCACGGTCCTTTCGGGGACCGGATGAAAGCGGGCTGATCCTTAGCAGGTGCGCCGGACAAGTCAACAAACCCGGGACCTCCAGTATGCCGCGGGGGCCGGGCGGCGAGGGCCCGGCAGCGGGGCGGAACGGGGTCGCGGCCGCGGCGCCGGCGCGACGATTCACAGGATTGACGCGCGCCGGGCAGGGGTTTTGTTGACCCCTCCGGCCGGCAAGATTAGTCTGTGCGCATTCTCGGCAGATGGCGCCGTTTTGAGTCGGCGCCCTGCCCATATTTCAACGGAAGACATGGATGCCGGCGGACAAGACGTTGGATCAGGCGCTCGCGGAACTGGCTGCTGCCATCGGCAGCCTGGAAAACGCGGTCGACATGCGGATCGAACACCAGCGCCAGAACAGCGAGATCGAGGGCGAGGTCCGCCGTGTCCACGAGGACCGGGCGCGCCTGGCGCAGGAGCTCGACCAGTCACAGTTCCGTGCGAACCGGCTGGAAGAAGTCAACCGCGAGGTCTCGCGCCGGCTCGTCACCGCGATGGAAACCATACGCGCGGTTCTCGACCGCTGACGGCGACAGGGGAAGGCAAGCATGGCCCAGGTGACGGTGACGATCGACGGCAAGGCCTACCGCATGGCCTGCGAGGAAGGGCAGGAAGACCACCTGAGCGGTCTCGCCGCCCGCTTCGACCGTTATGTGGGACACCTGAAGTCGCAGTTCGGCGAGATCGGCGACCTGCGGATCACGGTCATGGCCGGGATCATGGTCATGGACGAGCTTTCCGAACTTTCGCGGAAGGTGGAAGGCCTGGAGGCGGAGGTCCGGACGCTCAATTCCGCCCAGGCGGGCGTGCTCGAGGATCGCCACCAGAATGAACAGGTGCTGGTCTCGACGCTCGACGAACTGACCGGGCGTCTTGCCTCGCTGACGGCGAAGCTCACGGGGCGGCCGGCGTCGATCAACTGAACGGCGGCCGGGACTGGCGCTTCAGCGATTTTGCGGCTATATCTCGGATGCGGTCTGCGCCTCACGACAGGAACCACAATCCCTGGGGCCATACTCGATCCTTAGGGAGCTGTCCCTGACCAGGCCCGTGGGCTTGGACATACGGCGCCCACCTACTCTGTAGGCACCCAGGATCGTAAATCTCCATCGGTTGCGTGGATCGCACCCTTCTTCCAGACCGCCGACGCCGGGACAACGGCCCCGCCGCGCCCATCGGGCTTCTCAGGTCCACTTTCGTCAAGCGCATCTTGGTCAGACGCACATTGTCGGGTTCGATGTCTGGAAGTCCTGTCCGGGCGAGGGGCTGACGGTAGCGGGCGGCGTCGCGCTCTCCCGCAGAACCGAAACGCCCAGTCTCAGGCTCTGCCCCAGCGCCCAGGAGGCGGCGAAGGACTCGACCCTGAAGTGCCGCTGCGTGGCTACACCGTTCTCCACGATGCAAACGCTGTAGCGGTCGATAGCTGAAATCAAGAGAACTCTGTTCGTTTCCATCGCCAGACCCTCATCCCTGAAGGCGACGATACGCGGTTTTCGAGGCTGGAACAGTGCGAGAATTAGCACTGCCTTAAGAATACATAAGACGAAAGTCGAATCCTTGACTTTGTCCGGTGCAGGCCCGAGTTTCGGCCCGCCTCAACTTTTCGGGATGCCATGCCGCTCAGTACCAATACCTTCGCACGCTCGTCGATCCTCATGCTTCTGGTCGGCGCGGCGATCCTCGTGGGGATCGTGTTCTCGTCTTTGTTCCAGGCGCGGATGACGCAATCCTACTTCGACAACGTCATGCAGTTGCGGACTGCGCGCTCCGCGTCGGCCGACATGCTCATCCTGCTCCACGCTGCCGAGACCGGCCAGCGCGGCTACCTGCTGACGCAGAACAGGTCGTTCCTGGAGCCCTACGAGCAGTCGCTGAACGAGCTTCCGGTGCGGCTGGAAAGGCTGAGATCCGCTCTCAAGGCGGAAGCCTCGATGGCCGACCAGATCGCCCGGATCGAGTTCCTGATCAACGAGAAGCTCTCCGAACTGCGCCAGACAGTCGAGATGGTGGAGGGCGGCGACGTTCCGGGGGCGGTCGCCATCGTGCGCGCCGATTATGGCCGCCAGGTCATGAGCGAAGTGCGCGAACTGCTGCAGGGCTTCATCGACACGTTCCAGGCAAGGCTCGATACGGGCGCGGAGGAACTGTCGGCCTCGGCTGCCTCGATGCAGTGGTTCGCGATCGGCGGCGGCATCGTCATCCTTGCGGTGGTCGGCGGCGCGATCATGATCGTGGCACAGCATGTGCGGGAACTGTCGCGGGCACGCGAGGCGGTGGAGGGGCTCAATGCGAGCCTCGAGGAGCGCGTCGAGGAGCGGACGGAAGACCTGATGCAGGCCAACCGCGAGATCCAGCGCTACGCCTACATCGTCTCGCACGACCTGCGCGCACCGCTCGTCAACATCATGGGCTTCACCAGCGAGCTCGACGCGACGCTGGCGACGGTGAAGGCCTACGTGCTCGCGGAAGGGGCGACGCTCACCGAGGACCAGGTGCGCGATGCGCGGCTGGCGGTCGAGGAGGACCTGCCCGAGGCGATCTCCTTCATCCGCTCGTCGACGAAGAAGATGGATGCGCTGATCAACGCCATCCTGAAGATTTCCCGCGACGGGCGGCGTGAGTTGCGGCCGGAGGCGATCGACCTTGCCGAACTGCTGGAGAACACCGCAGCGTCGATCTACCACCAGGTCGACGAGGCGGGCGGCGAAGTCCGCATCGCCGTCGGCGGCGCGCGCGGGATGATATCGGACCGCTTCTCGCTCGAGCAGGTGTTCGGCAACCTGTTCGACAATGCCGTCAAGTACCGCCACCCGGACCGGCCGCTGCATCTGGCGGTCAGGGCCATGCCGGGAGGCCGCAACTCCATCCGCATCGAGGTGGAGGACAACGGCCGCGGCATCGCGCCGGAGGATCACGAACGGGTTTTCGAGCTTTTCCGCAGATCCGGCGTGCAAGACAAGGCGGGAGAGGGTATAGGCCTCGCGCATGTGCGGTCGTTAGTCAGAAATTTAGGCGGCGAGATTACCGTGACATCGACCTTGGGGGGAGGATCCACTTTCATTATCCGCCTGCCCACGGATCTGTCCCAGTATGTCAGGAGTAGCGGGTCATGAAAGCTGCAGCAAAAGAAGTCACGATCGTCATGGTCGAGGACGACGAGGGCCACGCACGCCTCATCGAGAAGAACGTGCGGCGCGCCGGCGTCAACAACGAGATCGTTCCCTTCACAAACGGCAATGCCGCCCTGGATTACATCCTCGGCCCGGACCGTACCGGCGCCAGCACCCAGGAACGCCACCTGCTGATCCTGCTCGACCTCAACCTGCCGGACATGTCGGGTATTGACATCCTCGAGAAGGTGAAGTCCAACGCTCATGCGAAGCGCCTGCCGGTCGTCATCCTGACCACCACGGACGACGAGCGGGAAATTCAGCGTTGCTATGACCTCGGCGCCAATGTCTACATCACGAAGCCGGTCGACTACGACAGCTTCGCCCACGCGATCCGTCAGCTCGGTCTGTTTTTCTCTGTGATGCAAGTGCCGGGGCAATAACGGAAACAGATGTCGCAGACCATCCTCTATGTCGACGACGATCTCGCGCTGGCACGGCTGGCGCAGAGATATCTGGGGCGCGCCGGCTATGACGTCGTGCACGCCGCAGGCTCCGCCTCGGCGCTGGAGGCGCTGGAAAGCAACACATTCTCGGCGATCGTTCTCGATCACTATCTGCGCTCCGAAACGGGGCTGCAGATCCTTGCCGTGCTGAAGGAGCGCAACATCGCGCTTCCCGTCATCTACGTCACCGGCTCCAGCGAGGCGACCATCGCCATCGAAGCGCTGAAGAACGGCGCATCCGACTACGTCATCAAGACGGTCGGCGAGGAATTCTGGCCGCTGATGGAAAGCGCGCTGCGCCAGGCCATCACCAGCGCCGAGCTCAGGCAGGCCAAGGAAAAGGCCGATCACGAGATCCGCCTCGGCAAGGAGCGGGCGGAAGTCCTGCTCGCGGAAGTCAACCACCGCGTCGCCAACAGCCTGGCGCTCGTCGCCGCGCTCATCCGCCTGCAGGTCTCCAACAGCCGCAGCGACGCCGTGAAGGAGGCGCTGACCGAGACCCAGGCCCGCATCACCGCGATCGCCGGCATGCACCGCAGCCTCTACACGTCGGACGACGTCCGGCAGGTGGAGATGGACAAGTATCTCGGGACGCTCGTCAAGGAAGTGCAGAACTCGGTCAACATGGAGCAGCAGGGACCGGTGATCCGGCTGGAAGCCGATCCGGTATCACTCACCTCCGACCGTGCCGTGTCGGTGGGCATGATCGTCACCGAGCTCCTGACCAATGCGATCAAGTACGCCTATACCGCCGGAGGCGAGGGCGAGGTTCGCGTCACCCTGCAACGGCTGGCGCCCGACCAGGTACTGCTGGTCGTCGAGGATGACGGAGTGGGCTGGACGCAGGACGATACGCCGAAGGGAACGGGGCTCGGCAGCCGCATCGTCAAGTCGATGGCGGCGACGCTCGGCTCCGCCGTCGAGTACAAGCCGAGAACCAGCGGGACCCGCGCCGAACTCCTTCTTTCGCTTCACTGCTGACGCCATGTCCGCGACCTGGCTGCCATTGCCACAGGGCCTTACGAGCCCTATCATCTCCTCCACCTGGATAAGCGACCTCGGTCCGTGCGCAAGCCGCGCCGGACGGGCGCCGACCCCTGGACGGAAGTTTCTGGGCGACCTGCATCCAGTTGCGCTGCCGATGCGGCGCGCCGGCGGGTCGATTCCGTCCCAACCGAGAGTTTTCCTTGTTAGTTGAAATTCTGATCGTCCTCGCCCTCACCGTCATCAACGGCGTCCTTGCCATGTCCGAGCTTGCCGTCGTCTCCGCCCGATCGGTGCGTCTCAAGGTCATGGCGGACCAGGGCAAGGGAGGGGCAAGCCTCGCGATGAAGCTTGCCGAAGATCCGGGCCGCTTCCTGTCGACCGTGCAGATCGGCATCACGCTGGTCGGCGTCCTGTCGGGCGCATTCTCCGGCGCCACGCTCGGCGCCCGCTTTGCCACCTGGCTGGAGGCGCAGGGCATGTCCGACGCATGGTCCGACGCGCTCGGCGTCGGCTCCGTGGTCGTCGCCATCACCTATCTCTCGCTGATCGTCGGCGAACTCGTGCCGAAGCAGATCGCCCTGCGGGCGCCCGAGACGATCGCCGCGCGCGTGGCGCCGGCGATGAGCTTCCTCGCGAAGATCGGCGCGCCGCTCGTCTGGCTGCTCGACCTGTCCGGACGGCTGGTGCTCGGGCTTCTCGGCCAGAAGGAAGAGCCGGCCGATCGCGTGACGGAAGAGGAAATCCGCACCGTGCTTGCCGAAGCGCAGAGCGCCGGGGTGATCGAGACGGAAGAATCCGCGATGATCTCCGGCGTCATGCGGCTCGCCGACCGGACCGCCCGCGGCCTGATGACGCCGCGCCGCGACGTGGAGGTCCTGGACATCGAGGACGACACCGACGAACTGCGCGAGCAGTTGCGCAAGACGACCCGTTCGCGCCTGCCTGTCCGCAACGGAAGCTCCGACGAGATCCTCGGCGTGCTCTTCGTCAAGGATGCATTCGACTTCGTGGCGTCGGGCAAGGGGCCGGACCTGCGGTCGCTGATGCGCGAGGCGCCGGTGGTCTCCGACCTGACGGGCGCGCTGGACGTCATCCAGGCGCTCCGCCGCACGCCGGCGCATATGGTGCTCGTCTATGACGAATACGGCCACTTCGAGGGGATCATCACCTCCGGCGACGTGCTGGAGGCGATCACCGGGGTGTTCCAGGAGGACGAGACCCAGGAGCCCGCGATCGTCGCGCGCGAGGACGGCTCCTACCTCGTCGCCGGCTGGATGCCGATCGACGAATTCGGACATGCCATGGGCATCCGGGTCGGCAGCGACCTCGACTACGAGACGGTCGCAGGCTTCGTCCTCGACGAGATCAAGCACCTGCCGGAACTCGGCGAGCGCTTCGAGCGCCAGGGCTGGACCTTCGAAGTGGTCGACCTCGACGGCCGGCGGATCGACAAGCTGATCGTCCGGAAGACCGAAGAAGCGGCAGAGTGATGGACGAGGACAGGCCAGCCAAGCCAAGGCTGAGGGCTGGCCGCCTTGCTGCCCGGGATGCCATTCCGCTCACCGAGCGGATCGAGAAGAGCCTGAACATCGCCGATCACGGCCTTGCCGCGATCGCGGTCGAGCCCGGATGCATCGTCTCCGGGTTCCTGCCGATCCGCACCGAGGTGGACCTGCGCCCGCTGATGGCGGGGCTGAGGCAGAAGGGCGCGCGCATCTGCGTGCCGGTCATCCTCGACAAGGAGCGGATCGTCTTCAGGGAACTCGTGCCCGGCGCGCCGCTGGTTGATTGCGGCTTCGGGACCTCGGCACCGGGGCCTGATGCCGCGGAACTGGAGCCGGACATCATGCTCGTGCCGGTCGCGGCCTTCGACGCGCGCGGCCACCGGATCGGCTATGGAGGCGGCTATTATGACCGCGCCATCGCCCGGCTCCACGAAAAAGGCCTGCAACCGCGTCTGATCGGGATTGCCTTCGACTGTCAGGAAGTGGCATCAGTCCCGGCCGAACCGCACGACATCAGGCTTCCGGCGGTGCTGACCGAGAGTGGCCTGCGCCACCTCGAATGATGATATGATTGGACAAGCATGCGGCTTCTGTTTCTCGGTGATATGGTCGGCAAGAGCGGGCGGACCGCGGTCTGGGAACGGCTTCCGGGCCTCGTTTCCGATCTCCGGCTGGATTTCGTCATCGTCAACGGCGAGAACGCCGCCGGCGGGTTCGGGATCACGGAAGACATCTTCCTGGAGACGATCAATGCCGGCGCCGACGTGGTGACGACCGGCAACCACGTCTGGGACCAGAAGGAGGCGGTGGTCTTCGCCGACCGTCACGAGCAGTTCCTGCGCCCGGCGAACTATCCGGCGGGCACGCCCGGCCGGGGCTCCGGCATCTACTACGCCCGCAACGGCGCCCGGGTCCTCGTCGCCAACATCATGGGCCGCGTGTTCATGCATCCGGAACTCGACGATCCCTTCAAGAGCGCGGAAGCCATCCTCGCCGCCTGTCCGCTGAAGGAACAGGCGGATGCGATCGTCTTCGACTTCCACGCGGAGGCCACGAGCGAGAAGCAGTGCTTCGGTCATTTCGTCGACGGTCGCGCAAGCCTCGTCGTCGGGACGCATACCCATGTCCCGACCGCCGACTGCCAGATCCTCAACGGCGGCACCGCCTACATGTCGGATGCCGGCATGTGCGGCGACTACGATTCCTCGCTCGGCATGGACAAGGAAGAGCCGCTCAACCGGTTCATCTCGAAGATGCCGAAGGGCCGGTTCGAGGCCGCGAGCGGGCCCGCCACGATCTGCGGCCTCGGCGTCGAGATTTCCGACAGTTCGGGCCTCGCCGAAAAGATCGCGCCGCTCCGGCTGGGGGCACGGCTCGAGGAAACCATCCCCTCCTTCTGGAACTGAGCGGGAACCGGGCGCCCCGAAATGACGGAAATGTGAGGCCCGCAGCCCGCGGGCCGGCTGGACCGGCAATCCCGCTTGCAGCATCCTTGCCCGGCAACGGACCAGGGAGTGGCATGATGCTGCGGACTGTCGCCTTCCTTCTCGTCACGCTGGCGGCGTCTGCGCCTGTGCGCGCACAGGATGCCCCCGGGGACGCCCCCGAGAACGCACCCCAGCATTCCCCCTTGGCAGTCAGCCAGTGCCAGGCGATCGCCAGAGCGCTGCCGGACACGCGCTTCGCCTCGTGGTCCGGCGACGATAGCCTGCCGGTAGTGCTCGCCCAGGCCGAGGAGCGTTCGGACCTTGCCGACAGGGAGACGGTGGACATCACCTATGTCGGCCACTCCACCTATTTCATCGAGACGCCGGGCGGCGTCGGCATCGCCACCGACTACAGCGGGCTCTACCGGCCGTCGCGGCTGCCCAATGTCGTGACCATGAACAAGGCGCATTCCAGCCATTTCACGCTCGCTCCGGACGCCGGGATAGAGCAGGTCCTGCCGGGCTGGAGCGACGTCCCGGGCGAAAGGGCGCAGCATCATGTCGTGGTGGGCGACGCCTATATCCGCAACGTCTCCACCGACATCCGTTCCTGGGGCGGCGATTACGAGGAGGGCGGCAACTCGATCTTCATCTTCGAGATCGCCGGGCTCTGCATCGGCCATCTCGGGCACCTGCACCACGAGCTCACCGACAGCCACTACGGCGAGATCGGCCGGCTCGACATACTGATGGTGCCCGTGGACGGCGGGCTGACACTCGGCGCCGACAGCATGAGCCGGGTTGTCGACCGGCTGCGGTCGTCGCTGATCCTGCCGATGCACCGGCCGGGCGGCCTCGACCGGTTCATCGGCATGCTGGCTGGAAAGTTCGACGTCCGCTATGCGAGCGAGCCCGTCATCCGGGTCTCCATGCGCACGCTGCCGAAGCGGCCGACCATCCTCGTGCCGCAGGAATGTAGGTCAGGGAGCGCCGGGGGAAACGTCGGTGAGCGCTTGAACCGCAGGCTCATCGAAACTATAACCCCGGGATTCACCACATCGATGTGACTAGGGGTTCCATGGCCGGCCATTCACAGTTCAAAAACATCATGCACCGCAAGGGACGGCAGGACGCCGTCCGTTCGAAAATGTTCTCGAAGCTCGCGCGCGAAATCACCGTCGCGGCGAAGGGCGGCATGCCCGATCCCGCGATGAATCCGCGCCTGCGCCTGGCGATCCAGAACGCCAAGGCACAGTCGATGCCGAAGGACAATATCGAGCGCGCCATCAAGAAGGCGGCGGGCGGCGATGCCGAGAACTACGAGGAAGTCCGCTACGAAGGCTACGGCCCGGGCGGCGTCGCCGTCATCGTCGAGGCGCTGACGGACAACCGCAACCGCACCGCCTCTTCGGTCCGCTCCAGCTTCTCGAAGGCCGGCGGCGCGCTCGGCGAAACCGGTTCGGTTTCCTTCTCCTTCGACCGCGTCGGCGAGATCGTCTACAAGGCCGAGGTCGGCGATGCCGACAAGGTGATGGAAGCGGCGATCGAGGCGGGTGCCGAGGACGTGACGTCCGACGAGGACGGGCACACGATCTACTGCGCCTTCGAGGACATGAACGAGGTCTCCAAGGCGCTCGAGGCGACCCTGGGCGAGGCGGAATCGGTCAAGTCGATCTGGAAGCCGCAGAACACCGTCCCCGTGGACGAGGAGAAGGCCCAGTCGCTGATGAAGCTCATCGACGTGCTGGAAGACGACGACGACGTGCAGAACGTCTACTCGAACTTCGAGGTCTCCGACGAAGTCATGGCGAAGCTCTCGGCCTGATAATTACAACGGAGAAGGCGCCGGTCAGGGCGCCTTTTCCATCATCGGCAGGCCGGCGAGGAGTTCGACCGACCTCAGCCGCGCGGCGATGTCGTGGATCGGCATCGAGACGATCAGTTCGTCCGCCCCTGTTTCTCCGAGGAATGCAGAGAGTTTCGCCTCCAGCGTCGCGGGCGCGCCGACCGCCGCGTAGCGCAGCGTATGATCGACGCTGATCCGTTCCATGTCCGACCAGAGGCCGTCCATCGTGTCCACGGGCCGCGGGAACTTGCCGCGGACATTGCGGCGCAGGTTGATGAACTGCTGCTGCGCCGAGGTGAAGAGGCGGGCCGCTTCCTCGTCGGTGTCCGCCGCCACCCCCATCACGCCGACCATGACGTAAGGCTGGTCGAGCGATGCCGACGGCTGGAAACGCTCGCGATAGATGGCGATCGCGTCCATCAGCATGTCCGGCGCGAAGTGCGAGGCAAACGCGTAGGGCAGGCCGAGAGCGGCTGCGAGATGAGCGCTGTAGAGGCTCGAGCCGAGCAGCCAGAGCGGAACGTTGGAGTTCGCGCCGGGGACGGCCAGGATCGGCTGGTCTTCCGTCGGGGGGCCGAGCAGGCGCTGCAGTTCGATGATGTCGTGCGGGAAGTTTTCCGCCCCTGCCTCGAGATTGCGACGGAGCGCCCGGGCGGTGCGCATGTCCGTGCCGGGCGCGCGACCGAGGCCGAGGTCGACGCGGCCGGGGAAGAGGGCTTCAAGCGTCCCGAACTGCTCGGCGATCACCAGCGGCGAATGGTTGGGGAGCATGACGCCGCCCGAACCGATGCGGATGCGGCTGGTCGCCGCCCCGACATGGCCGATGACGAGGGCGGTCGCGGCGCTGGCAATGCCCGGCATGCCGTGGTGTTCCGCAAGCCAGATGCGCTTGTAGCCGTGCTCCTCGGCCTTGCGCGCCATCTGCCGCGACTGGTCCAGCGCGTCGCCCACGTCGAGGCCTTCGGGGACGGGCGAAAGATCGAGGATGGAAAAGGGTATCATCTTCATTCCTGACAGAAACGGGGCCGGGCGGTCACCTCATATAGGCACTTGATCCGCCGATGCGAGGCAGGGCCGAGCGTTCCGTCAGGGAAGAGCCTTTCCGATCAGGATTTGACCAGTGTCAGATGACCGCGGCGGCCGGATCCCGGTGCCGGCGTGAAGGGCGGAAGAAGTTCTCCCGACGGCTTGAAGCGGTCGGCCTGGCGATCGATCTCGGCGGCTGCCCGGTCGATGGCGTCGAGGTGGAAGAGCGGCGGATGCGGTACCTTGTCCGGATCGTCCAGCCTGCGGATGGTCGGGGCGAGATCGGCGCGGATCGCCTCCAGTTCCTTTTCTCCCCGGCGCATGCCGTCGCCGAGCGCCCGTGCCTGCGTGTCGGCCGCCTCCAGGTAGAGGTCATGGGCCTCGAACTCGCGGCCGAGCTTTGCGATCGCCTCGCCCGATGCCTCAGACGAACCCATGGCGCCGTCCGCTTCGTGCCCGATCGCTTCCAGCGTCGTCTCGATCTGCTGGGTGATGGCATGGAGCGTCTTGGCGACACCGAGCGTGTCGTCGCTCGCCGGCGCCGTATGGGCGGCATTGACGCCGCTGTTGAGGGCCAGGAGGGCGGCTTCCCGGACGACAGGCCGGAGGTCGTCAACGAGCGCCTTCAACCGGGACAGCGAGCCGCGGGCATCGCCCGCAGCACTTCCCGCCTGCGCTGTCGCCTGGCGCGGACGGTCGAGGTCGAGACGGGCATTGTGCAGGATGGTGGAGACATGGTCGGCGCGGGCCGCGTGGCTGCGGGTGGCATTCTCGACGCTGGCGAGGGAAGCGAGGGCGGCCGACACGGCGGCGGCGCGACCGTTTTCCTCCTCCGTCCTGACATGCAGCCCGCGGCGCATTTCCTCCGATTCCGACCGGAGTTCACGGGTGCGGCTGATGATCTCGTCGAGACTGGTCGAAAGGGACCTCAGTCCCCGGTTGAAATCCTTGCGCATGCCTTCGAAGGCGCGGGGGAAGGCCATGTCGATGTTCTGGTAGATATCGCCTGCGGCCAATCTGCGAAGGCTGCCGTCGAGGGCATCGGCCACCGCGCGTAGTTCCAGCAGTTCGTTCTCGAGCCTGTCTCGATCCCGCATGTCGGCCTCCTCATGATTCCGTATGCGCAGTTCTGGCGAGCTAATTCACCATGAGGAAGAGTGTTGCATGCACGAACGCCCTTTTGCACGGGACTTCGCCAACGTGGTTAACGCGGCTTTAACGTTTGCGAAGCCCGGGTGTTTTTGTTTTGTTCACATTTCGCGTGGCATTGCTGGGGCAGCGGCTTTAGGATTACCCCCATGACAGACACGATTCGCATCATCGGCATCGATCCCGGCCTGAGGCGCACGGGCTGGGGCGTCATCGAGACGCTCGGCAACAGCCTGCGCTTCGTCGCGTCCGGGACGGTGACGTCGGACGGCGACCTCGATCTCGCCTCGCGGCTCTGCCAGCTGCACGACGGACTTGCCGAAGTCGTGCATGCCTACCAGCCGGACGAGGCGGCCGTGGAGCAGACCTTCGTCAACAAGGATGCGGTGGCGACCCTGAAGCTCGGCCAGGCGCGCGGCGTCGTGATGCTGGTGCCGGCGCGCGCCGGCCTTCGGGTCTCGGAATATGCGCCGAATGCCGTCAAGAAGGCGGTGATCGGGGTGGGGCACGGGGAAAAGCAGCAGATCCACCTGATGCTGAAGATCCTGATGCCGAAGGCCACCTTCGTCGGCAACGACGCGGCGGATGCGCTGGCGATCGCCATCTGCCACGCTCATAACCGGGGCGGCGAGAGGATGCGCAAGGTCCTGGCCGGCGCCTAGGATGTTCTTGACTTGTTCCGCGGGTAATAATAATCCTTACTCGCAAGGAGATTGTCATGCGCGTCACATCCAAGGGTCAGGTGACCATTCCGCGGGATCTGCGGGAACTGGTCGGCATCGAACCGAACTCGGAAGTGGTCTTCACCGTCGAGAACGGTCGGCTGGTCGTCGCGCCGAAGAACGATCCGCTGCACGAGCAGGAACGGCAGCGGCTGGAAAACTTCATGGCGACGCTGCAGCGCCTGGAAGGAACCGGTGACCCGTCGATCGATGCGGATGTCCTGATGGACATGACGCGGGACCGTTGAGATGGCCGTTCTGGTCGATACCGGTATCCTCGTCGACATCGCCGCACGCGATCCGGTCTGGCTGGCGTGGTCGCGCGGCGTTCTCGCAAAGCTCGTCGGGCGGGTGCCGCTGATCATCAATCCCGTCATTTATGCGGAATTCTCCGTGCGCTATCGCGACATGGACGAAGTCGATGCGTTGCTGCCGGCGGAGGAATTCCGACGTGAAGGGCTGCCGTGGGCGGCGGCCTCCGCGGCCGGTGCGGCATTCGGCGTCTACCGGCGGGCCGGCGGAGCGCGAGACCGCGTGCTGCCGGACTTCCTGATCGGGGCGCATGCATTGATCCGCGGCTATTCCATCGTCACGCGCGATCCGACGGGCTATCGGCGCTACTTTCCCGATGTTCCCCTCATCACCCCCGAAACCCATCCCCTGCAACGGACGGACCCATCCCCATGATCGGCAAGCTCAAAGGCACCATCGAAGAGATCGGCGACGACCACGTTCTCGTCGACGTGCATGGCGTCTGCTACGAGGCCTTCTGCTCGGCCCGCACCCTGTCGCGGCTCGGATCGGCGGGGGAGGCGGTCGTGCTGTTCATCGAGACCTATGTGCGCGAGGACCAGTTGAAGCTGTTCGGCTTCCTGTCGGCGCTGGAGCGCGAGTGGTTCAACCTGTTGCAGAGCGTACAGGGGGTCGGGGCCAAGGTGGCGCTCGCGGTTCTCTCGACGCTGACGCCGTCGGAACTGGCGAACGCGATCGCGCTGCAGGACAAGACGTCGGTGTCGCGGGCGCCGGGCGTGGGGCCGAAGGTCGCGGTGCGCATCGTCACGGAACTGAAGAACAAGGCCCCGGCCTTCGCGGGCGAGGCAGCCGGCAGCATCGGCTTCAAGCAGGAACTGGGAGAGGGTGTGGCCTCGGCACCGGTTTCCGATGCGGTGTCGGCTCTGACCAATCTCGGCTATTCCCGCGACCAGGCCGCCAATGCGGTTGCCGCCGCGCTGAAGAGTGCCGGCGAAGGCGCCGACAGCGCCAGGCTGATCAGGCTCGGGCTGAAGGAACTGGCGCGGTGAGGCCTTTCCCCGCGTGCCAATCCGGCCGCCTTCGTGTATGGAATTGCGAGAAATTTCTGACGGACATGAATGATGAGTGATGCCGCCCGCCTGATTTCGCCGGAAAAGCGGGGCGAGGACCTCGACACGGCCCTGCGCCCGCAATCCCTGGACGAGTTCACCGGCCAGGCGGAGGCGCGCGCCAACCTCAAGGTGTTCATCGAGGCCGCCAAGAACCGCGGCGAGGCGCTCGACCACGTGCTCTTCGTCGGCCCGCCCGGGCTCGGCAAGACCACGCTCGCGCAGATCATGGCGAAGGAACTCGGGGTCAATTTCCGGTCCACCTCCGGGCCGGTCATCGCCAAGGCGGGCGACCTTGCGGCGCTGCTCACCAATCTCGAAGAGCGCGACGTGCTGTTCATCGACGAGATCCACCGGCTGAACCCGGCCGTGGAGGAAATCCTCTATCCGGCCATGGAGGATTTCCAGCTCGACCTGATCATCGGCGAGGGACCCGCCGCGCGGTCGGTGAAGATCGACCTCTCGAAGTTCACGTTGGTGGCCGCGACGACCCGCATCGGGCTCCTCACGACGCCGTTGCGCGACCGGTTCGGCATTCCCGTCCGGCTGGCCTTCTACACGGTGGAGGAACTGGAACTGATCGTGCGGCGCGGTGCACGGCTGATGAACCTTCCGATGACCGACGAGGGAGCGCGCGAGATCGCCCGGCGCGCCCGCGGGACGCCGCGTATCGCAGGCCGACTGCTGCGGCGGGTCCGCGACTTCGCCGAGGTGGCGCGGGCCGACGCGGTGACGCGGGAGATCGCCGACGAGGCGCTGACCCGCCTCCTCGTCGACAACCGCGGCCTCGACCAGCTCGACAACCGCTATCTCACCATGATCGCGATGAACTTCGGCGGCGGCCCGGTCGGTATCGAGACCATTGCCGCCGGGCTCTCGGAACCGCGCGACGCGATCGAGGACATCATCGAGCCCTACATGATCCAGCAGGGTTTCATCCAGCGGACCCCGCGCGGGCGGGTGCTGACGGCGACCGCCTGGAAACACCTCGGGCTGCAGCCGCCGAAGGACCTCGAGGCCGCGCAGTTCCGGATTCAGTTCGACGATGAGTGAGGACCTGCGGGTTCGCAGGACGTTCGGCGAGGGCAGGGCCTGGTTCAGGGGAGCATCGGGCAAGACAGTATGGAAGCCGCGACGGGCACAAGATCGGGTTCGGGCTTGGTCGTGCCGCTGGGATTAAAGGGGACTATTTCCTGATCGCTTTCGCAAGACGGCCGGCATGACGGAGACGCAAGAGAAAGAGTGGCCGAAGCGCTTCATCGTTACCATCAAAGCTGCGCCGCGCGTGGGGCTGCTCTATTGGTGCGCGTTCCATGACGAGCGACATATCCATATCCCTGAGATGTGGAAAGTTCGGCCTGTCGTCGTCGTCAGCCGGAAGAACAGTCTTCGTGGCAAGTGTACCGTTCTCCCGTTCTCGACCAGCGAACGCAACGAGAGTGGGGAATTAGCATTCGAAGCCAGCGCCGCGACCCGCAAGCTTCTCGACAACAGCGACCGAACCTGGGTCTTGTGCGATCATCCCGTAACAGTCGCTACCTCGCGCCTCTCCCAGATCAAAGGCGGGGTTCCTCGGATGCCGCGAAACGAGCTGGCGGATGTGCTCAGCCTGATGCTCAAGTCTCTCGCTGCACCGTTGCCCTAATCGACTGGCTGTTGAATTTCCCCACAGAATGTTTATATTGGCGTCATTCGCGGGGTTGAAAGACCTTCGCCGCCCGGAAACGGGAGTCATAAGCGGAGCCGCCTGAAAGGGCGGCTTTCGTCGTTTTAGGCGGCATCATGTGGATGCCCTGTCTTCTGCCCCTGAGCTAGCTACGCTGCAGGTAAAACATCCCTGACGGCGTCCGAAAGGCCAAAAGATCTAGGGGGCGACCCAACTCCTCGCAACCCTCTCCACTGTTGCCGCCAGAAGCGGAAGACTGCCCGGCTGCCAGCCGAGCGCGCGGATGCGTCCGGTCGGCATGGCGGCGACCTGCGCTGTGTCGGCTTCCGGCGGCAGGGGATGAGGCGCGCCGGTCATGCGCTTCACCTCCGCCAGGATGGCATGCGTGTCGGTGACGATATCGGAGACGTTGTAGGCGCGGTCGGCGCGGATGTGGGCCTCGTCGGCCTCGAGCACGAGGCGGACGGCCTGCGCGACGTCGCCGCCGTGGACCTCGCTCCCGGCGCGGGAAACCACCGGCCTGCCTGCCAGATAGTCGGCGATCAGTGTATCCCACTTGTTGGGGCGAAGATCGCCGTAGACGCCGGTGAGCCGGAGGCTGGCGGTCGTGAACCCGGGCGCATCGAGTTCCGCCAACGCCCGTTCCGCCGCGAGTTTCACCTGGCCGTAGAGCGAGACGGGCGAGAGGAGGGCGCCCTCGTCGAGCGCGTCGCCCTCCTGGAGGCCGTCATAGACGGCGCGGCTGGAGAGAAAGACGAGGCGCCGGACGCCGGCTTTCCTCGCGGTCTCGAACAGCCTGACGCTTCCCTCGAGGTTTCGCCGGCGGAAGCCGTCCGGATCATCGCCTTCGCCGCCGCGATAGCGCCCTGGCAGGTGGTCGAAGGCCGCGTGGACGAAGGCGTCGATCCCCCTGAAGGCGTCGCTCTGGTCGAGGGTGGGGTCGAGCAATAGCGGCACGAAGCTCGCCGGCCCCGAAAACCAGCCGGCGGGCGGCTTCGACCTTCCGCCGACCGCCACGTCCCATCCCGCCTCCTGAAGCCCGTTGACGACATAACGGCCGACAAGCCCGGAGCCTCCGGAGACGAGCACCCTCATCCGGCGCCCCCCGGGCGTGGTAGGGTCGAAAGGTCGAGAATCGTGCCGGTCCGGTGCATGTGCTCCCACAGTTCGATCAGCGGGCCCAGCAGGTGGGCTTTAGGATGGTCCTTCTCCCAGGGCTTCTCGTACTGGTAGTGCAGGATGGAGATGTTCTTCCAGTCCCACAGTCCCGGCAGGTTGAACCAGACATATTGCAGCATGTTCATCGTCACCGGCAGCCCGTGCCAGTCCGGAAAGAAGGTTTCCAGGAAGGTCTGGTCGGTGCGCCGCCAGAAGGCATCGGGACGGTCGAGAAGGTCGAGCATGCGGTCGAAGGTCTGGTGGCAGGGTCTCGCGACGAAGACGCCGGAGTTCAGGCGATGAAAATCTGCAAGGCTCTCGTAGACATTGGGCGCGGCGGAAAATTCCGGATAATCGAAGAGCTTCTCGATGTTGCGCAGCACGATCGCGTCCGCGTCGATGAAGACGCAGGTATCGTATTCGACAAGCTGCCAGAGATGGAGCTTGCAGAAATTGTCGAGGGGCGTGTGGAAGTCCGGCTTGCGGCCCTTGGTGAAGGGAGCACGACGGTCGACGGCCCCGCGGCTGTGGCGCTCGTTGAAGGCGTCCGAGAGCGGCAGGTGATCCGCTTCCACGAGGCGGCAACGGAGCGCGACGAGGGGCGCCAACGCTACGGCATCGACGCCGCCCGTATGAAGCACGACGAGATCGGCGGGCGTTTGCGTCAGCCGCAGCGAGCGTGCAAGCGCGGTTGCCCCGAGCGCGTAGTCGGCATTGGTCACCAGTGTCACGAAACATTTCTTTGAAAGGGCGGGGGAGGCCGCCCGTATGGTCGGCCGACCGGCAGGGATCGTCATCAGGACACCGATTTCAGCCTCTTGCCTTCCGGATCGCGTTCGATCTTGGCGGCGATGGACTTTGTCCAGGCGGAAACGGCCGGGACGCGGGAGCGGTCGACGCGGTAGGCGAATTTCCGCGCCACGTCGACGATCTCCTCCAGCAGGCCTTCCCCCAGCGTCGTCGGTGCGAGCCCGAGGCTCATGAACTTGTCGTTCCTCACGACAAGGTCGTTCTCCGCCGCCTCCTTGCGCGGGTTCGGGAGCCAGGCGATCTCGGAGCCCGTCATGCGGGCGACCATTTCGGCGAGGTCGCGCACCCGGTGGGTTTCGGTCATCTGGTTGAAGATCTCGACCCGGCCGCCCCGCTGCGGAGGATTGTTCAGGGCGATCTCGATGCAGCGCACGGAATCCTGGATGTGGATGAAGGCGCGGGTCTGGCCGCCCGTGCCGTGCACGGTCAGCGGATAGCCGATGGCCGCCTGGATGAGGAAGCGGTTCAGCACCGTGCCGTAGTCGCCGTCATAGTCGAAACGGTTGACCAGCTGCGCATGCCGGCGGGTCTGTGCGGTATGGGTGCCCCAGACGATGCCCTGGTGCAGGTCGGTGATCCTGACGCCGTCGTTCTTCGCGTAGAAGGCGAAGAGCTGCTGATCGAGGCATTTGGTCATGTGGTAGATGGAGCCCGGATTGCTGGGGTAGAGGATTTCCTGGCTGACGGTCGTGCCGTCCATGGTCTCGATCCCCACCGGCAGGTAGCCCTCGGGGATCGCCGCGCCGATCGTCGAATAGCCGTAGACGCCCATGGTGCCGAGGTGGACGAGGTGGGCGTCGAGATCGAGCTCGACCATGGCATTCAGCAGGTTGTGCGTGGCGTTGACATTGTTGTTGACGGTGTAGTTCTTGTGGCGGTCGCTCTTCATGGAATAGGGCGCGGCGCGCTGCTCGGCGAAATGCACGATGGCATCCGGCCGATGCTGGGCGAGCCAGGACTTGAGCAGTTCATAGTCTTTCGCGAGGTCGATCAGGTGGAAGTGGATGCGCCGTCCCGTCTCCGCCTGCCAGACGCGCGTCCGCTCCTGGATGGAATCCATCGGCGTCAGCGACTGGACGCCGAGTTCCGTGTCGATCCATCGGCGCGACAGGTTGTCGAGGATGTGGATCTCGTGGCCGGCCTCGGAGAGGTGGAGGGAGGTCGGCCAGCCGACGAATCCGTCGCCGCCGAGAACTGCAATCTTCATGAAACGACTCCACTGGTTGTCGGTCCCGGTTTCAGATAGGGCGGATTTGTGACACGAACACTATGCCTCCCGATCAGCGATCATCGGGACATCACGAAGGGCCACTGGGGCACGAATATGACAGACGAGAGCTTTCTTCTTTCCGGCCAGCTCACCGAGACGGGGCACCGGCTGGTCCAGCGGGTCTATTACGAAGACACGGATTTCTCGGGGCTCGTCTACCATGCCCGCTACCTGCATTTCCTGGAGCGGGGACGGACGGACTACCTGCGCTGCCTCGGCTGCCAGCAGAGCGATCTTCTTGCCGCCGACGAGGAAGGGCTGGTCTTCGTCGTCCACCGGATGGAGATCGACTTCAAGCTGTCGGCGAAGATGGACGACGTGCTGACCATCCTGACCGCGACGGAGAAGGCAGGCGGCGCCAAGATGGTGCTCACCCAGGAGATCCGCCGGGGCGACACACTGCTGATCGCGGCACGGGTGGTAATCGCCGTCATTAACCGCCACGGCCGTCCGCGGCGGCTGCCGGAAAGCGTGGCGGAGAAGTTCATGAAGTCCGCAAAGTAGACATCAGGGCCGTCCGGTAACCTAACCTTAACCCTAATGGGTGCTTACTCGCAGGCGAGGAATTCGTGCAGCGCACGCCTTCCTTTGACCAAATTTGAAGGCGAGAAGCCATGCTGAAAGCTCAGGGCACCTTGGGATAGAGCGCAACGGCGACCATGAATTTTCGCGAGAGCGCTTTTGAACCCGCCCGGTCCCGTGCCGGGCGTTTGGATTCGGGGATATTGGATAGATGGAAGAGGTAGGTTTGGCGGCAGCGGCCCACGACGTCAGTCTCTGGGCGCTGTTCATGCAGGCCGGCTTGGTCGTCAAGCTGGTCATGATCGGACTGCTCGGGGCCTCGGTCTGGACCTGGGCGATCGTCATCGACAAGTATGTCAGCTACGGCAAGGCGAAGCGCCAGTTCGACCAGTTCGAACAGGTGTTCTGGTCCGGCCAGTCGCTGGAAGAGCTCTACCGGACGCTGGCGGAGCGGCAGAATGTCGGCCTCGCCGCCATTTTCGTCGCTGCCATGCGCGAGTGGAAGAAGAGCTTCGAACGCGGCGCCCGCTCGCCGATCGGCCTTCAGATGCGTATCGACCGGGCGATGGACGTGACCATGGCGCGCGAGAGCGAGACCTACGAGTCGCGCCTCGGCTCGCTGGCGACGATCGGATCGGCAGCACCGTTCATCGGCCTCTTCGGCACGGTCATCGGCATCATGACCTCGTTCCAGGCGATCGCCGGCTCCAAGTCGACCAATCTCGCCGTCGTGGCGCCGGGTATCGCCGAAGCGCTGCTCGCGACCGCGATCGGCCTTGTCGCGGCCATTCCCGCCGTCATCGCCTACAACAAGTTCTCCGCCGAGGCAGGCAAGCTCACCGGTCGCATGGAAGGTTTTGCCGACGAGTTCTCGGCCATCCTGTCCCGTCAGATCGACGAGAAGCTGCAGCCGCGCGCGGCTGCGCAGTAAGCGGCCAGAGGAGACACGTCCATGGGTATGTCGGTTGGAGCCAAGGGCGGCAGCGGCGGGCGCAGGCGGCGCGGCGGGCGAAAGAACGGCCTGGTCAGCGAAATCAACGTCACGCCGCTCGTCGACGTCATGCTGGTGCTGCTGATCATCTTCATGGTGGCGGCCCCGATGATGACTGTCGGCGTGCCGATCGACCTGCCGGAAACGCAGGCGAAGGCGATGAACGCGGATACGCAGCCGATCACCGTATCGGTCAATCCGGCCGGAGAGATCTACCTGCAGGAAACCGCCATCGCGCTCGACGAGGTCGTGGCGAAGCTCGAGGCGATCGCCACCACCGGCTACAACGAGCGCATCTACGTGCGCGGCGACACCGCCGCCGCCTATGGCGTCGTGATGAAGGTCATGGCGCGCATTTCCGCGGCCGGCTTCAAGAATATCGGTCTCGTAACGCTGCAGGAACAGGAGCAGTGATCAGTTCGCCATGAAGGGAAGTCTCGGGACATCTCTGGTAGTGCACTCCGTGGTGCTTGGCTGGGCGCTCATTTCCCTGGGCTCTCCGGCCTCTTTCGACGTGGCCGACGTCGAGGCGCTGCCGGTCGACATCATTCCGGTGGAATCGATCACCCAGATCCAGCAGGGCGACAAGAAGGCTCCGATGGCCGAGAAGGCCGCGCCGGTCCCGACGACCAAGCCGAACATTGTCGAGAACGCCGAAAATGCCGGCGACAACGACATCGACCTGAAATCGCCGCCGACGCCGGCGAAGCGTCCGGTCGAGACGGAGGTCGCCGCCGCTCCGGAGAAGACCGACAAGCCGCTCCCCAATCCGACCACGGAGACGAACCAGGTAAGGGACATCGTGCCGGAGGAAACGGCGCCGAAGCCCACCGAGGTTGCGGCACTTCCGGAGACGAAGCCCGAGATCGCGCCCGAGCCGAAGCCGGAGCCCACTCCGGAGCCGGTTCCCGAAGAGGCGGCCGCCGAGGAAGTGCCTCTGCCGGACGCCGTCCCGGTGCCGGCCGCGCGGCCGAAGCCCGAGCCGCCGAAGGAACAGGCAAAGCCCGCCGAAAAGCCGGCCGAAAAGAAGCCTGAAACGCCCAAGGCGGCGGAGAAGCCGACCGACAAGAAGGTTGCCGACAAGAAGCAGGAGACCGCCAAGTCGACCTCCTCGAAGGAAAGCGACTTCAATGCCGACGAGATCGCCGCCCTCCTCAACAAGCAGGAGGCGGCCGGCGGAGGCGCGAAGCGCTCGACCGAGACCGCGGCGCTCGGCGGCAAGAAGACCACCAGCGGATCGACTCTGAGCCAGAGCGAAATGGATGCGCTGCGGGGCCAGATCCAGAACAACTGGTCAATCATCGCCGGTATCGAGGGTGCCGAGGGCGTCATCATCACCGTCAAGATGAACCTCGATGAAAGCGGCCAGATCATCGGTCGTCCCGAAGTATCGGCAAGCGGGGGCTCCGACACCGCGCGGCGCACTCTCGAAGGCAGCGCGCTGCGCGCCGTCATGCGCTCGGCACCCTTCAAGAACCTTCCCGTCGAGAAATACGATGCCTGGAGCGAGGTTGTCGTGAACTTCGACCCCAGCGAAATGCTGTAAAAGCTGAAAGGCTGAACATTATGATGAAACGTTCTTTCATCCGCCTGATGATCGCGTTTGCCGGCATGGCGATGTCCTTCGCCCCGGCCCACGCGCTGGTGGAGATCAACATCAACAAGGGCAATGTCGAGCCGTTGCCGATCGCGATCACCGATTTCCAGTCGGGCAATGAACTGGGCGCACAGATCAGCCAGGTGATCGCCGCCGACCTGCAGCGATCCGGCCTGTTCGCGCCGGTCAACAAGGCCGCCTTCATCGAGAAGATCTCCAATCCCGACCAGCCGCCGCGCTTCGAGGACTGGAAGGTCATCAATGCGCAGGCGCTGGTGACCGGTCGCGTCACGCGCGAGGCCGACGGACGGCTGCGCGCCGAATTCCGCCTGTGGGACACGTTCGCCGGCCAGCAGATGACCGGCCAGCAGTTCTTCACCCAGCCGGAAAACTGGCGGCGCGTCGCCCATATCATCGCCGACGCCATCTACGAGCGCGTCACCGGCGAGAAGGGCTATTTCGACACGCGCGTCGTGTTCGTTTCCGAAAGTGGCCCGAAGAACGCCCGCCAGCGGCAGCTGGCGATCATGGACCAGGACGGCTTCAATGTCCGCCAGTTGACCAACGGCAAGGACATCGTGCTGACGCCGCGGTTCTCGCCGAACCGCCAGGAAGTCACCTACATGTCCTTCGAGGGCGACCAGCCGCGCGTCTACCTGCTGCAGCTGGAGACCGGGCAGCGCGAAGTCGTCGGCAACTTCCCCGGCATGACGTTTGCGCCGCGCTTCTCGCCGGACGGCCAGAAGGTGATCATGAGCCTCCAGCAGGAGGGCAATTCCAACATCTACACGATGGACCTGCGGTCGCGCACGACGACCCGCCTCACCAACACCGCGGCGATCGATACCTCTCCGTCCTATTCTCCTGACGGCAGCCGCATCGTCTTCGAAAGCGACCGCGGCGGGCGCCAGCAGCTCTACGTGATGGGTGCCGATGGTTCGGGCCAGACGCGCATTTCCTTCGGCGACGGCTCCTATTCGACCCCGGTCTGGTCGCCGCGCGGGGACCTGATCGCCTTCACCAAGCAGTCGGGCGGCAAGTTCTCGATCGGTGTCATGAAGCCGGACGGGTCGGGCGAGCGCATCCTGACGACGGGCTTCCACAATGAGGGCCCGACCTGGGCACCGAACGGCCGCGTTCTGATGTTCTTCCGGCAGAATGCCGGGGCAGGGGGGCCGCAGCTCTACTCGATCGACCTGACGGGCTACAACGAACAGCAGATCAAGACGCCGGCCTACGCCTCGGACCCGGCCTGGTCGCCGCTCCTCGAATAATGGCAAAATGCGGACAGGAGGCGGGTTCCCGCCTCTTTGCCGCCCCATTCTCCTGAAAAAGGAGCACGTCAAGGGACACCGAATCGGCCTGTTAACCATACGAATTTGAAGATGATTAACCGATCTCGGTTAGAGTCTGGCAACTCTGTTACATTGATCTAAGGAGAGACCGGCAATGGGCCGCACCGATATTCCGGCAGTCAGCCGAATGCAGACAATCGCTCGCAACCCGGCCGTCATCGCCCTGACGCTCGCACTTGCACTGGCGGGCTGCGCCAACAAGAAGAACCTGCCGAACAATGCCGGCGATCTCGGGCTCGGCGGCGCCGCCGGCGCGGCAACGCCCGGCTCCAGCCAGGACTTCACGGTCAATGTCGGCGACCGCATCTTCTTCGACACCGATTCCACGTCGATCCGCGCCGATGCCCAGCAGACGCTCGACCGCCAGGCGCAGTGGCTGCAGCGCTATCCGAACTACGCGATCACGGTCGAGGGCCATGCCGACGAACGCGGCACGCGGGAATACAACCTCGCGCTCGGCGCCCGCCGTGCGGCCGCCACCAAGGAATACCTCGCCTCGCGCGGCGTTCCGGCCAACCGCATGAGGACGATCTCCTACGGCAAGGAAAAGCCGGTCGCCGTCTGCGACGACATTTCCTGCTGGTCGCAGAACCGCCGCGCTGTCACCGTGCTCGGCGGAGCCGGGATGTAATCTTCCCCGCGTCCAAACGATTTCGTGAAGGCGGTCCGGGTGGCCGCCTTTTCGCTTTTTCATAGTTTGGCCGAACTTCGCTCCAATTTACATGGAGAGTTCAGTTGCATTTTGGCGCGGATTGACAAAATCTCCAATCGCGCCAAGCCGGCGCAGATCAAAGCAGGACGGACAATATGAAGAAACTTGTCTTGGCAGCAATGCTGGGGCTGATGGCGGCGGGCGGCCCGGCCGGGGCGTTCTCGTTGCCCGAACTTCTGCCGGGGGGCAGACAGGCCCCGCAGCAGCCGAGCCCCTCCGCACCACCGATGGTTCTTGCCCAGAGCGGTGATGCGTCCATCCGCGTCCAGCAGCTGGAGGAGCAGATCCGCCAGCTGAACGGCCGGATCGAGGAAATGAGCTTCCAGCTTCTGCAGATGCAGGAGCAGATGCGAAAGACGCAGGAAGATAACGAGTTCCGCTTCCAGGAACTGGAGAAGAGCGAAAACGGAGCGGCCGGGAAACCGGCCGTCGCCGCTTCGGGGCAGGGGACGACTGCGGTTCCCGCGCCGCCGGCGGACGATGTCGCGCGCATCATCGACACGCCGCCTCAGGCCTCGCCTGAAACCCAGCCGCAGGGAGCGGCCCCCGGGGAGACGGTCCTCGGCTCGATCGAATTCGACCCGAGCGGCAATCCGAAGACGGTGACCCGCAACGATGCCGACAATTCCGCAGGTCTTCCCGGCGTTGATACCGGCCCCGGCCTGCCCCAGGGGCAGGGTCAGGGGCAGCCGCAGCCGCAGGATCCCCAGCAGACCGCCTCGCTCGGCAGCGAGAGCGATGTCTACCAGGTCGCCTACAACCACATCCTGTCGGGCGACTATGCGCTCGCGGAGAAGGAATTCACCCAGTATCTCTCGGAGTTTCCCGAAGGCCCGCGCTCGGCCGATGCCAGCTTCTGGCTCGGCGAGGCGCAGTATTCGCAGGGCAAGTACAACGAGTCCGCGCAGACCTTCCTGAACGCCCACCAGACCTACGGCAAGTCGGCGAAGGCGCCGGAAATGCTGTTGAAGCTCGGCATGTCGCTTGCAGCCCTCGACAACAGCGAGACCGCCTGCGCCACATTGCGGGAAGTCACGAAGCGCTATCCCAAGGCGCCGCGCGCCGTCATCGCGAAAGTTTCCTCCGAGCAGAAGCGCTTGCGCTGCTGACCGGGCCGTGCTGACCGGGCTCCCCTCCTCGATTTCTCCCGACGCCGCCATCCGCAGCCTGCTGGCGCGACTGGCAAGGCCCGCAAGGCTGCTGGTCGCCGTTTCCGGCGGCAGTGACTCGCTCGGCCTGCTTTTCTCCCTCGCGCGCCATCGCCAGGACGGCGTCTCGCTGCTTGCGGTCACCGTGGATCACGGGCTGAGGATGGGATCGGCTGAGGAAGCGGAGGACGTGGGCCGCATCTGCGGCAGGCTGGGCATTCCCCACACGACCAAGAGATGGATCCGCGAAAAGCCCTCGACCGGAATTGCCGCGGCCGCCCGGGAAGCGCGATACAAGCTGCTCTGCGAAGCCGCCGACGAGGGGGAGGCAACCGCCATCCTCACCGGCCACACGCTCGACGACCAGATCGAGACCGTGACGATGCGGGCGGCCCGCTCTCCCGATCCGGAGGCTCCCGGACTTGCCGGCATGGCCGAGGCGGTGCTGCTCCATCGCCGCCACTGGCTGCTTCGACCGCTCCTTCGGACGCGGCGCCAAGACATCCGCATGCTTCTCGCCGAACTCGGCCAGGACTGGATCGACGACCCTTCCAATGCCGACCGGCGATCGGAGCGGGTGCGCACCCGAATGGCGCTCGCGGACACGCCGGGCGTGCTGCTCGAGGAGATCGACGCGGCCTCGCAGAGGCGGGGCGCCTGTGCCGACGCCGCGGCGGCATGGCTTGCCGATCACGCGAGCGTCCAGCGGTCGGTCCTCATGCATGTGTCTCCCGAAGGCTTCTCCGAAGACCCGGCCGTCGTTCGCTATGCGCTGTCCGCCGCCGTTGCCGTCCTCGGGGGACGCGAACAGAGACCGGCGGCCGACAGTCTGGAGCGATTGATGGCGGCCTGCCGGCTCGATGCTCCCTGGACATCGACCGTGGGTCGGGTCATCCTCGACCGCCGCCGTTCGGGTCTCTATCTCTGCCGCGAGAGCCGCAATCTCCCATCCCTCGCGCTTGCCCCCGGCGCGGCGGCAATCTGGGACGATCGCTTCAGGATATCGAACCTCTCGGACGAAGCGCTGACGCTGCTTCCTTCCGGTGACCGCGGCGCAAACCTGTTCGAAGACGCCCCCGCCTCGATCGCGACACGGGCAGGCGCGGCGTTGCCTCCCGGCGCGGATGCCGGTGCCTGCGACAACGAAGACGCGGCGCGCGTCTCCTGCACGCCGGTGCTTGCGCCATTCGACCGTTTCCTGCCGCAGTTCGACCTGAAACTGGCAAGCGCCTTCGCCAAGCTCATGGGATGCGAGGGTTTTCCGGCGCTTCCCGTCGGCGATGCGGGTCGGAAAAGATAACCAGTCCGTCCGGTTTGCCTTGGCAAGGGCCGGGTGCACCCCTATGTTAGCGGCAAGCAAAGGCGGCCCTCGGGCCACCTCTCATATCCCCGGGGAGTTCGATGAACCCAAACTTTCGCAATTTTGCCCTCTGGGCGATCATAGCGCTGCTGTTGATCGCGCTTTTCAGCATGTTCCAGACGGCGCCGTCGCAGACCAGCTCGCGCGAGATCCCGTATTCGACCTTCCTCAGTGATGTGGATTCCGGACGCGTCCGCGAAGTGGTCGTGACCGGCAACCGCGTCATGGGGACCTATGTCGAGAACGGCGCAGGCTTCCAGACCTATTCGCCGGTGGTCGACGACACCCTGCTCGAACGTCTCCAGTCGAAGAACGTCACCATCGTCGCACGTCCCGAGACGGACGGCTCCTCCGGCTTCCTGAGCTATCTCGGAACGCTGTTGCCGATGCTGCTGATCCTCGGCGTCTGGCTGTTCTTCATGCGGCAGATGCAGGGTGGCTCGCGCGGCGCGATGGGCTTCGGCAAGTCCAAGGCGAAGCTCCTGACGGAAGCCCACGGCCGCGTCACATTTGACGACGTCGCAGGCGTCGACGAGGCCAAGCAGGACCTCGAGGAGATCGTCGAATTCCTGCGCGACCCGCAGAAGTTCCAGCGTCTCGGCGGACGCATCCCGCGCGGCGTGCTCTTGGTCGGACCTCCGGGCACCGGCAAGACGCTGCTCGCCCGCTCCGTCGCCGGCGAGGCGAATGTGCCCTTCTTCACCATTTCCGGCTCCGACTTCGTCGAAATGTTCGTCGGCGTCGGCGCAAGCCGCGTCCGCGACATGTTCGAGCAGGCCAAGAAGAACGCACCCTGCATCATCTTCATCGACGAAATCGATGCCGTCGGCCGCCATCGTGGCGCCGGTCTCGGCGGCGGCAACGACGAACGCGAGCAGACGCTCAACCAGCTGCTGGTCGAGATGGACGGCTTCGAGGCGAACGAGGGCATCATCCTCATCGCCGCCACCAACCGTCCGGACGTTCTCGACCCGGCGCTCCTGCGTCCCGGCCGCTTCGACCGCCAGGTCGTTGTTCCGAACCCGGACATCGTCGGCCGCGAGCGCATCCTCAAGGTTCACGTCCGCAACGTTCCGCTTGCGCCGAATGTCGACCTCAAGGTCCTGGCGCGCGGTACACCCGGCTTTTCCGGCGCCGACCTGATGAACCTCGTCAACGAAGCCGCGCTGATGGCCGCGCGCCGCAACAAGCGGCTCGTCACCATGCAGGAGTTCGAGGACGCCAAGGACAAGATCATGATGGGCGCCGAGCGCCGTTCCTCGGCCATGACCGAGGCGGAGAAGAAGCTCACCGCCTATCACGAGGCAGGTCACGCCATCACGGCGCTGAAGGTCGCCGTCGCCGATCCGCTGCACAAGGCGACGATCATTCCGCGCGGTCGTGCGCTCGGCATGGTCATGCAGTTGCCGGAAGGCGACCGCTATTCCATGAGCTACAAGTGGATGGTTTCCCGACTGGTCATCATGATGGGCGGTCGCGTTGCCGAGGAACTCACCTTCGGCAAGGAAAACATCACCTCGGGCGCCTCGTCCGACATCGAGCAGGCCACCAAGCTTGCCCGCGCCATGGTCACGCAATGGGGCTTTTCCGACGTGCTCGGCCAGGTTGCCTACGGCGAGAACCAGCAGGAAGTCTTCCTCGGCCACTCCGTGTCGCAGTCGAAGAACGTCTCCGAGGCGACCGCGCAGAAGATCGACAACGAGGTGCGCCGCCTGATCGACGAGGCCTACCAGGAAGCCCGCCGCATCCTTACCGATTACCACGACGAGTTCGTGGCGATCGCCGAAGGTCTGCTCGAATACGAGACGCTCTCGGGCGACGAGATCAGGGCGCTCATCAAGGGCCAGAAGCCGAGCCGCGACCTCGGTGACGATGCCCCGCCTGCGCGCGGATCGGCAGTGCCGACCGCCGGCACCAAGAAGGACGAGCCGAAGGGCGGCGAGGCAGAGGGCGGCATGGAGCCGCAGCCGCACTAAGCCCGGTCCAGAAAACGGTCTACTGCCGCCAGCCTTTCAGAATGCAGACAAGGAGCCGCCCCCGGGCGGCTCTTTGCGTTGGTAACGGGATGTAATGGGTTTTGATGCTATTTTATGTGCCAGGACCCACAAAATATGGCATTACCGCAGCCCCCGAGGGACGGATGAGCCCGTTATTGCCGCGGCCCTTGCCGCGAAGCGCGCCGTGGAGGCGCGGCACGAAGGAGCATGCATGACACGCCGCTATTTTGGCACCGATGGAATCCGAGGGCATTCCAACGTATTCCCGATGACGCCGGACCTTGCGATGCGGGTGGGACTGGCCGTGGGAACGATCTTCCGGAACGGCAGCCACCGCCACCGCGTGGTCATCGGCAAGGACACGAGGCTTTCGGGCTACATGCTGGAGAACGCGATGGTTGCGGGCTTCACGGCAGCGGGTCTCGACGCCTTCATCCTCGGGCCGATCCCGACGCCGGCCGTGGCGATGCTGACGCGCTCGCTGCGGGCCGATGTCGGCGTGATGATCTCCGCATCCCACAATCCCTACGAGGACAACGGCATCAAGCTTTTCGGCCCGGAAGGCTACAAGCTCTCCGACGCGCTGGAGATGGAGATCGAGGAACTGATCGAGAAGGACATGACCGGTCAGCTGGCGAAGGCCGGCGACATCGGCCGGGCCAAGCGCGTCGACGGCGTCCATGACCGCTATGTCGAGCATGCCAAGCGCACCCTGCCGCGCGAGGCGACGCTCCAGGGCCTGAGGGTCGCGATCGACTGCGCCAATGGTGCAGCCTACAAGGTGGCGCCCGCCGTTCTCTGGGAGCTTGGCGCCGAGGTGGTCACGATCGGCAACGAGCCGGACGGGCAGAACATCAATCTCGACTGCGGCTCCACGCACCCGGCGGCGCTCCAGAAGAAGGTGCACGAGGTCCGGGCCGATATCGGCATCGCGCTCGACGGCGACGCGGACCGCGTCATTATCGTCGACGAACTGGGCGACGTGGTCGACGGTGACCAGCTGATGGCCGTGATCGCCGAAAGCTGGCTCGCGGAAGGCCGCCTCCAGGGCGGCGGGATCGTCGCGACCGTGATGTCCAACCTCGGGCTGGAGCGCTACCTCGCGTCGAAGGGCCTGGGGCTCGCGCGCACCAAGGTCGGCGACCGCTACGTCGTCGAGCACATGCTCGCCCACAACTTCAACGTCGGTGGCGAGCAGTCCGGCCATATCGTGCTGTCGGATTTCGGGACGACCGGAGACGGGCTGGTGGCCGCCCTGCAGATCCTCGCGCGCGTCAAGCGGACCGGCTTGACGGTCAGCGAGCTATGCCGTCGCTTCGAACCGGTTCCGCAGCTTCTGAAGAACGTCCGCTTCGCCGGTGGCAAGCCGCTGGAGAACGCGACCGTGCAGCAGGCGATCGCCGATGCCGAGGCGGAACTTGCGGGCAAGGGCAGGCTCGTCATCCGTCCCTCCGGCACCGAGCCGCTGATCCGGGTGATGGCGGAGGGCGACGACCGCGGCCAGATCGAGCGGATCGTCGACGAACTGGTTGGCGTGATCGGAAGCGCACGGCCGGTTGCGGCCTGAAAATACTGCATCTTCGAAGATTGAAAGCCGGCCGACGTGCCGGCTTTCCAGCATGAGTTGTGGTAAACCGGTATAGTTAAGCGGAACTTTACCTTTCATCCTCATTATCCATCACGGATCAACCCGTTGGTTATGGCGTCGCCTACCAATGACGATGCGAGCTTGGAGATGAAGCCATGAAATGGAGCCTGCCCGGCGCGGGTGCACTTTTGCTGATGGTCAGCGTTGCCCACTCCGCCGACCTTTATCAGCCTGAAGCCCTGCCGCTCATGGATGCGCCTGAAATCACCGTCCAGGAGGCCAGCGGCTGGTACCTGCGGGGAGATGTCGGCTACTCTTTCAACAAGATCCGCGGCGTCGAATATTTCCAGGGCTCCAACGAGCTTCTCAGCGATTTCGCGACGGCCTCGCTGAAGGACAGTTTCGTGATCGGCGGCGGTGTCGGCTACCAGATCAACAGCTACCTGCGCACGGACGTCACGTTCGACTACCTGACCTCGGCGAAGTTCCGCGGCAGCACCCGGGGTGAATGCGTCGATGCGTTCGGCGCCAATCCGGTCGCCTGCTCGTCTTCGGACCGGTCCTACATGCATGCCTATTCGCTGATGGCCAACGCCTATGTGGATCTCGGCACCTACGGCTACGTGACGCCCTATGTTGGCGCCGGCATCGGCGGGTCCTACGTCAAGTGGGGCAAGCTGAAGAACCGGATCTGCGACGATCCCTATCGCTCCGGCTGCTATGGCAACGATCATGAAGGCGAACGGAGCTGGCGCTTCACCTACGCCCTGATGGCGGGTGCGACGGTCGACATCACCTGCGCGCTGAAGGCCGATGTCGGCTACCGGTTCCGCCACATCACCGGCGGCGACATGTTCGGCTATGCCGAGCAGGGCGGCCCGGGTTCGGACAAGGGCTTCCACAGCCACGAGGCCCGCGTGGGCGCGCGCTACGTCTTCGGCGGCTGCGACACGCCGGTCGCCTACGAGCCGGCGCCGGAAGCGCTCGTCTACAAGTAAGACTTTCCAATCGCTGCGATCTCAGAAGGGCCGTCCGGAATGCCGGGCGGCCCTTTCCCGTTCCCGCGAATGCGATGTTGGAAACCGGGAGGGTCAAACTTCTTCGCTTGACAGCGACTCGATCGGGGAATACCCACGGCGGCGGGACACCTCTCCCCAACGAGAGGCTTTCTATCTGGAAGGATAGCCATAATGGCGGATCTCGCACTAAAGCCGGACGTACGTCCGAACAACACCCATTTCTCTTCTGGTCCTTGCTCGAAGCGCCCCGGTTGGTCGCTCGAAGCGCTTTCCGATGCCCCGCTCGGTCGCTCGCACCGCGCCAAGGTCGGCAAGGCCAAGCTCAAGCAGGCGATCGACCTTACCCGTGAAATCCTGAACGTGCCGGCGGATTACCGCATCGGCATCGTGCCGGCTTCCGATACCGGTGCCGTGGAGATGGCGCTCTGGTCGCTGCTCGGCGAGCGCGGCGTCGACATGCTGTCCTGGGAAAGCTTCGGCGCCGGCTGGGTCACCGATGTCGTCAAGCAGCTGAAGCTCAAGGACGTTCGCAAGTTCGAGGCCGACTACGGCCTGCTGCCGAACCTTGCCGAAGTCGATTTCGACCGTGACGTCGTCTTCACCTGGAACGGCACCACCTCGGGTGTTCGCGTCCCGAATGCCGACTTCATCCCGGCAGACCGCAAGGGCCTGACCATCTGCGACGCCACCTCGGCTGCGTTCGCGCAGGACATGGACTTCTCCAAGCTCGATGTCGTGACCTTCTCCTGGCAGAAGGTCCTGGGCGGCGAGGGCGGCCACGGGATGCTGATCCTGTCGCCGCGTGCCGTCGAGCGGCTGGAAAGCTACGTTCCCGCCTGGCCGCTGCCGAAGATCTTCCGCATGACCAAGGGCGGCAAGCTGATCGAAGGCATCTTCACCGGCGAGACGATCAACACGCCGTCCATGCTCTGCGTCGAGGACTATATCGATGCGCTCGAGTGGGCGAAGTCCGTCGGCGGCCTCAAGGCACTGATCGCCCGCGCCGACGCCAATGCGCAGGTAATCTTCGACTTCGTGACAAAGAACGACTGGATCGCCAACCTCGCCGTGAAGGACGAGACGCGCTCCAACACCTCGGTCTGCCTCAAGATCGTCGATCCCGCGATCGCCGCACTCGATGCCGATGCGCAGGCAGCGTTCGCCAAGGGCATGGTCTCCCTTCTCGAGAAGGAAGCCGTGGCTCTCGACATCGGCGCCTACCGCGATGCGCCCTCGGGCCTTCGCATCTGGGCAGGTGCCACGATCGAGACGGCCGACATGCAGGCGCTGATGCCGTGGCTTTCCTGGGCCTACGAGACCCAGAAGGCGGCACTCGCCAAGGCTGCTGCGTAAGCTGACTTTTTTCCGGTCCCGCGGGCGCGGGATCGGGCCATCCCGATACAGAGACTGAACCTCATTCAAGGAGCCCATAGAATGGCACCTCGCGTCCTCGTATCCGACGAACTGTCGGAAACCGCCGTCCAGATCTTCCGCGACCGCGGCGTCGAAGTCGATTTCCAGCCGAAGCTCGGCAAGGACAAGGAAAAGCTCGCCGAGATCATCGGCAACTACGATGGCCTGGCCATCCGCTCGGCCACCAAGGCGACCGAGAAGCTGATCGCCGCCGCCACCAACCTGAAGGTGATCGGCCGCGCCGGCATCGGCGTCGACAATGTCGACATCCCGGCTGCCTCCAAGCGCGGCATCATCGTCATGAACACGCCGTTCGGCAACTCGATCACCACGGCCGAGCACGCCATCGCACTGATGTTCGCCGTTGCCCGCCAGATCCCCGCGGCCGACGCCTCCACGCAGGCCGGCAAGTGGGAGAAGTCGAAGTTCATGGGCGTCGAGATCACCGGCAAGACGCTCGGCGTCATCGGCGCCGGCAATATCGGCGGCATCGTCTGCAAGAAGGCGATCGGGCTCGGCATGCATGTCATCGCCTACGATCCCTTCCTCTCCCCCGAGCGCGCCGCTGAAATGGGCGTCACCAAGGTCGAGCTCGACGAACTGCTCGCCAAGGCCGACTTCATCACGCTGCACGTGCCGATGACGGACAAGACGCGCGGCATCCTGTCGAAGGAGGCACTCGCCAAGACGAAGCCGGGCGTGCGCATCATCAACTGCGCCCGCGGCGGTCTGGTCGACGAAGCGGCACTTGCCGAAGCCATCAAGTCCGGCCATGTGGCCGGCGCCGGCTTCGACGTCTTCGAGGTGGAGCCCGCCACGGAAAGTCCGCTCTTCGGCCTGCCGAACGTCGTCTGCACGCCGCATCTCGGTGCATCGACCACGGAAGCCCAGGAAAACGTTGCCCTGCAGGTCGCCGAGCAGATGTCTGACTACCTCGTCAAGGGTGCCGTTACCAACGCCATCAACATGCCGTCGATCACGGCCGAGGAAGCGCCCATCCTGAAGCCCTTCATCCGCCTCGCAGACGTGCTGGGCGCCTTCGTCGGCCAGGTGACGGAAAGCGCGATCAAGGAAATCGAGATCCTCTACGACGGCTCGACCGCCGAGATGAACACCAAGGCGCTCACCAGCGCGCTTCTGGCCGGCCTCATCCGCAACCAGGTGTCGGACGTCAACATGGTCTCCGCGCCGATCATGGTGAAGGAGAAGGGGATCGTTCTCTCCGAGGTCAAGCGCGACAAGACCGGCGTCTATGACGGCTACATCAAGCTCACCGTGACGACGCAGAACCAGACCCGCTCGATCGCCGGGACCGTCTTCTCCGACGGCAAGCCGCGCTTCATCCAGATCAAGGGCATCAACATGGACGCCGATGTCGGCGCCAACATGATCTACATCTCCAACACCGACGTTCCGGGCATGATCGGCTTCATGGGCACGACGCTCGGCGAAGGCGGCGTCAACATCGCCAACTTCCAGCTCGGCCGCGACAAGCAGGGCGGCGACGCGATCGCGCTCCTCTACGTGGACGAGCCGGTGAAGCAGGAAGTCCTCGACAAGCTGACCGCCAATCCGGCGATCCGCCAGGCGAAGTCGCTGGTCTTCAACGTCGACTGATCGTCCTCCCAAGGACCGTGTGAGGGGCCCGGCGCGGATTTTTTGCGCCGGGCCCCTTGTTGTTGGCGGACCGGGCAGGGCAAATGCGGTGCGCGGGGCTTAAATTCCGCTGCTTCGATAGTTATATGAAGGGTAAATCCGCTTGTTGCGGATCGAGAGGAGACAAGAATGCTTTCATCCATCCGGCGCTTCCGGCATGCCTTCGCGGTTGCCGCCATCGCCATGGCGGTGTCGCTGGCCGCCGTCGACTTCGCAGAAGCCCGCCGTGGCGGCGGCTTCGGCAGCCGAGGCACGCGCACCTTCAACACGCCTGCGATCACCCGGACGGCGCCGACCCCGGCTGCCCCGGTCGACCGGACGATGACGCCGCGCACTCAACAGAATGCCGCGACCCCGAATGCCGCACGCCCGCAGACGGCGCCGCAGAACCGCGGCCTGTTCGGGGGCCTTGCAGGCGGTCTTCTCGGCGGTCTCTTCCTCGGCGGCCTGTTCGGCATGCTGATGGGCAACGGCTTCGGCGGCGCTGCCGGCTTCCTCGGCATGCTGCTTCAGGTGGCGCTGATCGGCGGCCTTGCCATGCTGCTGATGCGCATGTTTGCCCGTCGCCAGCAGACTGCCGGTGGTCCTTCGGCAGCCGGAACCGGAGCCGGGGCCGGAAACGCCCATGCCTACCAGGCGCCGCAGGGCGAAGGCCGCGGGTTCCAGATCCCGAAGATCGGCGGATTTTCCGGCGGCGCCGCAGCGGCGCAGGCGGAAACCATCCGCGAGGCCTCCGACGCGACCGACGAGATCGGCATCACCAACCGCGACCTCGAGCAGTTCGAAAAGCTGCTGCAGCAGGTGCAGGCGGGTTATGCGGCGGAAGACTATGCGGCGCTGCGCGCCATCACCACGCCCGAAGCCATGTCCTACCTGGCCGAGGAACTGGGCGAGAACGCCACGAGCGGCCTGAAGAACGACGTCCGCGACGTGACGCTCCTGCAGGGAGACCTGTCGGAAGCCTGGCGCGAGAACGGCCAGGAATACGCGACGGTCGCCATGCGCTACTCCAGCATCGACGTCATGCGCGATCGCAACACCGGCGAAGTCGTCCAGGGCGATGCAGACACTCCGACGGAAACGGTCGAGCTGTGGACCTTCGTGCGCAAGCCGGCCCGGGACTGGCAGCTTTCGGCGATCCAGAACGCTGCCTGATATCAGAGGCGGGCAAGGGTGAGCGGATCACGCTCCCCACCGTAAAACAGGTCAAGGGCTCGCTCGTAAGGCGAGCCCTTTTCGCTGACTTCCGCAAAGAGCGACATCGAGCTCCTGAACTTCATGTCGTCGGGCGAGCCGAGGATGTCGTGGGCGCTCCGGCCGGAATGCGCCAGCATCAGGCCGGTGCATTCCAGGAGCCGCGGACCGAGCACCGGATGCTTGAGATAGGCCTCCGCCTCGGAGCGCGAGGCGATCGCATAGCGCATGGCCATAGGCGAGGAGCCCAGTCCCCTGACCTGCGGAAAGACGAACCACATCCAGTGCGAGCGCTTGCGGCCGTCCTTCAGTTCCGCCGTCACCTGGCGGTAGACGCCGTCCTGCGCCTCGACGAAGCGCTGCAGGTCGTAAGGATCGCTCATCGGTTTCTCCGCCGCGTCGTGACTGCCGCAAGTGTGCCGCAAATATGAAATTGTCGCGACAGCTCTTTTCCATGCTGCATTGCACGCTAACCTTGACCGGATGGAAGCACGTCTCGAACAGTATATCCACGTCCTCGTCCGCTGGCTGCCGGATCCCGTCGTCAGCATCCTGATCCTGATCGCCGGGTTGGGGGTCGGATGGCTCCTGCACAGGATCGCCTTCCGGATACTCACCCGGCTTGCGGAAAAGCGGGACCTCTTCTGGCGCTCGCTGGTGCAGCGCACCCGGCTTCCGCTCCGGTTCGCGATCCTCACCTGGACGCTCTCGCTCGGCGTCGTCGTCGCGCCGCTCAGCAGCGGTGGCGAAACGGTCCTGCGCCATATCCTCCTCCTCTGCTTCATCGTCGTGCTCGGCTGGATGGCGCGGACGGCGCTGCATATCTGGACGACCGTCTATCTCCGCCGCTTCAAGCTCGATGCGGAGGACAACCTGCTTGCCCGCAAGCACGTCACCCAGTCGCGCATCATGGAGCGGGTGGCGGCGACGGGCATCATCGCGCTGACGCTCTCGGCGGCGCTGATGACCTTCCCGGCGGTGCGCCAGTACGGCGTCTCGCTGCTCGCCTCCGCGGGTGTCGCCGGTATCGTCCTCGGCCTCGCCCTGCAGCCGGTCCTGAAGAACCTCTTCGCCGGCATCCAGCTCGCCATCACGCAGCCGATCCGCATCGACGACGCGCTCCTGGTGGAAGGAGAGTGGGGCAAGGTCGAGGAGATCACTTCCACCTATGTCGTCGTCCGGCTCTGGGACTGGCGCCGGCTGATCCTGCCGCTCGGCTATTTCATCGAGACGCCGTTCCAGAACTGGACCCGCGAGGGGGCAGCCCTGATCGGCACGGTGATGATCTATCTCGACTACAGCGTGCCGGTGGACGAGATCCGGCGAAAGGTGGAGGAGATCGCGCGGGCGTCGAAGCTGTGGGACGGGCAGGTGGTGAACATTGCCGTCACCGACTTCCGGGAGAACGTGATGGAGGTCCGCATCCTCGTCTCGGCGGCGGATGCCGGCAAGGCCTTCGACCTGCGCTGCGAGGTGCGCGAGAAGTTGATCGACTTCATCCAGCACACCTATCCCTCCGGCCTGCCGAAGGTCCGCGCGGAAGGAGCCTCCGGTGCCGGCGCGGCGGCAGCCGTGGCGGACACGGGCCGGGCGCGTTCGCTGCAATCCTGATGCGGGAAGGGCGACCTTGCGTGAAAGGCCATTCCTTTCTATATCCGGGCGATCCCGGGCCGCGGTGGACGAACCCTCCGTGCCTGCTGACCCGCCTGCTGACTTGCCTGCGGCATGGCCGCGGGCGAGCGACCGAGTGAGAGAGTTCCGTGAATACGCTGGATTTCAACAAGAGGCCGGAAGATACGCGCGTCGTGGTCGCCATGTCGGGCGGCGTCGATTCCTCGGTCGTCGCCGGTCTCCTGAAGCGGCAGGGCTATGACGTGCTCGGCATCACGCTGCAGCTCTACGACCACGGGGCTGCCGTTCACCGCGCCGGCTCCTGCTGCGCCGGGCAGGACATCGACGATGCGCGCCGCGTCTCCGAGACGCTCGGCATTCCCCATTACGTGCTCGACTACGAGAAGCGCTTCCGCGACGCGGTGATCAATCCGTTCGCCGAGGCCTATGCCATGGGCGAGACGCCGATCCCCTGCGTCGCCTGCAACCAGACGGTCAAGTTCGCGGACCTCCTGGCGACGGCGAAGGAACTCGGCGCCGATGCGCTGGCGACCGGCCATTACATCCGGTCGGAGCCGAACCCCTCGGCAGGCAATCCCGGCCGCCGCGCCCTCTACCGGCCGATCGACGCCGATCGCGACCAGAGCTGGTTCCTGTTCGCCACCACCCAGGAGCAGATCGACTACCTGCGCTTTCCGCTCGGCGGCATGTCGAAGGCGCAGGTGAGGGCGCTTGCGGAGGAGATGGGCCTCGTCGTCGCACAGAAGGCCGACAGCCAGGACATCTGCTTCGTCCCGCAGGGGCGCTACACCGACATCATCAACAAGGTGAAGCCGAATGCCGCGCTGGGCGGCGACATCGTCCACATGGACGGGCGCGTGCTCGGCCAGCACGATGGCATCGTGCACTACACGATCGGCCAGCGCCGCGGCATCGGGGTTGCGACGGGCGAGCCGCTCTACGTGGTCTATCTCGATGCCCGCGGCCGCCGCGTCATCGTCGGGCCTAAGGAAGCGCTCGACACGCGCCGGGTATACCTTCGCGACGTCAACTGGCTGGGCGACGGCACGCTCTCGGAAGACGCGCGCGACGGCTTTTCCTGCTTCGCGAAGGTCCGCTCCAGCCGGCCGCCGACGCCGGTCGTGCTCCACTGCGACGAAAGCGGCATCTACGTCGACCTCGTCGAGGGCGAGGCGGGCGTGGCGCCGGGGCAGGCCTGCGTGCTCTATTCCGGCCAGGGCGCCGATGCCCGCGTCTGGGGCGGCGGCTTCATCGAGCGCTCGGAACGCGCGCCGGAGGCCGAAGCCTCCATCAAGGCGCTGCTTGCGGCGCCGGTTGCAGCCTGAGGCCCGGATCGCCGGGCCTTCGAAAAAACGCCTAAGACCGTGCTTGACACTTCCATCGCACCGGTCTTATAAGCCGCACATCCGAACGGAGCCGCCTTTCAGCACGCTGAAAATAAAAGGCCGGTGACCCGTGTGGCGGGGTAGCTCAGGTGGTTAGAGCAGCGGAATCATAATCCGCGTGTCGGGGGTTCAAGTCCCTCTCCCGCTACCATTTTTTCCCCATTGATGACGTTCTTCGCAGGTCCCGTTGACCCGCGTTTCCCGTGTCCGTCCAGGGCCTGGCAACAGGCTGTACCGGCGTGACGGGGGCGCGAAGCCGGGTGCGCCGCCGGTGCAGGTGGCGGAGGGGCTTTCATCCTTCGGCTCGTCACCGCGGATCACTCTTTCCTAGAGCGAATGGTCGGCCTCCTGCCGGAGCCTCAGCGCTGCCGAAAGGAGCGATCTCGTCCTGAAGGCGGCCATCGGCAGCGGCTTGGAGCCGTCGCGCGCGGATTGAATTTTCCGTTCCATGTAATCGAGCGCCTCGAGGATTTCCTCGCTGCACACCGTATCGTCGTTTGCGAGCCTGCTTGCCATCACTGCTATCGGGCTATGCATGATGATCCCACTGATGGATACGCATCCAGGGCCACTTCCCGTATGCGAAATGTATCCTGTACTCATGTTGCGACGCATTCAAGTCGCCGCAAGGCATTTTGTTTGCGGTACAATTCGCAGCAGTTTGAAACATTCGGGACGGGAGCGACGCACCGCAGGGGCGGCCTTCCACCGCGGTTGCGGGGACGGCGACGGCGGCCCCCCCGGGGGCCTCCCGGGCGGCCCGGGAACCCTGACCGTCCCTGGCGAGTTCTCGCCGTTTCCAGGAAGGGATTGCGAGAAGACAGTGTCGGGAGAATGCATGGCAGGCATGGATGCCGATGGGCACGACATGTCGGGATCGCCGTTCAACTGCGTGGTGGTCGGGGGCGGCCCGGGCGGCATGACGGCGGCGATATACCTCGCCCGCATGAACCGCAGGACGCTGGTCATCGACGGCGGAGCGAGCCGCGCGTCGCTCATCCCCCGCTCCTACAACCATCCGGGTTTTCCGGGCGGGATCAGGGGCGAGGATCTCCTTGGGCGGATGAGGGCGCAGCTGGCGCTTTTGCGGGTGCCTGTGGTCGGGGCCAGGGTTTCCAGCATGGAAAAGACGAGGGAGGGTTTCTTCAGGATCGGGGTCGATGCCGATCCGGGGCTGATGGCGCAGACGATCGTGCTTGCGACGGGGCTCAAGGACAATCTGCCGCCCTTCGCCGATGCCCGCGGGATGGTGGCGGAGGGTTACCTGCGGATCTGCCCCATCTGCGACGGGTTCGAGATCGCCGGGCGGCCGGTCTGCGTGATCGGCAACGGCATGCGGGCGGTGGCCGAAGCCCGCTTCCTCAAGACATTCACCGATCGGATCGCCATCGCCACACTCGGGGAGCGACCGGAATGGCATGCCGACGGGCAGGCATCGCCCGCCGAAGAGGGGATCGAGGTCATCACAAGGCCGCTGGCCTCGCTGGAGAAGGCGGGAGACAGCGAGACGACGCTGGTGTTCGGCGACGGCACGCGGCTTGAACGGGTCATTCTCTATTCCGCCCTGGGGGTTCGGCCGCGCTCGCGTCTTGCCGCCGATCTCGGAACGGCGCTGGAGGAAGACGGGCGGATCGGCACCGGCTCCCACCAGGAGACCGCCGTCGAGGGATGCTTTGCCGTGGGGGACGTGGTAACCGGGCTCAACCAGCTCGGCGTCGCGATGGCGCAGGGCGAGATCGCGGCGGTTGCCATCCACAATCGTCTGCGGGGCGTGCGGGGCCGGGGAACCGCGCGAAGCAGATGAGGGTTATCATCAGGCACACAGCAAGGAGTGTTGGCGATGAGGCATTTCCTGACGGTCGCGACGCTTGCCCTCATGGTTTCCGGTTGTACCACAGGTTCGTTGGGTGACGGGCCGGGGCTGGAGCCCATTCCCGGCAGCATCACCTATGGCGGCCAGCCGCGCACGAGGCTGACCAAGGCCCCTATCGGCAGCCCGGTCAGCCACCAGTTCACCAATGCGCTCGGCCAGCGCGTGGTGGAGCGCTACGTGATCCAGCCGGACCGCAGTCTCAAGCTCGTCTGGCGGCGCATCTACCGCGACGGGCTGTTTGACGATTTCTAGCGGCCCCGCGGCAGCCTCTTTCCCGCCCGGCCCCCCGCCCGGCGTCGCGCGGGTCACATTGACGCGCGTCGAACGAAGCTCTTGCCGTCGGGCGGGCTTCGGCGTTTAAGGGGGCGATTGCGGGAAAGGAAGCAGAATGTCATCTGATGCCCAGTGGCCACCATTGTCCCCCTATGCCACCGGTCTTCGGGGGCGCTGCCCCCGTTGCGGGCAGGGCCACATGTTCAGCGGCTTCCTGACGCTCAGGCCCCGATGCGAGGTCTGCGGGCTCGATTATTCCTTTGCCGACCCCGCCGACGGCCCGGCCTTCTTCGTCATCTGCTTCGCCTGCGTGCCGAGCGTGGCGCTCGCCGTATGGATCGAGGTCGTCTTCCAGCCGCCCTTCTGGGTGCACCTGCTGACCTCGCTTCCCTTCATCCTGCTGACCTGCATTCCACCGCTCCGGCCACTCAAGGGATGGCTCGTCGCCAGCCAGTATTTCTACAAGGCGGAGCAGGGACGGATCGACCGCGATCCGCGCTGACGGGGCGACCCTGCGCGCGTCGGTGACGCCCTGAGCCGAACGGATCAAGGAACCTTTCCGGCCCGAAACAATTCGTCAGGTAATCATACGGAGCCTGACGATGCTGAATGTCGATAACAAGAACGATGACGAAACCCACCGCCGTGCCCTCGCGGTCGAGGGGGCGGTGCTCCTTCTCATCGACGGGCTGGCGGCGCGCGGAACAATCTCTGCCGACGAGGCGGAGGACATGCTGCGGATATTGTCCAAGAGCTCGGACTTCTCGGCGGCACGTGCGTCCAGTTCGCTGCGCATCATCGAGCAGCTGCGGCGGCTTCGCGGCGGCGACGGACAGGCGACGCCCGGCGCCTGAGGCGATCGCCGTCCGTTGATATCGACGCCGGTGCGATGGCATGCGGACCATGCCGGGGACACCAATCCGACGGGAACCTAGCCTCTCCGTGACCGTTCGATCACCGAACTCCCAAAGTTCCCCCAGGCTTCCCAAAGCTCCCCCAGGTAGAGAGGACATCATGAACCACTATCCCAGGCCTCCCTTTCCCGAACAGCAGCAGCCAATGCCCGGCTATACCAGGAAGATGGAGCCGGTTCCCGATCACGGTGAGCATTCCTATAATGGGTCGGGGCGTCTGGCGGGCATGAAGGCGGTCATCACCGGCGCCGACAGCGGCATCGGACGCGCGGTCGCCATCGCCTATGCGCGCGAGGGCGCGGATGTGCTGATCTCCTACCTGGACGAGGAGGAGGACGCGCAGGAGACACGGAGATGGGTCGACAAGGCGGGCCGCAAGTCCGTTCTCGTTCCCGGCGACATCCAGTCGGCCGAGCACTGCAAGAGGATCGTCGACAAGGCGGTGAGCGAGTTCGGGGGGATCGACATCCTCGTGAACAATGCCGCGCACCAGGCGACCTTTGCCGACATCGGCGACATCAGCGACGACGAGTGGGAGCTGACCTTCCGCGTCAACATCCACGCCATGTTCTATCTGACCAAGGCAGCCGTGCCGCACATGAAGCCCGGCAGCTCGATCATCAATACCGCGTCCATCAATTCCGACAGTCCCAATCCCAGCCTGCTCGCCTATGCGACGACGAAGGGCGCTATCCAGAACTTCACGGCGGGCCTCGCGCAGATGCTTGCCGAAAAGGAGATCCGCGCCAATGCGGTCGCCCCCGGGCCGATCTGGACACCGCTCATTCCCTCGACGATGACGGAAGACAAGGTGAAGAACTTCGGCACGCAGGTGCCGATGCAGCGTCCCGGCCAGCCGGCCGAACTGGCGACGGCCTATGTCATGCTCGCCGACCCGATGTCGAGCTATGTCTCCGGCGCGACGATCGCGGTGACCGGCGGCAAGCCGATGATCTGAGGCTGCGGCCCGGTGCCTGCGGAAGGCCGGGCCTTGCTTTCCTGACCTGCGCTTACGTGCGGCGGCCGACCTCGCGCGCGAGATCCTCGAAGTCGAAGCTTTCGCCGCGTTCCGCCGCCTCGTTGGCGAGGAGAAGGATGCGGATCGGAAAGGCGACCGCCTTCTGGTGGGATAGCGAGACAGTCAGCGGCTTGCCGTCCTCGAGCACGGTCTGCTCGGCGGCCTGCAGGGCCTCCTGGACTTCGGCATGGGTGACGATGCCCTTGTTGACCAGCAGGTTGTTGATCGCCGCGAAGGCGAGATAGAGGCCTTCCAGCTGGGGATTGGCGGTATTCATGTTTCCGTCCTTTCTGTCGACGCCGGAACCATGGCAGCGGCGTTTTCATCAATGAGCCGGGCACCGCGCTGGCTGGTGGCGTAGCGCCATATCCACTGGATGCTGACGAGCAGCCGCTTCTCGAAATTGACGAGCAGGTAGACGTGCACGATCGCCCAGAGGAACCAGGCGAAACGCCCCTTGAGGCGCCGGGTGCCGAAGTCGAAGATCGCGGCATTGCGTCCGATGACGGCGGTGTTACCGCGGTCGCGGAAGGAAAAGGGCTGCGGCTGCCGTCCTTCCAGCAGGCGCGACCGTAGCGCCTTGCCGAGATATTCTCCCTGCTGCTTGGCGACCTGCGCCAGCGCGGGCAGGGGCTTTCCGTCATCCGAGAGGCCGAGCGCCGTGTCTCCGACGGCATAGACGTCGGGGCAGCCGGTGACGGCAAGGTCGGGCTCGACCGGGACCCGCCCGCCGGCCTTTCCCTCGACGCCGAGCCAGGTGGCCGCAGGCGATGCGCGCACGCCCGCTCCCCAGATGACGCTGCCGGTCCGGATCGACCGGCCGCCGGCGACGACGTCCTCCTTGCTGATCGATTCCACGGTGAGGTTCGTCAGCACCTCGACGCCCGCCTTCTCCAGTTCCTTCCGTGCGTAGTCGGCCAGTTCCTCGGGAAAGGCCGACAGGATGCGCGGGCCCGCCTCGATCAGGATCACCCGGAAATGCTCGGGCTGCAGGCGGCGGAAGTCCCGCGAGATCATGAAATGGCCGAGCTCGGCGATGGCGCCCGCCATCTCGACGCCGGTCGGGCCGCCGCCGATGACGACGCTGGTCAGCAGCGCCTTCTTTTCCTCCGGATCGTTCGCCAGTTCCGCCTTCTCGAAGGAGAGAAGCAGGCGCTGGCGGATCAGGCGCGCCTCGTGGATCGTCTTCAGGCCCGGCGCCCAGGCCCGCCAGTCTTCGTTGCCGAAGTAGTTGTATTCGGAGCCGGTGGCGAGCACGAGGACATCGTAGGGGACCGGGCCGCCTTCATCGACGAGCACGTGCTTGTGCTCGCGGTCGATGCCGGTGACCTCCGCCAGCACGACGCGGATATTGCGATAGCGCCCCAGGGTACGCCGGATCGGCTCGGAAATATCGGCGGGCGACAGGGCCGCCGTCGCCACCTGATAGAGGAGGGGCTGGAAGAGGTTGTGGTTGCGCCGGTCGATGACGGTGACGTCGATATCGGAATTTCCCAGTTCGCGGGCGCAGGCGAGCCCGCCGAAACCGCCTCCGACAATGACTACCCGGGGGACTACCCGGGGGACCGCCCGAGGGACTGCCTGAGGGACTACCCGGGGCTTCGCCGTCGGCGCGTTCGGATCCTTCATTGAGTGCACGTGCTTCTCCCCTCGTGGCTGCTTGTGGCTGCCGTCCATGGCCGGGACGATGGTCAACATCACCCGGCGGCCAATTGTTCCCGGCCTTGCGACGGAGGGAACCTTTTGCACGAGCCGCCGTTCACATCCCCGAGAAACAAAGGAGAACGCTATGTACAGCATCGTCTGGTTGGTGGGCGCCGTCGTGATCGTCATCGCCATTCTCAACCTCGTGGGCTTTGCCTGACCACCCTTTCCCCCAAGACATTCCCAAAGACATCTTCCCAAAGATATCGCATCAAGAAGGAGCGACACATGAACAGCATCGTTTGGCTCGTCGGAGCCGTGGTTATCGTCCTCGCCATCCTGTCCTTTCTCGGCCTCGGCTGATACCCGCAGGAGCCGAAGACCAAAAAAGGGCGCCGATCCTCGATCGCCGCCCTTTTTCTTTGCCCGGAAGTGCTGTCCTCACATGGAGCGGAGCAGCGCGAAGGGGTGGTCGACGAAGGCCCAGGCCAGGGGCAGGCTGTCGGACGGATCGAACCGCCGTCCGCTGAAGACGTCCCGATAGGCCCGTCCCCGCAGGGCTTCCGGCAAGGGAAGAACGGTCTCTTCCCAGCGATCGGACAGGCGCCGGTCTCCCTGGCGGAAGGCCCCGAGCACGAGACGGGGCGCAATGAGCACCAGCGCCGCGTCCTCGGTAAGCCTGGCGAAGGAGACGAGGTTCTTCGCCCGCTTGCCCTGCGGGAGGAGAGGCAGGTACTCGCCGGTGCGGAAAAGGAGGGGATCGTGGCGGCGCAGGTGAAGGACGCTGCAGATGATCTGCTGCTTGAGCCGGCCCGAGCGCCAGTCTTCCTCCTCCGTCCCGAGACTGCCGGGCATGAGGCCCGCCGACAGGGCCTCGAAATCCGACTCCCGGCGATTGTCGGGGTCGACGAGGCTGAGGTCCAGCCGCTCGCTGCCCTGATAGATGTCGGGCACGCCGGGCGCGGTGAGCTTGATAAGCGTCTGGGTGATGCCGTTCACGAGCCCCGCCCGGACGAAAGGTTCGAGCGTGGCGCGGAAATCCTCCAGGAATTCAAGGTTCGCCGGCGAGAGAAGATGGCGCGCATAGGCGCGGACTGCATCCTCGTACCGGTCATCCGGATCGCTCCATGTGGTGCGCCCCTTGGCTTCCCGAAGCGCCTTCTCGACATATTGCAGGAAGCGCTCCTCCAGCGCCTTCAGCCCGTCCGTATCGTCCGGGGCAAGATCGGTCGGCCAGGCGCCGGCAAGCGCCTGGTAGAGCATCCATTCGGTGGCCGGTTCCGGTGCCGCTCCATCCGACAGCGCCGTTACGGCGGCACGGTTCATCTCCCGCCAGCGGTTCACCGCCTCCGCCCAGTGATCCGGGGCCTCGGTGATCGTGTAGAGGCGAGCGCGTGCATCCTCGCCGCGCTTGGTGTCGTGGGTGGACGTGGCCGACAGGCCATCCGGCTGACGCTCGGCCCTTGTCCGCATCTCGTCGTGGAAGCGCTGGAGCGATGCGGGATGTGGATCGGCTTCGCTGCCGACCTCGTTCAGCGCCAGGAGCCTGTGGTTGCGGAAGAACAGCGTATCTTCCAGAGATTTCGCCATGAGCGGACCGGTGATCTGCTGGAAGCGGGTGCGGAACAGGCGGGCCTCCTCGCGGTCGCCGCCCGCCTCGCCGGAAAGCAGGCGGTGCAGGAAGGAAAGCGCCTGCTCGTCCGGAGCGTGGGGACCCGTCCGCACCGTCTCCACGACACGGTCGAGGAGCACCTTTCCCTCGTTCGGCAGGCCCTGATCGGTCGCATAGGTGCGATAGACCGGAAAGGCGACAAGCATTTCCCGAAGCGCGTCATGCATCGCCCCGGGTTCGGCTTCCGCATCACCGTCGGCCTCAAGTAGATTCCGAGCGAGTTTCAGAAGTGTATTTACTTCTCCTTCGAAGTTGTTGTTCGCCATCAACAATTTTGCATTGCGCAGTTCTTCGAGCGGCGACGCCGTATCCCCGGCGACGCTGCGGTATGCGGCGGTCAGCGCCTCATGCGTGCTGCCGTCCACAAGGACGTTGCCGAGCGCGGTGACGAATTCGTAGCCGGTGGTGCCGGAGACCGGCCAATCGGCGGGGATCTGCTCACCCTCGCCGAGGATCTTCTCGACCACGATGTACACGTCCGGGCCGACGGCCGCCCGCAGCCTGTCGAGATAGCCCTTCGGGTCGGCGAGGCCGTCCACGTGGTCGATGCGCAGCCCGTCCACCCGGCCGTCCCGCACCAGTTCCAGCACGGTCCGATGCGCCGCCTCGAAGACTTCCGGATCCTCGACCCGCAGGCCGACGAGGCCGGTGATCTCGAAGAAGCGCCGGTAGCTGAGATCGCGGGGCGCGTCCCGCCAGGAGATCAACCGCCAGGGCTGCAGGTCGTGCAGCGCGGCAAGCTCCTGCGGGCGGGAGGCGGCCAGGACCTCCTCCTCCCGTCCCGCGTAGGAGGAGGGGGTGAGGGGATAGTGGCTGTCGTAATAGGCGATCGCCGGTTTTCCGGTTTTGGGGTCGGGCTTTACCGAAAGCTCCCCCTTGGCAAGCACCTCCTCGAACGTGTCGCCGAGAAAGGGCAGCGTCAGTTTCCGGCTCCAGTCGATGTCGAAATAGCGCGCGTAGCGGCTTTCGCGCCCATGTTCCACCACGTCCCGCCACCAGCGGTTTTCCAGCGATGCGGCCATGTGGTTGGGCACGATGTCGAGGATCAGCCCGAGTTCGTACTCGCGCAGCGTATCCGACAACCTCAGGAAGCCGTCGCGGCCGCCCAGCACGGGATCGAACTCGTTTGCATCGGTGACGTCGTAGCCGTGGGTCGAGCCGTCGGTGGCGGAAAATACCGGCGAGGCATAGAGATGGCTGATGCCGAGCCGCCGGAGATAGGGAACCAGCCCGGCGGCACGTTCGAAGGTCATTCCGTTGCGGAACTGGAGGCGATAGGTCGAGGTCGGGATCGTCATCGGCTGCCTCCGGCGCCGACTGTGACGACGATGCTGTCGGGACCGAGCCGTCCGTCCTTACCCGCATCGGGGGGCAGGCGGTGGACCACGTCGCCCGGCAGGACCGGCAGCGGTTTTGCCTCCGCGCCGAGATTGATCGCCATGCCGATCTCGCCGTCGGGGAACAGCCAGGTGACGGCGACGAGCCCGTCCTCGGCCTTAACGATGCTGCCGCCCGCCTGCCTTGCCGATCCCAGCATCGGCACGATGAGCTTGCGGCGAAGGGCCAGCAGGTCGCGGACAAGATCGAGCCACTTGCGGCCTTCCGGCGATGTCACCTTGCTCCAGTCGAGCTTGCATCCGGTGAAGGTCGCCTCCGCGTTGGGATCGGGGATTTCCTCGTCCTCGTGGCCATGCCCGGCGTGGCCGGCGAACTCCCTCCGGCGGCCGTCGCGCACGGCCTTGGCCAGTTCGCCGTGGAAGTCGGTGAAGAACAGGAATGGACGGGTCTCCCCGAACTCCTCGCCCATGAAGAGGAGCGGGATATGCGGCGAGAGGAGAAGCGCGGAGAGAAGCGCCCCTGTCTTCTGGGGCCCGGCGAGCGTCAGCAGCCGGTCGCCGAAGGCGCGGTTGCCGACCTGGTCATGGTTCTGGATGAAGTCGACGAAGGCGACGGGCGGCTGGCCGGTGCTCGGGACGCCGCGCTCCTCGCCCGCATGCACCGACAGTTCCCCCTGGAAGGCGAAGCCTTCGGCCAGGGATCGTGCGACGTGGCGTTCCGTCTCGCCGGCGAAATCCCTGTAGTAGCCGTCGGTCTCGCCTGTCGCGTAGACATGGATGGCGTTGTGGAAGTCGTCGTTCCACTCGGCGGTGAAGAAAGGCACGCTGCCGTCCTCGCGGCGTTCGTGCAGGAGGGTGATGTTGCGGGCATCCTCCGTCGTCAGGTGGATGTGGCGGTCCGGGAATTCGGCCCGCAGACGTTCGGCGATCTCGATGAGGATGTCCTTTTCCGACTTCTCGTCGCTTATCTGGTCGATGGCGTCGAAGCGCAGGCCGTCAAGCTGGAACTCGTCCAGCCAGTAGAGGGCGTTCTCGACGAAGAAGCTGCGCACCGGCGGCAGTTCGTAGGCGATCGCCGCGCCCCAGGGCGTGTGCTTTTCCGGGTGGAAGAACTCGGGCGCCAGCAGCGGCAGGTAGTTACCCTCCGGGCCGAAGTGATTGTAGACGACGTCGAGGATGACCATCATGCCGTGGCCATGTGCGGCGTCGATGAAGGCCTTGAAATCCTCCGGCGGGCCATAGGCGCTGTGCGGCGCGTAGAGCAGCACGCCGTCATAGCCCCAGCCGCGATTGCCGCCGAACTGCGCGATCGGCATGACCTCGATCGCGGTGATGCCGAGTTCGGCCAGATGCGGCAGCTTGTCGATCGCCGCGCGGAAGGTGCCGGCCTCGGTGAATGTCCCCACATGCAGTTCGTAGATGACCGCCTCTTCCCAGGGCCGGCCGCGCCATTCGCTGTTGCGCCATTCGTAGGAGGTCGGGTCGATGACCAGCGAGGGTCCTTTGACGTCGTCCTTCTGGCCGCGGGACGCTGGGTCGGGCACGGCGGTGCCGTCGGCCAGCACGTAGGAATACTCGGCGCCGGCGGCGACACCGACCGCCAGGAGCTCGAACCATCCGTCGGCGTCGCGGGTCATCGGTGTCTCGCTGCCGTCGAGGCGAAGCGCCACCTGCGACTGGCCGGGCGCCCACAGCCGGAACCTGACCTCGCCGACGGCGGTGTACTCGGCGCCCCAGGTGCGGGGATATGCATGGAATTCGTCTGCTGGCTCTATAGCGGAAGTCATTTGCCACCCTTCGAGAAAGAGTGCGCCAAACGAGTGAAATCGCCTCGGGTTCCGTTCCTGTCGCGGGGTCGGCGAAAGCCGCAAGAAAATTGCCATTCGCGCGCGCAATTCGCAGTTTCGCCTCACGCAACAAAATTGCTCAACCGCGTTGTCGGCCCTAGATTACCGGAAGGCCCGTTTCGAGGAGAGGAAACGCGCCTGCCCGTCGGTTCTCAGGAGGGAGAAGCGCGAATGACCGATGCCCCGAGGCTCAGTCTGCATGTCCCGGAACCGGAAGTGCGTCCGGGCAACAAGCCGGACTTTTCCCATGTCAGCATTCCCCGGGCGGGCTCCGTCCGGCGCCCGGAGATCGACGCCGATCCGGAAAGCATCCGCGATCTTGCCTTCTCCATCATCCGCGTCCTGAACCGCGAGGGCGAGGCGGTCGGCCCCTGGGCCGGTACGCTGACGACGCAGGAACTGATGGAGGGGCTGCGGACCATGATGCTGCTGCGCGCCTTCGACCAGCGCATGCTGATGGCGCAGCGCCAGGGCAAGACCTCCTTCTACATGCAGCATCTGGGCGAGGAGGCGGTCTCCTGCGCCTTCCGGCGCGCGCTGGAACCCGGCGACATGAATTTCCCGACCTACCGGCAGGCGGGCCTTCTGATCGCCGGCGGCTATCCGCTGGTCGAGATGATGAACCAGATCTATTCCAACGACGCCGATCCGCTGAAGGGCCGGCAGCTGCCGGTGATGTATTCCTCCCGGGAGCACGGCTTCTTCTCGATCTCCGGCAACCTCGCGACGCAATATGTGCAGGCCGTTGGCTGGGCCATGGCCTCGGCGATCAAGAACGACACGAAGATCGCCGCTGCGTGGATCGGCGACGGGTCGACGGCGGAGTCTGATTTCCACGCCGCGCTCGTCTTCGCCTCGACCTACCGGGCGCCCGTGATCCTCAACGTCGTCAACAACCAGTGGGCCATCTCGACCTTCCAGGGGATCGCCCGCGGGGGATCGGGAACCTTCGCTGCCCGCGGGCTCGGCTTCGGGCTGCCGTCGCTCCGGGTCGACGGCAACGACTATCTCGCCGTCCATGCGGTGGCGAAATGGGCGGCGGAACGTGCAAGGCGCAATATCGGACCGACACTCATCGAACATGTCACCTACCGCGTCGGCGCCCATTCGACCTCTGACGATCCCTCCGCCTACCGCCCGAAGGAGGAGTCGGAGGCATGGCCGCTCGGCGATCCCGTCATCCGGCTGAAGAACCACCTGATCCGCATCGGCGCCTGGAGCGAGGAACGCCACACGCAGATGGAGGCGGAAATCCGCGACGCCGTGGTCGCCGCGCAGAAGGAGGCGGAGCGGCACGGCACCCTGCATGCCGGCGGGCGGCCCTCGATGCGCGACATGTTCGAGGGCGTCTATGCGGACATGCCGCCGCATCTGAGGCGCCAGCGCCAGAAGGCGGGGGTCTGAGCCATGGCGCGCATGACGATGATCGAGGCGATCCGCAGCGCGATGGACGTCGCCATGGGCCGCGACGAGGACGTCGTGGTCTACGGGGAGGATGTCGGCTACTTCGGCGGGGTCTTCCGCTGCACGCAGGGGCTCCAGCAGAAATACGGCAAGACCCGCTGCTTCGACGCGCCGATCTCGGAATCGGGCATCGTCGGCACGGCGATCGGCATGGCCGCCTACGGCCTCAAGCCCTGTATCGAGATCCAGTTCGCAGACTACATGTATCCCGCCTATGACCAGCTGACCCAGGAGGCGGCGCGGCTGCGATACCGGTCGAACGGCGACTTCACCTGCCCGATGGTGGTGCGCATGCCGACCGGAGGCGGGATCTTCGGCGGGCAGACGCACAGCCAGAGCCCGGAGGCGCTGTTCACGCATGTCTGCGGCCTGCAGGTCGTGGTGCCCTCCAACCCCTACGACGCCAAGGGGCTGCTGATCGCGGCCATCGAGAATCCCGACCCGGTGATCTTCCTGGAACCGAAGCGGCTCTATAACGGGCCCTTCGACGGCCATCACGACCGGCCGGTCATGTCCTGGGCCGGGCATTCCCTGGGCGAGGTGCCGGAGGACTATTTCGCGGTACCGCTCGGCAAGGCCGTGGTGCGGCGGGAGGGCTCTGCCGCCACTATCCTCGCCTATGGCACGATGGTGCATGTCGCCGAGGCGACCGCGGAGGAAACCGGCATCGATGCGGAGATCATCGACCTGCGGTCTCTCGTTCCGCTCGATCTGGAAACGATCCTCGCCTCGGTCAGGAAGACCGGCCGCTGCATGGTGGTGCACGAGGCGACACTGACGTCGGGCTACGGCGCCGAACTGGTCGCGCTGGTGCAGGAACATTGCTTCTACAATCTCGAGGCGCCCATCGCCCGCGTCGCCGGCTGGGACACGCCTTATCCGCATGCGCAGGAATGGGACTACTTTCCCGGGCCGGCACGGCTCGGGGAGGCGCTTCGCGACCTGATGGAGGCGTAACATGGCAACGCAGTCGATCAAGCTTCCCGATGTCGGCGAAGGCGTCGCCGAGGCGGAACTGGTGGAATGGCATGTGGACGTGGGCGATCCGGTTCGCGAGGACATGGTGCTGGCGGCGGTGATGACCGACAAGGCCACCGTCGAGATCCCGTCTCCCGTCGAGGGCGAGGTCGTGTGGCGGGGCGGCGATGTCGGCGACGTCATCGCCACCGGTACGGTCATCCTTAAGATAAGGGTCGCCGGCGAAGAGGAGAGAGAGGAGACCGCTCCCTCCGAGGAGCCTGCCGCGGACGAGGAAGAGGCGGCGGGCGTCGCTGCGCCCGACATGCCGATCGCTCCGCGCAAGCCGGATGGGAAGGGCGAGCCTCCGGAGCCGCCTGCGTCATTCTCTTTGGCACCGGCTTCGTCATTGTCATCGGCAGCGGCATCTTCCGGCGGACCGCCACGCGACAAGGGCGAAAGGCCGCTGGCATCGCCGGCGGTGCGCCTCAGGGCGAGGGAGGCGGGCGTCGATCTCCGCCGGGTGTCCGGCAGCGGTCCGGCCGGGCGCATCACCCATGAGGATCTCGACGCCTTCCTGGAACAGGGTCGCGCAGCGCCCGCAAGGGTCGGGCCGCAACCCGACAACACGATCCGGGAGATCAAGGTCGTCGGGCTTCGCCGGCGCATCGCGGAGCGCATGGCGCTGTCGAAGTCGCGCATCCCCCACATCACCTATGTGGAGGAGATCGACATGACGGCGCTGGAGGAATTGCGGGCCCGCCTCAACGGCGAGCAGAAGCAGGGCCGCCCGAAGCTGACGATCCTGCCCTTCCTGATGCGGGCGATCGTCAAGGCGGTTGCCGAGCAGCCGATGGTCAACTCCCTCTATGACGACGAGGCCGGCGTGATCCGCCAGCATGGCGGCGTTCACATCGGCGTCGCGGCGCAGACGCCGGCGGGACTGGTCGTTCCGGTGGTCCGGCATGTGGAGGCGAGGGACATATTCGACTGCGCCCGCGAGGTCGCCCGCCTGAGCGAGGCCGCCCGCAACGGGACCGCGCAGCGGGAGGAACTGAGCGGATCGACGATCACCGTCAGCTCGCTCGGCGCCATGGGCGGCATCGTCTCGACGCCGGTCATCAACCATCCGGAAGTCGCCGTCATCGGCGTCAACAAGATCGCCGTCCGCCCGCACTGGGACGGCACGCAGTTCGTGCCGCGCAAGATGATGAACCTGTCATCCAGCTTCGACCACCGGGTGATCGACGGCTGGGACGCGGCCACCTTCGTCCAGCGCCTCAAGTCGCTGCTGGAAGCGCCCGCCATGATATTCGTCGAGGGATGAGATGAGGGAGATCACCTGCAAGCTCCTGGTCATCGGCGCCGGTCCGGGCGGCTATGTCTGCGCGATCCGCGCCGGGCAGCTCGGCATCGACACGATGATCGTCGAAATGAACAAGGCGGGCGGGACCTGTCTCAATGTCGGCTGCATCCCGTCCAAGGCCATCATCCACGCGGCCGACGAATATGCGACGGCTCTCGGCATGGCTGCCGGGCGGAACGTCACGGGGATCCGCGTGGCCGATCCCGCCATCGATCTTGCAAGGACGGTGGCCTGGAAGGACGGCATCACCGGGCGCCTGTCGCTCGGAGTGATCAACCTCCTGAAGAAGGCCGGCGTGAAGGCGCTCGCCGGGCGCGCCCGGTTTCGCGACGGCAAGACGGTGGAAGTCGAGACGGAGACGGGGCTGCAGGTGGTCCGCTGCGAAAACGTCGTGATCGCCACCGGGTCGGCGCCGGTGGAACTGCCGGCGCTGCCCTTCGGCGGCCGCGTGATCTCCTCCACCGAGGCACTGTCGCTGACGGAGGTTCCGGAAAGCCTCGCCGTCGTCGGCGCCGGCTATATCGGCCTCGAGCTCGGGACGGCATTTGCGAAGCTCGGCGCAAGGGTGACAGTCGTCGAGGCGCAGGAGCGCATCCTCCCCCTCTACGACGCGGCGCTGACACAGCCCGTCGCAAGGCGGATCGCGGCACTCGGCATCGAGGTTTTGACGCAGACAGCGGTCAAGTCTCTTTCCCCCGACGGGGAGGCCCTCGTGGTGGAGGGCGGCGACGGCGAGCGGAAGATCGCCGCGGAACGCATCCTCGTCACCGTCGGCCGGCGCCCGGTGACGGAAGGCTGGGGTCGCGAGGAGCTGGAACTCGACATGGAGGGCCGCTTCATCCGGATCGACGGCCAGTGCCGCACCTCCATGCGCGGGATCCATGCGATCGGCGACGTGACGGGAGAGCCGATGCTGGCGCATCGGGCGATGGCGCAGGGGGAGATGGTGGCGGAGATCATCGCGGGCAAGCCGCGAAGCTGGGACAAGGTGGCGATCCCGGCGGTGTGCTTCACCGATCCGGAAATCGTCTCCGTCGGCCTTTCCCCGGAGGAGGCAAGGCGGGCCGGCCACGAGGTGAAGATCGGCCAGTTTCCGTTCACGGCGAACGGCCGGGCGATGACGCTCGCCTCGGAAGAAGGGTTCGTGCGGGTGGTGGCGCGCGCGGACAACCACCTGGTTCTCGGCATTCAGGCGGTCGGAGCGGGCATCTCGGAACTGTCCGCCGCCTTTTCGCTCGCGCTCGAGATGGGAGCGCGGCTGGAGGATGTCGCCGGCACGATCCACGCCCATCCGGCCCAGTCGGAAGCGTTCGCGGAGGCCTCGCTCAAGGCACTGGGCCACGCCCTGCATATCTGACCCGACCGGGGCCCAGCGAGCCCGGGCCGGCCCGGATCAGGGACCGGGCGCCGGGCTGTCCCTGGTGCCGGATTCGCGGTCCGTCTTGTCGGTTTCCTTCTTCTGGTCCTTGCTGTCCTGGCGGGCGAGTTCGCGGTCTATGACCTCGCGGGAGCCCTCCGCCGGGTCCTGTTCCGGGTGGTCCTTCTCGTCTGACTTGTGGGCTGACATGGCAGTCTCCTTCCATCTGCGCCGAACCGCCGGCGGGCCTGCTTGTTCCTAGAGTTCAAGCAGCGCGTAGGGGCGTCCGGTCGGTTTTTCGATGTGGGAGGCGACGTTGTAGACGGGCGCGCCGCCGGGCGTCCTGCCCTCGTAGGTACCGCGATGGGCATGCCCGTGGACGACGGCAGAGACGGGAAAGCGGTCGATGGTTTCCGCCAGGCGCGAGGAGCCGAGGAAGGGGTAGATTTCATGGGGTTCGCCGACCACGGTCTCCGGGATCGGCGCGTAATGCAGCACGACCATTGCCCGTTCGGACCGAACCTGGCGCAGGGCGTTTTCGAGCCGCATGGTTTCCTCGACGCTCTCGGCCACCATGGCCTTGATGGCGGGCTCGCCGAAGGAGCCCAGCATGTAGCGGCCGAAGCCGCCGGCGAAGCCCTTGACGCCGGCAAAGCCGACGCCGTTGATCTCGACCGCATTGCCTTCGAGCAGCTGCACGCCGGCATCCTTGATGATGGACCTCACGTCCTCGACATGCCCGCACTCGTAGTCGTGGTTGCCGAGGACGGCGACGATCGGGATGGAGCAGGAGCGCAGGTCCGCCGCAAGGAGCTCGGCCTCCTTCGGCTTGCCGAGATCGGTCAGATCGCCGGTCAGGACGAGAATGTCGGCCGCCTGCGAGATCTCGCTGAACAGGTCCTTGTAGGAACCGGCGCCGCTCTCCTTCACGTGCAGGTCGCCCATGGCGGCGATCTTCTGCTTGCCGTTGCCGGCCTTCTGTTTCTTCGCCGTTGCGTCCTCGTCCGTCCTTGCCACGCCAGACCTCCTTATGCCGGTTCCTGGTTCACGCCCTCGCGCCATTCGCCTTCGCCGCCGACGTCCGCAAAGCCCCATTCCTTGACGTCGATCTCGAAGTCGACGCGGCTGAACATGCGGCCGCGGCATACCTTCATCTGCGGCAGCGGCAGCTGGCGCTGGGCCTGCAGGCGGTCGAGCAGTTCGTCGATCAGCCATTCGGGAACCTTGTCGCGCTCGGTGGGGTATATCCATCGGAAATTCAGGAGGTGGATGAGGAGCACCTCCCAGTGGACCTCCATGTGGTTGAGCAGCCGCTGCCAGTCGATCTGGTCGTGGGCGCGCAGGATGACGTGCACGACGTCGCCGCCGTCATAGCGGTGGCGAAGCTGTACGAAGCATTTCGACCAGATGAGCTCGGTCGGCGCGATGATGCGCACCGGGCGGCCGTTCATCTCGATCTGGCGGGCGTGCTCGAACCACGCGTCGCCGATCGGCATCGTGCCGTTGGAGGCCGCGAAAATGACGTCGAAGAAGTGCTTTCCCCGGATGACCTTGCCGAGCCAGCGGTCGTCCTCGACCTCGATCTCATAGCCCTTCGCCTTGAAGTGGGCGAGGATGCGGGCGTAGTCGCCGGCGCGGCAGAAGATGTCGAGATCCTTGGTCGGGCGGGAAATCCCGGTATAGGCACTCACCGCATAGGTGCCGGCAAGCAGGAAGGGAATGTCGGCGCGCGCCAGTTCCTCCAGCGCCTCTTCGACGAAGGCCTCCGCCTCGGCGTCGACGAGGGTCGGGGACGCCTTCACCTCGATCTGCGGCATCGTGTGGATCATGTCTCGCTGGGCCCGTTCCGGAGGCCTTCCACTGTCGGCGTCCATGGCTTTCTCCAGAGGGTTCACGGGGGGAGCGCTCCTCAGCGCTCCGGCTTTTCGGCATTCGCCAGCGAACTGATGCTGCCGTCGTCGTTCTCGATGTCCTCGCGGCCGTCGAGTTCTTCGAGGTCCGTCTTGACCAGATAGGCGTCGATGGTGCCGAGCCTGGAGGCTTCGCGGACGGCGTCGGGATTGGCGCCCTCGTCGTTTGCGGCGTCCAGAGCCTCGTCCAGGCGTTCGCGCCGTTCCTCGTCCGCACGGGTGGAGGCATCCTTCTCGGCTGCGGTTTTGTCCGTGGTGTCCTTGGCGTCCATGACCCTTGTCCTTTCATCGCTGTGCCGCCTTCCAACGGGAGGCGATGCGCTTGGTTCCCTTGAGACGACCCGATGAGGGGCAGGAACCAAGCGCATCGCCGCAGGTTCGAGGGCGGGGCTGAAACCGAAGGAGGATCACATGCCTGCAAAATCCAAGGCGCAGCAGAAGGCGGCGGGCGCCGCACTCTCCGCCAAGCGTGGCGACACCAAGAAGAGCGAACTCAAGGGCGCTTCGAAAAGCATGGAGAAATCCATGAGCGAGAAGGAACTCAAGGACATGGCATCGACGAAGCGGAAGGGAAAGCCCGAGCACGCCGCGAAGTAGCGCCGCGCTCCCATCGCATCTCTTCGGACGTTTCCCGCCGGTTGCTCAGGCGCTAGGGCGGATAAGTGCGGTCACCGAACGTGGCCGCCCCCGCGCGGACGCAATGGCCGTGTAACGAAACCGGGATATGCTTTCCGGCGCGAGACGCCGCGGCGCCTCGCGAAGATCGAGGCAGACGGATCAGGAACGGAGGATCGCATGCCCCCCGAGGAACTCGACAGGACATTGACCGCCCTTCCGCTTCGGGTGGGGACCTATGTGCCGGACGACCTGCTGGAAGACTGGTTCGCGCCGGGGACCGGGATGAACCCGGTCAGCGACGAGGCGCTGAAGGCAGCGGAAGCCTACGGGCGACGCTTCGAATGCGAGTTCAAGTATTACCCCGAACGACAGGAAGGGGTGTTCTGGAAATGGGTTCCGGCCATCTGACCATCCCTGGCCGGCGCGTGCCGTAGCGGCAGGCGCCGGGTCAGGTGGTCGGAGGTGGCCGAAGCACCCGGCAGCGCCGGATGTTCGCGATCTCCGGCGCCGGTCAGGCCGCGGCGTATCGGTCGCGCAGCGCCTCGAACCTGGCAAGCTGCTCGGTGATCAGTTCCCGCTGCTCGTCGCGGCGGACGAACACCTTGAACATGGCCGCGCCCTTGGCGTTCATGAACCAGACGGAGCAGGAGCGGCGTCCGTGGAACGGGCGATCGACGAAGGTGATCGAGGCGCAGTTGTCCTTGCGGATGTGGCCGCCGATCGGGCTGTCGCCGTGGATGTTGAACCAGCCATGGCCTTCCGAGCCCTGCGGCAGGCTGCCTTCGGCCTCCAGCACGATGTCCTCGGTATGGACGATGAAGAGGACCTCGCCCCAGCCGGTCATGTCGGACCAGATGTCGGCAAAGGCCTCGCTTGCGGCGATCACCGCCGCGCCCTGCGGCAGGAGTTCGAGTATTTCGGCCGGGGTGACCTCGGCCTTGGCGGCAAGCGCCTCCACGACCCCGTCGGGCTTTTCCGAAAGGGCTGCGAGTGCCCGTTCCCTGCGGCCGCTTTCGGCCTGTGCCAGCGCGTTCATGGCGTCCTCACGCGGCATCGGCTTTGCGGGCGCCACTGCGGTCTTCGTGGATGATGACCTCGAAGCCTTCGAAATGCGGGCCGGACAGGTATTCCACCTTGCCGCGGTTCTCGCCGGCCTTGGCATGGGCGGCGCGGAACTGGTCGGACTTCGTCCATGCCTGGAAATGCTCGAAGCTCTCCCAGACCGTGTGCGAAGCGTAGAGCGTGTGGTCCTCGGACTTCGGACCCTTCAGCATGTGGAACTCGATGTATCCGGGCATTTCCGCAAGGCGGCCCTCGCGTCCGCGCCAGATGGCTTCGAACGCCTCCTCATGACCGGGCACGACGCGGAATCGGTTCATCGCGATGTACATTTTTCAGGTCCCTCTCAAAAGTTTCACTTCGCCCTCAAGTTATCTGCGGGGCGGCGCCTTGAAAAGCGGAAAAAACTTGCGTAGTCAACTCAAGTTATCGCTTGGGGGCACCGACGGCCTCCAAAATCCAAGGCTATGGGTGAGACATGACGGGATATCTCGGTAAATTGAGGACGGGCTTGGTCGCGGCTGCGGCAGCGCTGGTCGTTTCGGCTTCGGCGGTTTCCGCTTCCGGCGAGGCGAACCCGTCGGCGCAACGCATCGTCTCCATCGGCGGGACGATCACCGAGGTGCTCTATGCGCTGGGCGCGCAGGACCGGATCGTCGCGGTGGATTCGACCAGCACCTATCCGGCCGAGACGCGTGCCAAGCCTGATATCGGCTACATGCGGGCGCTTTCCGCCGAGGGTATCCTCGCGCAGGAGCCCGACCTGATCCTGGCCGAGGAAGGGGCGGGGCCGCCGCCGGTCATCGAGATCCTCGAAGCCAGCAAGATCCCCATGGTGACGGTGCCCACGCCTCCCGAAGGGTCGGCGATCGGCCGGAAGATCCGTGACATCGGCGCGGCCGTCGGCCTCGTCGAGGAAGCCGAGGCGCTCGCCGGAAAGACGGAGGCCGAGCTGAGTGCGCTTGCCGGGGACGTGGCGAAGATCGCCGGCCCGCGCAAACGCGTCCTCTTCGTGCTGTCGCTCGCCAACGGCCGGGTGATGGCCGGCGGCGCCGACACGGAGGCCGCCGCGATCATCGAGATGGCGGGCGGCATCAATGCGGCGCCGGGCATTTCCGGCTACAAGCCGATGGCGGACGAGGCGGTGATCGCCGCCCGGCCGGACGTGGTCCTGGTGATGACCCGCGGCAATCACGAACTGACGGCGAACGACGTCTTCGCCCTTCCGGCCCTCCAGGCCACTCCCGCGGCGCAGGCGAAGGCGCTGGTCTCGCTGGACGGCCTGCTGCTGCTCGGTTTCGGGCCGCGCACGCCGGAGGCGGCGCGCGAGGTGATGGAGAGGCTCTATCCGGACGGTGGCAACTGATGTCTGAGATGGCCCTTCCGGTGAAGACCTCCCGCATCGAGGGTGACCGGACGCTGCACGGGTTCCTGACACTGGCCGTGCTGGTCGGGCTGGTGGTGGCCGCATCGCTGGTCTCGCTGTCGAGCGGGCCGACCGGCGTCGGGCTTGGCGATCTCTTCGCCTATCTCCTCGGCGGGGAGGGCCTGTCGGCGCAGGATATCGTGGTGCTGGAGGCCGTGCGGCTGCCGCGCACCGCGCTCGGGCTCCTGGTCGGGGCGGGCCTTGCCGTCTCCGGCGCGATGATGCAAGGCCTGTTCCGCAATCCGCTGGCGGATCCGGGCATTGTCGGGGTCACGTCTGGTGCGGCGCTTGCCGCGGTCGTCGCGATCGTGCTCGGCCCGACGCTCCTCCTGCCCGTCGCTCTCCTCTTCGGCAACCAGTTCCTGCCGCTGATGGCCTTTCTCGGCGGACTGGCGAACACCTGGGTGCTCTACGTCATCGCGACGCGCGACGGACGGACGTCCACCACGGCGCTCATCCTCTCCGGCATCGCCATCGGGGCGCTCGCGGCCGCGGTGATGGGCCTGCTGATCTTTCTCGCCGACGACCGGCAGCTTCGCGACATAACCTTCTGGAGCCTCGGCTCGCTCGGCGGCGCGACCTTCGGCCGGGTATCTCGGTCCTGCCCTTCATCCTCTTTGTCATGGCGACGATACCCTTCGTGGCGCGCGGCCTCGATGCGCTCGTGCTCGGAGACGCGGCGGCCTTCCACATGGGCGTGCCGGTGCAGCGGCTGAAGCGGATCGTCATCGTGGCGGTCGCCGCGGCCTGCGGCTCGACCGTCGCGGTCGCCGGCTCGATCGGCTTCGTCGGCATCGTCGTGCCGCATCTCCTGCGTCTCGTCACCGGTCCGTCGCACCGCTTCCTGCTGCCCGCATCGGCGCTCGGCGGCGGCGCGCTGCTGCTCATCGCCGACAGTGTCGCGCGCACCGTCGCGGCACCGGCGGAACTGCCGATCGGCGTCATCACGGCGCTCTTCGGCGCCCCGGTCTTCCTTTTCCTGCTGCTCGGCAAGGGCGGCATCCGGCTCGGAGAAACCCCATGATCTCGGCGGAATCCATCACCGTGGCGCGGGGCGGCCGCACGCTTCTCTCGGACGTCGCGATTACCCTCCGGCCGGGCAGCTTCACCGTGATCATCGGGCCGAACGGAGCGGGGAAGTCCACCCTGATGAAGGCCCTTTCCGGTGAACTGCGTCCCGACCGCGGGAAGGTCGCCTATCACGACCGCGAGATCGGCCGCTACCAGCCGGTAGAGCTTGCGCGCCTGCGGGCCGTGCTGCCGCAGTCGGTGCAGCTTTCCTTCCCCTTCACCGCGCTTGAAATCGTCCGCATGGGAGCAGTTGCCCAGGGCGCCCGCAATCCGACCGAACAGGCAAGGCAGGCGCTGTCGCGCGTCGGCCTGCGCGGCTTCGAGCCGCGGCCCTATCCCTCGCTCTCCGGTGGCGAACAGCAGCGGGTCCAGTTTGCCCGGGCCCTGGCCCAGGTTCCGGACCCGGTCGCGCAGGGCGTTTCGCGCGCACTCTTCCTCGACGAGCCGACCGCGAGCCTCGACCTCGGCCACCAGATTTCCGTGCTGGAGGTCGCCCGCGATTTCGCCGCTGCCGGCGGCATTGTGCTGGCCATCCTGCACGACCTCAACCTTGCCGCGGAATTTGCCGATCACCTTCTGGTGCTCGACAGGGGCAGGGTGGTGTCGCAGGGCACGTGCCTCGATACCGTCTCCGATGCCACGATCGGCAAGGTCTACGGCATTGCCGGAGCGGTGGGGCGGCTTCCCGCCGAGCATATTCCCTTCGTCCTGCCGCAGGCACGCCACCGCGCGGACGCCTGACGCCCTCTCAGGCGGACGGCGGTTCCGGCCGCGTCACGACGTAGATCGCCGGCAGGATCATTATCGCGGCGACGAAGGCCGCGCGCAGGCCCGGCGGCGACGTGCCGAACCAGAAGAATGCGTAGCTGATCGACATCATCACCACGGCGGCGATCTTCGCCTTGCGGGGGATCGCGCCCCGTTCGCGCCAGTCGCGCAGCGGCCGGCCGAACCGCGGGTGGTCAAGAAGCCATGCCTCCAGGCGCGGAGAGGATCGGGCAAAGCAGGCGACCGCCATGATCAGGAAGGGCGTCGTCGGCAGGATCGGCATGAAGGCGCCGATGATGCCGATCACCAGAAGAAGCCATCCGAGACTGAGGTAGACAATGCGCATGAAGACCCTCTCCGGTCCATCCCGCTGCCCTTGGTGCCAGGCGGCGCCGGCGCGGGGCAGAGCGCCATATGATCATCCCTTCCGCCTATTTCAATCGGCCTTTCCGTTGCAAGCTTGATGTGAATTCGCCAACGCCGTGATTGGCAAGCGGATCGGGATTTCCGATAAAGCGCTGCAATGCATGAAAAGGAGTTACACGACGTGGCGAAGATGATCCATTCGATGATCCGGGTGCTGGACGAGCAGCGGTCCGTCGATTTCTACCAGCGGGCGTTCGGCCTCACGGTTGCGGAGCGCATCCCGTTCGACGGCTTCACCCTCATCTATCTCTCCAATCCGGAAACCGGCTTCGAACTCGAGCTGACGGTCAATGCCGGGCGCCAGGAGCCCTACGTGCTCGGTGACGGCTACGGGCATCTCGCGGTCGCGGTCGAGGATGTGGAGGCGGAGCACCGCCGGTTCGGCGAACTCGGCTTCACCATCGGCAAGCTCGTCGACATGCCGCGGGACGGAAAGCCGTTCGCACGCTTCTTCTTCGCCACCGATCCGGACGGCTACAAGATCGAGGTCCTGCAGCGCGGCGGGCGGTTCGGGTAGGGGGCGTCATGGTCGAGGGGATCAGACTGGAGGAAAGCTGGAGGCAGGCGCTGGAGCCTGAATTCGGCAACTCGTACATGAGCGAACTGCGCCGCTTCCTCGTCAGCGAAAAGGAGGCGGGCAAGCGCATATTCCCGAAGGGCGGCGAATATTTCCGCGCGCTCGACCTCACGCCGCTCGACGAGGTCAAGGTGGTGATCCTCGGGCAGGATCCCTATCACGGGCCCGGCCAGGCGCACGGCCTGTGCTTCTCCGTCCAGCCGGGCGTGCGCATCCCGCCGTCTCTCGTCAACATCTACAAGGAACTGAAGAGCGATCTGGGCATCGAGCCGGCGCGCCACGGCTTCCTGGAGCACTGGGCAAGGCAGGGCGTCCTGCTGCTCAACAGCGTCCTCACCGTCGAGGAGGCGCGCGCCGCCTCGCATCAGGGGAAGGGCTGGGAGCGGTTCACCGATGCCGTGATCCGGACGGTCAACGAACGGTGCGACGGCGTCGTCTTCATGCTCTGGGGCGCCTATGCCCAGAAGAAGGCGGCCTTTGTCGATCGGGCGCGGCATCTGGTGCTGCGGGCGCCGCATCCGTCCCCGCTTTCGGCCCATAACGGCTTCTTCGGGAGCCGGCACTTCTCGCAGGCCAACGCCTTCCTCGTCTCCAGGGGCAGGCAGCCGATCGACTGGAGGCTGCCGGATCTTTCGTGATTTTGTGAACGCGTTCCAGAGCGTCGTCGTTCATAAAGTGAACGATCCGTTCGGTGGAGCACTTCTATGCACGCGCCGTCCCGATCCACAAATATAGCCCCAGAGAAGGCTCAGGGAGCCAGAAAGGGTTTCAACATGCTCGGACAGATCAGGGGTCTGCACCACGTCACGTCGATGGCGGCAAGCGCCCGCACCAACAACCGGTTCTTCACCGATACGCTCGGACTGCGCCGGGTGAAGAAGACCGTCAATTTCGACGCCCCCGACGTCTACCATCTCTATTACGGCGACGAGGTCGGCACGCCGGGCTCGGTGATGACCTATTTCCCGTTTCCCCATATCGCGCGCGGCCGCCCCGGTACCGGCGAGGTCGGCACGACGTTGTTTTCGGTGCCGGAAGGTTCGCTCGGCTACTGGAGCGACCGGCTTGCCGATGCCGGCGTCGAGGGCATGAAGACCGATAGCGCCTTCGGCGAGAACCGGCTGCATTTCGCCGGGCCCGACGGCGACGGCTTTGCGCTGGTCGAGGTCCGGGACGATCCGAGAGAGGCCTGGACCGGCAACGGCGTCGGTGAGGATCATGCGATCCGCGGCTTCCACTCCGCCTCGCTTCGCCTGCGCGACGAGGGAGCGACGACCGAGCTCCTGAAGTTCATGGGCTATCAGCCGATCGATACGGAGGACGGCGTCACCCGACTCGGCATCCCCGGCGGAAACGGCGCCGACGTCATCGATATCGAGACGATGCCGAACATCAACGGTGCGCGCCTCGGGGCCGGATCGGTCCACCACATCGCCTTCGCGGTCGAGAACCGCGAGAAGCAGCTCGAAGTCCGCAAGGCGCTGATGGATACCGGCTACAACGTCACGCCCGTCATCGACCGCGACTATTTCTGGGCGATCTACTTCCGCACGCCGGGCGGCGTGCTTTTCGAGATCGCCACCAACGAACCGGGGTTCGATCGCGACGAGGACACCGCGCATCTCGGCGAGGCGCTGAAGCTGCCGACGCAGCATGCGCATCTCCGGTCGATGCTCGAGGAACATCTTGAACCGCTGGACGCATAGGTCGTCTGGCGCAAGGAGTAAGACATGAGTCATGACAGTTACGTACATCGGGCGCGTGCCGGTGCAGCGGGGGCCCCGATCCTCTTCGTCTTCCACGGGACGGGCGGCGACGAGAACCAGTTCTTCGAGTTCGGCGGCCAGCTTCTGCCCGAGGCGACGATCATTTCCCCGCGCGGCGACATCTCCGAGCACGGCGCTGCACGCTTCTTCCGCCGCAAGGCCGAAGGCGTCTACGACTGCGAGGACCTTTCGCGGGCAACGAACCGGATGAGCGAGTTCGTGGCCGCCAACCGCGAGCACTACAAGGCAGGCCCGATCCTCGGGCTCGGCTTTTCCAACGGCGCCAACATCCTTGCGAGCATGCTGATCAACAAGCCGGGCCTGTTCGAAGCGGCCGTGCTCATGCATCCGCTCATTCCCTTCGAGCCACGGGAGCGGACGGAAAAGGCGAGCGGCCGGGTGCTCATCACGGCCGGCGAACGCGATCCGATAGCCTCGGTTGAACTGACGCAGTCGCTTGCCGACTATTTCCGCCGGTCGGGCGACGAGGTCCAGCTCGACTGGCATCCCGGAGGACATGAGATCCGGGCAAGCGAGATCGAGGCCGCAAAGCGCTTCCTGGCTCCCTACAGGGGCTAGTCGCGCGAATGCCCCGCTTGCGGGAGGATCGGGCTTGCACGATAGTGAGCCGGCCTTCCGCAGCGGAGCCTCGCCCATGAGCCATCACCTCAAGTTCCTCATCGACGGACGCTGGGTCGAACCGGCAGTTCCGGTCGCCCTCGACGTCATCGATCCCGCCACCGAGGAAGCCTTCACGCAGATCGCGCTCGGTTCGGCGGAGGACGTCGATCGGGCGGTTCTCGCGGCGAGGGCGGCATTCCCCGCATTCTCGCTCTGGTCGAAGGACGAGCGGCTGGCGCTTCTGCGCCGCATCCTTGCCGCATACGAGGCGCGCTACGAGGAGATCGCTCAGGCGGTGAGCCGGGAAATGGGCGCGCCGCTCGCCTTTGCCCGCGACAGCCAGGCGGCCGCCGGCAAGGCGCACCTGATCGCCACCATCGAGGCGCTGGAGGATTTCGTCTTCACTGAACGGCGCGGCACGACCATGGTGGTGCGCGAGCCGGTCGGGGTCTGCGCGCTCATCACCCCCTGGAACTGGCCGCTCAACCAGATCGTCTGCAAGGTGGCGCCGGCGATTGCCGCCGGCTGCACCATGGTGCTGAAGCCGTCGGAGATCGCGCCGGTCAGCGGCATCATCTTCGCGGAGGTCATGGAGGCGGCTGGCACCCCCGCCGGCGTCTTCAACCTCGTCAACGGAACCGGGCCGGACGTCGGCCAGGTCATGGCCGGCCATCCCGGCGTCGACATGGTCTCGTTCACCGGTTCGACGCGGGCCGGCGTCATCGTCGCCAAGGCCGCCGCCGACACCGTCAAGCGCGTGGCCCAGGAACTCGGCGGCAAGTCGGCAAACATCATCCTTCCCGACGCGGAACTGCAGAGAGCGGTGTCGGAAGGGGTGGTTTCCTGCTTCGGCAATTCCGGCCAGTCCTGCGATGCGCCGACCCGCATGCTGGTGCCGCGCGACCGTCACGACGAGGCGCTCGGCATTGCAAGGGTCGCGGCGGAAGCCCTGAAGGTGGGCGATCCGCGGGCCGCCGGGACGGATCTCGGCCCGGTCGTCAGCGAGCAGCAATACGCCAAGATCCAGCGGCTGATCGAGGCCGGCATCAAGGAGGGCGCGACGCTGGTGACGGGCGGGCCCGGACGTCCGGAGGGGCTCAACCGGGGCTATTACGTACGGCCGACCGTCTTCGGCGACGTCACCAACGACATGACCATCGCCCGCGAGGAGATCTTCGGCCCGGTCCTGTCGATTCTGCCCTATGACGGCGAGGACGAGGCGGTCGCGATCGCCAACGACACGGTCTACGGGCTTGCCGCCTACGTGCAGTCGGGCAACCTCGAGCACGCGCGCGAGGTTGCGGCGCGGCTGCGAGCCGGCTCGGTCTACATCAACTATCCGGACTGGGATACGCGGGCGCCGTTCGGTGGCTACAAGCAGTCCGGAAACGGCCGCGAGTATGCCGACTGGGGCATTCACGACTTCCTCGAGATCAAGGGCATCGTCGGTTACGGCGGGTGAGGGAAGGGCGCGGAGCCGCCCCCTTTCCAGCGCGCCGGATATTCCTCTAAGCTGCCGATGGCCCCGTGGCCGCCAAAGAGGATGGAACACATGAAAAACAAGCTGCTCGCATCGACGGTCTTCGCCATGACCGTCGCCTTCTCGTCCGCTGCCCTCGCGCAGGAGGCGGAAATCCGCATCGCCACCGAGGGCGCCTATCCGCCCTTCAACTATACGGACGCGGACGGCTCGCTGAAGGGCTTCGACGTCGATATCGCCAATGCGCTCTGCGAGGAGATGAAGGCGAAATGCACCATCGTCGCTCAGGACTGGGACGGCATCATCCCGGGGCTGATGGCCGACAAGTACGACGCCATCGTCGCGTCGATGAGCATTACCGAGGAACGCAAGCAGCAGATCGATTTCACCGAGAAGTACTATACGACCCCGCTTGCGGTGATCGCGCCGAAGGACGGCGAGGTGAAGGGCGTCTCGGCCGAGGAGCTGAAGGGCAAGGTGGTCGGGGCCCAGGCCTCCACCACGCAGGCGAACTACGCCACGGACGTCTACGAGAAGGCGGGCATCGAGGTGAAGCTCTACCCGACGCAGGAGGAGGCGGCGGCCGACCTGCAGAACGGCCGGATCGACGCCCTGATCTCCGACAAGTTCGTGGTCGCCGACTGGCTGAACGGCGACGGCAAGGATTGCTGCGTCATGGTGGGAGACGTGCCGGGCACCGAGACCGAGGCAGGCATCGGCATCCGCAAGGGTGAGGACGACCTGAAGCAGCGCTTCAACGCCGCGATCCAGGCGATCGTCGCCGACGGCACCTACGGAAAGATCGTCGCCAAGTACTTCCCGTTCGACATCTATTGATCCCCTGCTGATCGGGGCACCCGAAAGGCCCGGAAACGGGATGAACGAGGCCGCCGGACCCGCCCGGCGGCTTTTGCGTCAGTACCCGCAGGACCGCAGCTGGGCCTCGTATTTCTGGGCAATGCCGGCGGAGCGCTGCGCCGCCTTCCTGGCGGTCTGCGAGAAGCTGCCGCGCGCATAGCCCGCGTGGCCGGAATAATAGGCGAGGTAAAGGTTGTAGGTGTCGTTGCGCGGGATGCCGTTCTTGACGCTGCTACGGTTGTGATACCAGCCGACGAAGTGGATGGCATCGCCGAAATCGGTGCGGCGCGCCGACCAGCGTCCGGTGGAGCGCTGGTATTCCAGCCAGGTGCCGTCGAGCGCCTGGGCATAGCCGTAGGCGGTGGACTGGCGCTTCCACGGGATGAAGCCGAGCAGCTTGGTGCGGGGAGGGCGCGCGCGGGCACGGAAGCCGGATTCCGTATAGATCGTCGACATCAGGACCGGGACCGGAACCCCGAACTCCCGCTCGACCTTCCTGGCGTCTCGCGACCAGTTGTTGAACAGCCCATCCTTCTGCTCGAATACCGCACAGGCATTGTTGATCCGGCTCGGTGCCGATGCGCATGCGGACAGCAGCAACAGGAGCGCGATGGAGAACGCAATACGCATCGCTTAACCTCTCGTTTCGGAAGATTAATGGCGCCTAAAATTTAATGAAAAGTTTCGAGACCCGGCCGGCGGTCCGATCCGTTGCCGGCGGCGCGACTGTGCCAAGACTGGAAAAAATCCGATTTCCGTAAAATTGCATCTTTCCGCTTAAGCGCCCGGCAAAGGCGTTCGCCTATGGTGAAGGCACAGACGGCATGAGGCCCGCACATCCGAGATGACTTCGGAGCACCAGGCGAGACGGCGAAGAACGCCGTCCATCAGAACAGGGTTTCGAACATGCCGATGAAAACTCTTCTTGCCGCGGCATTCCTGGCCGCTCTCGTCTCCGGCGGCGCAGCTCAGGCGGCCGGCCCGGCCGGTTTTGCCCGCTCCTTCGCCTCGTCGCCCGCCGTCCGCTACGACATGGCGATGGCAGATCCGATCCGCTCGGCGGTCGAGCCGCAGAGCGCGCCGACCCTTACCCGGTCGCGCGCCATCGAGCTTTCGCGCGTCAACCGCCTCGTCAACACGGCCGTCCGCGGCCTCGACAGCTACCTCGAAGGTTTCGCGCCGGACCTCGGCGACACCGTCGCAGACCGCTGCCACGACTGCGCCGACCTGAAGCGCGACCGTCTGGTCGCCCTCGGCTGGCCGGCAGGTTCGCTGAAGATCTCCTATGCCCTGACCGGCGAGGGCAAGGTGGAGCGGGTCCTGGTCGTCGCGACCGACCGCGGCCAGGTCATCCTCGGCGAACGGCTGACGATGGTCGGCAAGCGTGCCACGGCGGACACCCGTTCGTCCGCAAGCGCCCGCCCGATGGGCGCCGCCGGCCGCGCATACGCCGACATCTGATCTTCGCGGAGACAGTCTTTTCCGCACCCGCCTTCCTCAAGGGGAGGCGGGTTTTCCCTTTTCGGCAATGGCGATGCCGCCGAGCGCCAGCACGAGGGCGGCGACGTGGAAGAACTGCAGGTCCTCGCCGATGATCGCCACCGACAGCAGCGTCCCGAAGACGGGAATGAGGTTGATGAAGAGGCTGGCTCGGTTGGGGCCGATGCCTTCGACGCCCTTGATATAGAGGACCTGGGCGAGCAGCGAGGCAAAGAGCGCCGTGTAGAGGACGATCACCCAGCCGCGCGTATCCGGCCAGATCGTTGCGTCGGCGGCATGTTCCCAGAGGACGAGCGGAACGGTGGTCAGAAGCGCGAAGAGCGCCGGGATGGCCATCAGCGTGCGCCAGTCGATGGCCGGCTTCCAGCGCAGCGAAACGGTGTAGACCGCATAGGCGACGACGGCGATCAGCATCAGGGCGTCGCCGAAATTGACCGTGAGGTTCAGGAGGCTCGCGAGGTCGCCGTTCGATGCCGTCAGCGCGACGCCGAGGAGGGTGAGGGAGAAGCCGAACACCTGGGCCAGCGATACCCGCGTCCTGAACAGGATGAAATTGATCAGGAAGATCAGCATCGGAATGCCGGCCTGCTCGATCGCGACGTTGATGGCGGTCGTGTATTTCAGCGCCGTATAGAGGACCGCGTTGAAGGTCGTGTAGCCGACGACGCCGTAGAAGATCAGGATCGGCAGCCGTTTGCGGACGACCGGCCAGTCCTTCCTCAACTGCGGCACGGAAATGGCGAAGATGATCGCGACGGCGAAGGCCCAGCGCCAGAAAGTCAGCATCATCGGGCTGACATGGCCCACCGCAAGCTTGCCGGCCACGGCGTTGCCGCCCCATGACAGCGTGGCGATCACGAGACACAGATAGGCCGTTTTGTGCAAGATCATCTCCGTGGGGGAGGGGGTGGAGGCCGCAATCGACGTCCGCAGATAGACCGCAGTCCCCCGTTTTGTCACGCAAAAACCTCTTTTGCGGTCACAAACAGATCGCAATCCTTGAAACGAGGTCTTATAGATGCGCCGGTTTGAGTTGGCGCATGGAATGCGCGAAAACAGGAAAAGCAAAAGATGACGAACGTCGTGGTAGTCGGCTCCCAGTGGGGTGACGAGGGCAAGGGCAAGATCGTGGACTGGCTGTCGGAGCGCGCGGACATCGTCGTGCGCTTCCAGGGTGGACACAATGCCGGTCATACGCTCGTCATCGACGGCGTCAGCTACAAGCTGTCGCTGCTGCCCTCCGGCGTCGTGCGGCCCGGCAAGATGGCCGTCATCGGCAACGGCGTTGTGGTCGATCCGCATGCGCTGATCGCCGAGATCGACAAGCTCGGCAAGCAGGGCGTGACGATCACCCCCGACAATCTCCGCATCGCCGACAACGCCACCCTCATCCTGTCGCTCCACCGGGAGCTTGACGGGATGCGCGAGGACGCGGCCTCCAACACCGGGACGAAGATCGGCACCACCCGCCGCGGCATCGGCCCGGCCTACGAGGACAAGGTCGGCCGTCGGGCGATCCGCGTCATGGATCTCGCCGATCTTGATACGCTCGGGGGCAAGGTGGATCGCATCCTGACCCACCACAATGCCATCCGCCGCGGGCTCGGCGCGCCGGAAGTTTCCCATGAGGCGATCATGGAGGAACTGACCTCGGTCGCCGACCGCGTTCTGCCGTTCCGCGAGACGGTCTGGCTGCTTCTCGACAAGGAGCGCCGCAAGGGTGCCCGCATCCTGTTCGAAGGGGCGCAGGGCTCGCTGCTCGACATCGACCACGGCACCTATCCGTTCGTGACCTCGTCCAACACGGTCGCGGGCCAGGCCGCCGCCGGTTCGGGCATGGGCCCGGGCACGCTCGGCTATATCCTCGGCATCACCAAGGCCTACACGACCCGCGTCGGCGAGGGCCCGTTCCCGACCGAGCTCAACGACGAGATCGGCCAGTTCCTGGGCGAGAAGGGCCATGAGTTCGGCACCGTCACTGGCCGCAAGCGCCGCTGCGGATGGTTCGACGCCGCGCTGGTGCGCCAGTCGGTCGCGACCAACGGCATTACCGGCATCGCGCTGACCAAGCTCGATGTCCTCGACGGCCTCGACGAACTGAAGATTTGCGTCGGCTACAAGCTCGACGGCCAGGAGATCGACCACCTCCCCGCCAGCCAGGCGGCGCAGGCCCGCGTCGAGCCGGTCTACATCACCCTGGAGGGCTGGAAGGAATCGACAGTCGGCGCGCGCAAGTGGGCGGATCTGCCGGCTCAGGCGATCAAGTATGTTCGCCAGGTGGAAGAGTTGATTGGCGCGCCTGTCGCCCTACTTTCCACGAGCCCGGAACGCGAGGATACGATACTTGTGACCGATCCCTTTGAGGATTAAAGTTTCCGTCCGGTTATCGTTACCAGCCGGTTAATCGACCGGTGACCATGAGAAAGTGCTGATGGCAGATTTTGTAGCGGTTATCCGCCGAGCTGTGGATGGTCTGGCGAAGAACACGCCGGAAATGCGCGCCAAGGTATACGACAAGGCACGCGCGGCGGTTCGGCGGCAACTCGAGAACATGAAGCCGACGCCTTCCGAGGACTTGATCCTCAGGCAGATGGGCAAGCTTGAGGCGGCGATCGAATCGGTCGAGGCGGAGCATGCCGAGGCATTGCCGGCGGATGCTCCCGCGGTCGCGCCGGTCGTTGCCGCGCCCGATGTCGGTTATGAACAGGAGCCGGTGGCCGAGCAGCCGCCGGCCCCGGAGGCCGTGGCCGAACCGGCACCGCCGGTGGCGTCCGACGCGGAATGGCAGCATCACGAGGCTGCCCCCGTACAGGCCGAGACCGCCGAGGACTATCGCGGCGATCATCCGGAAAGGGCGGACGAGCCCCATCAGGCCGACCACGGCTATGTCGAGCCGGCCCATGAGGCCGTCGTCGAAGCCTATCCGGAAGACACTGCCCCGGCGCAGGAGCCGGACTACCCGGCGCCGAGCGTGCATGGTGCCGAGGGCTTCGAGCCTGTCGGCGAAACGTGGCCGCGCGATCCCGATGCGCCGTCCGAGGGCGAGCATCACCAGGCATATTCCGAGCACCCGGGCGAGGTGGAGGAGCCGCGGCATGTCGAAGCCGACGTCCAGCCCGCCACCTGGCCGGAACAGGACGCCGCCTATCTGTCCCACGAGCAGCACCCGGCGGATGTAGTTTCGCCGGAGCCCGTCTCCGCGAGCCCGCCCGTGGAAGAGGAAACGGGTTGGCATCCCGAGGAAGTCCAGCCGTCCGCCCCCGCAGCCGGGGACGAGTGGACCTGGCCGCCGGAGGAACCCCGCAGGGAAGCCGCCGCCTGGGACAGGCCGGAGACTTTCGAAACCACCAGCGCGCCCGCGGAAGGTTCCCACGATCATCAGCCGTCGGTCGAGCCGGTCGAGGCCCATTTCGGCGAGGAGACCCATGTTTCCGCCGATTCCGTCCGGATGCCGTCGATCGCCGAATTCCCCGAGGTGGGCGAGACAGGGCACGTTGATCCGGCCCGGCCCGAAGGCGAGGCTGCCTACGCAGCCTATGCGTCCGATCCGGCGCCGCGGCAGAACGGGGGCGATCCCTGGACCGACCTCGAGGAACTGATCGGCTACAACAAGGACGCGCTTCCTGCCTCGACCGCCGCCGCCATCGGTGCGGGCAGCGGGGAGGAGATGGTTCCGCCTCCGCCCCGCACCTATCGCGTGGCACCGAAGAAGCGGAACTATACGGCTCCGATCCTCGCCGTGATCGCCTTCCTGATCGTCGCGGCGGGCGCCTATGCGCTGTGGATCAACCGGGACGAGATCATCGGTGACGCAGGCGTGCCGAACACGTCGGATACCGCAACCGGCCAGGCGGCGGGCGATGCCGCTCCGGCAGCCGGCGCCGCAGGTACCGCGGATGCGACGGCTCCGGCGCAGGCAACGGCCCCGCAGGCCGACGCGACCGCCGGGGCGAGCGAAGACGGTGTCTCCGCCGATGCGAAGTTCACCCAGCGGCTCCTGGCCGACGGCACCGAGGTCGATGACGGCCCGGCGGCCGGCGGCCCGACCGGCGAGGGGCAGTCGGTGGCACAGCTGAACGCACCGCCGGCCGCGCCTGCGCAGGCGGGTGCCGCTCCGGAGGCGGCGCCGACCGAACCCGCAGCCACCCCCGCCGACGCGGCCGCGCTCGCCGGCGAGAAGATGTTCCTCTACGAGGAGCGTCTCGGCCAGACGGCGCCGACGGCGATCGAAGGTGCCGTATCCTGGAGCCTCCAGCAGGAAGCCGGCCAGGACGGCAGGCAGGAGCCTGTTGTGCAGGGACGCATCAACGTTCCCGGCCGCGGCCTGACGGCGCTGATGACGTTCAAGCGCAATACCGATCCCTCGCTTCCCGCAAGCCATCTGGTCGAGATCGTCTTTGCGGTGCCGGCCGGTTTCGAGGGCGGTGCGATCGACAGCGTCCAGCGGATCGCAATGAAGCAGACGGAGCAGGATCGCGGGGATTCCCTGATCGCCGTACCGGCGAAGATCACCGACGACTTCCACATGATCGCGCTGAACGACTTCCCGGACGCCCGGGCGACGAATATCGAGCTCATGCGGTCGCGCAACTGGATCGATATCCCGCTGTCCTACCGCAACGGCCGTCGCGCGCTCCTGACCCTGCAGAAGGGTCCGGCCGGGACGGAGGCCTTCAACGAGGCGATCCGCGAGTGGGGTGCCCTGAACGGCGGCACCAACGGAACCACGCCGCCGCCCCCGACCGGCCAGTAAGGCCGGCAGAGGGCCCAGCGAGGCGGGCCAGCAGAATGACAAAGGGCCGGCGGAGTGATCCGCCGGCCCTTTGTCTTGTGGTTCTAAAGAACGTCAGCCTATCAGGCGTCGACCACCCGCAGCGCATTGGCTTGCGCCAGCGCCTCGTTCTGGACGGCTTCCTGAACCTTCTCGAAGGCGCGAACCTCGATCTGGCGCACGCGTTCGCGGCTGATGTCGAATTCGCTCGACAGTTCCTCCAGCGTGATCGGATCGTCGGCAAGGCGGCGGGCCTGGAAGATGCGGCGTTCGCGATCGTTGAGGACGCTCATCGCCTTGGCGAGCATGCGCCGACGGGTTTCCAGTTCGTCCTGCTCGATCAACACGTCTTCCTGGCTCTCGTGGTCGTCCACGAGCCAGTCCTGCCACTGTCCGGATTCGCCTTCCGTGGCGCGGATCGGTGCGTTCAGCGATGCATCGCCGGAAAGCCGGCGGTTCATCGAGACGACCTCCTCCTCGGAGACGTTCAGCCTGGTGGCGATCTCCGCCACCTGCTCGGGCTTCAGGTCGCCTTCCTCGATCGCCTGCAGGCGGCCCTTGAGCCGGCGCAGGTTGAAGAACAGCCGCTTCTGGTTGGCTGTGGTGCCCATCTTCACGAGCGACCACGAGCGCAGGATGTATTCCTGGATCGAGGCCTTGATCCACCACATGGCATAGGTTGCGAGACGGAAGCCGCGTTCGGGATCGAACTTCTTGACGGCCTGCATCAGGCCGACATTGCCTTCCGAGACAACCTCGCCGATGGGCAGGCCATAGCCGCGATAGCCCATGGCGATCTTCGCCACGAGGCGAAGATGGCTCGTCACCAGTTGATGTGCGGCGTCGCGATCCCCATGTTCGGCATAACGCTTGGCGAGCATGTATTCCTGCTGCGGCTCAAGCATCGGAAACTTGCGGATCTCGTCGAGATAGCGATTGAGACCGGCTTCGCCGGCCGTGATCGACGGCAGTGTGTTGCGGGCCATAAAGCACCCCCTTCTGATCGATTTCTCCTGGCTCCCTCTTCACGAGCGACAGGCGCTGAGGCGAGCCAAACGGCGCGGATCATTTCCGATCCCACACCGACCCAGATGACAGATAAGTACGGCGGAACATTGATGCAAGCAGCGGGGCAGCATCACTTAAACGTTATTTCATTACATTTCTGTAATGTATGTTCGCCGGTGTGTTCGTGGAGTCTAACTCTGAAGCGCCACGATGAGTTCCTGCATGTCTTCGGGCATCGGAGCCTCGAATTCCATGACCTCGCCGGTGCGCGGGTGCTCGAATGCGAGCAGGAAGGCGTGCAGGGCCTGGCGGTGGAAACGGCCGGCGACGGTTCTCGCAGGCTCCGGCAGCAGGTTGATCTTGGTGCGGAAGCCGGCGCTGTAGTCGGGATCGCCGAGAAGCGGGCAGCCGATATGGGCCATGTGGACACGGATCTGGTGGGTGCGCCCGGTTTCCAGTCGGCACTCGACCAGGGAGGCGAGGGCGGTGGCATCCAGCTTCTCGTGAAAGCGCTCGACCACCTCGTAATGGGTGATCGCTTCGCGGGCGTCGTCGCTCCCCTCCCGCTTGACGGCACGCTTGGTGCGGTCTCCCCCGCGGCCGAGCGGCGCGTCGATGGTTCCCTTCAACTGCTTGGGCCGTCCCCAGACGATCGCCTGGTAGGCCCGTTCCAGCGGCCCGGTGCGGCCGTGATCGGCAAACTGCGCGGCGAGATGGCGGTGGGCGACGTCGTTCTTGGCGGCGACCAGCACGCCGCTCGTATCCTTGTCCAGCCGATGGACGATGCCGGGCCGGCGCACGCCGCCGATGCCGGAGAGGCTTTCGCCGCAATGATGGATGAGCGCGTTGACCAAGGTCCCGGTCCAGTTTCCGGCACCCGGATGGACGACCAGGCCGGCGGGCTTGACGATGACGATGACGTCCGCGTCCTCGTAGAGCACGTCGAGGGGGATATCCTCGCCCTGCGGTTCCGGATCTTCCGGTTCCGGCAGGACGATCTCCACCGGATCGCCCGGCGCGACCTTCCGCTTCGGCTCCGTGCAGACGCTCCCCTTCAGCGAGACGGCTCCCTGCTCGATCAGCGCCTTGATGCGGCTGCGGGAGAACTCGCCCTCAAGCGCCGTCGCAAGCCAGGCATCCAGCCGGCCCTCGGCGCCTTCGTCGGCGACGAGCACTTTCCTTGGCGCGTCGGCTTGTTTAAAGGGATCGTTCATTCAAGGTAATCCGATAGCAGCGAGGACGTTCAGCAATGGCCCATCCTGATCCCGAGGAACAGGAAGAACCGCTTGATCCGGCGATGGAAAGGATCCGCCGGAAGATGGTGCTTCTGCAACTCGTCTCGGGCGGCATTTTGTTCGTCTGCTTTATGGCGGTCCTCGCCGCGGTTGTCTACAAGGTCGCGCAGCGTCCCGACGAGGCCCCGGTGGCCGCGTCCGGCTTCGCGGTACCGTCCGACCAGCCGCTGACGTCGTCGGTCGATCTTCCCGCAGGCTTCGAGGTGCGTTCGGTATCCATGTCCGGCTCGCAGCTGCTCTTCTACGGCAGCGTGGCGGGCGTGCAGAAGGCGCTGGTCTACGACCTTTCGCTCGGCCGGCTCGTCGCCGACGTGTCCATAGGCAATGCACCCTGACCCGTGACCGCTGACCGCCCTCTCATCCGCATCAGCGATCCCGACGACGGGCGGATCGCCGAGTTCCGCAACATCCGGGAGCGCGACCTTACCGGTCGCGACCACCGGTTCATTGCCGAAGGCACGGTCGTGCTGCGGATGCTGGCGGCCGCGCATGCCCGGGCAGGGGATTTCGCGGCGGAGAAGATCCTGCTCCTGGAGAACCGGGTGGCAGGGCTTTCAGCGGAACTGTCGGCCTTTCCCGCCGACGTGCCCGTCTATGTCGCCTCGGCCGAGGTCCTCGACGCGATCGCCGGCTTCCACCTCCACCGCGGCGTGCTCGCCCTCGGGCGGCACCTGCGGCAGGCAGGGCCGGCGGAACTCCTGGAGAGCCTGCCGGAGCGCGCCCTCGTGGTCGCGGCCTGCGGGATTTCCAACCATGACAATATAGGTGCGATGTTCCGCAATGCCGCGGCCTTCGGCGCCGATGCGGTGCTTCTGGACGAGACCTGCTGCGACCCGCTCTACCGCAAGTCGCTGCGGGTTTCCGTCGGCGCTGTGCTCAAGGTGCCCTATGCACGGGGCGGGACGATAGAGGCCAATCTCTCGGCCCTCGTGGATGCGGGTTTTCACGTCTGGGCCTTGTCCCCCTCGGGCTCGACCGATGTGCGGGACATCCCCGTCAGCGCGCGCGTCGCGCTTGCGACGGGAACCGAGGGCGAGGGATTGCCGCAGGACGTGCTTGACCGGTTCGATACGGCGAGGATTGGCCAGGCGCCGGGGCTCGACAGCCTCAATGCGGCGACGGCGACGGCCGTGGCGCTCTACCAGATCGCTGTCGGGCAGGGCCGGATCTAGGTCAGCCGGCGGCCTCGTGGGCAAGGCCGATCGCCGCGGAGGCACGGGCGGCAAGGCTTTCCCGCCCGGCCGAGGAGGCGGATTGCGCGCCGGACAGGATCGGCAGGATCGGCGAATTCTTTCCTTCGGCCTTGGCGGTGAGCGCCACCATGGTCGCGGCGATGACGGCGAGCTCGTCCCGCAGGGCTTCGTCATGGACGTCGGAGCCCGCCTTCAGCAAACGGTCCGAAAGCGCCCTGGCGCGGTTGTGGACCTCGTCGGCGAGGGCCGACAGCTCCGGCGAGGCCGCAATCCTCTCCGAAATCGCCGCGCTCCCGCCCTGCTTCGCCTCGGCCAGTTCGACGACTTCGGTCGCGTCGCCCCGGGGTGGCGACACATTCCTCAGGGCGATGCCGGCGGCCTTGCCGGATGTCTTCGAAATCCGGGAGACCTCACGCGTCTCCGCGCCGGAATTCCTGAGCTTCTCCTTGAGAAGGTCGATTTCCTGGAGACGTCGTTCCAGCGCGTTCTCCTTGTCGGTGCGCGCGGCGATCTCGCGGGAAAGCTTGTCCTCGAGGCGCATGGCGCGGTGCTCCTCCTGGGAAAGCCGCGTTTCCGCGTCCTTTGCCCGGGACGTCTGCATCTTGATGTCCGCCCGCAGCGCGTCGCGCTCGTCCCGAAGGGCGCTGATGCGGAACTTCAGGTTCTCGATCTCGGTATCGCGCGCCATGAGGTCGATGCGCAGTCCGTCGAGGTCGCTCGTCAGCCTTGCGACCTGTCCCTCGAGCTGGTCGATCTCGATGCCCTTTGCCGCATCGGCCTCCTCGGCTGCCTCGACGGCCGCCTTCAGCTGCCGGATGTAGCTGTCTTCCTGGCGAAGGCGCGAACGCAGGTCCGCCGCCTCGACGTCCATGTCGTTGATCTGCATCTGGAGGTCGTGGTTCTCCGCCTGGAGCCTGCGCGCCTCGTCGGCCAGCGTCTCGTAACGCAGCTTGAGGGCGAGCGACCTGTCGCGTTCGTCTACGAGTTCCTGCTTGGCGCGGGCGTTCTCGGCGGCGTAAACGGCGCGCGCCATGTCGCGCTGGGCGCGGACCTCTTCCGGGCTGATCGGCAGCGTCGCCTTGAGGCGGTTTTCCGTGTAGCGGACGATCCGGCCATGAATGGCGGGGGCTACGAGCATCGCCAGCAGTGCTGCGGTCAGGAAACCCAAGCCGAAGAGAAGGGCGAACTGGATCACGATGGAACGGTCCCGCTGGCTTGGATGGATGGAGAAGGTGCCACGCCTTTAAGCATAACCCCCGTCCGCCCGCAAGCGCGCGGCGCGCCCCGGAATGCTCTGCCCTGCATGAAGTCCCTCCCTTTCGCCGGGTGGGATAATCGCCTGGATCAGAATGGGTTCCACGTTGGCGTGCGCGTCAGCTTCAGGTAGCCGACATTGATGCCGAGGCGGGCGCCGACGCCCGTGCGGATCGGCACGAGGACGACGTCGTTGTTGCGCATCACGGTCATGCCGACGCCGGCGACGACGAAGGCGGAGCCGGATACGCCGCCGAAGCGGGCATAGAGGGCGTCGATGGACGGCAGGTCGTAGACGAGCATCATGGCGCGCGAGCCCTGGCCGCCGTAGTCAATGCCGAGCGAGGGCCCCTGCCAGAAGACCGGGTGCTGGCCGGCATTTTTCGTATAGAGTTCGCCCTCGCCATAGGTCAGGCCGGCGATGAAGGCGCCGGAACCCTCCTGGCCGAGGATATAGCCGTTCGGCAGGCCGTACTGCTCGAAAGCCCTCTCGACCACCTTCGCCAGGCCGCCGCTCGTGTTGCCGAAGAAGCTGTGGCCAGCATCGATGACTTCCTGCGCCGTGTACTGGCTGCTGTTCTGGGCCGTGGCCGGACGAACGGCGGCTGCCGTGGCCATCACGAGCAGGGTGAGCATCGTCGCGGCAAGGCGGGCTGGAAGGGTGGTCTCATAAAGGCGCATCGATCGGTCCGTCTTGTTTGTCGGTACGGGGTGCGGTTTTCCTATACTGGGTGAAGGGGTCTTAACAATCGGTTTACCAAATATGTTGTCATTATGGCCGCGCCCGCGCCATGTTCGCGCAACCTTGCTGCGGCATTAGCACTGGCAGGACAAGCATCAGGAGAAAAATATGCCCAGGAACCCGAATCTCACCCTCGAAGGGCCGGATCTTGCGGCGCTCCTGTGCAGTCGCGTCTGTCACGACGTGATCTCGCCGGTCGGCGCGATCAACAACGGGCTGGAACTTCTCGACGAGGGCGCATCCGACGCCGACGCGCTGGACCTGATCCGCACCTCGGCGCTCAACGCCGCCGTACGCCTCAAGTTCGCGCGGCTTGCCTTCGGCGCATCCGGCTCCGTCGGCGCCTCCATCGACACGGGCGAGGCGGAGAAGGCGGCGAAGGACTTCGCTTCCGCCGAGAAGAAGACCGAGGTGACCTGGAGCGGCCCGCGGGCGATCGTCGCCAAGAACCGCGTCAAGCTGCTGCTGAACCTCTTCCTGGTGGCCTATGGCGGCATTCCGCGCGGCGGCTCCGTCGACGTCACGCTCGAAAACCCGGAATACGACGCGAAGTTCGTCATCACCATCAAGGGCCGGATGATGCGGGTGCCGGCTAAGTTCGTCGAGATCGCCGAGGGCACGCTCTCCGAGCCGGTCGACGCGCACTCGATCCAGCCCTACTACACCGTGCTCCTCGCCGAGGAATGCGGCATGGATCTGCGCCACGTGGTCTCCGAGGAAAAGATCGTCTTCATCGCGGAAACCCGCCCGGCCTGATCACGCTCCAGAGCCGGTTCCCGGCTCCCTGAAAGCCCCGATTTTCCAGGTAACCATTCCTTAGAGGCATGGACATATGCTCGCGCTTGTCCCTGCCTCCAAGGCGGGGTGGTGCAGGGGGAGTTTTGGTCAATGCAGCGCCTGATGATCGCCGATGGTTCCGATGTCGTCCGCAAGGTCGGAAAGCGTATCCTGTCGGAACTGGGGTTCGTGGTCGTCGAGGCGGCGAGCGCGGGTGAGGCGATCAGCCGCTGCCAGGCCGAACTGCCGGCCTTTCTCATCGTCGACGCCGCCATGGACGGCGCCCTTGACGTCATCCACGCCGTCCGGGAACTGCCGAACGGCAAGACCGTCCGCATTTTCTACTGCGTCATCGAGGCGGACCTCAAGAAGATGATGCTCGGCAAGCGGGCAGGCGCCACCGACTTCCTGCTCAAGCCCTTCGACCGCAAGATCCTCACCTCGGTCTTCGGTGGCCTCTCGGTCGCCGCCTGACGATCCTTTCCGGACAAGCTCTTCGCGGGCTGGCGCCAATGGCGCAGCCTCTCTTCCCGCCACGCCTGCCGAGCGGATACGAAAACGCCCGCGGCAGGCGCGGGCGTGAAATCAATCCAGTCCGATATGGCCCGATCAGGCGCTTTCGGCGTAGTCGTTGCCTTCCGGCTCGCGCAGCACGTAGCCGCGGCCCCAGACGGTCTCGATGTAGTTGGCGCCGCCGGCCGCATTGGCGAGCTTCTTGCGAAGCTTGCAGATGAAGACGTCGATGATCTTCAGTTCCGGCTCGTCCATGCCGCCATAGAGGTGGTTGAGGAACATTTCCTTCGTCAGCGTGGTACCCTTGCGGAGCGAGAGCAGCTCCAGCATCTGGTATTCCTTGCCGGTGAGGTGAACGCGCTGGCCGCCTACTTCAACCGTCTTGGCGTCCAGGTTGACGATGAGTTCGCCGGTGATGATGATCGACTGGGCGTGACCCTTCGAGCGGCGGACGATGGCGTGGATGCGGGCCACCAGTTCGTCCTTGTGGAAGGGCTTGGTCATGTAGTCGTCGGCGCCGAAGCCGAGGCCGCGCACCTTGTCCTCGATGCCGGCCATGCCGGAGAGGATGAGGATCGGCGTCTTGACCTTGGAAAGCCGCAGCGTGCGCAGCACCTCGTAACCCGACATGTCGGGGAGGTTCAGGTCGAGGAGAATGATATCGTAGTCGTAGAGCTTGCCGAGATCGACGCCTTCTTCGCCCAGGTCAGTCGTATAGACGTTGAAGCTTTCAGACTTCAGCATCAGTTCGATGCTCTGCGCTGTCGCGCTGTCATCTTCAATGAGTAGAACCCGCATGTTTTTCCCCTTTGCCGCCGCCCAGGCAGTCCGTGCCCCCTAAGCGAGACGGATCCAGCCGCGCCTGATTTGGAAGCTGCCACCAAATGGTTAACAAATTCTTATTGCCCCTGGCAAGGGGTGATGAATTTATTAAGCATAAAGCTCAGCCAACTGATTTCTCATCAGGATTGGTCATCGCCTGACTTGAATCTTTGCGTGAAGAAATCCCGCTAAGTGATTCATGCGACTCTCCATTGTCGCGTCCAGTTTTCGGCCTCGGCATTTACCGACCCTTAAATGATGACCGGTAGTGTTAATGATGCCCGTAAACGAAAGGTTAACGCGGAAGGAGTTCGGATTAACGCGACCGGATATTTTTGCCGGGAGTGTATCGATCCGGTTACAGGCGGGGTGCCGCTACCCACGGAGTATTGCGTATGAAGTCGCGTGACAGCCTAGTCCGCCTGAAGGAATTTCAGGTCAATGAAAAACGCCGTCAGCTGCAGCAGTTGCAGATGATGATGGCAGAGTTCGAACGCATGGCGAAGGAACTCGAGCACCAGATCGGCCTGGAGGAGAAGAAGTCGGGAATCACCGATCCGACCCATTTTGCCTACCCGACGTTCGCCAAGGCGGCGCGCCAGCGTGCCGATAACCTGCAGGTCTCGATACGAGAACTCAAGACGCAGCAGGAAGCCGCAGAACTGGCGGTCGAGGAAGCCCAGGCCGAGTTTGCAAGGGCGGCAGCGCTCGAGGAGCGCGACGGAGCGATGCGCGCCCGCGCCTGACATCCGTTCAGGACGGGATCTGCGAAGCCGCGGGCCGGGAGGCCACGCGGCCTTCGCCGTTTGAGCGAGGTCTCGCTTCGCGTTTCGTGGCGACGGTCAGCCGCTGATCACGTCTCGCCAGTCCGGGTGGCGGGCGACCTGCGCCTTGAAGAAGGGGCAGAGCGGGATGATCTTCCACTCTCCGCGCCGCGCGCCGTCCACGGCATAGGCGGCAAGCGCCTGGCCGACGCCCTTGCCGCGCAGGGCATCCGGCACGCCCGTATGGTCGATGATGATGAGTGTCGGCGACGTGCGGGAATAGGTCATCTCCGCCTCGTGCCCGTCGACCAGGGCGACATAGCGTCCGCCCGACCGACCTTCTTCCTGCCTGATGTCCATGGAAATCTCCCTTTGGCGGGAGGAGGCTAGAGCATCCGCGGAGAGCGGCCAAGGGTCAATGCGGTCCGCGTGGGCGGATGCTGAGGTCCGCACATGCCAAAAGGCGCCGCGGTGTGGTCTCCCGTTCGGCGCCTCTGCTGCAGGTGGTGCGGGTCGGAACTAGTGCCGGTACTGCTGGATACGCGTCGTCCGGAGGCCGGCAAGACCGTGATCGTTGATGGAGGACTGCCAGGAGAGGAACTCCTCGACGGTCAGCGTATAGCGTTCGCAGGCTTCTTCGAGGCTCAGCAGTCCGCCCCGAACCGCGGCGACCACCTCGGCCTTGCGGCGGATGACCCAGCGGCGGGTATTGGCCGGCGGCAGGTCGGCTATCGTCAGCGGACTGCCATCGGGGCCGATGACATACTTTACTCGGGGTCGTATCAATTCGGTCATGGAACTCTCTACACAAACACAAGACCACGAGCGGGAGCCTAGACCGGCAGTTTTAACATTTACCTAAATGTGGCGAAGCATTTGTTCCGGAGGCCGACGGCGGGCGAGAAAAGTCTCGCGCCGCCCGGGCAGGCCGGAAACCCTGCTTCCGGAGGCGGCGCCAGCCCCGCTCGCGTCCCGCGTGACTTGCCTTGCTGGCCTGACCGTCAGAGCAGGGCCACCGACAACTGGGTGCCGCCGTCACCCAGGGCGATCGTTGCGGTGCCGGTGTGGTGGAGGGAGAGGAGGTCGCCCGCCGCCAGTTCCATCACCGCGCTTGCCGACAGCGTGCCGGAAATACCGGACGGACCCGTGACGCGGAGCGCGGCCGGCGTGCCGTTCAATGCAAGGGCGACCGCATGCCCGGAACTGGCCGTGGTCGTGACCTGCAGGCAGGCGAGATAGGTGCCGCCCGCCGGTACCGTGACGGCGTTGCCGCCGCCGGGCATCGAGCCGCCAAGCGCGAAGCCGCCACGTTCGAGGCCGAAATGGGTGAACCCGCTCTGCTGCCCGCCGGTCGGGGAGGCGGTGGTGCCCGTCCTGTAGGCGCGCATCGCCGGCTGGCTCGGGCGTGCATGGCGTCCCTGCTCGTCGATCACCAGCGCCGTCTTCCACGTCGCGCCATCGCTGACCTTGATCGAGAAGGCGTTGTTGCCCGCAAGGCCGAGTTCGGCATGGCCCGTATAGCCTGTCTGGAAGAGCAGCGACCCGGTGTCGCCGGCGGCGGCCTTGTTGATCTTCAGGTGGTGGCCGCTGCCCGCGTGGTCGAAGAGCGAGGCCGGGGAGGAGACGGCGAGCCGGTTGGCGGCGTCGCCGTCGGCGTTGATGCCGAGCCTCTGGAACCTCGGCGAGGCGGGCAGGGCGGGGCGCCATTCGTTTTCCCAGAAGACAGCGAGGGTTTCGCTTGCGGCGAACCACGCCCGCCAGCCGGGGAGGGGTCGATGGAAGGTCCATCCGCCGTCCTGCCAGGCCGCGATCTGTCCGTCCCTGCCTGCCCATTCCATCGTCGCCGCCTCGCCGACGAGGTAGCAGATGCCCTCCTGTGGGCTCGGGGGCGGGGCAGTAATCTCGTCGCTGATGGTCAGTTGAACCAGTGCGTCGAGAACAAGCAGGGCCTCGTTGTGAGTTACGTGCTTCTGCGCCTGCGACGGGAGGATGAAGGGTATTTCGAGATTGCTGGAAAATTCCGCCATTGTCCTTGCTCCGCTGATGGCGGTTCAGAATATGCGCCGACCGGAGCGCGGGGATGATCAGCCTGCTAAGTATCTGTTTTCAGTATAGTGTCCGTGTAGAATCCTGCTGATCATCATTGCTGGTGAAGAGAGGCGAAAAGCGCAGCATAATTGTGCGTCCTTCTGCCTCGAATCTGAAAAGCACGCCTTTTCAATAGGCAAGCTGTTAAGAAAGGCGCGTTTTGGTCAGGTTGTCGGCTTTTTGTCTTCACATTTGTCGCGAAAACAGTATTGGATGCGCGCCGGAGCCCCGGAAGACTCATGGGGTCGGGAACAGAGAAGATGCGGCCACACCGAGGACCGCATCCAGGGGAAAAATTGATGGAGTACTTTGTCCAGCAGCTCGCCAACGGGCTGACGCTTGGATCGATCTATGGCCTCATCGCTATCGGCTATACGATGGTTTACGGCATCATCGGCATGATCAACTTTGCCCATGGTGACATCTTCATGCTCGGCGCCTTCGCCGCACTGATCGTCTTTCTCATCCTCACCTCATTCGTCGCGGGCGTGCCGGTCGCGCTGGCGCTTCTGGTGATGCTGCTCGTCGCAATGCTGATGACCAGCCTGTGGAACTGGACGATCGAGCGCGTGGCCTACCGTCCGCTTCGCGGCTCGTTCCGTCTTGCGCCGCTGATCACGGCGATCGGCATGTCGATCGTGCTCTCCAACTTCATCCAGGTGACGCAGGGACCGCGCAACAAGCCGATCCCGTCGCTGGTCACCGACGTCTACCATTTCGGCGCGATCACCATCTCGCTCAAGCAGATCATCATCATCGCCGTCACGGCGGTTCTGCTGACCATCTTCTGGTATATCGTCAACAAGACGCCGCTCGGCCGCGCCCAGCGTGCCACGGAGCAGGACCGCAAGATGGCCGCGCTTCTCGGCGTGGACGTCGACCGCACGATTTCCATCACCTTCGTGATGGGCGCCGCGCTCGCCGCCGTCGCCGGGACCATGTACCTGATGTATTACGGGGTCGCCACGTTCAACGACGGCTTCATTCCGGGCGTCAAGGCGTTCACCGCGGCCGTGCTCGGCGGCATCGGATCGCTTCCGGGCGCCGTGCTCGGCGGACTGCTGATCGGGCTCATCGAGTCGCTCTGGTCGGCCTATTTCACGATCGCCTACAAGGACGTGGCCACCTTCGCGCTTCTCGCCTTCGTGCTGATCTTCAAGCCGACCGGCATTCTCGGCCGTCCGGAAGTGGAGAAGGTCTGACATGTCGCAGGGTACCAATTCCGAGAAAACCAGCGTCATCGGCCAGGCCTTCAAGGAGGCGCTCTTCGCGGGCGCCATGGCTTTCGGCCTCTTCATTCTCTATGTCGGCATCGAGACCTACCAGAACATCAACAACCAGCTGGTCTGGCGCACCCGCTGGGAACTGCTGGCGATCTTCGTCGCCGTTGCGGCCGTCAGCCGCTTCATCGTCGTCGCCTTCGTCATGCCCCATCTCGACAAGCGCAAGCTTGCCAAGGCCAAGGCCGGCGTTCCCGACATTTCCGAGGACAAGGGCTTCTTCCACAGGCACTTCCTCAAGATCGCGCTGGTCGCGCTGGTGGTCTATCCGATCGCCTCGGTCATGCTTGCCGGCACTCAGGGTTCGCTCAAGTATGTCGACAACTTCGGCATCCAGATCCTGATCTACGTCATGCTCGCCTGGGGCCTGAACATCGTCGTCGGACTGGCCGGCCTGCTGGATCTCGGCTACGTCGCCTTCTACGCGGTCGGCGCCTATTCCTATGCGCTGCTTTCGGAGCATTTCGGCTTTTCCTTCTGGGTCCTGCTGCCGCTCGCGGGCATCCTCGCCGCCTTCTGGGGCGTCATTCTGGGCTTCCCGGTGCTGCGCCTTCGCGGCGACTACCTCGCCATCGTGACGCTCGCCTTCGGTGAGATCATCCGCCTCGTGCTGATCAACTGGACGGACGTGACCAAGGGCACGTTCGGCATCTCGGGCATTCCCAAGGCCTCCTTCTTCGGGATCTGGAGCTTCGACGTCGGCGCGACCAACAACTTCACCAAGGCGTGGGGGCTCCCCATGTCCTCCGCCTATTACAAGATCTTCCTGTTCTACCTCATCCTGGCGCTCTGCCTGCTGACGGCCTACGTGACGATCAAGTTGCGCCGCATGCCGATCGGTCGCGCATGGGAAGCCCTGCGCGAGGACGAGATCGCCTGCCGTTCGCTCGGCATCGACACCGTCACGACGAAGCTGACCGCCTTTGCGATCGGCGCGATGTTCGGTGGCTTCGCCGGCGCCTTCTTCGCGACCCGCCAGGGCTTCGTCTCGCCGGAAAGCTTCGTCTTCCTGGAATCGGCCGTCATCCTTGCGATTGTCGTGCTGGGCGGCATGGGTTCGCTGACCGGTATTGCGATCGCCGCCGTGGTCATGGTCGGCGGCACGGAGCTCCTGCGCGAAATGGAATTCCTGAAGCACATCTTCGGTCCCGATTTCACGCCGGAACTCTATCGCATGCTGCTGTTCGGGCTGGCGATGATCACCGTCATGATCTTCAAGCCCCGCGGCTTCGTGGGATCGCGTGAACCGACGGCGTTCCTCAAGGAGCGCAAGGCGGTCTCCGGAAGCTTCACCAAGGAGGGCCACGGCTGATGACCCTCGGAACCGATAGCATGAACAGCGATACGATCCTCAAAGTCGAGCACCTGTCGATGAAGTTCGGCGGCCTGATGGCCATCAACGACTTCTCGTTCGAGGCGCGGCGCGGCGACATCACCGCGCTGATCGGCCCCAACGGCGCCGGCAAGACCACGGTCTTCAACTGCATCACCGGCTTCTACAAGCCGACCATGGGCATGATCACCCTGCAGCAGAAGGACGGCACTTGCCATCTCCTGGAGCGGTTGCGGGACTTCGAGATCACCAAGGTCGCGAAGGTTTCGCGAACCTTCCAGAACATCCGCCTGTTCTCGGGGCTCACCGTGCTCGAGAACCTTCTCGTGGCGCAGCACAACGCGCTGATGAAGGCCTCGGGCTACACGATCCTCGGGCTCCTCGGCCTGCCGGCCTACCGCAAGGCGTCGCAAGCGGCGATCGACAAGGCGAAGTACTGGCTGGACAAGGCGGAACTGACCGAGCGTGCCGACGATCCGGCGGGCGACCTGCCCTACGGGGCACAGCGGCGGCTGGAAATTGCCCGCGCCATGTGCACGGAGCCGGAGCTTCTGTGCCTCGACGAACCTGCGGCCGGCCTCAACCCGCGTGAATCGGCCGCCCTGAATACGCTCCTGCACTCCATCCGCGACGAAGGCGTCTCGATCCTGCTGATCGAGCACGACATGTCGGTGGTGATGGAGATCTCCGACCATGTCGTGGTGCTGGAATACGGCCAGAAGATTTCCGACGGCACGCCCGACCACGTGAAGAACGACCCGAAGGTGATTGCCGCCTATCTCGGCGTCGAGGATGACGAAGTTGATGAAATCGAGGAAAAACTCGACGAGGGGAGGATCTGATGTCCGATGAACCCCTTCTGAAAGTCCAGGGTGTCCAGACATTCTATGGCAATATCCGCGCGCTCGACGGCGTCGACGTGCATGTGAACCGCGGCGAGATCGTCAGCCTCATCGGGGCCAACGGCGCCGGCAAGTCGACGCTGATGATGACGATCTGCGGCAGCCCCCAGGCGCGCCACGGCTCGATCATCTTCGACGGCGAGGACATCACCCAGCAGCCGACGCATCTGATCGCGCGGCGCCGGATCGCGCAGTCGCCCGAGGGACGGCGCATCTTCCCGCGCATGACGGTCTACGAGAACCTGCAGATGGGCGCCGGGCTCGACAACCTCAAATACTTCAACGAGGACGTCGAGAAGATCTTCGCGATGTTCCCGCGGCTGAAGGAGCGCCAGAGCCAGCGCGGCGGCACGCTCTCCGGCGGCGAGCAGCAGATGCTGTCGATCGGTCGCGCCCTGATGGCCCGGCCGAAGCTCCTCCTTCTCGACGAGCCGTCGCTCGGGCTGGCGCCGCTGATCGTCAAGGGCATCTTCGAGGCGATCAAGAAGCTGAACCAGGAGGAGGGGCTGACCGTCTTCCTGGTCGAGCAGAACGCCTTCGCCGCACTGAGGCTGTCGGACCGCGCCTATGTGATGGTCAACGGCAAGGTGACGATGACGGGGACCGGCAAGGAGCTTCTCGCCAATCCGGAAGTTCGTGCGGCCTACCTCGAGGGCGGCCGGCACTGAGCCGGGACAGGGAGATACTGACATGCAAGGCCTATTCTTCGAAACGGATACCGGCGTGCGCTACGCGCTACGGACGCTGGTCGTGCTGATCGGCTTCTGGACCGCCTGGCGGACCGGCAAGGCCGTGGCGGAAACCTGGGGCAACTACCAGACGGTCGTCGCCTACACGCTGCTGCTCGGAATCGTGATGCGCTTCCTGCACTTCTCGCTGTTCGCCGGCCCCTTCCTCAGCCCCTTCTTCTACGTCGTCGACGTAGTTCTCCTGCTGGTGTTTTCGACCCTCGGATACCGCGTCTACAGGACCCGCCAGATGGTCAACAACTATTACTGGCTATACGAAAGAACATCACCTTTCTCATGGAAGAAGAAAGATTGACAGTCACGGACAACTGGCCTCAGATTGAGTAAAGGTTCAACCGAGACAAGACCTTAGAGTGGAACAGTTTCCGGCGCGATGATGGTGGGTATCGTGCAGGCTTTCTCAACCAAACCCGCTTAAAAAAACTGGGAGTAACATGATGAAGAAGTCTCTTCTTTCGGCCGTCGCGCTGACGGCTGTCGTCGCGTTCGGCGGCAGCGCATGGGCCGACGTGCTGGTCGGCGTCGGTGGCCCGCTGACGGGTCCGAACGCCGCCTTCGGAGCGCAGCTCCAGAAGGGTGCGGAACAGGCTGCTGCCGAGATCAATGCCGCCGGCGGCATCAATGGCGAACAGATCAAGATCGTGCTGGGCGACGACGTGTCGGACCCGAAGCAGGGCATTTCGGTCGCCAACAAGTTCGTTGCGGACGGCGTGAAGTTCGTCGTCGGTCACTTCAACTCGGGCGTCTCCATTCCGGCTTCGGAAGTCTACGCCGAGAACGGCATCCTGCAGGTCACGCCCGCTTCCACCAACCCGGTCTTCACCGAGCGGGGCCTCTGGAACACGTTCCGTACCTGCGGTCGTGACGACCAGCAGGGCGGCATTGCAGGCGCCTACCTCGCCGACAAGTTCAAGGATGCCAAGATCGCCATCGTTCACGACAAGACCCCGTACGGCCAGGGCCTTGCCGAAGAGACCAAGAAGGCGATGAACGCCGCCGGCGTGACCGAAGTCGTCCTCGAAGGCGTCAACACCGGCGACAAGGACTTCTCGGCCCTGATCGCCAAGATGAAGGAAGCCGGCGTCTCGATCATCTACTGGGGCGGTCTCCACACCGAAGCCGGCCTGATCATCCGCCAGGCTGCCGACCAGGGTCTCGACGCCACGCTCGTCTCGGGTGACGGTATCGTCTCCAACGAGCTTGCCTCCATCGCCGGCGACGCCGTCGAGGGAACGCTCAACACCTTCGGTCCCGATCCGCGCCTTGCACCGCAGAACAAGGAACTGGTCGAGAAATTCCGCGCCGCCGGCTTCGAGCCGGAAGCCTACACGCTCTATTCCTACGCAGCCCTGCAGGCGATCGCAGGCGCGGCCAAGGAAGCCGGTTCGAACGATCCGGAGGCCGTGGCCGAAGCGCTGAAGGGCGGCACGTTCCCGACCGCGCTCGGCGACATGGGCTTCGACGAGAAGGGCGACCCGAAGCTTCCCGGCTACGTCATGTACGAGTGGAAGAAGGGCGACGACGGCAACTACAGCTACTTCCAGATGGCGGAATAACAGCTTCAGTTCGTCGAAAAGCTATCGAGGGCCCGGCGCAAGCCGGGCCTTTCTGCGTTACAGGCGCCGGACGAATGTCTTGCTGGCACGGTTCGGAGGGGGAGTCGAAAAGGAAGGTGCACGCGTCCGGACAGCAACGCCGCGACGATGCCGGTTCACGTCTTCATTCTGGCCGAGATGAGGCGAAAGCAAGGCGGTATATTACTGTTTGCGGGTCAATAATCGTATGGCTTTCTAACGCTTTAATCGTTTCAATACTCACTAATATATGCTATCACCTCCGCAGTTATCCAACAGGCCGCAGAGAGTGAAAGACCCTGCACCCCGCTAGCGAGGCGCTTGATGGCATTTGCACGCATTAATGGTATTCCCGGTTCCCGCGCTCTTGTCTGGCTGTTTGCCGGAGGAGCGTTTTTCGTGGGCGCGAACGCAGCGCTCGCCGACGGCTGCGGGCAGCCGATCCAGCCGGGCCCGCATGAGTTCACGGTACAGTCCACGGACGCGGTTCGCACCGGCGTCTATTTCGTTCCCTCCTCCTATTCCGGCACGGACAAGGTGCCGGTGGTCTTCGACTTCCACGGCAGCCACAGCAATCCCGCCGGGCAGCTGAAGCGCAGTTCCTGGGACAAGGTAGCGGAGAAGGAGGGCTTCATCGTCGTCGCCCTCCAGGGAAGCCTCGCCGGGGCCTACGAAGGCACGCATGCCTGGAACGTGCCGCTGGTGACGACGCAGGAGGGCGGTCTCGACGAGGTCGACTTCATCAGCGCCGCGATCAACACGATCGAGGAGACCGCCTGCGTCGATCGCAACCGCATCTATGCTTCCGGCTATTCCGGCGGAGGGCGGATGCTCTCGCAATATATCTGCAGCGGCCACGACGAGTTTGCGGCGGCCGGCTTCGTCCACTCGCTGCGTGCCGGCGCGCCGGTCAATATCGACGGCCAGTGGAAACCCGATCCGGCGACCTGCGCCCCGGCCCGCCCGATGTCGATCATCGCCTTTGCCGGCGAGAAGGACGACGCCAATCCCTATGCCGGCGGCGGAAAGCCCTATTGGCGCTACGGTTTCCTGACCGCGCTGCAGCGCTGGAGCCGGATGGACGGCTGCACGGGTGACGCGGTGACCAACACTGTCGGCGACGTGACGCAGCGCCTCTACGACACCTGCAAGGCAGGCGCGCGCATCGCGGCCTATGTCTATGCCAACGGTACGCATGCCTGGCCGAACACCGCGCCCGCCGAAGGCATGATGGCGGCCGCCTCGGCCTCTTCCGCCAAGGCCGGCGTGGTGCAGGTCGCCTCGGCCGGCAAGCCTCCCGCCTTCGATCCATCTGTTGATCCGGCTTTTCGGATGTGGGAGTTCTTCCTGAAAGCGGATAAGGCGAATGTCGTCGCGGAGGCTCTTCCGGCTGTTGCCAAGTCTGGCACGGCGGTTGCTTCGGATTGTGCAAGGACCGGGGATATCCAGGAGACGAATTGCAGCAGCCAGCCGAATACCACGCGCCGCAGCGGGCAAGGGGTAAGGGACGCCTTGTAACCAAGGCGTTCGCCGGCCGTACGCGTCTGGCCGAGTTTTTTCAGGAAGGCTGCGCAAAAATCAGGCTTCCGGAGACATTTTCGCCCGATATGGAGGCGATCCTCATCAATACGTCAGGGGGACTGACGGGCGGCGACGTGATCGAATGGTCCGTCGCCGCCGCCAATTCCACCCGGCTCACCGTCACCACGCAGGCGAACGAGAAGGTCTACAAGGCCTCGGCCGACATGGCCTGCGTGACCACCCGGATCTCGGTCGGGAAGGACGCCGCAGTCCACTGGCTGCCCCAGGAAACAATCCTCTTCGATCGCTCCGCACTCAACCGGACGCTGGAGATCGACCTTCAGGCGACATCGGAATTCCTGGCCGTGGAGGCCGTCCTCGTCGGCCGGCAGGCCATGGGCGAACGGCCGAGCAGCGGGGTCTTCCGCGATCGCTGGCGCATCCGGCAGGAGGGGCGGCTTCTGCATGCCGAAAACCTGCGCCTGGATGGCGAAATCGACCGGCTTCTCTCCCTCGACGCGACACTTGGCGGCCAATCGGCCTTCGCCACGCTCATCTATGTCGGGCCGCTTGCGGAGGCAATGCTGTCAAAGGTAAGGGCTGCGCTCGGGTCGTCGATGGGCGGCGCAAGCCACTGGCAGGGCAAGCTTCTCGTCCGGCTGGTTGCGCAGAGCGGCTTCGAGCTTAGAAAAGTGCTGGTACCGGTAATTACCGTATTGCGAAACGGAGCGCCGGTGCCGAAGGTCTGGAACATTTGATGACGAGTGCGGAAGCAAGATGAACCTCACCCCCAGGGAAAAAGACAAGCTGCTGATATCGATGGCGGCCATGGTGGCGCGCCGAAGGCTCGAGCGCGGCGTCAAGCTCAACCATCCGGAAGCGATCGCGCTGATCACGGATTACGTCGTGGAAGGCGCGCGGGACGGCCGGTCCGTCGCCGACCTGATGGAGGCGGGCGCCCATGTCGTCACCCGCGACCAGGTGATGGAAGGGATCGCCGAGATGATCCACGACGTGCAGGTCGAGGCGACCTTTCCGGACGGGACGAAGCTCGTCACCGTCCATGAACCGATACGTTAACGGGCTTTGAGGTTGATTCATGATTCCGGGCGAAGTGATTGCCGCTGAAGGCGAAATCGAACTCAATGCCGGTGCGCCGACGATCACCGTCGAGGTGGCGAACAGCGGCGACCGGCCGATCCAGGTGGGCAGCCACTACCACTTCTTCGAGACCAACGAGGCGCTGGTCTTCGAACGCGTGATGGCGCGCGGCATGCGGCTCGACATTCCCGCCGGCACCGCCGTCCGCTTCGAGCCGGGCCAGACCCGGCAGGTGACGCTGATCCCGCTTTCGGGGGCGCGCAAGGTCTACGGTTTCCAGCAGAAGGTCATGGGGGGACTCTGATGTCGAAGATACTGCTTACGCTGATGATGTGCGGTTGCGTGCTTCTGGCGGAGGCTCCGGGGTTTGCGCAACAGCCGGATGTCGACTGCGGCAAGGCGACGACACAGATGGAGCTCACCTATTGCGCGCAGCTCGATTTTGCCGACGCCGACGAGCAGCTCAACGCGCAGTACAAGCTGACGCGGGAGGCGATGAAGGAGTGGGATGCGGACGGCGGCGAGGACCTAGGGAGCGCTTCGGACGCGCTGCTTGCCTCGCAACGCGCCTGGCTTGCCTTCCGCGACGCGCAATGTGCCTTCCACGGCTACCAGGCACGCGGCGGGACCATGGAGCCGATGCTCATCTACGGCTGCCAGGCGGTGCTTACCCGCCAGCGGACCCAGCAATTGAAGGAACAGACGGATCTCATGACGGGCAGGTGACGCCCCCTCCGGCTGTTTCAACAGGTAGTTTTCAGAAGGTTCATTCATGCCCCACAGGATTTCCCGCGCTGCCTACGCCTCCATGTTCGGTCCGACGGTCGGCGACAAGGTGCGGCTCGCCGATACGGAACTCTTCATCGAGGTGGAGAAGGATTTCACCACCTATGGCGAGGAGGTGAAGTTCGGAGGCGGCAAGGTAATCCGCGACGGCATGGGGCAGAGCCAGGCGACGCGCGCGGAAGGCGCCGTCGACACGGTAATCACCAATGCGCTGATCGTCGACCATACGGGCATCTACAAGGCGGACGTCGGCCTCAAGGACGGGCGCATCCACGGGATCGGCAAGGCCGGCAATCCGGATACGCAGCCGGGCGTGACGATCATTGTCGGACCATCGACCGAGGCGATCGCGGGCGAGGGCAAGATCCTTACCGCAGGGGGCATGGACGCGCATATCCACTACATCTGCCCGCAGCAGATCGAGGAAGCGCTGATGAGCGGCGTGACCTGCATGCTGGGCGGCGGCAGCGGTCCCGCGCACGGCACGCTGGCGACGACCTGCACCGGTGCCTGGCATATCGAGCGGATGATCGAGAGCTTCGACGCCTTCCCGATGAACCTCGCGCTCGCCGGCAAGGGCAATGCCTCCCTTCCCGCGCCGCTCGAGGAGATGATCCTCTCCGGCGCGTCGTCGCTGAAGCTGCACGAGGACTGGGGCACGACGCCGGCGGCGATCGACAACTGCCTGACCGTCGCGGACGAATACGACGTGCAGGTGATGATCCACACGGACACGCTGAACGAATCCGGCTTCGTGGAGAATACGGTTTCGTCGATCAGGGGCCGCACGATCCATGCCTTCCATACGGAAGGGGCGGGCGGCGGGCACGCGCCGGACATCATCAAGGTCTGCGGCCACCCCAACGTCATCCCGTCCTCCACCAACCCGACACGACCCTATACGGTGAATACGCTCGCCGAGCATCTCGACATGCTGATGGTCTGCCATCACCTGTCGCCGTCGATCCCGGAAGACATCGCCTTTGCCGAGAGCCGCATCCGCAAGGAGACGATCGCGGCGGAGGACATCCTCCACGATATCGGCGCCTTCTCGATCATCTCGTCGGACAGCCAGGCCATGGGCCGCGTCGGGGAAGTCGCCATCCGCACCTGGCAGACCGCCGACAAGATGAAGCGCCAGCGCGGCCGGCTGAAGGATGAGACGGACGAGAACGACAATTTCCGCGTCCGCCGCTATATCGCCAAGTACACGATCAACCCGGCGATCGCCCACGGCGTCTCCCACGAGATCGGTTCGGTCGAGGTCGGCAAGCGCGCGGACCTCGTGCTGTGGAGCCCGGCCTTCTTCGGCGTGAAGCCGGAAATGGTGCTGCTCGGCGGCTCGATCGCGGCAGCGCCGATGGGCGATCCGAACGCCTCCATCCCGACGCCGCAGCCGATGCACTACCGGCCGATGTTTGCCGCCTATGGCAAGCTTCGGACCAATTCCTCGGTCACCTTCGTTTCCCAGGCCTCGCTGGACGCCGGACTTTCCCAGCGGCTCGGCGTGGCGAAGAAGCTCGTCGCTGTGAAAAATGTCCGCGGCGGCATTTCCAAGGCCTCGATGATCCACAATTCGCTGACGCCGCAGATCGAGGTCGATCCGGAGACATACGAGGTGCGCGCCGACGGAGAACTGCTGACCTGCGAGCCCGCAACCGTGCTGCCGATGGCCCAGCGCTATTTCCTGTTCTGAGGATGAGCTTGAAACCTGTATCTGTCAGATCGCTGACGTCCCTCGACGCGGGGCCGTGGTCAAGGCTGCGGCAAGCCCTGTGGCCGGATCAACCGGCTGACGCGCATCTGGTCGAGATAGAGGAGATGCTGGGCCAGCAGGGCGGTGTCGGCTACGGTGCGTTCAGCCCCGACGGCGCGCTCGTAGCCTTCGCGGAGGTCTCGATCCGTGCCTATGCCAATGGCTGTACCTCAACGCCCGTTCCGTTTCTCGAAGGCATACTCGTCGAAGAGCGCAGTAGGCGAATGGGCATCGCTGGCCAGTTGCTGGCCCAGATCGAGTCTGATCTTCGAGCCAAAGGTTTCGTCGAGCTTTGTTCGGATGCCGAAATGCACAACACCTCCTCCCATCTGGCCCATCGACAGTGGGGCTTTGTCGAGACAGAACGGGTCATTTACTTCCGCAAGCCACTGGGCACATGATCCTCGCTCAAGGACGAACGCATGCAACGCATCACCGCCTACCACCATGCCGGTGTCATCACCGACCCGCCGATCGACACCATTTCGCTGCCGCACGACCTGCGGCATCTTCGGCGCAAGGTGCTGCACCTTTCGAACGGCGAGATGGTGATGCTGGACCTCAAGGAACCCGTGCTGCTCGCAGAGGGCGACCGGCTGATCCTCGAGGACGGCAACAATGTCGCGATCGCCGCGGCGGCGGAAAAGCTGTTCGAGATCCGCGCCCGCGACCCACTGCATCTGATCGAACTCGCCTGGCATCTCGGCAACCGGCACCTTTCGGCGCAGATCGAGGAGGAGCGCATCCTCATCCTTCGCGACCACGTGATCCGGCAGATGCTCGAGGGGCTGGGCGCGACGGTGGCGGAAGTGGAGGAACCCTTCCATCCCGTCCGCGGCGCCTATCATGCGCATGGCGGCCATTCGCATGGGTCTCACGGGCACGACGACACTCACCACTCGCATGACTGAGCGCCATGGGTGACGCCGGCCTGCAGACCCGGGCGCTGCTTCGCCTGATGGCATGGCTGTCGCCTGCCTTTCCGATCGGCGGCTTCGCCTGGTCGGGCGGGCTGGAGCGGGCGGTCCATGACGGGATGGCGGGCGATGCTGGCGGCCTGCGCTCCTGGCTGGAGGCCCTCCTGCGGCATGGCAGCCTGTGGAACGACGCCGTGCTGTTTGCGCAAGCCTGGCGGCGTCACGACGACGAGGCGGCGCTCGCGGACGTCGCGGAACTCGGGCTCGCGCTTGCGGGCTCGGCGGAGCGGCATTTCGAGACGCTGTCGATGGGACAGGCCTTCGTCACGGCGGCCCGTGCCTGGCCGAGCGACCAGTTCGACCGCCTGCCGCGGGAGCTTCCGCTGCCGGTCGCCGTCGGGGCGGTGTCGGCGGCCCATGACGTGCCGCTCACTGAAGGGCTCGCCGCCTACCTGCATGCGGCGCTGTCGCAGTCGGTCTCGGCGGGGATCCGGCTGGGGGCCTGCGGGCAGGCGGAGGGCGTCGCGATCCTCGCGGCGCTGGAGGCGGCGGTCGTGGACGTTTCGTCCCGCGCTTCGGAATGCGGCCCGGACGATCTAGGGACGGCCGCCATCCGGGCGGAGATCGCCTCGCTCAGGCACGAGACACAGAATTCGAGGCTCTTCCGCTCCTGAGGGGCGGCCTGTGGATGAGAAAGGACAAACGCATGAAATCGCCCAACGGACCGCTTCGCATCGGCATCGGCGGTCCTGTCGGTTCCGGCAAGACGGCGTTGACGGAAAAGCTCTGCAAGGCGATGCGCGAGGAATACTCGGTCGCCGTCGTCACCAACGACATCTATACGCGGGAAGACGCCGACGCGCTGGTGCGCATGCAGGCGCTGTCGTCCGACCGCATCGTCGGGGTGGAGACCGGCGGCTGCCCGCACACTGCCATCCGTGAGGACGCGACCATCAACCTGCAGGCGATCGCCGGCCTCAACGAGCGGTTCCCGGATCTCGACGTCGTCTTCATCGAATCCGGGGGCGACAACCTGGCCGCAACCTTTTCGCCCGACCTTGCGGACCTGACCATCTACGTCATCTCCACCTGCCAGGGCGAGGAAATCCCGCGCAAGGGCGGGCCCGGGATCACGCGCTCGGACCTGCTGGTGATCAACAAGAAGGATCTCGCGCCCTATGTCGGCGCCGATCTCGATGTCATGGACCGCGACGCCTCACGGATGCGCGAGGCGAAGCCCCACCTTTTCACCGACCTTAAGCGCGGCGAAGGCGTCGACCACGTGGTCCGGTTCCTCAAGGAAAACGGTGGGCTGTGAACAGGGCGCTGCCGACGTCAGACGTCGCGCAGCGCCTTCACGTCGCCGATCTGGATGATGCGGCCGCGGACGGTGACGCCGGCGCGGCGGAGCGATGAAAAGGCGCGCGACAGGGCTTCCGGCGCAAGGCCCAGCATTCCGGCAAGAAGGCTCTTCTGGAACGGCAGGCGGACGGAAGCCGGGCCGCCATCCACGGGACAGGCCTTCATCAGATATTCCGCCACGCGCTGGGGCGCGGTGTGCAGGCGGTCGTTCGCGACGCAGTCCATGGTCGTCAGCAGGTGCCGCGACAGGCAGGAAATGATCGCCCGGGCGATCTCCGGTTCCTGCTCCGCCAGCTGCCGGACGACGCGGATGTCGAAGCGGGCGAGGGTCGCGTGCTCGGCGGCCTGGGCGTGGAAGCGGTAGATCTCGTCGCCGTAGATCAGGCATTCGGCGAACGTGTCGCCCGGCCCGCAGATGCGGATATCGGCCTCGCGCCCCTCGCGGTTCAGGCGGTAGAGGCGGACATAGCCCGAGAGCACGCAGTAGAAATGATCGGCGGGCATGCCTTCGCGAAAGACGATATGGCGCGCCGGAACGCTGCTGATCGATGCGGCGTTCAGCATCTTGATCAGGGCTTCGCCGTTCAGGTCGGCCAGAAACGGCGCCCTGACCAGCATTGCCTTGTCGCGGCTATTCACTCTCAGGCTCTTGTTCATTGAAACCGTGGGCTTTTCCATTGCTAGACGCGGTTGCTCGACCAACTCTTGACAGATATCTAGCAACTGCCGCGGGAAAACCTTTGACATCGATCAAATGTGGACGCAGTTGCTCGCGAACGGAAAAGGCCGGGCGCTGGCCCGGCCTCGACGATCTCCTGCGGTCGTTTCGACCTATTCCGCCGCCCAGGGCGTCATCCGCATCACATTGGCACCGGACGCCTTGTCGTCGTTGGCGCCGTTCTGCTTCTCGATCGACGTCAGGCGCTCCTCCAGCGTCGCGATCGAGGAGGCTGTCTCGTGGGCACGGCGGCTGAGTTCTTCCGTCGACAGTTCCGCGGCCTCGTGCTCCTTCTTGCCGAACAGACCGCCGAAGATGCGGCCGAGCAGCAGCGACAGGTCGTCCATGATCAGGAAGAAGGCGGGAACCACGACCAGCGACAGTACCGTCGAGACGATGATGCCGCCGATCACGGCAATCGCCATCGGGGCGCGGAACGAGCCGCCTTCGCCGACGCCGAGCGCCGAGGGCAGCATGCCCGCCGACATGGCGATCGAGGTCATGATGATCGGCCGGGCGCGCTTTCGGCCGGCCTCGACCATGGCATGGACCCGCTCCATCCCGTGGCGGCGCATCTCGATCGCGAAGTCCACGAGCAGGATGGCGTTCTTGGTCACGATGCCCATCAGCATCAGGATGCCGATCAGCACCGGCATGGAGAGCGAGTTCTGGGTGATGATCAGCGCCATCGCGACGCCGCCGATGGCAAGCGGCAGCGACAGGAGGATGGTGAAGGGCTGGATGACATCCTTGAAGAGCAGGATCAGCACGACGAGCACCATCAACAGGCCGAGCAGCATGGCATTGCCGAAACTCTGCGTCATCTCGGCCTGCACCTTGGCGTCGCCGCTTTCGGCAAGCCGCACGGTGGGCGGAAGCTCCGTCTGGTCGACGATCCGCTTGAATTCCTCCGTCGAGGTGTCGAGGGCCGTCCCGAACGGAACGTCGGATCCGATCGAGACGACGCGGCTGCGGTCGTTGCGCCTGATGGAGCTCGGGCCTTCCGCATAGTCGATGTCGGCGACGCTGTAGAGCGGCACGGTCTCGCCGGTCGCCGTCTTGATCTTCAGCGCCCGGATCGCGGCGAGGTCGCGGCGCAGGTCGAGCGATGCCTGGACGCGGATCGGGATCTGCCGGTCGTCGATCGACATCTTCGCAAGCTGCGCGTCTATATCGCCGATGGTCGCGACGCGCACCGTCTCGGAGATCTGCTGCGGCGTGATGCCGAGCCGGGCGGCCTCGTCCTTGCGCGGGCGGATCTGCAGTTCGGGCCGCGGCAGGGCGCCTTCCGAGCTGACGTTCGCGAGGATAGGCGAGGCGCGCAGCCGCGATTCCAGCAGGCTCACCGCCTCGTTCAGGTCCGCTTCGCTGGAAGACAGGAAGTTGAAGCTGAGTTCGCGCTCGGCGCGGTCGTTGAGCTTGGAAATCCGCACGTCCGGGATCGAGCGGACCTTTTCGAAGAGTTCCCGCTCGACCTCCCACTGCGGGCGGGTACGGCCGTGGTCGGGCAGCTTGGGGATGATGTCGCCCAGGACGGGAATGGAGCCGAGGCCCTTGTTGACGAGGGTCTTCAGCAGCGAGTGATCGATGTTTTGCAGGATGACGCGGACCGTCGCGCGGCGCAGTTCCAGATCGCCCTTGGGGGAGGCGCCACCGAGCACGAAGACGCTTTCGACGCCGTCGAGATCGCGCACGGCCTCGTAGATGAGGTCGGTGGAGGCGGCGGTTTCCTCGAGCGCCGCATTCGGCGGCAGTTCGACGGAAAGGACGATGCGCGAGGAGTCCTCCGGCGGCAGGAAGCTGCCGGGAACCTGGCTGAGCAGCGCCACCGAACCGATGAGGAAGGCGATCGCGCCGAGAAGCGTCGCGTAACGCATGTACCATCTGGTGGTGGTGCCGGTGACGAGCCGCGTATAGGCCTTCATCAGCCGGCCGTCATTGTCCTGATGGTCCTCCATCGCGTCTTCGGCGCGCATCCAGTAGGCCGCCATCAGCGGCGTGATGAGACGCGCCACCAGCAGTGAGAAGAAGACGGAGAAGGCCACCGTCAGGCCGAACTGGATGAAGTACTGGCCCGGAATGCCAGGCATGAACGAGACCGGCACGAAGACGGCGATGATGGTGAAGCTGGTGGCGATGACGGCAAGGCCGATCTCGTCGGCCGCATCGAGCGCTGCGCGATAGGGCGTCTTGCCCATCTTGATGTGCCGCGCGATGTTTTCCACCTCGACGATCGCGTCGTCCACGAGGATGCCGGTGGCGAGCGTCAGCGCCAGGAAGCTCACGAGGTTGAGCGAGAAGCCCAGGAGATCCATGACCCAGAAGGTGGGGATCGCCGAGAGGGGGAGGGCGACCGCGGAAATCACCGTCGCGCGCCAGTTGCGCAGGAAGAGCATCACCACGATGACGGCGAGGATCGCGCCCTCCGTCAGCGTGTGCAGCGCGGCCTCGTAGTTGCCGTAGGTGAAATAGACGGAATCGTCGACCATCTCGATGTTGACGTCGGGATTTGCCTCGCGAACCGTCTTCAGGCTCTCGGCCACCGTCTCGGCCACGGAGACCTCGCTGGCGCCCTTGGCACGGAAGACCGCGAAGGTGACGGAGGGCGAGCCGTTGAAGCGCGAGAACGACTTCTGCTCCTCGTAGGTATCGGTGACCGTGCCCAGTTCGGAGAGCTTCACGAACCGGCCGTTGGTGAGCGCGATCGTCGTGTCGGCGAGCTGCTGCACGGTCCGGGCGTCGCCCAGGGTGCGGATGGTCTGCTCGTTGCCGGCCACCTGGCCACGGCCGGAACCCAGGTCGACGTTGGTGCCGCGGATCTGGCTATTCACCTCGACCGCGGTAATGCCGTAGGAATTCAGCTTGGCCGGGTTGAGCGACACGCGGATTTCGCGGTCGGAACCGCCGTAGCGGTCGATCCGGCCGATGCCCGGCTGGCCCTGCAGTTCCCGCTTGATCGTGTCGTCCACGAACCAGGAGAGTTCCTCGAGCGTCATGTTCGGCGAGCTTACCGAGAAGGTCTGGATCGCCTGGCCCTCGACGTCGATCTTGGAGACGACGGGCTCCTCGGCGCTTGCGGGCAGATCGCTGCGGATGCGGTCGATCGCATCCTTGGTATCCTGCACGGCCTCGTCGGTCGGCTTCTCGATGCGGAAGAGGACGACGGTCTGCGACTGGCCGTCGGTGACCGTCGACTGGATCTCGTCCACGCCGCTGATGGAGGCGACGGCGTCCTCGACCTCCTTGGTGACCTGCATCTCTAGTTCCGCCGGCGAGGCGCCGCTCTGGACCACGGTGATCGAGACGACCGGAACGTCGATGTTCGGGAAGCGGGTGATCGGCAGGGAATAGAAGGACTGCAGCCCGAGGAAGAGCAGCAGCGCAAAGCCGAGCAGCGGCGCAATCGGATTGCGGATCGACCAGGCGGAGAAATTCATCTTTGGTCCTCGATCAATTCGACGCGGTCTGCCGCGCGGGAACCGGATTGATCCGGTCGCCATCGCGCACGAAGGCGCCGGCCTTCTCCACCACCACGTCGCCGGCCTTGAGGCCGCTCGCTATTTCCACGAAGCCGTCATCCTGGATGCCGACCTCGATCTCCACCTGCTTGACGACATTGTCCTCCACCTTGCGGGCGAAGGAGCCCTCGCGTCCCGTTGTGACCGCAGACAGCGGCAAAGTGAGGGCGGTCGTCTCCTCGACGATGATCTGCGCGCTGCCATACATACCGGCACGGGCGCCGCTTTTGGCGTCGACGGCGATGCGCACGAAACCGAGGCGGCTGACGGGATCGACTGTCGGCGATACCAGCCGCACCTCGCCCTCGATGGCCCGCTTGCCGCCGGCGATGCTGAGCATGGCCTTCTGGCCGGGCTTTATCTTCTGGATGTCCGTTTCCGAAAGGTCGGCGACCAGTTCCAGCGCGCCGTCGCGGATGATGGTGAACAGGGGTTCGCCTGCGCCGCTCGCGATCGCGCCGACCTTCGCGTTGCGCGCCGCGACGATGCCTGCGAAGGGTGCCTTCACGCCGGTGCGGGCGAGCTTCAGGTCGATGTCGGCGATCTGGCTTTCGACGACCTTGATGTCCGCTTCGCCGACCGAGACCGACTGCCTGGCGGCTTCGAGCCGTGCCTCGGCAACGTCGGCCGCCGCCGTCGCGCGTTCGACCTCGGCGACCGAGCCGGTGCCGGTCTTGCCGAGCCGCGTGGCGCGTTCCCGCTGCCGGATCGCGTCGTCGAAATTCGCCTGCGCCTCGATGACCTGCGCCTTGTACTGCGCAAGCCCGGCCTCCGCCTTCGCCTTGTTCGCCTCCAGCTGGCTCTTCTGCAGGATCAGCGCGTCGTCGTTCAGCGTCGCAAGAACCTGGTCGGCCTCGACCACGTCGCCGACATCGGCCTCCAGCGAGCGGATCGACAGCCCGTCGACGAGCGGCTGGACATAGACTTCCTGGACGGCCCTGATCGTTCCCGTGGCGATCACGCGGTCCGTCAACGGCCGCTCCACCGCCTCGGTGACGATGATGGAGGGCAGGTTGGCCTCCTGCGCAGCGGCGGGCTCGGCATCTTCCTGCGCAAGGCCGGGGAGCGCCGGCAGGGCGAGAAGGGCGGCCGGGAGGAGACAGGCCAGGAAAATAGACTTGCGGAGCATGCGTACTGGATCCAGTTGGGCAACAGGGTTCAATCGGCCCCGCCATCGCGCGGGAAATACCCGACCGCCGGCGGTCGGGGTGGAACGACAAACTGGTGCCGGGGCAAACGCCTGCAAGGCAGGCATGGATGTTTCACCGGCTCACTTTTCTAGGAGCACGCGGTATGCAAATCAAGTATGTTCTTTTATTGTTCTCATTACATTATGTTATGGTTTACGTAACAACGCGCGGTGGTGGCCGCGCGTTGTTCTCCGTGCCGGCAAGTTGAACGGGACCGTTACTGCGCGGCCGCGTCGGTGATCTCGGTGGTGAAGGCGCCGTCCGGCTCCTTGGTGATGATCTTCTGGTCGAGAAGCGCCTTGGCGGTGCGCTCGTAGACGGCGGGGTCCAGCTTGCCGGTGCCGTCGCCGATCAGCTTGGCGACCTCGCCCATCATGCGCGTCTGGTGGTTCTCGTCCTGGCCGCCGTTGTCCATGACGATCCCGGCGGCTTCCTCGGGGTTCTCCATGGCGTATTTCCAGCCCTTCATGGAGGCGCGGACGAACTTCACCATGTTCTCCTTGAAGGCCGGGTCGGCAAGCTTGTCCTCGAGGACGTAGAGGCCGTCCTCCAGGAGGTCGTTGCCCATCTCGGTATAGTTGAAGACGACCAGGTCCTCCGGCTTGAAGCCGGCATCGATCGCCTGCCAGTACTCGTTATAGGTCATGACGGAGATGCAGTCGGCCTGCTTCTGGACGAGCGGCTGCACGTCGAAGCTCTGCTTGAGCACCGTGACGCCCTCCGGGCCGCCTTCGGTCGAGAGCCCGAGCTTGTTCATCCAGGCGAAGAAGGGATATTCGTTGCCGAAGAACCAGACGCCGAGCGTGTGGCCCTTGAAATCGGCCTCGGTTGCGATCGGGCCGTCCTTCGGGCAGATCAGCTGCAGGCCGGACTTCTGGTAGGGCTGGGCGATGTTGACGAGCGGCACGCCCTTTTCGCGGGCGACCAGCGCGCCGCCCATCCAGGCGACGATGACGTCGGCGCCGCCGCCGGCGATCACCTGTTCGGGGGCGATGTCGGGGCCGCCGGCCTTGATCTCCACGTCGAGGCCTTCCTCGTCGTAGAAGCCCTTGTCCTCGGCCACGTAATAGCCCGCGAACTGCGACTGTGCGACCCATTTAAGCTGCAGGACGATATCGGCGGCCGCAGCCGCCTGGACGGCCGCCAGCGACATGGCGCTCGCCATCAATGCAACAAGGATATTTCTCATTGTTTTTATCCTTTCCCTCTGAGGTTTTGCCGCCTCCGTCGTTGCGGAAGGCGGATACGTCTAGCCACCACGGCTCGACGGATGCCAGAACGTCGTCGCCCGCTCCGCGAGGGCCACGACACCATAGAAGACCGATCCGATGACGGCGGCAACCGCGATCTCCGCCCAGACCATGTCGACGTTCATTCGACCGATCTCGGTGGAAATCCTGAACCCCATGCCGACGATCGGCGTGCCGAAGAATTCCGCGACGATCGCGCCGATCAGGGCGAGGGTCGAGTTGATCTTCAGCGCGTTGAAGATGAAGGGCATGGCCGCCGGAAGGCGCAGCTTGACCAGGGTCTGCCAGTAGCCGGAGGCGTAGGATCGCATCAGGTCGCGCTCCATCGGCCCGGAGGCGGAAAGCCCCGTGACCGTGTTCACCAGCATGGGGAAGAAGGTCATGACGATGACGACGGCCGCCTTGGAATGCCAGTCGAAGCCGAACCACATCACCATGATCGGCGCGACGCCGATGATCGGCAGGGCCGACATCAGGTTGCCGATCGGCAAAAGGCCGCGTCCCAGGAAGGCGATCCGGTCGGCGAGGACCGCGACGACGAAGCCCGCCGCGCAGCCCGCCACGTAGCCGAACAGCACCGCCTTCAGAATGGTCTGGCGGACGTCGGCCGCGAGAATGGGCACGGAGTTCACGATCCGCTCCCAGATCGCCGAGGGCGGAGGCAGGAGGATGAAGGGCACGCCGGCGCCGCGGGTGACCGCCTCCCAGAGGATCAGCACCCAGGCGCCGAAGATCGCCGGGATGAGCAGGCGAAGCACCGCGGACGCCGCCCGGGACGCGGGGCGGAGTTCGGAAAGCAGCGATATGCATCGCCATCCGAGCAGCCAGCTCGCGACGATCAGTAGGAAGAACGAGGTCCCTGCTTCGCCCTCGTTGCCGGCAATGGCGCCGATCAGCAGGAAGGCGGCAAGATGCGCGGTGACGAGGAGGATGAGTGCGGCTACGAGCGGCGAAAGCCGCAGGAGGGAAGCGACGGCGCCCGCGGTGACGAGCAGCAGGACGACCGCAGTGGTGCCGCTGCTTGTGCCGGACTGGACGAGCGGCAGGCCGGGCAAGGCGGTGAGACAGAGGAGAAGGGCAAGGATGCCCTGCCAGGAGCGGAGGGACGCGCTCATGCCGTTCGTACCCCCATTCTCCGGTCGACGATCCGGGCGCCGATCCCGACGATGGTGACGAGGGCGGCGGCAAGAACGGAGCCTGCGATCAGCGCCGCCCACATGTCGATCGTCTGGCTGTAGTAGGAACCGGCCAGCAGCTTGGAGCCGATGCCGGCGGCCGCACCCGTCGGCAGTTCGGCGACGATCGCGCCGACGAGGCTCGCCGCCACCGCGACCTTCATCGAGGTGAACAGGAAGGGCATGGAGGCCGGCACGCGAAGCTTCCATAAGGTCTGCCACGGGCTGGCGCTGTAGGTGCGCATCAGGTCGAGCTGGATGGGATCGGGAGAGCGCAGGCCCTTCACCATGCCGACGGCGACGGGGAAGAAGGAGAGGTAGGTGGAAATCAGCGCCTTGGGGATGAGCCCCGTGACGTTCACCGCCGCCAGCACCACCACGACCATCGGCGCAATCGCCAAGATGGGCACCGTCTGCGAGGCGATGATCCACGGCATGAGGCTTCGGTCGAGCGCCTTCACGTGGACGATGCCGACCGCGATCAGGATGCCGAAGAGCGTCCCGAATGTGAAGCCGGCGAGCGTCGAGGAAAGCGTCACCCAGGCGTGGTAGACGAGGCTGCGATTGCTGGTCACCTTGCGCAGAAAGGTGTTCTCGAACACGTTCGCGGCCACCTGGTGCGGCGCCGGCACGACGGGCTTCGGCTGCGACAGCGTCTTTGCGATGAATTCCGGGGTCGTCGAGGAGACATTGCCCCGCCGGTCGAGATCGCGCTGGAACGGCGCATTCATCCACACCGCCCCCGCATACCAGAGCGCGACGATGATCGCGACAATGGTGAGGACCGGGGCGATGCGGGAGGCCAGGGGAGTGGCGCTCATGCCGGCATTCCCCTGAGGAAGGGGGCGGCATGCGCGCAGACGGCAGCGAACACGGGATCCGGTCCCCGAAGGACCTGTTCGTTCTCGAAACGGAGCACGGTGAAGCCATTGCTCCTGAGGAAGGTGTCCCGCCGCGCGTCACGCCGGCGGCCCGGGTCCGTCTCGTGACTGTCGCCGTCGACCTCGACCACCAGACGTGCGGAGAGCCAGGCGAAGTCGGCGATGTAGGGTCCGATCGGCGTTTCCCAGCGGGACCGGGCGCCATAGGGACGAAGGTCGCGAAGCATGTTCCACATCGCCGCTTCGGCTTTGGTGAGTTCCCGCCTTAGCTCTCTCGCTCTGCTTCTTGTCCTGGGTGCAATGTTCGAATGGGGCATCCGACGCTCCTCTCCGCTGGACGAGCAAGCTCCCCCTCCCCAACCCCTCCCCACAACGGGGAGGGGCTTAACCTGCCGCGCCGTCCTGCCGCAACAAACCTTCACTGCAGGAAGCAACGCCTGATCGTGGCAGCCACCGGAGCCACGTGAGGAGCTCCTCCCCCTTGTGGGGAGGGGTTGGGGAGGGGTGTTTAGAAGGCAGGCGCTATTCCTCATAGCTGTGCCCCGCTCTCAGGCCCTCGCGCACGCGCTGGGCGATTTCGAGGAACTGCGGCGTCTCGCGGATTTCCAGCGGACGGTCGCGGGGCAGGGGGGACAGGATCACGTCGGTCACCCGCCCGGGACGCGGCGACATGACGACGATCTTGGTGGAGAGGTAGACGGCCTCGGGAATGGAGTGGGTGACGAAGCAGATGGTCTTTTGCGTCGCCGCCCAGAGCTTGAGGAGCTGCTCGTTGAGGTGGTCGCGGACGATCTCGTCCAGTGCTCCGAAAGGCTCGTCCATCAGCAGCAGGTCGGCGTCGAAGGCGAGCGCGCGGGCAATCGAGGCGCGCTGCTGCATGCCGCCCGACAGCTGCCAGGGATATTTCTTCCCGAAACCGGAGAGGTTGACGAGATCGAGCGTGCGGCGGATGCGCTCCTGCTGCTCGGCCCTCGCATAGCCCATGATCTCGAGCGGCAAGGCGATGTTCTTCTCGATCGTGCGCCACGGATAGAGCGCCGGCGCCTGGAAGACATAGCCGTAGGAACGCGCCTTGCGCGCCTCTTCCGGCGTCATGCCGTTGACGGCGATCTCGCCGGCCGTGTTCCGCTCCAGGTCGGCGATCACCCTGAGGAAGGTGGTCTTGCCGCAGCCGGAAGGGCCGATGAAGGAGACGAAATCGCCCTTTTCCACCTCCAGGTCGACATCCGACAGGGCGTGCACCGGCCCGTCGCCGGTCTGGAAGGTCAGGCCGAGTTTCCGGGCCGAGACGACGGAGACATGCGAAGCATTCATGGGGCGGGGCCAGTCGGACGTTGCGGGGATGCTAAAATGCGGCTGCGTGCTATGATCGCCGGCGAGGGCGCGCCGTATGAAACCGGCAGCCGGCCCAGGGAGGAAAGCCATGGATGCGTCATCGAAGCCCACCTGCCGGATCGTGAAGCCCGGCTCCACCTATGACGGCAAGCAGGGGCTCAGCTACTTCGAGGGCATCGCTGCCGAGACGGTGGGGTCGCAGGGCATCTGCATGCACCTCCTGACGATCCCGCCCGGCGCCCGCGCCAAGGCGCACCTGCACCAGTCGCACGAGACGGCGATCTACATGCTGTCCGGCTCGGCGCATACCTGGTACGGCGACCGGCTCGAGCACCATGTCGTCGTTCACGCGGGCGAACTCTTCTACATCCCCGCCGGCGTGCCGCACCTGCCGGCCAACCTTTCCAACACGCCCTGCACGGCGATCATCGCCCGGACAGATCCCAACGAGCAGGAGAGCGTCGTGCTCCTGCCCGAACTGGACGCGCTGGTGGAGATCTGAGGCGGCGTTTTCGCCGATTTCGGTCCTGCGAGAGACAGTGTCAGGCAGGTGAGGGGCGGACAGCGCGCCGGTGAACTCCATTCGCATCATACCCCGCTCGGGGGAATGCCCGTCCGCTCCACCTTGCGCGGCGACGTCAGTTCCTTCCAGGTGGAGAGCGCCCGGTTGACCGCCTGGAAGGGTTCGCGCTTGACGAACTTGCCGTGGCCCTCCCGCGTCCTCACCGTATCCTCCTCGATCGCGACGACGCCCCGCGTCAGCGTGTAGCGCGGCAGGCCGGTCACCTGCTTGCCCTCGAAGACATTGTAGTCGATCGCCGACTGCTGGGATTTCGCCGAGATCGTCTTCGACCGCTTCGGGTCCCAGACGACGATGTCGGCATCCGCGCCGACGAGGATCGCGCCCTTGCGCGGATAGACGTTGAGGATCTTGGCGATGTTGGTCGAGGTCACCGCCACGAACTCGTTCATGGTGATGCGGCCGGTCGCGACGCCGTGTGTCCACAGCATCGGCAGGCGATCCTCCAGGCCGCCCGTGCCGTTGGGGATCTTGCGGAAATCGCCGATGCCGTTGCGCTTCTGGTCGGTGGTGAAGGCGCAGTGGTCGGTCGCCACCACCTGCAGCGAGCCGGAGGCGAGGCCTGCCCAGAGCGAATCCTGGTGCTGCCTGTTCCTGAAGGGCGGGCTCATCACCCGGCGGGCGGCGTGGTCCCAGTCCTTGTCGAAATACTCGCTCTCGTCGAGGGTCAGATGCTGGATCAGCGGCTCGCCATAGACGCGCATGCCGGACTGCCTCGCCCGGCGGATCGCCTCGTGGGCCTGCTCGCAGGACGTATGGACGACATAGAGCGGCACGCCCGCCATGTCGGCGATGATGATGGCGCGGTTGGTGGCCTCGCCCTCGACGGAGGCGGGGCGGGAATAGGCATGCGCCTCCGGCCCGTCATTGCCTTCGTCCATCAGCTTCTGCTGCATGGCCGCGACCACGTCGCCGTTTTCGGCATGCACGAGCGGCAGGGCGCCGAGTTCGGCGCAGCGCGAAAACGAGGCGAACATCTCGTCGTCGTTCACCATCAGCGCGCCCTTGTAGGCCATGAAGTGCTTGAAGGTGTTGATGCCGTGGTTGAGCACGACGGCCTTCATCTCGTTGAAGACCTGCTCTCCCCACCAGGTAACCGACATGTGGAAGGAATAGTCGCAATTGGCGCGGGTCGACTTGTTGTCCCAGCGCTTGAGCGCATCAAGCAGCGACTGGCCCGGATCGGGAAGACAGAAATCGACGACCATGGTCGTGCCGCCGGCGAGCGCCGCGCGCGTGCCGCTTTCGAAGTCGTCGGCCGAATAGGTGCCCATGAACGGCATTTCGAGATGGACATGCGGGTCGATGCCGCCGGGCATGACATAGCAACCGGTCGCGTCCAGCACCTCGTCGCCGAAGAGGTTGGGGCCGATCTCGACGATCCTGCCGCCGTCCACCTTGACGTCGGCCCTGTAGGTCAGGTCGGCGGTGACAACGGTTCCGCCCTTGATCACTGTGCTCGTCATGCCATGCTTCCCCTATCCATGTCGGTTTCAGTTCGCCGGGCAGAATTTCACTGCCCTGGTCAGGTACCGGTCCTTGAGGATCATCGAGATGCGGTCCCGCCCGGCGGCCTTGCAGGCGGCGGCGAAGTCGATGCTGCGGTCACTGTATTCCGCATCGAAGACCGGCTTGCCGCGCTGCGGATAGGCCTTGACGCGATCGCACCAGCGGTCCTGGTAGCAACTCTCGGTGATCACGAAATCGAGCGTCGAAACGAAGTCGGCGGTCATCTCCGGGACGTTCTTCTGCGCGATCGCAAGGCCGAGACCGTGGGCGATACCGGCCAGCGCGAGGACGTAGCGCCGGGTGTCGGCCGCCTTGAGCGGGAAACCGGAATCATTGTCGTGGACATCCATGTTGTCGGGCTCGATCGCATCGAAGCCCTTGGCCTTGCAGACCTGGAAGCGGGCCTTCATGATCGGCAGCAGGACGTCGTGCCTGCGGATGTCGAGGAAGCGCTCGTCGGGCCAGTCGCCGTAGACCTTGCCGACGACCGCCTTCGGAAAAGCCTGCCTGTCCGGCGATGTCTTCTCCACCGTTCCGACGCTGACGTAGCAGATCGTCCTGATCCCGCGCGCCTTCAGCTTGCCGATGTCGGCGGTCTTCACCAGTTCGGGATGCAGGTCCAGAACCGCAACCTTGCGGGAGAGGTCGAGCGGCTCGGTGAGCTGCCAGTCCCATCGCTCGCCGACGCGGAAGGGCTGGGCGGCGAGAGCCGGGGCCGCGAATGCCGCCATCAGAGCAAGAGCCGTCAGACAGCGTATCATGCCCTAGTCTCCTATCTCGGCGGTTTCCAGCACGGCGTGGAACAGAACGTCGGCGCCGGCCGCGGCCCATTCTTTCGAGATGTCTTCCGCCTCGTTGTGTGACAGCCCGCCGACGCAGGGACACATGATCATCGTCGCCGGCGCCACTTTCGCGGCCCAGCAGGCGTCGTGACCGGCTCCGGAAATGATGTCCATGTGGCTGTAGCCGAGCCTTTCGGCCGCATCGCGGACGCGGCCGACCAGCACCGGATCGAAGGTCACCGGATCGAAATGCCCGACCGCCTCCACCGAACAGCCGACGCCGAGCCTGTCGCAGATCTCGGCTGCCCGGCTCTCGATCGTCGCCCGCATCCGGTCGAGCTTTTCCTGGCTCGGCGTGCGGATGTCGACGGTGAAGACCACCTTGCCGGGCAGGACGTTGCGGGAATTGGGCGAGAAGAACACCTGGCCGACGCCGCCGACGGCGCCCGGCTGCTCGCTCATCGCCACGTCCTGCACCATTTCGAGGATGCGAGCCATGGCAAGCCCGGCATTGACGCGCATGTCCATCGGCGTGGAGCCCGTATGGGCTTCCCGGCCGGTCAGCGTGAACTCCAGCCACCAGAGGCCCTGGCAGTGGGTGACGACGCCGATCTGCCGGTTCTCCGCCTCCAGGATCGGGCCCTGTTCGATGTGGTACTCGAAATAGGCATGCATCCGGCGGGCGCCGACTTCTTCCTCGCCCACCCAGCCTATCCGCTTCAGCTCGTCGCCGAAGTTCTTTCCATCGGGGTCCTTGCGGGCATAGGCGTAGTCGAGGTCGTGGACGCCGGCAAAGACGCCGGAGGCGAGCATGGCGGGCGCGAAGCGGGCGCCTTCCTCGTTGGTCCAGTTGGTCACCACGATCGGGTGCCTGGTTCTGATGCCGAGGTCGTTCAGCGTGCGCACCACCTCCAGGCCGGCCAGCACGCCGAGGACGCCGTCATACTTGCCGCCGGTCGGCTGGGTGTCGAGGTGCGAGCCGATATAGACCGGCAGGGCGTCGGGATCGGTGCCCGGACGGGTCATGAACATCGTTCCCATCCGGTCGACGCCCATCGCCAGCCCGGCATCGTCGCACCATGCCTTGAAGAGCCTGCGTCCCTCGGCGTCCGCATCCGTCAGCGTCTGCCGATTGTTGCCGCCGGCGATGCCGGGGCCGATCTTCGCCATTTCCATGAGCGAATCCCACAGCCTGTCGCCATTGATGCGCAGGTTCTCGCCGGGTGCTGCCACCATCAGCCTGTCCTCACCTGTTTCGGGACCGCGCGCGGCGGTCGTATGCTGTTCCCTCCGGTTCTCACTCTACTGCCCCGTCGACAGTAAAACTCAGCATTGCCTTTGTTGGACTTGTCGCTGATAATTTGACCGGTTGGTAAAAACATACAATTTCCGCGCCGCCACTCAAGACGAAAATTCGCAAATCCTGCCGCCGATCGGATGGTGACTGCGGATACGGCATCTGGAGCGGCCGGGCGGGTCGAGTGCGGGGGCAGGCGAGGGCATGGCGGTACCGAGGGCGGCGAAGACACAGCGGCGGACGCGGATCCAGGAGGAGAAGGAGGAGCGGATCCTCGATGCGGCGCTGGAGGTGTTTTCATCGAGCGGCTTCAGGGGCTCCACGATCGACCAGATCGCCGAGGCCGCCGGCATGTCGAAGCCCAACCTTCTCTATTATTTCCGCACCAAGGAGGCGATCTACCGGACGCTGCTAGAAAGCATGCTCTTTACCTGGCTGGAGCCGCTGAAGGAGTTGAACGCCGAGGGCGATCCGGAATCGGAGATTCGCTCCTACATCCGCCGGAAGCTCGAGATGTCGCGGGATTTCCCGCGCGAGAGCCGGCTCTTCGCCAACGAGATGCTGCAGGGGGCGCCCCATATCGAGGACGACCTGACCGGCCCCCTGAGGTCGCTGGTCGACGAGAAGTCGGAGGTGATCCGCAGCTGGATCAGGGACGGCAAGATCGCTCGCTGCGATCCCTATCACCTGATCTTCGCGATCTGGGCGACGACCCAGCATTACGCCGATTTCGACGTACAGGTGCGGGCCGTGCTCGGCGAAAGCCGCGCCGGGGAGGGACGCTTCGAGGATGCGGCGCGCTTCCTCGAACAGCTGTTCTTCGAAGGGCTGCGCCCGAAGCGGCCGTGACCGGAGCTTTCCGTCAGAGGTCCGTGCGTCGGAGCAGGTAGTCGAGCCCGCCGACCCGGAACCACCGGTAGGCATGGGCATCCAGAAGCAGCCGGTGGCGGCCCTTGCCGTCGGCCTGGCTGCTTTCGCCGGCGGCGATGTCGATCAGCAGCTTGCCCTGCTCGCCGCAGTGGGGGTCGAGATGGACCTCCAACGGTTCCGGCCTCAGGTTGTGGACGACCAGCACGGAATTGTTGCGCCAGTCGTAGCGCATCGCCAGCACGCCGGGATCGCCGGTGTCGAGGATGGCATAGTCGCCCCAGCCGATTTCCGGCGCCTCCTTGCGCATGCGGATCAGCCGCTCCATCCAGTTGAGGAGCGAACCCGGCTCGCGCCGCTGCTCGGCGACGTTGATGTGTTCGTAGGCGAACGGGCCCTTGGAAATCACCGGCAGGACAGGTTTGTCGCTCTTGGTGAAACCGCCCTGCGGCTCGTCCGACCACTGCATCGGCGTGCGGGCGCAATTGCGTTCCGGCAGGTCCAGATCGTCGCCCATGCCGATCTCGTCGCCGTAGCGGATCACCGGCGTGCCCGGCAGCGAGAACATCAGGCTGTAGGCGAGTTCCAGCCTTCGCTGGTCGCCGCCGAGCATCGGGGCAAGCCGCCGGCGGATGCCGCGTCCGTAGAGCTGCATGTGCTGCTCCGGCCCGAAGGCGGAAAAGACCGCCTGCCGCTGTTCCTCGCTCAGCCGACCGAGATCCAGTTCGTCGTGGTTGCGCAGGAACATGCCGAACTGGGCGGTGTGCGGCTTCTCGCGCGTCTTCTCCAGCGCGTCCACCATGGGACGCGTATCGCCGCTCGCGAGCGCGTAGAACAGCGTCTGGTTGACCGGAAAGTTGAACATCATGTGGATGCGGTCGCCGTCATCGCCGAAGTAATGCAGGTTTTCCTGCGGGAGGATGTTGGCCTCGCCGAGGATGATCGAATCCCCCTGCCGCCACTGCAGGAATTCCCGGAAGGTGCGCAGCATGTCGAACTGCTCCTTCGGCTTCCTGACATGCGCGCCTTTCTCGGCGATCACGAAGGGGACCGCGTCCATGCGGAAGCCGTTGACGCCGAGCTGGATCCAGAAACCCATGATCTTCAGGATCTCCGCCTGCACGTGCGGATTGGCGGTGTTGAGGTCCGGCTGGAACTTGTAGAACCGGTGGAAATAGTATTCGCCGGCCTTCTCGTCGCGGGTCCAGGTGCTTTCCTGGACGCCGGGGAACACCATGCCCTGGTCCGCGTTCGCAGGCTTCTTCTTCGACCAGACGTACCAGTCGCGATAGGGGGAGGCCGGATCGCTGCGGGCCGACTGGAACCAGGGATGCTGGTCGGACGTGTGGTTGACGACGAGGTCGATCAGCACGCGGATGCCGCGCTGCTTGCAGCCATGGGTGAAGTCGACGAAATCGCCGAGCGTCCCGTAGCGGGGGTCGACATTGTAGTAGTCGGCGACGTCATAGCCGTCGTCCTTTCCCGGCGAGACCTGGAAGGGCATCAGCCAGATCGCGTTGACGCCAAGCCCCGCCAGATAGTCCAGCCGTCGCGACAGGCCCTCGAAATCCCCGACGCCGTCGCCGTTGGAATCCATGAAGGTCTCCACCGACAGGCAATAGATGACGGCGTTCTTGTACCAGAGGTCGCTGATCACGATGGCTCTCCTGTGGGCAGACCTCGTGGCAATGTGGAGGAGGGGAGGTTTGTTCCGGCGACCTGGGCCAAGCCCTCGACGCAAAGGGCCCGAAGCGTTGCTGCGGGCCCTCGTTCCGGCGATTGTCGTGTCGGGCTGGCCGAAGCTTCCGAAGAGGCGGCTGCGATCTCCCCGGTGCCTCTCCCTTCGGCCGGGCTTCTATTCGGCGGCCACCGGCGCGGCCATCGGGTTGTTGGGATGCATGGTCCAGTTGGCATAGGTGGGCTCCACCACCTTGCCGGTGCGCTGGTCGATCTCGCCGGCGGCCAGCGGCTGCAGGGTGATGCAGTCCTCGACGGGACAGACGTTGACGCAGAGGTTGCAGCCGACGCACTCGTCCTCCATCACCTCGAAGCGGCGGATGCCGTCGACCTGCGAGGTGATCGCCTGATGGGACGTGTCCTCGCAGGCGATGTGACAGCGGCCGCACTTGATGCAGAGGTCCTGGTCGATATGGGCCTTGGCGACATAGTTGAGGTTGAGATAGCGCCAGTCGGTGACGTTGTTCACGGCGCGCCCGCAGATATCGTCGAGGGTGCGGTGGCCCTTGGCATCCATCCAGTCGGAAAGGCCGGTGATCATCTCCTCCACGATCTTGAAGCCGTAGGTCATCGCCGCCGTGCAGACCTGAACATTGCCGGCGCCGAGCGCCAGGAACTCGGCGGCGTCGCGCCAGGTGGTCACCCCGCCGATGCCGGAGATCGGCAGGCCTGCCGTCTCCGGATCCCGGGCGATCTCGGCCACCATGTTGAGGGCGATCGGCTTGACCGCCGGGCCGCAATAGCCGCCATGGCTGCCGCGTCCGTCGATGGTCGGCACGGGGGCGAAGCTGTCGAGGTCGACGGAGACGATCGAGGAAATGGTGTTGATCAGCGACACGGCATCCGTTCCGCCTGCCTTCGCCGCACGGGCGGGGTAGCGGATGTCGGTGATGTTCGGCGTCAGCTTGGTGATCACCGGCATGCGGGTGTACTGCTTGCACCAGCGCACCACCATCTCGATATACTCCGGCACCTGGCCGACGGCGGAGCCCATGCCGCGCTCCGACATGCCGTGCGGACAGCCGAAGTTGAGCTCGATGCCGTCCACCTCGGTCTCCTCGACGAGCGGCAGGATCGCCTTCCAGGCCTCCTCCTCGCAGGGCACCATAATGGAGGCGATGATCGCCCGGTCCGGCCAGTTCTTCTTGACCTCCTTCATCTCGCGCAGGTTCACGTAGAGGTCGCGATCGGTGATCAGTTCGATGTTGTTAAGCCCGAGGAGGCGACGGTCGGCGCCCCAGATCGCGCCGTAGCGCGGGCCGTTGACGTTGACGATGGGCGGGCCCTCGGCGCCGAGCGTCTTCCAGACGACGCCGCCCCAGCCCGCCTTGAAGGCGCGCTCGACGTTGTAGGCCTTGTCGGTCGGCGGGGCCGAGGCCAGCCAGAAGGGGTTGGGGGACCTGATGCCGACGAAATTGTTGCGGATGTCTGCCATGGGTAACGTCCTCCCCTTCAGGCGACGGCGGTGGCCGGACGGGCGCCGGCCATCAGGATGCGGTTGATGTCTTCGGCTGCGTCGCGGCCCTGGGCGGCCGCCGAGACGGTCAGGTCCTGGCCGGTGCCGACGCAATCGCCGCCGGCCCAGACGCCGTCGATCGAGGTGCGGCCCTCGAGATCCACGGCGATCTTACCGCCTTCCATCGCGAGCGGGCCGAGCCCGCTGCCGACGAAGCTCTGGCCGATCGCCTTCATCACCTGGTCGGCGGCGATGACGCCCGTCTCCCCGGTGCCGACCAGCTTGCCGTCGCGGACGGCGGTGTATTCCACCTCGATGCCGGCCACCTTGCCTTCCTTTCCGAGGATGCGCTTCGGGGCCAGCCAGTGGCGGATGATGACGCCGTTTGCGGTGGCGAGGTCCTGCTCGTAGCCGGAGGCGTTCATGTTCTCCTTGCCGCGGCGGTAGCAGATCGTCACTTCCTCGGCGCCGAGAAGCTTGGCCTGGATCGCCGCGTCGATCGCCGTCATGCCGCCGCCCAGCACGACGACCCGGCGGCCGATCGGGATGTCGGCCTTGTCGACCGCCTGGCGAAGGGCGGCGATGAAATCGACCGCGTCCTCGACGCCGGCAAGGTCCTCGCCCTCGATGCCGAGGCCGTTGACGCCGGCGAGGCCCATGCCGAGGAAGACCGCGTCGAAGCTGCCGGTGAGGTCGGCGAGCGTGAAGTCGCGGCCCAGCATCTGGCCGGTGCGGATCTCGATGCCGCCGATCGCGGTGATGTAGTCGACCTCGCGCTGCGCGAAGTCGTCGGTCGCCTTGTAGGTGGCGATCCCGTACTCGTTGAGGCCGCCGGCCTTTTCGCGGGCGTCGAGGACGACGACATCGTGGCCGTGCATGGCGAGCCGGTGGGCGCAGGCAAGGCCCGCGGGCCCCGCGCCGACCACGGCCACCCGTCGTCCGGTGGAGGCCGCGCGCGCATAGAACTGCCGGTCCGCCTCCATGGCGATGTCGGTCGCGTAGCGCTGCAGCTTGCCGATTTCGACCGGGCGGTCCTCCGCGGTGTTGCGCACGCAAGCCTGCTCGCACAGCGTCTCGGTGGGACAGACGCGGGCGCACATGCCGCCGAGGATGTTCTGGTCGAAGATGGTCTTGGCGGAGCCGAGGGGATTGCCGGTCGAGATCTGGCGGATGAAGAGCGGGATGTCGATGGCGGTGGGACAGGCCGTCATGCACGGCGCGTCGTAGCAGAAATAGCACCGGTCGGATGCGACCAGCGCCTCATGGCGATCGAGGCGCGGGTGAAGATCGGAAAAATTGGATGCGTATTCGCCAGGAGACAGGCGGCCAGCCTGTATCCCGCTTCCCAGTCGTTCCATCCGAGTTCCCTCTTTTATGGCTTTTATGGACAACTATTGGGCACAGGCTAGCACAGCCCGAAAATTTATCAAACGGTAAAAAATTGGAGCAAATCCGGCCCGTTTAAACATGATCGTAATGATCAACTTTAATCTTTACTCGATTAGTCAAGTTACATATGGTTCGCGCCGTGGAGAGGCTTCGGCCTTGGATTCGAGAGGGATGCGGACATGGCGAAGAAGCAGAAGCGGAAGGGCGGCAACGCCGGTGCAGAGGGCGCCAGAGAGGGTGCCAGGGACGGGATCAGCCGCGCTCCGCAGGATCAGGCCGTCCTCGACGTGCGCAGCTTCCTCTATGTCGGCGGCCGCGACTGCCAGGTCGCCCATCTGCGGCAGATCGCCAGCAAGCACGGCGCCGAACTGATCCATCACGACGGTGGGCTGAGGGAAGCGGTCTCGCGCATCGACACGGTCCTGCCGTCGGTCGACTGCGTCTTCTGCCCCATCGACTGTATCAGCCACGACGCGTGTCTGCGGGTGAAGACCGGATGCAAGAAGTTCGGAAAGACCTTCATCCCGCTGCGCAACGGCTCGAAGTCGAGCCTGGAACGTGCGCTGCAGACCATGAAGGAACGCAATGATGAGAGACGAACGTCCTGAGGCCAGCCTGTTCATCGGCCTCCACAAGCTTGCCGAACAGAATGGCGACGGCCTGGTGCCGGAGCTCTATGCCCTCCTGACGCAGGATGCGCCGGCGCCGGACATGACCAATGTCGTGAACTTCCCCGCCACCCGGCGCAGCGCCTTCCCGGATGCATCGCCGGGTGCTTCCCCGGATGCTGGCCAGGGTGCTTCTCCGGATGCTGGCCCGCACCCCGCATCGCATCCCTCGGCCCGGATCCTCGCCTTTCGGCGTTAGCCGCGGGCTGTCTCCGGCATTTCAACGTTCCGCCCCTCATCCGCCTGCCGGCACCTTCTCCCCGCGAGCGGGGAGAAGGACACGAAGGCCGCACCGTCGCGTCCGGCGTGAGCGATGGTTCCCGGGACATATTGGGCGCTCTCGTGGAAGCTGGAACGCTCCGCCCCTCATCCGCCTGCCGGCACCTTCTCCCCGCGGGCGGGGAGAAGGACGCGAGGGGCGCACCGTGGCGTCCGGCGTCAGGGATGGTTCCCGGGAGATGTCGGGCGCTCTCTCGTGGAAGCTGGAACGCTCCGCCCCTCATCCGCCTGCCGGCACCTTCTCCCCGCGAGCGTGGAGAAGGACGCGAGGGGCGTACCGTGGCGTCCGGCGTGAGCGATGGTCTTCCACGAGGCGCGGATGATCTCCCATGCCGACCGATCCTCCCTCATGCCGGGGAGGAGGGGCCCGCCGAGGTGTTCCCTCTCCCCGCAGGCGGGGAGAGGGCCAGGGTGAGGGGCAGAAAGGGTGAGGGGCAGAAAGGGCGAGGAGGTGAGGGGCGAAGAGGGAGGAGTTGCGTAAAGAGGGACGACGGCCCCGGAAAGCCGCTACTCTCTCCGCCCGAAGAAGGCGCCCGCGGCGACGATCAGCCAGCCGAGCATCATGGTCGTGCCGCCGGTCGGGGTGGCCATGGGGAAGAGGCCGGTGCCGAGGAAGTGGCGGGAGAGGAGGTCGCCGGAGAAGAGCAGCGTGCCGAGCGCGATCACCAGCGCCGCGAGCGTTGCGGTCCGCATCATCCGGTATCCGGCATAAAGCGCGACGAGGGCGGGGGCATGGATGAGGCACATGGTGGAGGCCGTGCCGAGCAGGCGGGCATCGGCGCCGTGGCTGGCGGCGGCCGCGAGCGCCACGCCGGCGGCTCCGAAGAGCCCCGCCAGCAAGAGGATCAGGGGCCGCAGGTTGTCGAGTCTTTCCAAGGCGCTATTCCCTGTTCTGCATGTGGTATGCAAGCCGCTCGATGGGCGGCCAGATGATGTCGCGGAGCTTCGGGTTGTCGACCGTCTCGTCGAGCGCGCGGCGGAAGCAGAGGAGCCATTCGGCGGTCTCCCGCGGGCCGATCGCCGCCCCGAAATGCCGCGACCGCAGGCGCGGATGGCCGTGCTTCTCGACATAGACGGGCGGGCCGCCGAGATAGCCGGTGAGATAGTCGTAGAGCTTGGCCTCGCTGCCGACGAGGTTCGGCGGGTGGACGGCGCGGCAGCGCGCCGCCTCCGGCAGCGTATCCATCAGTTCGTAGAAGCGGCGCGTCAGCGAGCGGACCGTCGCGTCGCCGCCGATCGCCTCGTAAAGCGTGATAGTCTCGCCCGCCATTCCGGCTCCCGTCCGTCCGCCCGTGGTCCTGGTCGGTCTAGCCGCTGGACGGCGGTCCGGCAAGCGCCAGGGCGTCGCAGTCAGTCGGGGCCGACATCCGCCTCGCGGGCCGCGTCGTCGGGAAGCGAGCCGGTGCCCGGCGTCTTCGTCGTGACCGTCAGGTCCTTTCGGGCATGCGGCCCCTCTGGGTTCTTGCCGGTCCCGTCGGTGCGGGCCGGTTCGCGTTCCTCGACGGCGTCCTGCGCCTGACCGTCCTCGACCTGCCCGTCCCGTACCTTGCTGTCCTGCATCTCTCTGTCCATGTTCATCCGGGTCTCCTTTTCGCAAGACAACAGCATCCCGGCGTGCCTGGTTCCGGCGGGGCGGGGGCGATTTTTCGCCTGTGGCGAGGAACGTAAGACCGAGCAGGCGGTTTCAGCCAGGAGAGGGGTGTCATCCCGGCCTCGATCGCATCAGAGGGGACCGCTTCGAAATGCCTTCACGTATTCCCGTGCTTGTCGTGGAAGACGAGCCCATCCTGCGTTTCGATATCGTCGATACACTCACTGACGCGGGCTTCCATGTCCATGAGGCCGGCAACGCCTCCGAGGCAATCGAGATCCTCACCCGCCATGCGGATATCCGCCTCGTCTTCACCGACGTCGACATGCCCGGCGACATGGACGGGATCATGCTCGCCGCCTATATCCGCGACCGCTGGCCGCCCCTCAAGATCATCGTAACCTCCGGATACCGGCGAGTCTCCCCGGACGAGATCCCGACGGAAAGCTGCTTCTTCAGCAAGCCCTACGACACCGACGGCATCGTCACCACCATCACCCGCATGCTCTCCGGCCAGGGCCGCTACCCTTCGTGAGCCGGCCGCGGGGTCCGGTCTTGCACTTGACTGGGCGACTGGACTTTAACGACGCGAGATCCAGTTTCATCGAACGGGCGTTTTCGGCACGGCGAGCCCGGTGAGGGATCACGCGCATGACCTCGACGAACCCCTTGCATTCTGCCCCCTTCCATTCCCCGGTGCGGCCATGAGCGGCGTTGCGTCGGAAGACGCGATCAGAACGCTGCTGCGCGCGCTGGTGCTCGACGTGTTCGACGAACACGATGCCGAAAGGCGGGCCGGCGCGATCGAGCGCGTCTTCGCGGAGGATGCCGACTTCATCGACCAGACCGGGCCTCACCGCGGCCGGGCCGACATCGAGGCGGCGGTGGTGAACCTGCATGCGCGACTGGCCGGATACCGCTTCCGCCTGACGAGCGAGCCGCAGGCGGTGCCGGGCGGCGGCCGCATCACCTGGGCATTCGGCCCGCCCGAGAATCCGTCCCGCGTAACCGGAATGGACATCATCGTCGTCAGGGACGGCCAGGTCGCACTGCTGATCACCTTCCTCGACCCGCAAGGGGGCGAAAGGCCGTAGGGCCGGGGTGGGGGAGTGGGTGTGTTAGGCGTGTCATAGCGCCGAATTTTGGATTTCCCGTGCAGGAGCATGTCGACGGCGGTCAAGGGCCTGCTCAGTCATCGTCGGCACTCACCGCTGGCCTGGGTGGACCAAACGTCGAATGAGCATGCTAGTCCGCTGATGCCTCGCTGCCCAGGTATCGTTTGCCCGTTGCCGTCTCCATGACACTTGCGAGTTGGACGGCGAGTGTGGACTCCAGAAGGGCCTCCATTCCTGAGAGGTCGAGTCTTCCTTCCGCGTCCGCACGGTCGGCGTGCTCGAGCGCGTCGAAATATGGCCGTCTATTATCTACGATTTGGTCTGGGATTGTATTTCGGCCCGGCAATAGGAGACCCAGTTTCACGGATAGAACGACGTAAGAGACCATCCGAGATGTGCGCCCATTCCCGTCAATGAAAGGATGAATCCAGTTTAGTCGCCACATGATATACGATGCGAGGTGGATGGCATTCTTTTCCGCCCACTTGCTATTCACATAGTCGCAAAGGTCTTCAATAAGTTCCGGCACCATGAAGGCCTCGACGGGCCTGTGCGCGCTGCCTTCTATAGAGACACCAGCGGGGCGAAAATTTCCGGCGTAGCCACTGATGCCCTGGAGCGCGGCGCGGTGAAGCGCGAGTATGGCCGAGGGGCGAAGTTTCCAATCATCGCCCCGCTCAATAGCTTCCATGATCATGTGGCTGGCGAGGTCGAACTGGAGGAGGCCGTTGCGGGCCTCTGCTTCGGCACGAGCCTGATCGTCGTCAATTAGGTAGGCTTCACTCGCTACGCTATGACGACGATCTTCTTCGCTCATTTGGAGCGCTCGCCCTTGGCATCGGTACCGTAAGGCATTTCATCAGCAATCCGGTCCACCATTTCGCGGGTAATTTTGTTATTCTCAAAATGAGTGTTCCCGTAGGCAAAGCTGCGACGCTGAACCTCCAGATCGCCTTTCGTCTGCGGTGCTCTCTTCGCTGCTTCGATAAGGATCCTGAGCGGTTCATTCATGATGCTATTCCTTCCTGCAAGCGCCCATAAAACCACAAACGAGATCTGTCGTAACGTATTCTTTGCATGGAGAACATTGTCTCAGGCTTATGTGGCGGGCTTGCGTCATATGGGGTGCGGGAAACCAGACGCCAATTCGCCTAATAGTACGGGTTTCGAATTCGGGCGGCTTCCTATGGCTTTCAAAACCACTGCAAATAAGAGCTAGGCTTCGATGCCCGACCTGAGAGATAGGTGACGAAACGTACCGGATACATGGGTAACACTTTCCGTTTTGCGGGAGGTGTTGATGCCGTGGAAAGAGATTTCG